>CALKXV010000001.1 GCA_938005545.1 uncultured Paracoccaceae bacterium
GCGACTGGAAAGGGCAACGACCAGATCAGGTTTGAACTGGCTGCCTATGCGCTGAACCCAGAAATCAAGGTTGTCGCCCCTTGGCGTGAATGGGATTTGGGTAGTCGGACCAAGCTGATCGAGTTTGCAGAAAAGCATCAAATCCCGATCGCCAAGGACAAACGCGGCGAAGCGCCGTTCAGCGTGGATGCGAACTTGCTACACACATCTTCCGAAGGCAAAGTCCTTGAAGACCCAGCCAAAGAAGCGCCGGAATACGTATATCAACGCTCAGTTTCGCCAGAAACCGCACCCGATACACCAGAAATGGTTGAAATCACGTTTGAACGTGGCGATGCCGTAGCTATCAATGGCGAGATGATGTCGCCCGCGACGATCTTGACCAAACTGAACGAATTGGGCGGCAAGCACGGCGTTGGCCGTCTTGATCTGGTCGAAAATCGCTTCATTGGCATGAAATCCCGCGGAGTTTACGAAACACCCGGCGGGACGGTATTGCTTGAGGCGCATCGTGGCATTGAGCAGATCACACTGGATGCAGGCGCTGGGCACCTCAAAGACAGCATCATGCCAAAGTATGCAGAGCTGATCTACAACGGCTTCTGGTTCTCGCCTGAACGCGAAATGCTGCAAGCATTGATCGATAAAAGCCAGGAACACGTGACCGGCGTTGTTAAATTGAAACTCTATAAAGGTGTGGCACGGACGGTTGCCCGCTGGTCCGGTCACTCGCTTTACTCGGAAGCCCACGTAACCTTCGAAGAAGACGCAGGTGCTTACGATCAAGAAGACGCCCAAGGTTTCATCCAATTGAATGCTCTTCGGCTAAAGCTACTTGCTGCCAGAGATCGGCGTTTAAAGTGATACTTTAGCTCTGGGCGGAAATTGGAAAAGACGAGCTCCGCCGTCATATCGTCAGAACAGACAGCCGCTCATAATAGGGCATCGCCGCTTCAACCAACCCCGCGGCATCGCTATCCAAATCGGGCAACGGCCCTTCGGCACCGGCAAATCCGTTGGATTTATGCACGGCGCCGTACCAATGGGGCGCCCAAACCCCGTCAAACGCCTTTGGCCCTTTCGGCCATGCCAGCATCGCCGGATCAAAGTCCAACCCAATGGTTTCGCACAGTTTCCGAAGGCAGCCTTCCGGATCGCGTCGGATCTTCGCGCTATCGATCACAGGTCCGGGGAACTGCTCAAAAACCTTGGCTTGCTGCTCAAACCCAATGTCGCGCAACTTGGGGTTCTCACGTTTTGCCCTATAGCTCGCGACAACCCGTGCGGGATGGCGGATCAAGTGAACATTCACACATTCAGATGCCCAATCCAATGGAAACGAAGGCTCCATGTGAAACCCCATGTGCTTCATGTAAAAATGCGCCTTTCCGTCGGGAATTGAGCGAGAGCATCTATCCGCAACGCGCACTGGATCCGTCTCATGACCCGCCAGAACATCATCCCGCATCGGATGATCTATTCCCGTTGCTGCCAAATACGCGGCATAAAAAGGTTCATCCCATACCGCAAAATCAGCCCTGTTTCCAAAGGCATACATCATAGCCGTCGATAAGTTACGCGGCCCGCTCCACATCGCGATCTTCATGGTTACAAAACCTAGAGCCACATACAGAATGAAACAACTCACACAAGGTCGAGATCTCACAGCCCAGTGAATGGACGCACCGCACCCAAACCGTCATTATGCCAGAAAATATCGAATGAGGCATAGACATGACTTTCACCATAAAAACGACCCTTGCCTTGGGCGCTTTGATAATAGCCGGGCTTTCGATCACAGCTGACAAAGCTCAGGCTGCTCAAAAGAAGGCGTACTTTGCTGGTGGTTGCTTCTGGTGCATCGAATCCGACTTTGAATCTCTAAACGGTGTCGGCGAAGTCGTTACGGGCTTTACGGGTGGAACAACTGTGAATCCGTCCTACAAAGACGTGTCGCGCGGCGGAACCGGCCACTACGAAGCTGTTGAAATCAACTACGACAGTGCAAAAATCAGTTATGATCAGTTGCTTTACAGCTTTTTCCGCTCAGTCGATCCAACGGACGCTGGTGGTCAGTTTTGTGATCGCGGCGAAAGCTACCGAACTGCAATATTTGTATCCAACAACGCCGAGCGCGCGGCCGCAGAAAAGGCCAAAGCCCAAGCGCAGAAAGACCTCGGTCGTAAAGTTGTGACGCCAATCCTTGACGCCAACCCTTTCTATCAAGCCGAGGCGTATCACCAAAATTACGCCAAGGGCAAAGACATCGTTCTCACCCGTCGTGGTCCGAAATCCAAAGCGAAGGCTTATAAGTTCTACCGCTCCGCTTGCAAACGCGATCAAACAGTTCAGGCCCTTTGGGGTAGTGCTGCACCTTTTGTGACGGGTCAGTAGTCCCGCTTTTCGCCTTTCCCCCCAACGACTGCTTCGCTAAATTCGGCTAAAGCACTTGGGGGTGTGAAAGCAGTGACCGTCGCGGCAACTGGCGTAACGCCAATGATGGCCCAATTTCTGGAAATCAAGGACGCGTATCCAGAGGCGCTCCTTTTTTACCGGATGGGCGATTTCTATGAATTGTTTTTCGATGACGCTGTTGCCGCATCGGCCGCTTTGGACATCGCGCTTACCAAACGCGGCAAACACTTGGGCGAAGACATCGCCATGTGCGGCGTTCCGGTGCATTCCGCGGAAGGTTATCTGTTGACGCTGATCCGCAAAGGTTTTCGCGTCGCAGTCTGCGAACAACTCGAAAGCCCAGTTGAGGCCAAAAAGCGTGGTTCAAAATCCGTCGTTAAACGCGGTGTTGTCCGATTGGTCACACCTGGCACGTTGACCGAAGATTCCCTGCTGGACGCGCGCCGCCATAACTATCTTGCTACACTTGCCCAAGTACGGAACGAAGCTGCTATTGCCTGGGCCGATATTTCCACAGGCGAATTGCACGTTATGTCGCTTCCACCTGTCCGATTTGGCCCCGAACTCGCACGATTGGCCCCAAGTGAAGTCGTCATTTCGGAATCAAAATATAACGATCTGTCCGATTTAGTGACTGAAACGGGGGCGTCCTTAACCCCCCTGTCACCAGCAAGCTTCGACAGCCAATCGGCAGAGAAGCGTCTGACCGAACTGTGGCAAGTCAAAAGCCTAGACGCCTTTGGCAGCTTCGAACGCGCCGAGATTTCTGCGATCGGCGCCTTGGTCGATTACCTTGAGCTCACGCAAAAAGGCAACCTTCCGCTTCTACGCCCCCCCGTCCGGGAAATCGAAACTGGTGTCGTTCAGATCGACGCTGCAACACGGCGCAACCTTGAATTAACCCACGCTCTGAACGGATCGCGCGAAGGCGGGCTTGTTCATGCAATTGATCGCACCGTTACGGCAGCTGGTGGTCGTTTGACAGAACAGCGTCTTTCGTCGCCCTCTCGCGATCTGGCGTTGATTCAAAGCCGCGTTCAATCCGTCGCTTGGTTCGTCGAAAATGCCACGGCCATCGAAACGACGCGCGGCGCCCTGAAACGCTGCCCTGACATTCAACGTGCATTGTCACGGCTCGCCCTAGATCGTGGTGGGCCTCGTGATCTAACTGCCATTCGAAATGCGCTTGAACAACTACCAAACCTGATCAGTGATCTGCGCGGAAAAGGTAACAAGCTGATCGACACATGGCTGGATGATTTGGAAGGTTTTGACGATCTCAACACCAGCCTTGATGATGCGTTGATCGCGGAACCGCCCTTGCTGGCCCGCGATGGTGGATTTATCTCCGCCGGTTACCATGATGAACTCGACGAAGCCCGGCGGTTGCGCGATCAGGGTCGCGGTGTGATTGCTGGCCTCCAAAGCGAATACGCCGAGGCCACCGGCATCCCGACTATCAAGATCAAACACAACAATGTCCTTGGCTATTTCATCGAAACAACCGCCACCCACGCCGATAAAATGTTGGCAGCACCACTGTCAGAACGCTTTATCCACCGCCAAACCACGGCCAGTGCCGTTCGCTTTACCACTGTGGAACTGTCCGAACTGGAAACCAAAATCCTTAACGCTGGATCTCGGGCCATCGAGATCGAAATCAGTCTCTATTCAGAACTAAAGCGGCACGTCCTGGATGAATCTGCGCGTATCGGACTTGCCGCCAAAGCGCTTGCTGAACTGGATGTCGCCAGTGCATTTGCAGCGCTGGCCCGTTCGGAAAACTGGATCGCACCCAAAATCGACAACAGCCGCGCGTTCCAGATTACCGGAGGACGCCATCCTGTGGTCGAGGCCGCCCTGAAATCAGATGGCACGCCCTTTATTGCAAACGATTGCGATTTGTCAGGTGCCGACAAAGGCCAGATTTGGCTTTTAACCGGTCCCAACATGGCGGGTAAATCGACGTTTCTGCGTCAGAACGCGCTGATCGCCCTACTTGCACACGCTGGAAGTTTCGTGCCCGCAACCAGCGCGCGCATTGGCTTGGTCAGCCAGATTTTCAGCCGCGTTGGCGCATCGGATGATCTTGCCCGTGGCCGGTCGACATTCATGGTCGAAATGGTTGAAACCGCCGCCATTCTGAACCAAGCCGACGACCGCGCACTTGTTATCTTAGATGAAATTGGTCGCGGCACCGCCACCTATGACGGGTTATCCATCGCCTGGGCCACTTTGGAACACTTGAATGAAACCAACGGCTGTCGCGCATTGTTCGCGACGCATTACCACGAAATGATCGAGCTGGCCGACCGATTAGACGACGTTCAGAATGCGACAGTGGCCGTCAAAGAATGGGAAGGCGACGTCATCTTCCTGCACGAAGTTCGAAAAGGAGCGGCCGACCGAAGCTATGGCGTTCAGGTCGCAAAGTTGGCCGGCTTGCCCCAAGTGGTGGTCGATCGCGCGCGCGTAGTATTGGACGCATTGGAAAAAGGCGAACGCGAAGGCGGTGCCCGGCAAAAAGCTCTGATCGACGATTTACCGCTTTTTTCCATCGCCCCAACGCCCGCACCGAAACCTGTGCAGGACTCCGAGCTCGAATCCAAGCTCGCCCAGCTTTTGCCGGACGACATGTCACCACGTGACGCACTTCAGGCGCTTTACGACCTGAAGGCGTTGGCTGGTAAATCCTGATTTAAGACGCATCTTCCTGACATAGATACGCTGAAAGCACCGCCGCTTGGGTTAAGAGCCCGTGTTTGAACTGACACCGACACGCGCGGGCCGAAGCAAGCGGTCGTGCAACATAAATCCGTCAGCTTCGACTTGAATAATGTCACCGGCACGCGTGCCCGGCAGTGGTGCTTCGAACATTGCCTCGTGCAATTGCGGATCGAACCGATCACCAACATCAGGCGAAATCAGATGAATGCCGTGCTTGTTGTAAACGCTCAACAATTCACGCATCGTCAACTCGATACCCTCGATCAGCGCCGAATTTGCTTCACGTGCATCTTCCGGAACCGCAAGAACGGCACGTTTCATGTTGTCAAAAACCGGTAACAAATCACGTGAAAGCTTTGAGCCGCCGTACTGCTCGGCTTCCCGGCGATCCCGCTCTGACCGTTTGCGCGCATTTTCTGCATCCGCCAAAGCACGCATAAACTTGTCTTTCAGCTCATCTCGTTCGACTTCCAACGCCAAAATGCGCTCATCGAATTCCGGTTGCTCCAATGCTTCCGGTGATCCGATATCGATTAAGTCTTCATCCGCCATGGGTTTTTTCGCTTCTGCGTCGTTCATCACTGCCCTCTATCCGTAATCAGGCGACTCACCAATTGAGCCGTATAATCCACAATTGGAACAATCCGTCCGTAGTTGAGCCGGGTCGGACCGATTACCCCAATCGCACCGACGATCTTTCGATCAGCGTTCATATACGGAGAGACCACCAAAGAGGAACCCGAAAGAGAAAATAATTTGTTCTCAGAACCAATAAAAATGCGCACACCGTCACCTTCCTCTGTCAGCTCCAGGAATTCGGCGATGTCACGCTTGCGTTCCAGATCGTCAAACAGGCTTCGCACACGCTCCAGATCTTCTTCTTCCTCGGATCCCGGCAAAAGATGCGACCGGCCCCGCACAATCAAACGCTCATATGATGTGCCTTCGTTTTCCCAAAAGGCCGTACCGCTTTCGACCAGCTCGCGGGCCAAAATGTTCAGTTCCTGACGATGGCGTGCAATCTCGGTTCGGATAACATCGCTCAGCTCAGACAGCGTGTGACCCGCAATGATCGAGTTCAAAAAATTTGCGGCTTCGCGAAACGAACTGGCGGTTTGGCCGGGAGGCGGTGCAAATACACGGTTTTCCACATGCCCATCGCCGAACACCAACACAACCAACGCGCGGTCTGCGGCCAAACTTACAAACTCGATATGTCTGATCGGGGCGTCATGCTTTGGCGTCAGAACAAGACTGGCACCCTGCGTAACGCCCGATAGCGCGGAACCAACCCGGTCTAACAATGTCGTTACACTATCGTCATTCGACGAAATCTCATTGTCGATCACATCACGGTCAGCCGCAGAAGCGTCGCCAACTTCCATCAACCCATCAACAAACAACCGTAGCCCGGATTCGGTTGGCAACCGCCCCGCCGAAATGTGTGGCGAATCCAAAAGCCCTAGATATTCGAGATCCTGCATCACATTGCGGACCGTTGCAGCCGACACCTTCTCGTTCATCTCACGTGTTAAAGTACGCGAACCAACCGGTTCGCCCGTTTCAAGATACCCTTCAACCACCCGGCGAAATACTTCGCGCGTGCGTTGGTTCATCTCATCAAGTAGGCGGCCAGCATCAGTCATGGGTCAGGCATCATATGGGGGCCGGACAATTAAATGGAAGCCCGCGCTAAGGTCAATCGGGGTTGAAGCGAAAGGGGCGGCTCTTTATCAGTCATTCATCTTACAAAGGGAATTTCCATGAGACCTTCGGGGCGCCAGACAGATGAAATGAGGCCGGTTGCGATTGAAACCGGAATAACACGTCACGCCGAAGGCTCCTGCCTGATCAAATGCGGCGACACTCATGTGTTGTGTACAGCATCGATTGACGAACGTGTGCCGCCTTGGATGAAAAATTCTGGCCTTGGTTGGGTCACGGCGGAATATGGCATGCTCCCTCGTGCTACCCACACCCGAAGCCGTCGCGAAGCGAAAAACGGTCAATCCGGTCGAACCCAGGAAATTCAACGCCTTATAGGTCGTTCGCTGCGCGCTTGCGTTGATCGACCTGCCTTAGGCGAGCGTCAAATCGTTGTCGATTGTGATGTAATTCAAGCTGATGGCGGCACGCGCTGCGCCTCGATTACTGGCGGTTGGTTAGCCTTGCGTTTGGCTGTGAAATCCCTTCTGAAAGCTGGGCTTGTCACGTCTGACCCGATCACAGATCACGTTGCCGCCGTATCTTGTGGGATTTACGCCGGTCAGCCGGTGCTTGATCTGGATTACCCCGAAGACAGCGAAGCGGGCGTTGATGGCAACTTCGTCATGACAGGTTCAGGCAAGCTGATCGAAGTTCAAATGTCCGCCGAAGGCTCAACTTTTGCACGCCATGAAATGTCGACGCTTCTCGATCTGGCTGAAAAAGGTTCGGAAACATTGATCGCGGCACAAAAAAGCGCCTCCAGCTAATGCGGCGCTTCACCGAAGACACGCTGCTGATTGCAACGCACAACGCTGGCAAGCTTGAGGAAATCAAGGATTTGCTTTCCGATTATCCGGTGCAAGTCATCGGGGCCGCCGAAAAGGGCTTGCTAGAACCAGTGGAAGACGGCACGACGTTTATCGAAAACGCACGGATCAAAGCACGCGCCGCTGTTGCCGCAACCGGCTTGCCCGTTTTAGCCGACGATAGTGGTATTGAAGTCGACGCGCTTAACGGCGCTCCGGGTGTTTACACAGCCGATTGGGCGGAAACACCCGATGGCCGCGATTTCGTGATGGCTATGACCCGCACCCACGAAGCCCTTCTGGAATCCGGTGTAGCCTCTCCTTGGACGGCGCGGTTTTGTTGTACGTTCGTGCTGGCTTGGCCCGATGGCGACGAAGAAATCTTTCAGGGCCGCATGGAAGGTCAAATCACGTGGCCCATGCGCGGCGATCAGGGCCATGGATACGATCCTATTTTTCAACCCCGCGGCAAAGACGTCACTTTTGGCGAAATGGCTTTTGCTGCCAAGAACCGCATCAGCCATCGTGCCGATGCTTTCCGAAAGCTGAAAGCCGTGTTCCACAGTGGCTGACAATGCAGGCTTCGGGCTTTATGTGCACTGGCCTTTTTGTCAGGCTAAATGCCCCTACTGCGATTTCAACAGCCACGTGGTCTCATCAATCGATCAAACCCGGTGGAAGTCGGCATATTTGACTGAATTGGCCCGTGTTAGAGACGAATCCGGTTCTCGTGTTCTGAATTCAATTTTCTTTGGCGGCGGCACGCCCAGCCTGATGTCCGCCGATACAGTTGCAGATATTATATCCACAGCGCGTGGGTTATGGACCCCTGCGAACGATATGGAAATCACGCTGGAAGCCAACCCAACCTCTGTCGAAGCGGGAAGATTTCGCGCTTATTCCGAGGGTGGCGTAAACCGCGTGTCCATCGGAATCCAGTCCTTGCGAGAGGCTGACCTCAAAGCGCTCGGTCGATTGCATACGGTTAAAGAAGCGCGCGACGCCTTCGAAATTGCGCGCAACACTTTTCCTCGCGTGTCGTTTGATTTGATCTATGCACGCCAAAATCAAACTTTAGACGACTGGAAGGCTGAGCTCTCCGAGGCGCTGAATATGGCTGTCGATCACCTGTCGTTGTACCAGCTTACAGTCGAACCTGGCACCGCTTTCGGCGATCGCCACGCCGTCAACCGTTTGCCCGGCCTGCCAACCGACGATCTTTCCGCCGACATGTTTTCACTGACCCATGACATAACCGAAGATTTCGGCCTACCAGCGTATGAAATTTCAAACCACGCAAAGCCCGGCGCTGCCTCAATTCACAATCTGATATATTGGCGGTCCGGTGATTGGGTTAGCATTGGCCCCGGCGCACATGGCCGATTGACGCTTGATGGCAAACGGATCGAAACCACCTGCTTTTCAGCGCCCGGTCAATGGCTGTCTTCAGTTGAAAAAACAGCGTCGGGATATGAAGATCGCCAAACGATATCCCCTGAAGGCGCACGTACCGAAGCCATTATGATGGGCTTGAGATTGACGGAAGGCGTCCCCGCAGAAATGCTAACTGGCACAAGGGTCGAACACCTGATCAACGACAACCTGCTCGAAATCAGATCCGAACGCATAAGGACGACCCCCAAGGGCCGCCCTTTGTTAAATGCCATTTTGCGGGAGCTTCTGGCCTAAACCTCGCCAGCGCCGATGGTGACACTCAGCCTGCGACAAACCTCATCCAGCTGAGTTAAATCCTTGTAGCGCACTGTTATTACACCACTTTCTTTGCCGTGCTCGTGATCAATACTCACCTTCATCGCTAAAGCGGCCGAAAGATCCTGCTCCAGATGCCGTGTGTCCGCGTCCTTCATCGGCGCAACGTTACGATTTGGCTCACTCGGCTTCGCAGGCCCTTTCGCCAAGGCTTCGGCCTGACGAACGGAAAGGCCCTTCTTTACAATCTCCCGAGCAAGCGCTTCAGGATCCTCTGCCGTGATCAACGCCCTTGCATGACCTGCCGACAATTCGCCACCGCGAACCATGTCCAGAACCGCATCCGGCAAATTCAAAAGCCGCAACAAGTTCGCGATATGGCTTCGGCTTTTGCCCAAAGCCTCAGCCAGCTTCTCCTGCGTATGACCAAAACGGTCCATAAGCTGACGGTAACCAGCCGCCTCTTCAACCGCGTTCAGATCGGCCCGCTGGATGTTTTCAATGATTGCAAGCTCAAGGACTTCTGTGTCGTCCAATTCACGCACAATTGCCGGAACTTCGTGCAATTGCGCCCGCTGCGCGGCTCGCCAACGACGTTCGCCAGCAACGATCTCATATCCGCCGGGGTCGCGTGGATTTATCCTGAGCACAAGCGGCTGAATGATACCTTTCGCCCGGATCGATGCGGTCAGTTCGGCCAACGCATCTTCCGTAAATGTCCGCCGCGGCTGATCTGGATTCGGTGCAATTCGCGCAATATCGATTGTTGTCTCGGGCTTACGAGCCGCCAAGGGTTCGTTTGCAGGCGTGGTATCGACATCTGCCATCAAAGCAGACAATCCACGCCCCAATCCACGCCGCTCTGACTTTCCCTGCGCCATCATCTCACCCTATGTTGTAGCTGTCTCAATCTTTTCTACCATCTCTTGTGCCAAAGCGCGATAGGCCAAAGCCCCTTTCGAGGTTGGATCATAAGATAAAACGGGCATCGAGTATGACGGTGCCTCGGAAATCCGCACATTGCGCGGTACAATCGTCTCGTACACCAATGCCCCCAACGTCTCACGCGCATCGGTTTCGACCTGTTGGCTCAAATTATTTCGACCGTCATACATCGTCAACAAAACGCCTTCGATCCGCAAGTTCGGGTTGGCGGCTTCGCGCACTTCTCGAATGGTCAGCATAAGCTGCGACAACCCTTCCAACGCAAAGAATTCGCTTTGCAGTGGGATCAGTACAGAATCCGACGCGACCATCGCGTTAACTGTCAAAAGGCTCAATGACGGCGGGCAATCGATCAGCACAAAATCCAACGCGTAGGCGTCAATTGCCGGTTGACGCAAGGCGTCGTGCAGAAGAAAGCTACGCTTCTCAATCGCCATCATTTCGATATCGGCCGAACTAAGATCGGTTGTGCTTGGCGCGATCAAAAGGCCCTCGACCAAGGTCGGCTTAAGAACGTTCTCCAGATCGGTTTCTTCAAGAATCAAATCATAGGTTGTGAAATCGCGGGCTTCCGGATCAATTCCCAAGCCGGTCGACGCATTACCTTGCGGGTCCAAATCAACAAGCAAAACATTGTACCCTTCCTCAGCCAGTGAAGCGCCTAGGTTAATGGCAGTGGTCGTTTTACCGACGCCACCCTTTTGGTTCACGATCGAGATAATGCGGGGCATTGGGGGTCGTGTCGGGTCAGGCACGCTTGATGTCTCCGATGGTCAAAACGACGGCTTCAGAATCCGTCTCGCTTGGATGTGTTTCGCAGTCGAAGCGCCAGTGTTCAAGCGCCTCTCTGATTTCCGATTGTGCTTTTTTTCCTTTTGGAAGGATTGCGCGCCCACCTGCCCGCAGATGCTGCGATACATAGTTCAACAAAAGCGGCAATGGCGCCAAAGCACGCGCCGAAACAACATCTGCATTCTGCGCATCCACATCTTCAACCCGAGACGCAATAACTTCAAACCCCGTGGTTTCACGCGCCAAAGCACGAAGAAACGTGGCTTTTCGTTGATCTGCTTCGATCAGGGAGGTTTTCATTTCGGTTCCAGCCATGATGGCAACCACCGCCCCGGGAAACCCCCCACCGCTACCTAGATCTACCCAATGTTTGGCGTCAGAATCCAATCGGAGAAGTTGCGCAGAATCCAAAAAGTGTCTTGTCCAAAGCTGATCCAACGACTTCGGTGAAACCAGGTTGATGCGTTTATTCCATGTGGTTAGCAAATCAGCATAGATTTCAAGCTGCTCCAATGTTTCACGTGAAACATTGGTTTTCCGCTGAAAGTCACCTTTATCGCTCATGATGCGCGACGCACGCCTTTTTTAATCCGCGCAAGGATCAGTGTCAGCGCTGCGGGCGTCATGCCTTCAATCCGACCGGCCTGCCCTAGGGTTTCGGGTTTGGAAGCCAAAAGCTTCTGTTTCAACTCATGCGACAACCCATTTAAGCCTTCATAGTCGAATTCAACGGGGATCAAGTGAGCTTCATCACGACGAAGATTATCAACATCCCGCGCCTGACGTTCAACATAATGCGCATACAACGCGTCACATTTAAGCTGGTTTTTGATTTCGGCGTCTATATCCGCGAGCTCGGGCCGAAGTTTTTCCAACACACTGAATGAAACATCGGCAAACGATAATAGGTCCAGCGACGTGCGCTTCGTTCCATCACGCGCAATCCGAATGCCGGCATCCGCGGCTTCCGATGCCGTGACGCGGGCCCCCGCAAGGCGCGCTCGACCAGAGTCCAATGCTTCCATCTTGCTGGAAAAAGCCTTGGCGCGAACGTCGCCAACGCATCCAAAGCTTTCGCCAACCGGGGTCAAACGCTGATCCGCATTATCAGCCCGTAACGAAAGCCGGAATTCGGCCCGTGACGTAAACATTCGATAGGGCTCGCTCACGCCCTGCGTCGTCAAATCATCAACCATAACGCCGATATATGACGTTTCCCGTGAAAATTTGGCGGATTCCAACCCCAGGGCATCACCGGCAGCATTTAGGCCGGCGACAAGCCCTTGAGCAGCCGCCTCTTCATAGCCGGTCGTTCCATTGATCTGCCCCGCCAAGTACAGGCCCTCAACATCCCGCAATCGCAACGCCGAGGTCAGATTCCGAGGATCAACGTAATCGTATTCGATTGCATAGCCTGGCTGAGCGATCTCAGCTTTCTCAAGTCCCGCAATCGAACGAACATAGTCGTGCTGAACGCCCTCCGGTAAAGACGTCGAAATCCCATTTGGATAAACCAAATCACTGGTTAATCCTTCCGGCTCGAGAAATACCTGATGTGACGACTTGTCAGCAAACCGTACAACCTTGTCTTCGATCGACGGACAGTATCGCGGCCCAACGCCGTCAATGTGCCCGCCATACATGGCAGAGCGCTCAAGATTGGTCCGAATAATCTCATGGGTCGCTTCATTTGTATGCGTGATCCCACAAGCAACCTGATCTGCCTGAACATCTTTCGTAAAAAACGAAAAGAACACCGGCTCGGCATCACCCGGTTGGCTTTCAAGTTGATCCCAGTCGATGGATTTCGATCGCAAACGTGGCGGAGTACCTGTCTTCAAGCGCCCCAATATAAGCCCAAAGTCGTCAATTCGCTCCGCCAAACGCACCGACGGTGCATCACCCATTCTGCCACCCGGGCGCGAGACGTCCCCAATGTGGATCACACCACGTAAAAACGTGCCCGTTGTTAAAACAACCGCAGCCGCGCGAATTTCAGACCCATCACGAAGAACAACCCCTGCAACACGCGGCCCATCCATGATGAAATCTGTGGATTCGCCTTCGACAATCTGAATATCCGGGTGCGCCGTCATCTCGGCCAACATGGCTGAGCGATAGATGGCGCGGTCGGCTTGCGCACGCGGCCCTTGCACCGCCGGGCCCTTGCGGCGGTTCAGCAAGCGGAACTGGATACCTGCCTTATCCGCAACTCGGGCCATAACGCCATCCAACGCGTCAATCTCACGAACCAGATGACCTTTGCCAAGGCCACCAATCGCAGGATTGCAGGACATAACACCAATGCCTGCACGTGATAGCGTCACCAAGGAAACGCGGGCGCCCCGACGCGCTGCAGCATGAGCCGCCTCCGCGCCCGCATGGCCACCGCCGACCACAATCACATCTGTTTCAGAATGTTTCACGTGAAACATCGCCTTTTATTTACCAATACAAAAGCTCGCGAAAATCTCGCCCAAAATATCTTCAACGCCCACACGGCCCACTAGAGAATCCAAGGCACGGGTCGCTGTGTGAAGCTCCTCGGCAATCAGTTCCGCCAGCTCAGGAGATTGGTTTAACCGATCAGACGCGATTTCCAAAGACTCAATCGCTTGCTCCATTGCCAATCGATGACGCTCGCGAATAGCAACCCCTGCTAAACTTGCGCGTCGCTCCAGTCGCTTAGCAACATTGGATATCAGCACGTCCAGCCCATCGCCGGTCTTTGCTGAAACATCGCCACTACCAAGATCAGACTTCGTTACAACAACAAGGTCATCATCAGCGGCTTCAATAACCGGCGGCTCGTCCACACCACCCTTTAAAATAATCCTCAGATCAGCCGCGCTAGCTCGACTTCGCGCAAGATCGATGCCCAGTGCTTCAATCTCATCACCGGCCTCACGCATACCCGCTGTATCCAGAAGCGTCACTGGCAAACCCCGAAGCTCCATCCGAACCTCGATTACGTCCCGCGTGGTTCCGGCAATGTTTGATGTGATCGCAGCTTCCCGCCCTGCAATCGCATTCAATAGCGTCGATTTTCCTACATTCGGCGGGCCGACAATGGCTACCTCGAACCCGTCGCGGATACGTTCTGCCATGCCAACACCCAACGCTTCGGCCTGTAGTTCGGAAGAAACGCTTTCCATAAGCGTTCGAACCTCTGGAAGAACGTCTGTCGGAACTTCCTCATCCGCAAAATCAATCGTTGCTTCCAGCAGGGCCGCTGCCCTAATCAACCGGCGCCGCCAATCGTCAGCTCGATCTCCCAAGGCCCCTGACAAAACACGCAATGCTTGCCGTCGCTGCGCTTCTGTTTCGGCCTCAATCAAATCAGACAGGCCCTCGACCTGAGCAAGATCAAGACGCTCGTTTTCAAGTGCGCGCCGCGTGAACTCGCCGGCCTCAGCCGCACGCAAGCCGGTCTGCTGACCCAAAGCCCGAAGCACCGCATTCACCGTTGCGATTGATCCGTGAACATGAAGCTCGGCAATATCTTCACCGGTAAAACTATCAGGCCCCGGCATCCAAATCACCAAAGCCTGATCCAGAACGGCACCATCAAAAGACAGCGACCGAAGCGCTGCATGGCGCGGCGCGGGTATCTTTCCAGCTATGCTTTCAAAAGCTTCCCCGGCACGCGGCCCAGATATTCGAATGACAGCAACGCCTGCTTTACCCCGTGCGCTGCTAAGGGCAAAAATCGTATCCATATCACTTAACCTTCTGTTTTAAAACAGAAAATCACTTATTCATGGAGTCAAAGAAGTCAGAGTTCGTCTTTGTCTGCTTCAACTTACCCAATAAGAATTCAATCGCATCCGTCGTTCCCATCGGATTCAAAATACGGCGCAGAATGAACGTTTTCTGTAAGTCGTTCGCGTCAACCAGCAGCTCTTCTTTCCGCGTACCGGATTTCAGAATGTCCATCGCTGGATAAACCCGCTTGTCCGCGACTTTCCGATCCAGAACAATCTCGCTGTTACCGGTGCCTTTGAATTCCTCAAAGATAACTTCGTCCATGCGGCTACCCGTTTCGACCAGAGCGGTCGCAATAATCGTCAAAGAACCGCCCTCTTCGATATTCCGTGCCGCACCAAAGAACCGTTTCGGCCGTTGGAGCGCATTTGCATCAACACCGCCAGTCAAAACCTTACCGGACGACGGAACCACCGTGTTGAAAGCCCGGCCAAGGCGCGTAATCGAATCCAACAGGATCACAACATCGCGTTTATGCTCAACCAGACGTTTCGCTTTTTCGATTACCATCTCAGAAACCGCCACGTGACGCGTCGCTGGCTCGTCAAAAGTCGATGATACAACTTCGCCCTTCACCGACCGCTGCATGTCCGTCACTTCTTCCGGGCGCTCATCAATCAACAGAACGATCAAATAGCATTCAGGATGATTGGTTTCGATGGAATTAGCGATGTTCTGAAGAATAACCGTCTTACCTGTCCGCGGTGGTGCCACAATCAGCGAACGTTGTCCCTTACCAATCGGCGCAACCAAATCAATAACCCGGGCCGACTTGTCTTTGATCGTCGGATCTTCGATTTCCATATTCATCCGCTCATCTGGATAAAGCGGCGTCAAGTTATCAAAGCTGACCTTATGTTTCGCTTTTTCAGGGTCTTCGAAGTTGATCTTTTCAACCATCGTCAAAGCAAAATATCGCTCGCTGTCGTTTGGCGCGCGAATGACACCCTCCACGCTATCGCCAGTACGAAGCGAAAACGACCGGATCATTTCTGGCGATAGATAAATATCGTCAGGGCCAGGCAAATAGTTGGCCTCTGGCGAGCGCAAGAACCCAAACCCATCTTGAAGAACCTCAAGCACACCGTCACCACCGATGACCCATTCGTCTTCGGCCCGTTCCTTCAGGATCGAGAACATCATCTCACCCTTACGCATCGTCGAAGCGTTTTCGATCTCAAGCTCTTCAGCGAGACCTAAAAGCTCTTTCGGCGATTTCGACTTCAATTCGGCCAGATTCAAACGGTCGGACATAGATATACCTTTCAAGCGCCCAAGTGGGACGACAGAGGTTTGGATTTTTGAAACATCAAAGAAAGCCAGGACGGCGATCCGGCCAAACACTTAAGGATCAGAATGCCCCAAGTCAATCACCGGTTAGAATTTCAGAACCACCGAGAACACGACCACAATCATCAAAACTGTCGGAACCTCATTCATAATCCGATAAGTCCGTCCGCTGCGCGTATTCGTTCCCGTCGCGAATTCCTTGCGTCGTGCGGCCAGCCACATGTGAAACACCGTCATCGCAATCACACCAGCAGCTTTGAACCACGGCCAGAACGATGACCAATCAACAATACCCGGCGTAAACACCAGACACAGTCCAAAAATCCATGTCGCGATCATCGCCGGGTTCATAATGACCCGTAAAAGCTTTTCTTCCATCATCGTGAAAATCTCGTGCGTCTCACCATCTGAACCCGCGCGTTCAACGTGATGCACAAATAACCTCGGCAAATAGAAAAGTCCTGCCATCCACGAAATGACCGATATGATATGAAGCGCTTTCACCCAAGGATACAAACCCGCCAGTATCTCAGCCATACGACCTCTCCATCGTCATCCCTCTCTTAATTAAATATAAGAAGGAAAGAAAAGATGTGGTGGTAGTTAGTAACGTGGATAAGTGGAATTCTTTGGCTTCAGGTTGACTTACACACATTGAAAATCACGGGATTCAAGCTTGCCCCAAAAACGGGGAAACAACTTGTTTCTTAATTTGAAATTAGGCACTTAACACTTCCTTAGCATTCTTAAATCCTGTGGATGAAATCTGTATGAGCCTTGAAGAAAAGGGTTTTCCCACAGGTCCTATCGTTTGATTATCCACCGTGGACAAATCGCCCGGAACGCGCGAAGAAAAATCCGAGACGTTGGTGTCTTCTTCAAAACCCGGCTTTTCACCAATTTTTACCACCTGTTGACGTACCAAAATACACAGACTTATCCACATGACTGACCGCCTCATCCTCGCTTCTTCTTCGACGACTCGCGCTGATATGTTAACGCGCGCTGGTGTAGAGTTCGAGGCCGTCGCCGCCAAAGTTGACGAAGACGCGATAAAATCTGCCCTGCTTGCCGATGGTGCGAAACCCCGCGACATCGCAGATGCTTTGGCCGAAGCGAAGGCGCGCAAGATCGCTGCCAAAAATCCCGGAGCTATCGTTCTTGGATCCGACCAGGTTCTGGATTTCAACGGAACGCTTCTGTCGAAACCAAAAAACCCGGACGAAGCACTGTTTCAATTGAAGTCCTTGCGTAGCAATCGACACCACCTTCTTTCAGCCGCGGTGATTTATGACGATGCGAAACCCGTCTGGCGGCACGTCGGTCAAGTGCGTTTGTACATGCGCGATGCCTCTGACGGTTGGCTCGAAGACTACGTTGCGCGAAACTGGGATAGTATTCGTCATTCCGTTGGGGCCTATAAGCTTGAAGAAGAGGGCGTTCGCCTTTTCACGCGCATAGAAGGTGACCATTTCAACGTTTTGGGCATGCCGTTGCTCGAAGTCTTGTCCTATCTCAGTTTGCGGGGCACCCTGTCATCATGAGCGCATTAAAACGAATTCCACTTGCCGGGGTCATCGGTTCACCTATTGCCCACAGCAAATCGCCACGCATCTTCAAGCACTGGCTGACCAAACTCGGTATCCCCGGCTATTATATTCCTATGGAGGTCAGCTCAGTCGATCTGGAAGACGCGCTTCGCCATCTGCCACAACTTGGATTCTCAGGCGTCAACGTAACCATCCCGCACAAAGAACACGCGCTTGGTCTTGCTGATCAAGTGTCCGATCGGGCGGCGGTTATTGGGTCTGCCAATACGATAACATTCCTGGCCGATGGAAAGATTTACGCTGATAATACAGATGGTTATGGTTTTGTCGAAAATCTTAAACAGAACGCGCCAACGTGGAAAGCCGGGGCAGGTCCCGCCGCAATTCTTGGTGCCGGAGGTGCGGCCCGGGCAGTCATCGCGTCCTTCATTGAAAGTGGTGCGGCCGAAATCCGACTTGCCAATCGTACACGCAGCCGGGCGGATGCGTTACGGCGGGAATTCGGGATCAAAGTGAAAGTCTTTGACTGGGTTCAGGTGGGCAACATGCTGGATGGGGCAAAAACGGTGGTCAACGCCACGTCGCTTGGAATGGTTGGCAAATCCGAAATGCGCGTTCCGCTGGACGGCCTGTCAAAAGACGCCGTTGTGACAGACTTGGTCTATGCCCCATTGGAAACGCCGCTATTGGCGCACGCGAATTCCATTGGCTGCGAAACAGTCGATGGATTGGGCATGTTACTCTATCAAGCCGCCCCAGGATTTGAACGCTGGTTCGGTATGACACCCACGGTCGACGATGCGCTTCGCACAGCCGTTTTAAGATGAGCAAACCTTTTGTCATTGGTCTCACAGGCTCCATCGGGATGGGCAAAACTACGACTGCTCAAATGTTTCGCGACGCAGGGGTTCCGGTTTGGGATGCCGATGAAGCAGTGCGCAGATTGTACGACAAAGGCGGCCTTGCCGTTGAATCCATCCGCGCACTTCGTCCATCCGCAATCGAAAATGAAACCGTCAGTCGCCCCGCCCTATCTGACTGGATACGTGAAGACCCAAGCGCACTTTCCCAAATCGAAACCATCGTACATCCGCTTGTCGCCAAAGACCGCGCGCAATTTCTGAAAGAAGCAAACGCCGAGATTGTCGTTCTCGACATCCCCCTGTTGTTCGAAAGTGGTGCCGCAGATGCCGCTGACTTTATTGTCGTTGTCTCAGCGCCCGAAGACGAACAGCGCCGCCGGGTTCTTGCGCGGCCCAACATGACCGTCGAAAAATTCGAAGCGCTGAAAGCCAAGCAAATGCCGGACGCCGAAAAAAGACGTCGCGCAGACGCCATAATCGAAACAACCACGCTTGATGCCGCGCGATCCGCCGTTCACATTGTGCTTGAGCAAATAAAAAAATAGGCTGGCCGATGCGTGAAATCGTTCTTGATACCGAAACGACGGGGTTTGACCCGGAATCCGGTGATCGCTTGGTTGAAATCGGCGCGGTGGAACTGATCCGGCACATGCCAACGGGCGAACAATACCACCAATACATCAATCCACAGCGTTCAGTTCCCGAAGAAGCCATTCAAGTGCACGGTTTGAAAGACGATTTCCTGCGCGACAAACCCGTCTTCAAACAGGTTGCACAAGATTTTCTCGATTTCATAGGAGACTCCAAGCTGGTGATCCACAACGCAGCCTTTGATATGAAATTCCTGAATGCAGAACTTCGCTGGCTGGACATGCCGCAAATCGACTATTCCCGCGCCATCGACACGCTTGATATCGCGCGCAAGAAATTTCCGGGTTCGCCTGCTTCATTGGATGCTCTGTGCCGTCGCTATGGGATCGACAATTCGGCGCGAACCCTGCACGGCGCTTTGCTGGACAGTGAAATTTTAGCGGAGGTTTATCTGGAATTGATCGGTGGTCGCCAACCAGATCTGGTTTTGGCGTCCGCAAGCGATCAAAGCGCAAACAACGATGCGAACGGAGATGTTTGGCGGCCCGGTCCGCGTCCGGCTTCGTTGCCATCCCGCGTGACCTCGGAAGAATCCGAGGCACACGCGGAATTTGTCACTAAACTTGGGAAAAACCCGCTTTGGTCGCGGTTTAACTGACCGGAGTTTCGGCCTGTTTGGCCTGATGTTGTGCAAGCTGCTGACGATAAAGCGCAACGAAGTCGATGTTATCCAGGTTGAGCGGCGGAAAGCCACCGTCGCGCGTGATGTCGCTGACAATCCGGCGCACAAACGGGAAAACCATCCGCGGGCATTCGATCATCAAAAAGGGGTGGATTTGCTCTTCCGCGATGTTTTCAATCTGAAAAAGCCCGGCATATTCCAGCTCAAGAACAAAAAGCGTATCTTCGCTGTCTTTGTTGGTCGATGTAATGTTGTATTTGGAAATCACCTCGTACTGGTTGTCGCCAGCACCTTTGCGTGCATCAAGGGCAACTTGCACCTGAATGTCAGGGTTCACCTGACCGGCAACCGGCTTTTGCGCAAGGATGTTCTCGAACGAGAAATCACGGATGAACTGCCCAAGGACTTTCATTTGTGGAATTTGTGGCGCAGCGCCGTTTTCTTTTTCGGCCATGTGAGGCATCTCCAATATGTGGGATTCTAAATTTGCGCCTACCTAACAGAGCGGCTTCATGCGCTCAATGCTGTGTCCAGCCGGAAGGTCCATCTGTCTTTTTTGGTGGCTCAACTTCCTCAAACTCAGCATCAATGACGCCACTGTCGCTATCGGGTGCGGTTCCATAGCTAAATTTTTGAACGCTGATACGTTTTCGAAAAAACTGAAAAACACCCCGCCGAATACCCGGCACCATCAATGCAAACCCGACCGTATCTGTGAAAAAACCCGGCGTTAACAGCAAGGCGCCGGAAAACAGGATCATTGCGCCATGCGCCAATGGTTCGGTCGGGTCTTCCAGCTGTGCTATGCTTCCCTGAAGCTGCGACAAAACCGCCAGACCCTGTGAGCGAACAAGAAAAGCCCCCAAAACCGCCGTAACCACGACAATCGCAAGCGTCGCAAGCAGCCCAATTGCTCCGCCGACTTGGACGAAAAGCGCAATTTCAATCAAGGGAACGGCAAGAAAGAGCAAAAACAAACGCATTTCAACCTCTCGGCTATGTGACATCAGGTGGACTCAAGGCCTGACCCACCCTACATATGTGCATTGATATCGAAACCCAACTTTGTCTTTGCGAGGTCGAATGAGCTCTTCCATAATTCAGTTGCTGGTACTGGCGGGAATCGCTGTTTTCCTGATCCTGCGTTTGCGCAGCGTTCTTGGAACTCGCGAGGGTTTTGAAAAACCACCCGTCTCAGTTTCCGAGGGCCAAAAACGCCGACCCGAATTCGATGTGATCGAAGGCGGCCCCGATCTCGACATTACAGACCATGTCGAAGATGGCACATCCAGCGCCAAGGCACTTGCGGCGATGAAGATGGCCGAACCCGGCTTTATGGTCGGCAGCTTTCTGGAAGGATCACGCGGCGCCTATGAAATGATCCTGATGGCCTTCGAAAACGGCGATCTGTCCGACGTCGAAGAATTCCTGGGCGAAGAGCTTCTTGAAGCCTTCCAGGGGGTAATTGATGACCGCAACGAAAAAGGCCTTTCTATTCAGGCCGAATTTGTCGGTGTTGGCGAAGTGGCTCTGCACAATGCTGAATTTGATCGTGACACAGGCGAAGGCGAAGTCACCGTCCGCTTTATGGGCGAGTTGACGTCGGTTGTAACAAACGCAGAAGGCAAGGTCGTCGAAGGTGACCCAACTGAGATCAAGCGCCAGAAAGACATCTGGACGTTTGCACGCATCATGGGTGCAGACGACCCCAACTGGCAGCTTGTTGCCACTGGCGAATGAAACGTGTTCTTTCGGCGGTCGCGGTCTTTGCTATGACCACGGGGTCGGCGCTTTCTGATGTCCAGCTTTTGGACTGGTCCGACCTGAATGGCTGGGACAGTGACGATCACGATGTCGCGGCCGACGTCTTTCAAAGTACCTGCATGGATATGAAAGACGGCGATTGGCGCGCGATCTGTGAACACGCCAAAACCCAAACCAACGCCCGGCAATTTTTCGAAACATTTTTCCGCCCCGTGGTGATCACTGACAACGAACCGCCCTTGTTCACCGGGTACTATGAACCCGAACTCACCGGTTCCCGGATCAAGACCAACCGTTACAAGGTGCCCTTGCACCAACGCCCCGACGATGCACCAGACGGCCCATGGTTGACCCGTGCCGAGCTTGAAGAAACGGGCGTGTTGGAAAATCGGGGGCTTGAGATCGCCTGGCTAGAAGACCCGGTCGATAAATTCTTTCTGCAAGTTCAGGGGTCTGGCCGGATCGCTTTTCAGGATGGCGACAGTCTGCGTGTCGGATACGGTGGCAAGAACGGCCACAAGTATCGCTCGATCGGAAAAGAACTGATCCGCCGTGGAATTTTCGAACCGCATCAGGTTTCGGCGGCGGTGATCCGCAATTGGGTGAACGAAAACCCGGAGGAGGGTCGCAGGCTTCTGCATCATAACCCCTCTTACGTATTTTTTCGCAAAGTCACCCGCTTGTCTCCGAACCAAGGCCCGCTTGGAGCAATGAACCGTCCCCTTACGGCGGGCCGTACATTGGCCGTTGATCCCAGCATTGTGCCGCTTGGTGCGCCTGTGTGGTTGGAAAAGAACGGCGCCGATCCAATCCGACGGTTGATGGTCGCCCAAGACACCGGTTCTGCCGTCAAAGGTGCGCAGCGCGCGGACATCTTTTATGGCACAGGTGATGAAGCAGGCAGCATCGCCGGGCGAATTCGTGATACAGGACGCATGGTGGTTCTGTTGCCGATTGCCGACGCATTGGCGCTGGTCGATCAGGGATGAGCCGGAAGCCACGCGGTCTTCGCCCAGACGAGGAACGTCTGTGGCAACGTGTGGCTGACACCGCCAACCCACTTGATAAACCAGCATCGAAGTCTCGCCTGACGGCCCAAATCAAGAAACCGGGTGCCAGGGAAAAACTGAACCCAACTCCGTTCAAGCCCTCACGTTTCCAGATCGGCGAAACGGCACCGACCGCACTGTCGCCAATCGATGTGACGCACCGCGAGCCGCTGCGCATGGACAAAAAGTCCTTCACTAAAATGAAACGCGGCAAGTCGGCACCCGAAGCCCGCATTGATTTACACGGCATGACCGCAGCGGCAGCACATACGGCGCTGATCTCGTTTCTTTTGCGATCCCACGATCAAGGTATGCGTCTGGTTCTGGTGATCACGGGCAAGGGGCGACACACCGATGATCGCGGGCCCATTCCCCAGCGCGTCGGCATTCTGCGTCAACAACTGCCCCACTGGATATCCATTCCACCATTGAACGGGATCGTGCTTCAGATCAGCGAAGCACATCAACGTCACGGTGGATCAGGGGCTTTTTATGTTTACCTGTCGCGTCACCGTTAACGCTTTGCTGGCCCGCTCAATGGCGAACCAGACCAAGACCAACGCAACAGCGTAATAGCCGGATATCGCCAACATCTGATCCGGAAAATCAAACCCCACATCAATCAACGCGCCCGTAATTCCCGGCCCGATGGCAGAACCTAAAACCATGATACTGGCCGACGTCGCCTTTATCGCACCAATGTGGCGCGTTCCGTAGAACTCTGCCCAGAAAGCGGTGATGATCGTCGATTGTAGCCCAATACTGATCCCAAAGATCACAAAGGCCACAGCGGCACCGCCCAAAGTCGTCGCAGCCGAAAGAAGGGCAAACCCTACAATCGAAGGGATCAAATAGAACTGCAAAAGCCGCCCCGTTCCCAGCCGATCAATCAACATGCCGGACCCAAGTGTCACAAAGACAGACACCAATGTCAGAACCGGAATCAGCGAAAGGTATGACACCAAAGGCCAGCCTTTCACTTCGGCGATATGAACTTGCTGAAAGAAAAGTGCCGTGCCCCAGGCCGGCGGTCCAAGAAGCATGGGCACCAACATCCAGAACAACGGCGATTTCAAAACCTCAATACGCGTCCAGTGTTTGCCGTCCATGCCAACGGCTTCGGCTTCTTCGGCATGGGATTGCGGCGTTCTTTCGCGGCTCAATAGAAACAATAGCCCCGGGAAAATGAACAACGTTAATATACCCGCTGCCACCCAGATCGACTGCCAATTCATCCATCCAAGAAGTATCGCGCAAACGACTGGCAAGGCTGCCGTGCCAACCGCGATCCCCATGCTGGACAGCGACAAAGCCAGCCCGCGTCGGGCCACAAACCACCGCGCCATGGCAACCGAGGCCAATTGATATGTCATGCCTTGGCCAAAAAATCGTAGAAGAAACACACCGATTACCAAGCCCGGCACCCAAAGATTGAACGCCATGTAAAAGCAACTGATGGCCAAACCCGGCAATACGACCCACGCCAGCAAGCGCACACGAAACCGGTCTGTCAATGCGCCTGCCCAGAACATCGCAACCGCAGATGCTGTTGTCGCAACCGTATACGTCAGCCCCCAATCGCCGTCGGACAAGTCAAACGCATCCATGATTTCTGCGGCAAAGGTCGAGATGAAAAACGTCTGACCGAAAGACGACGTAAACATCAAGAGCATACCGGCCGTCAGAAACCTAAGATTGGCGCGGATGAATCCAAATGCGTTCATGCTCACTCTCTGGTTGGTATTCCGGGAAATGAAAAGCCGTCGACAGCGCAAAAATTAGGGGCACGCCCCAGTTTCACCGTCTTTTCGCCAAAAAGCTTAGCTACGAAACCACAGCGATGGAGAGGTTTTATGTCTAGACCAGAATCTTTGGGTCATTTGAATGACTTGATTAACAGTGAAACGGAATGGGGCATCAGCGTCCGGGAAGCCAAGGCTCAGACGGGACCTCTTGGCATCCTGATGAAGGTTTCGGCCTACACCGGATATTTTCTGGCGGCTATGGTCGCGACCCCGATCCTGATCGGTCTGGCGTTCTTCCCGACGGCCAGCGGTCTTGAAAAAGAAGCACTGGTCGTTCTGGCAATTGTCGGGCTGGCCGCGTTCTTTCAGGCCCAGTCAAAGAAAGGCCCAAGAAACTCTTTGCAGATCGATCACTCAGCCTCCGAAGTTCGCTTGGGCAGTGTGAAACCGGATGGCACGTTTATTCGCCACCGGGTCTGCGGCTTCCGGCACATCGAAAACGTTTCCGTCGATTCATCCAACAAAGAAAGCCCGGCCTTATGCCTGCATCTGAAGGGTGAAAACATTACCATCCTTTTCAAAGACGCTGACCCACGTAGCCTTGATCTGGTCGCCGCCAAAATCGCTGCTGCAAGTGAAAGCGCGAAGAAAGCACCGCTCCGCAGCCGGGTTCAATCCATGATCCTTGGCATCGACGCAAGCTATCGCGAAGTTGGCAGCCGCGTGATTTCCCGCGTTGTTTCGCGCCCGGCCTAAAGAACGTAACGGCTCATGTCCGAACCCTTGGCCAACTCGCCAAGGTTCGTTTCCACAAAGCCCGCATCAACGACAACCGTTTCGCCACCTCGATCCGGTGCGGTGAAAGATAACTCCTCAAAAACCCGTTCCAGCACGGTGTAAAGCCGTCGCGCGCCGATATTTTCGATCGACTGATTCACGTCCGCCGCAATCTTGGCCAAAGCAGCGATCCCATCTTCCGTGAACGAAACCTCGACCTCTTCTGTGCCCATCAAGGCTGTGTACTGTAACGTCAGTGCATTGTCGGTTTCCGTCAATATCCGCACAAAGTCTTCTTCCGTCAAAGCCCGAAGGTTGACCCGGATCGGCAAACGACCCTGAAGCTCGGGCAGCAAATCCGACGGCTTGGCAATGTGAAATGCGCCGCTGGCAATGAACAGAATGTGGTCCGTCTTCACCGGCCCATGTTTGGTCGAAACGGTTGTACCTTCGATCAACGGCAGTAAATCCCTTTGCACGCCTTCGCGCGAAACATCCGCGCCGCGGGCCTCGGATCGTGCCGTTACTTTGTCAATCTCATCCAGAAATACGATCCCGTTCTGCTCAACCGCATTAAGGGCCGCCTTCGTGACGCTTTCATCATCCAGCAGCTTGTCAGCCTCTTCGCCAATCAAGATCTCATAAGATTGCGCAACCGTCAGGCGTTTCTTTACCGTCCGTCCTGACAAGCCCTTGCCAAAGATCGACCCCAAATCAATCGCCATTCCACCCTGACCGGGGTTCATGCCAGGAATGTCCAAACCGGACAGGGGGTTGCTTTGATCCGCCAATTCCAGCTCGATAATCGTGTCATCCAGCTCGCCGCTTTTCAGCTTGGCACGGAACATTTCCAACGTCTGATCGCGAGCGTTCTCACCAGCAATGGCCGCCAAAACCCTGTCTTCTGCCGCCTGTCGCGCATTCGCCTTAACGTCTTCACGCATATTTTCGCGTGTCATCGTGATTGCGGCCTCAACCAGGTCACGAATGATCTGTTCAACATCGCGGCCCACGTATCCAACTTCGGTAAACTTCGTCGCCTCAACTTTCAAGAACGGTGCTTTTGCCAGTTTTGCCAAGCGACGCGAGATCTCGGTTTTGCCTACACCCGTTGGCCCGATCATCAGAATATTCTTTGGATAGACCTCGTCGCGAATGTCGTCTGCCAGCTTCTTGCGACGCCACCGATTTCGAAGCGCCACCGCGACAGCCCGCTTGGCATCCTTCTGACCGATAATGAATCGGTCAAGTTCTGATACGATTTCTTTGGGCGTAAGGTCCGTCATGTCGGCTCCTGGTTACAACTTAGCCCTAGTTAAGAATGTTACAGCGAAACACAAGCAAATCACGCAAACTGACGTTCCTGTCCAACGGGATGACATCATCAAAAAATGTAGCAATCTATTAAGCAGCAAAACGCTGGAAACAGAGGACATCATGACCGCAACACACATTCTGCAGATTTCACTCCCTGCTGTCGCGATCACGTTTCAGCTGGTCGAGGCAAAATCCGAAGACGAAGGCGTTCTTTCCCGTGGCACGGCCAACCGCTTTAGGGTGTTGGGTTCTTAAAGGCGGACTTTGTTCTTGCAAGGCGCTGGGTTTGTCCCGCTCGGACCGGGTGTTTTCGCGCTACACCTACCCGATGGTTTCAACGGTCAGGTTGCCGTTCGTGTAAACGCAGATGTCCGCAGCAATTGCCATGGCCTTACGCGCAACTTCTTCTGCACCCAGGTCGCTGTCCATCAAGGCGCGCGCCGCAGCCAAGGCATAATTTCCGCCCGACCCAATCGCGGCCACGTCATGTTCGGGTTCCAGAACATCCCCTGCCCCAGTCACCACATAAAGCGCCGAACCATCTGACACGATCAGCATCGCTTCCAGTTTCTGCAAGTACTTGTCGGTTCGCCAATCCTTGGCCAGCTCGACACAAGCACGCTGAAGCTGTCCTGGCGTCGCTTCCAGTTTGACCTCAAGCCGCTCCAGCAATGTGAACGCATCCGCCGTTGATCCGGCAAAGCCTGCGACAACGTCCATGCCGCCGGGCCGCAATCGCCGCACTTTGGTGGCTGTGCCTTTGATGACGGTTTGACCAAGGCTCACTTGCCCGTCACCGGCGATCACAACCTGCCCGCCCTTTCGAACGCCGATGATCGTCGTGCCGTGCCAACCGGGAAACTCATCCGCCATTTTGTCTCTCCTGATGCAAGGCCGGGTATACCAAGGGCGTATATGCAAAGCGCCCGCGCTGATTACAAGCGCGGGCGGTTAAGCCGTTGGTCATTTGGGCGTGCGCTATGCTGTACAAAACGGATATTTGCCTCCGTCAGGCACGTACAAAACTGCACGTTTGGCCCATATCGGGAACGTACAGGTTACACGCCGTCAATCTTTAGATCGACGCGTCGATCCAATCCTTCAGCGCGGCTTTTGGCGCCGCACCTGTTTTGTTCGAAACGACTTCGCCGTCCTTGAACAGGAACAACGCTGGAATACCGCGCACACCAAGCTGGGCTGGCGAATTCGGATTGTCGTCCACGTTTACCTTGGCGATTTTCACTTTGTCGCCGTATTCAGCCGCAAGCTCTTCTAAAGCCGGGCCAATCATTTTGCAGGGACCGCACCACTCAGCCCAAAAATCAACGACAACTGGAACGTCCGAAGACCGGACTTCGCTGTCGAAAGTGTCGTCAGTAACCGAAACGGTTCCCATCTACCTAATCCTTATCTGGTTCGAAGAACGAACCTAAGAAGCGGGGCGCGTAACGTCAAGATATAGTGGCATCGACAAGGGCCGCCCTCACGATCCCGTGTGGCAAGATCATCAATTCGCTGGTCTCGGTCCACAAGATGGCAAGCTCAACCGGACGATCCGGATAGATCTGCTCCAAAGCCTCAAGATACGCTCCCATTTGCCGCAGAAGCCCTAGCGGTGTGTCTTCCGGGCAATTCGGCACAAAAACATTCGTTTTAAAATCAATAGCTTGAACAAGTTCTGGTGTTACGATTAGCCTGTCGATCTTTCCGGCAATCTGCCCGCCAAGCGTCCGAGACGCGCCAACGATATCGACTTCAGCCAAGGCGGTTTCCGTAAACAGACCCGGATGATCCGCCAGATTTCTAAGCGCTTGGTTCAAAAGTTCGGGCAATTCGGCTGGGTCGGCCCGATCTGCGCCATGTGCCAAAAGACGACGGGCAACAGCCTCGGGGTTGGATTGCCCGGGCAAGTGTTCTAGCAGCAAATGAATTTGCCGCCCACGTTTCAATGCCGCCTCTTCGTCCAGCGCACCGCCACCCAACACTTTGGCACCGCTTAGTTTTGAAGGCGAAATAACCGCAACCGTCTTGATTGGATCGTCGGCAGGTTTCGTTAGAAATTCGGGCAATTCGATCGACGCATCTGCGCCATCCAACGGCCGAACCCGAGTGGCGGCAGGCCAGTCCCCATGCTCAAAGCGGATCGCACCGGGTTCCAGATCACATTCAACGGTTTGCAGCTTGGCCATTCCCGACGCAATCGATTGGTGCCAGTTCATGACCGTTCGCGAACTACGTGCAGGCTCAACGCCGCCCACAATGAGCCAACTTTCGGCTCGCGTCATCGCAACATAAAGAAGGCGGTTCCGCTCGTTCAAATCCGCCTGTCGCTGTCTATCCTTTGCGTTTTGAACGACGTCGGGGCTTTCCTCTTTTGACGGCGAAAACATGGGCGTACCACCATCATCCAACACAAGCCCGCCAGACCGCGCCTGCCCCGTACCAGTGGTATCGGGTAAGATCACGATGGGCCTTTCCAGCCCTTTGGCACCATGCACCGTCATTACACGGATCAAATCGCTGCTGGCATCCGCGTCGCGCTTCACCTCGATGTCGTTGGCCTTCGACTTCAACAGAAACCCGGTCAATGTTGGTACGTTGTCACGCTCAAATGCGATGGATTGGCTCAAAAGCTCGTCAATTCCGTCTTCGGCTTCCGGCCCCAATCGCGCAATCAGGTTCTCGCGGCCCTTACATTCGCTAAGAATGTGCTCCAACAGCTCATAAGGGCGCTTGAAATCTACCAAAAGGCGCAAGCCGTCCAGAATCTCAACGATGTCCGGAAAATCACTCCGTCGTCGCCGCAGTTCGGGCCACAAATGCGTGCTGGGCGGGCGGTTCGAGGCGAGGTCATAAAGCTGTTCTTCGCTCAGCCCAAACATCGGCGACCGCAACGTAGCAGCCAGCGAAAGATCGTCCTCGGGCAAATCCAGAAATGACAACAGACAAAGCAAATCCCGAACAGCCAGCTCGGCACCGATCTTCAAGCGATCTGATCCGGCAATTGGCAATCCATCCGACTTGCAGGCCTGAATAATTTGATCAAAAACTGCGCTACGACGCTGGACAAGGATCATGATATCACCCGGCTCAATCGGCCGGACTGTGCCGTTTTCGCCTTGAATAATCTCTGTTTCCAGCAATTTGCGAATGACTTTCGCAATCGACTTACCCAGCTTAACCGAAGGCGCGTTGTCGACCGGCCGATCAACAGGATCATTCCACGCAGGCTCTTCAACATCCGTCGGTGCCGGGATCAAAGGCAGCAGATCAACGCGCCCCGGTTTGCCGTCATAGAAAGCATGATGTAACACCGATTGGCCCAAGCCAGGAAGGCCTTCGGACACGGTATCAACCAATTTCAAAATGGCCGGCGACGACCTAAATGAATGAAGCAGTTCGCGTGATCGAAGCGTTCCGGCAAGCTCAGCGCCAAAAGCCTCTGCCCGCCTTTCAAACCCATCCGCGTCAGCGCCCTGAAAACTGTAAATCGACTGTTTTTTGTCCCCCACTACGAACAGGGTTCGCGTGCGATCCGCGTCATCTGCCATGGCTTGCGTCAACGCCTGAACGATCTCCCATTGCGCTGGACTGGTGTCTTGCGCTTCGTCGACCAGAACATGATCGATCTGCCCATCCAACCGGTACTTGACCCACGATAAAGCCGAACCTGAAAGAACGTCCCGTGTGCGACGGATCAAATCGTCAAAGTCCAGCACGCCATGGGACATTTTGGAATCCTGGTAGGCGGGCAGGAAAACAGACGCAAATCGGTGCAATGCCACAGTTTTCTGCGCAGCCATCAAGTTGACCCGCTTTACCCTTGCCGTCTCAACCCGCTCCATCAAAGCCTCAATGCGGGGCAATGCCGCGATGATGTCTGGAAGTTTTTGTGCGCCGCCCTTGGTCGGCACTTTGCCAATTTTAGCTGAGAATGGCGCTTTCGTTGTCAGAAACAGCCCTTCCAACGTGACCAGAGCGGAAATCGATGGCGTTTCAGGCAATTGCGAAAGACTTTCGGCCAATTTGTGATCGCTCACCAGTTGGCTCTCACGCAAAGGCGCAGACAAGCTCTTCAAAAACTCCAAATCGCCGTCTTCAAACGCCAGATCCAAAATATCAGCGAACGTGAGTCCGAGCTGAACATCAAAGACTTCAAAGACATCCGCCTCGGACTTTGGCTGTGCAAAATCGTCGCCTTTCGCTGAAACCGCACGGGCCAGTGAAACCAGGCTTTCCTCGGCATAAAATGTCGACACAGCAGCCAGTGTGGCATTTTCCGTCACTGACAGATCGTCCAGAACGTGTTCGATCAGCTCGATCTGACCCGGTTCATCTAATTCCCGAAACTGAGGTGACACACCGCCTTCAAGAGGAAAGCGCCGAAGGATCGAAGAGCAAAGCGCGTGAATCGTTTGGATGCGCAAGCCGCCGGGAGCTTCAATGGCGCGTGCAAACAAGGTTCTGGCCGTTGACAGATCATTGGGCGGCACCTCGCCCAACTCAGAAAGCGCTTTGCGCAAGGCGGTGTCTTCCAACATGGCCCAGCTGCCCAAGGTTGCATACAAGCGGTTCTGCATCTCGCTTGCCGCGGCTTTTGTATAAGTCAGACATAGAATGTTGCGAGGGTCTGTTCCGCGCAACAAAAGTCGCGCCACTCGGTTCGTCAGAACACGAGTTTTGCCAGACCCGGCGTTCGCGGATAGCCAAGTTGAAAGATGCGGTTCAGCGGCATCAATTTGTGCTAGTGTTGCCTCGTCCATCATTCGACCAGTTTTGGCTTCGTGGGTTTGGACGCATCCCATTCACCAAACCGCGCAAGATGATCATAATCGCCGTCGTAACGTACTTTTTCCATGGCGCGTCGCGAAATATACCCAGTGCTGGCGGCTCCGTATTTCTTCAAAAGATCCGAGAGTTCCGTTGAAATAGTCACTGTTTCATAGTCATCCTCAAGATCAATCTGTCCGTCTTTCGGTGTTCGTCCCAAATGAAGGTGCACAACACGGTCAACGGTCGAAGGTTCCAGATCTTCAAAGCCTCCCTCCTCCGCCATTACAGCTTCGATCAACAGCTGGCGATCAAAGTACCGAACTTGTTTTTTGCTAGGAACCGTACCTGTTTTGTAGTCATAGATGATCAAGTCACCGGTGTTCAGACGATCAATTCTATCGGCGATACCGGTGATTGAAACGCCAGTGTCCGAAACCTTTAAAACCCCGCGAACCTCGGCGCCCACACGTTGGCCGGCATCACGCCGCCGCTGCTCACTGGCAACCAGGTGATCGGAAATCTGCGAAATCTGCCCACGCCAATGGGATCGGATCGCAGGCCAAGGCACGAGCTTAGAAAGTTTAGCGTCTGCTATTCGAAATAGCTCGGCCTTGGCGGCTTTGACATCGTGCATGTCAACCGACGGCGCAAAAAAGGCCTCTAGGATGTCGTGAAATACAATCCCCTTTAGGCGGGCATCAGGCTTTGGTTCAAGCGGTAGAAGCGGGCGAAGACTTAGAACATGCTTCGCATAGATCGCATATGGGTCGCGAATAAGCGTGCTGATTTCAGTCACGGATAATTTCTTGGGGCGCTTACTGACCGGTGGCGCAGGAGCTGGGCGCATTTCAGTTTCAATTGGGTTTGGAGGCCGATCTAAACCCTGCGCCATCGCCAAATACATGTCGCCGCGTTCCTTCATCGCCGCCAATGCGCTTGGTCCACCTTGTGCGGGCAGCCCCTCAAGAAGGTTTGTAAGCCGGTTCAACCAGCGTGACGGAACGGTCTCGCCATCTTCGCCGCGCTGAGACCTTGACAAGATCACCTGCTTGGCCGCAATCGCCTGTTGATAGTCGTGTGCGGCCAAGCCCACCTGCCCTTCCGGCAAAAGTAATCCAAGGTCCTGCCGCATCTGACGATTCAACCAAGGATCAGGGTTCGATGGCTCGGGCCATGTGCCTTCGTTCAGCCCACCAAGGACGACGACGTCGGCGCCCTGCACCCGCGCTTCAAGCGTTCCCCAGATCATGACATTCGGATGAACACTTTCTGGATCCCGCTCGCTTTCGCTCGTGAGCCCCGCCTCAAACAGCCGCATGTAATCTTCAAACGGAACCGGTTCTGAAAAACCAATTTCATCCAAAAAACCGTTGATTAGAGCCTTACATGACCGTCCAGCAGATGTGCGCCACAAGTCATGTGGCGCGTCGTCACCAACTTGAGCCAGTTTTTCGCTCAAGGCGAGGTGCTGGGTAACGCAGGCTTTCAACGTTGCGTCTGGAATGGCGGAAATATCGTTCAATACCTGCTTCAACCAGTTTGTCCACGCAAGCAGCTCCGGCGCCGTGTCATTGGAGAAGTTATCAAGAACACTATCCGTGATCACAAAAACCGACCTTTTGCGGCAAAACAATTCAAACCGTCGCGTATTCAACAAGTGCGGACCACGATCACCATTTCCGGCGCGACACAGGGGGTGTTTAAGCAAAGCAATTAGTTCACTGGGCTTGCAGTCGTTGCCGACTATCCTTCCGACTTGGCGCAGAAACCGTCCCGGAGGAGTAAGGGAGAGCGGGACGCCAGCGCTGTCATCCGGCTTGATGTTCCAGCGGGCCAAGATGGCGGCAATACGCCGTGCTAAGGTTCGATCCGGTGTGATCAGCGCGGAAACCATATTATTTTCAACAGCTTGGCGAAGCACCACCGCGATTGCCATCGCCTCCAACTTTGTTTGGCTGGCTTCGATAAGCGACAGTCCACATGTCGCTTTATCCAATGGCCCGAGGTTGGGGCCTTCAGCCAGCCATTGGTCGGTGACTTGAGACGGGCGTAACGACAGGGAAACCAAAGCGTTACGTGCCGGGTCAGGCGGCACTCCCCATTGAACAACATCATCAGACGCAAGGTTTAAGCCGGATAGCAACGAAGCGAACCTGTATTGAGGGTGATCTTCCGGCGTCCGCGAAGCGGCAAATTCATTCCAAATCGAGGCTGGTAGGTGGAAATCAAAACCCGGTAAAACAAGCGCGCCCAGAGGTAAATTCGCCACCGCATTCATTAGCATTCGCGTTGGGTGCCGCGAACCAGTGGAACCTGCGACAATAACCGGATCACGGGGCGGACTAACGGCCCAAACGTCACGGATCATTTCCACAGCATGTAGCAGTAGGGCTTCATCGTCCACCCCATTTTTTGCCATCGATTCAAGGTAAGTGCCTACGATACCTAGGAATTTTAAACTTCGTTCCCAGTGTTCTGATGCATCCCCAACATCCAAATCGTGCAATCGATCAAGGCTGACATTCTCGCCCTGCATTTCATCCATCAATGCCGCAAGACTGTCGGCTAGATCGACCGCCGCGGATTTCGCGGCAAGTTTCGGGTCTGTTTCGATCAGCCGCCGCGTTAATTGCACAAGTTCGAGTTTGCGACGCAAACGCGTTACTGTAGGCGGCCAATCTGCGCCGGGCAAAAGTGCGGCAAAGTCCGTGACTTGGCTAATCTTCGGCAAAAGCCTTGCCGTTCCGTCGTTAAACAAGCGGGTCAGTCGCCTTCCCATGCGTCGGGTGTTAACAATGATGCGAACCCGGGCAAGGTCTTCGGCGGGACGATCCCTGTAGGCGAACAGTACGTTTTTAGCCAGAATGGCTGGAAAATCTTCACCGGGCGGAACGCCAAACAAACGTGGTTCTCTCGATGGTTCAAACATCGACAATCATCGCTTCCGCAGTAGCTAGGCCCTCTGGCGAACCGATGTCGCACCAGGCGTCAGGATAGACTGCACCATTCAAATCATCACTTTTCGCCAGATGATCCCAATAGACATTCAACGAAAACACATCTGCCTCGAAGTGCCCCAAATCACCAGTTCGGATGATCTGAGCGCCGCCATACAAATACGAGCCGTTTCGGTGAATAACGCTGTTTTCGAGACTAAAGTCGCCAGTGTTCGACGTGCCAAACGCACGTTTCTTGGGAACCAGCATGAGGAGCGCGCGCATGCGGTCATTCCATGCCGAAAGAAGGCATTGGATTGGATTAATACCCGCCCACAACACGTCAGGATTTATTGTGATCACAGGGTCGCCATCAAGCAATGGAAGCGCGGCGCGTAACCCACCGCCGGTGTCAAGAATTCGGTCCACCTCAAGCGATACGATGATATTCTGACTCTCAAGATGTGTTGCCATCTGATCCGAAAGATAATGTGCGTTTGCAACGATCCTTGTAATCCCCGCGTTGCGCAATAGATCGATGGTGTAATCGATCATAGGCCTCCCGGCGAGTGGAACCAGAGGTTTCGGCGTATCTGCCGTCAGCGCTCCCATCCGAGCCCCGAACCCTGCCGCAAATATCATAGCGGACCGTATATCCGTCATGTCGTGCCCTCGGGCGGGGGCAGGGCGGTTGAAACGCCGTTTCGGACGCTCACAAAGACTGGGTGCTCCAACGCTTCGAGCAAATAGCCATAAACACGCGGCAGTTTGGGCAGATGTTGCCGCTTTCCATGCTCGGCTGCTGCTCGGTGGAATATTCCAAGGATGCGCAGGTTGCGCTGAGCGGAAAAGACCGAAAACGCCTTTTCCAATTCCGAAATGTCGTCGCCGGATGCCATTGCATAGCCTCGGATACTGGCTTCTCGAGCACTCCTTGGCACATAGGTACGCGCATCCGTCAGTAGTGAAACTAGATCATAAACCGGATGGGTCAAAAACGCATCTTGATAGTCCAATAGCCCGAGCTTCTTAATGCCATCGCGATTTGGCAACCACATCAAATTGTCGGCATGGAAATCACGAAGCGAAACACAAGAAGGAGCGCGGAATTTGCCCAATTCAGTCTCTAACACGAAACGAACCTCGTCCAACCAGGTTGAATTGGCGCTTGGGTAAAACTGGTCCACAATGGAGGTCCACTGTGCCAAGTCCCGTCCGGTGGGCGCAGCCAAGGCTGGTGACTTCTGTTGTCGGATGGTTAGCAAAAGGTCGATGCAAGTCTCGAATACGACGTTGGCGTCCTCACCAGTTGATAGCATTTCACTGACGGGTTGCGTGCCCAAATCCTCAAGAAGAAGCAGGCCCGCGTCTGGTGCAGCAGCTATAATGGAAGGTGCGGACAGGCCAATGTCGCGAAGCCAATCGGTCATCGTCACAAAAGCCGTGATGGACGATAAATCGCTTGCAGCATCCATAAGAATGGCGGATCCGTTTTTTCGCGTTAGCCGCGTATAGCACCGGGCCGAAAGATCGCCTGCAACTGGGGTTGCAATTGCATCCATCCAGCCCGCAGAGCGTAGAAAATTGAGCACTGCGTCACGCATCCAGACTTTCCACAAAATAAGACAATGAATTCCAGCGATCCGCATGCGATGAAAGATGTATGCGCCGTCCATCTGCTTCATTCATGAAGGCAATCTGTAGAGCGTTTTCAGGTATATTATCCAGCCGATCTGGCCATTCGATCAAAACAATGTCTGTGCCCAGGGCGTCGCTGATCCCAAGCTCTTCGATCTCCGAGCTATCTGCAAGACGGTATAGATCCGCGTGCCAAACCGGCACCGATGCAAATTCATACGTCTGAACAAGGGTATACGTGGGGGAGGGGACTTCAACCGTCGGAAGACCAGCCGCGCGAGCCATTGATTGAATGATCGCGCGTGCCAGATGCGATTTGCCTGCGCCGATTTGGCCACTCAGCAGAATCGCATCGCCAGGCATGATCTGTACGGCCAGCTCGGCACCAAGTCGGTCTGTTGCATGCGCGTCAGAAAGGAATGCAGTTGCGGAAAAATCCATGGTGCTGGCAATGTGACGGCCTAGCGTCCGGGCCGCAAGATGGATCAGCCGACTTGACGCAAGTCCTGCTTCATTGGCGCCTGCGCAGACTGAACGTGGAACAAGGCCAGACTGACCCCGGCTTTCTGTGGAACAAACCGGCAATGCACCGAACGACCGTCCAAAAGACCAATCGTTGCCGACCATTCCTCACGATCTTGGGTCGTCTGAGCGAACTCCCGAAAATCGCCCCAAACCGGTGTCGGCGTCGATAACATGAGCCACTGCCGTGTGGTTTCCGCCAGGTCCATTGGTTCAAGCGTGGCGTCGGGATCAGTTTGCCAAAGATCATGATAAGCCGCGTTCGTTACGATCAACTGGCCAGAGGGCGAGAAGACGGCAACGGCTTCGGAAACTGCGTCGATAATGGTTTGAGATTGCTCCAACTCATCGCGAAAATGACGGGTTAGAGACATTTCGGCACTGATATCTTCAAACAATAATGCCACGGCCCCGTCGGGGTGCGGGCGTCCGGTCACATGAAAAGTTTGCCCGTCTGGCAACGACCAAGTTTCGCTGTAAGTGCCATCTGTTGCGGCCGCCTCAAGGTCAGATATCGCCGCACGCCACGTTCGGTAGTCCCGTGGCTCGGGCATGACGCGATTTTCACGAAGACGGTCAAGAAACCCAACCAAACTCGGCCGTGACGTAAGAAAGTCCGTGGGCAAGTTTGTCAGATCGAGCAGTGCCGGATTGAACAGAACCAAATGCCGGGATCGATCGAAAATTGCCAACCCGATGGCAAGTTCGGCAAAGGTTTTTGTCAGTGTTTGCGTGAACTCGCGCCGTCGATTTTCTGACCGTACCGCCTCATCAGCGGGAATCGCGGTACAAAGGATGTCTTGGCCGATCTGGGTGATATGACAGTCGTACCAGGCATCTTCAGAATCGCCGCGACCATGAACGGCGATACGTTGTGCATCGCCGTCGACGTTATGAATTGAAGCCTGCAACGAAGGGAAAAGCGCGGGCAGGGGCCAAACCATTTCGGAGCCGGTCCCATTGTAAGTTCGAACGGTATCCAGATACGCACGATTGACCCATGTGATTTCCCCTATGGGATTTTGCCGCCAGAGCAGGAATGGCGCAGCAGATGTATTGGCTCGCAGCGTTTCAAGCTCATTCTCCATTGCACGGATTGAATGAAGATCATCGCTGGCAGAACTAACGCCGCTAACAAAACTTAGTTTCAGTCGAACAGTGTCCGCTGCAGTCTGGCGTTGAATCTGTGTTTGACCGTCGCGGGATACTTGCGACAGATCACCGATACCATTGGCCGGAAGAACCAGTTTTTCGGCCCCGTCAAAATGTCGGGACAGATAAAGCCGAAGCTTTTCAAGTTCTGTGGTCGGGCCCGAAACGGCATCAAGAATGCGCCGCGCTTCAAAACTGGTGTCAACGACATCTTGGTCACGAACCAGAAACACCAGAGCGTCGTCGCTGTCAGCGACAGGTTGCAAATCGACGCGGCGCAAGATGAAAACAGTCATCCCAAGAAGAACTGATAAAGCAAGACCGATCGAAAACATCATCAGCGAATTTGGTTCGTTGAGCACTACAGCATCCCCTAGTCATAATCTGAACAATTTTTGGTCATACGAGTTAACAGTGGGTTAATATCTTACGCTTCGATCGGTTTGTTTTTGCCAAGAGCCGAACGCGCGGCATCATCTGCCGCCGCAAACGTCTTGCGCTGCCATCTGGTTTCGACGATTGCTCCGCCGCGTTCACCGATGCCTGGGTTACGTTCACCGGTTTCGTGACCATTGGCGAAACTTAATTCTGCGCCGGATCGTTCAAGAAGAGTTTTGGCGATGAACAGTCCCAATCCCATACCCTCGTACCCCGGACGCGTATCCCGACGCCGCCGACCCATAAAGGGGTCGCCAATTCGGTTAATGACATTTGTCGAATATCCGTGCCCGTCATCAGTAATTCGAACCACGATAAAATCATCGTCCCAAAAGACATCGACCCAGACATTTGCACGGGCAAAATCAACTGCGTTCTGGACCAGATTGCGCAACCCGTGAATAATTTCGGGACGCCTTTCCATAAAATGTTGGCGCGCGTCCTGATTGGCGGACTTCTTGAAATCGAAATGAAGTGCTTTGCCACGATTGCCATGGGGTTCGGCGGCTTCCTGAATGACGGCTTCAATAGGAGCATGGCGAACATGCAGATCGTCATTCCCAGCTTGACCCATTGACGTCAGAATGTCGCGACAACGGTTGGCCTGATCCCGGATCAGTTCGGCGTCGTCGCGAAGCTGAGGTTGCGCATGAAGCTCTTCGATCAATTCGGCGCTGGCCAGCTTTATGGTTGCCAGCGGCGTTCCAAGTTCGTGTGCAGCGGCAGCTACCACGCCCCCAAGATCTGTCAGTTTCTGTTCGCGAGCCAAGGCCATTTGAGTCGCAGTCAAAGCTTCGGACATAGCGTTCAATTCATCCGCCACGCGACCGGCATAGACCGACAGAAAGATTACACCGATGATGATCGCGACTAAAAACCCGAATTCAAACACATCCGGGATTTGCATGACGACGCCTTCGACGGTCTGCAAGGGCATGTGGAAAAAGGCCAGGACTACGACCAATGCGATGGAAAACGCAGCCACACCGGTGGTTGTCTGTGTGTTCAGGGCCATCGCCGAAATGGCAACGGGCGCCAAAATCAAAAGCGCAAACGGATTGCTTAGCCCGCCTGTCAGGAAAATAAGACAGGCAAGCTGCAAGATATCAAAGATCAGCATCCCGCCAACTTCAGCTTCGCTGAGACGTTTGTTTTCGGGGTAAATGAAGACGGCGATCAGATTCGCAAGGATCGAGATCCCGATAACCATGAAGCAAAGTCCCACATTCAGATCGAGGTCAAATAGCCGCAGAGCCACCGTGATCGCCGCCAGTTGGCCGAAAATAGCGATCCATCTCAGAACGATAAGCGTTCTCAGGCGCACCCAATTAGAACGTGGTCCGTGCAGTTGGTAGGCCGTCTCATTCATTTAAGTCGCTTTCACAATCATGTAATTTGTATTCCTGTTCGCATCGGGTGATCAATGTGATCGCAACGAAAGAGCTGGGAATACATCAATGACGAAAATAGCGGCTCTTTTATCGGGTGTGGGTCTGGCGGCGCTGATCGGCGGTACGGCCGCTTACACTCTGGCGTCTGGAAACGTAGATTGCGATGTTGCGTCTGCGGTGGGCGCCCCAATTGGCGGGCCGTTCGAACTGGTGAATTCCGAAGGCAAGCTGGTCACCGATGCTGAAGTCATTGATCGACCGGCGCTTGTATACTTCGGGTATACCTTTTGCCCAGATGTGTGCCCGTTCGATGTCGCTCGCAATGCCTTGGCGGCTGATTTGTTAGTAGAGCAGGGTGAAGACGTCGCAATCGTCTTTGTAACGATTGACCCGGAACGCGACACGCCCGAGGTGTTGGCCCAATATACCGAAGATATGCACCCCCGCATGATTGCTTTGACGGGGTCATCCGAACAAGTGAAACAAGCGGCTGATGCGTATCGTGCATATTATGCGCGCGGCACAGGAGATGACGAATTCTATCTGATGGCGCATTCCAACTTCACATACCTCATGTTGCCGGGCAACGAATTGGCAACCTTTTTCCGTGCTGAAGAGACTCCCGAAGGTATGGCAGAAAAGTCGGCCTGCATGATTAACGCGGCCTGATCGTTTGACCCAAGCCCCTGCGCGCCTTACCTATCAGTAAGTCAACGCAGAAAGAAAAACGATGGCTGCACTTGGTCCTGACCCAACTCTGTTAATTGTCGACGACGATGAACCGTTCCTGAAGCGCCTTGCCAGAGCGATGGAGAAACGCGGTTTCGAAGTTGAAACGGCTGATTCCGTGGCTGGTGGTACAGCGATTGCAACCGCGCGCCCTCCCGCCTATGCCGTTGTTGATCTGCGGCTTGAAGACGGCAACGGGCTTGATGTTGTTGAACGCATTCGTGAAAAACGTGAAGATAGCCGGATCGTTGTTTTGACTGGCTATGGTGCCATTGCGACCGCAGTTGCGGCTGTAAAGATTGGTGCAACCGATTATTTGTCGAAACCTGCTGACGCCAACGATGTGACCGCCGCACTTTTGGCAACCGATGACGAACTTCCGCCGCCTCCAGAAAACCCGATGAGCGCGGATCGCGTACGTTGGGAGCACATACAGCGTGTCTATGAATTATGTGATCGAAACGTCAGCGAAACAGCGCGCCGCCTAAATATGCACCGCCGAACCTTGCAGCGCATTCTGGCAAAACGGTCGCCTCGATAGGCCTTACATTTCTGACAAAAGTGTATCGTGACGGTCGACGAAGGCGCGCCGTGTTTCAAGTGGCGCGCGCAAAACGATGGAAAGTCCATTGATTAGAGACGGATCAGGACGTCCAAAAAACGTGTTGGCTTCGGATGCTTCAAAACCAGCGATTTGGGTTGCCTCAAGCCAAGCAGACACTTTGTCAGCACGTTTGATTTTAACTTTTATCGTTTTTGGAATGGTGGTGGGCAATCCGAACCTTAAATGAATGGCGGCAGTCAAACGATCATCCAACAAGGAATACCCGGGTCCAACAGCGGACTTAACAGGCGAGATCATATCGCCAATGACGTATTCAGGCGCGTCGTGCAAAAGCGCGGCCAAACGCCATTTGGCGGGTGCAGTGGGTACAATCCGGCCAAACAGCTGTTCGACCAAAAGCGAGTGTTCGGCCACAGAATAGGGGAAATCGCCTCGTGTTTGCCCGTTCCACCGCGCCACAAACGCCAGTCCATGCGCAATGTCGTCAATTTCAATGTCGACGGGCGTTGGATCCAATAGATCAAGCCTCCGCCCGGACAACATTCGCTGCCATGCCCGCGGTTCATTTTTCTTCGCCACCATGGATTGGTTTTTTATGGCAACGACTAAATGGTCAAGAGTCCTTGTTACAACAGAACACGTCAATGTGCTGCTTCGTTCGTTGAAAGCAGGCACATTTATAGCTAATTTTTAAAAACACGGCACGAAATGCCCGAATTCCGAACGTTTTTCCGGCAGAATTCGCCAATACCGTTCAATCATAGGGCCGAAAAGGCCAAGCGACTGGTTGCTGTTTGGAAATCGCTAAAAAGTCGTGCGTAACGGTTGAAGTATCGGGAGGTCACATCAGGACACAGCGGAATTGCTGTGGAAAGGAGAGACCAATGCCTTGGATTAAAATACTTGCGGTAGCAGCAATATTGTTACCCGGAGCCCTCCACGCTCAATCAAACTGCGCAGCACGCGACTCGGTCGTCGATAAGCTTTCCGGAAAGTACGGTGAGGCTTTTTCAGGCGGCGGTCTGCAAAATGCTGGTAGCGTCTTTGAAGTCTGGCATTCCGAAGAAAGAGGAACCTGGACTATCCTAATGACCCGCGCTGACGGAACGTCATGTATAATGGCGGCAGGCACTAACTGGCGTGATGGTCTAAAGATTCCAGCAGGCATACCCGGCTAATCTGATTGCCGGGTCTAACGCTCGGTGTTAAGTGACCCCGAAACCCATTTTAGTGGAGTAGGGTCATGTTACAGGATTATGTCGTCAAGGATATTGCATTGGCCGAGTTCGGCCGCAAAGAACTTGATATTGCCGAGACTGAAATGCCGGGACTTATGGCGATCCGTGAAGAATACGGTGCCCAGCAACCTTTAAAGGGCGCTCGTATTGTCGGCTCGCTTCACATGACGATCCAGACGGCTGTTCTGATCGAAACGCTGAATTCCCTTGGGGCCGATGTACGCTGGGCCTCTTGCAACATTTTCTCAACCCAGGATCACGCTGCGGCGGCAATTGCTGCCGGCGGAACGCCTGTCTTTGCGATCAAAGGCCAAAGCCTTGAAGAACATTGGGACTACCTTGATCGGTCCTTCATGTTCCCAGACGGTGCAAATCTCATTCTTGACGATGGCGGTGATGCGACGCTGTACGTTTTGCTAGGCGCGCGCGTCGAAGCAGGCGAAACAGACTTGATCGAAGTTCCCACGTCTGAAGAAGAAGAGGCGATCTTCGCACAGATTAAGAAACGCATGGCTGCAAGTCCCGGTTGGTTTACCAAAACACGTTCAGACATTTTGGGCGTTTCCGAAGAAACCACAACCGGTGTGCACCGTCTTTACGAACTGCACAAAAAGGGCCAACTGCCGTTTCCCGCGATCAATGTTAACGACAGCGTCACAAAGTCCAAGTTCGACAATAAATACGGCTGTAAGGAAAGCCTTGTCGACGGTATTCGCCGCGCCACCGATACAATGATGGCGGGCAAAGTGGCCGTTGTCTGTGGTTATGGCGATGTGGGCAAAGGGTCGGCTGCGTCGCTTAGTGGGGCCGGGGCCCGCGTAAAAGTCACCGAAGTTGATCCTATCTGCGCGCTTCAGGCCGCGATGGATGGCTTCGAAGTTGTTTTGCTGGAAGAAAACCTGGACGCCGACATTTTTATCACCACGACCGGCAACAAAGACGTCATCCGCATCGAACACATGCGCGACATGAAAGACATGGCCATCGTCGGAAACATCGGCCATTTCGACAACGAAATTCAGGTCGCAAACCTGAAAAACCACAAGTGGACCAACATCAAAGAACAGGTCGACATGATCGAAATGCCCTCGGGCAGCCGAATTATCTTGTTGTCAGAAGGCCGCCTTTTGAACCTCGGAAACGCGACGGGTCACCCAAGTTTCGTAATGTCCGCAAGCTTTACCAATCAGGTGCTGGCGCAGATCGAACTTTTCACTAAGGGTGATGATTACGACAACAGCGTCCACATTCTTCCCAAACACTTGGACGAGAAAGTCGCAAAACTGCACCTTGATCGGATCGGCGCAAAGCTGTCGACCTTGGACAAAGAGCAAGCCGACTACATCGGTGTCTCGCCGGACGGCCCATTCAAGCCCGAACACTACCGCTATTGATCTAACGGATCAGAATTGCTCGAAAATCATTGACGTTCGTGCCGGTCGGACCTGGCACGAACAAATCCCCAAGCGCTTCAAAAGCAGTATAGGCGTTGTGTGCGCCCAGCATGGTTTGTGGATCAATGCCCGCCGCCCGTAGTCTTGACCAGCTGTTGCCATCCGCAAATGCGCCAGCGTTGTATTCTGACCCATCGATACCATCTGTGTCAGCCGCCAACGCGGTGATTGCCAGCCCTTCGATTCCACCAGAGAAGGACAGCAAGAACTCCGAATTTCGCCCGCCGCGTCCGGCATCGCCTCGCACTGTCACGGAGGTCTCACCCCCCGACAAGATTACGACAGGGGCTGTAAAGGGGCGGTTCCTCATCCGTGTTTCGCGTGAAATTGCTGCGATGACCTGCCCGACGTCACGCGCTTCACCTTCAATTGCATCCGACAGAATGACCGGGGTGATCCCGTCGCGCCTTGCGGCATCAGCAGCGGCCTCCAACGAAAGTCCGGCTGACGCAATGACGTGCACGGTGTTGTTCGCAAAATCCGGGTCATCTGGAGACGGGGCTTCAGGCGCACTTTCCAAGTAGAGCCGGATGTTTTCGGGAAGCTGAATATTGTGTGCGGCAATCAATTGCCTCGCATCCGAAAGACGCAATTCATCAGGCACAGTTGGGCCAGATGCCACTTGGGAAGGGTCGTCGCCCGGCACATCCGAAACCACCAAACTGACAACCTGCGCCGGAAAAGCCGCTTGCGCCAGACGCCCGCCTTTTACTCCGCTGACGTGTTTTCGGATCGCGTTCATCACTGAAATGGGCGCGCCAGACGACAACAGCGCCTTGTTCAGAGCTTGTTCGTCTTCCAACGTCAGATCGTCAGGAGGCGCGGGCAACAAAGCCGATCCGCCGCCGCACATAAGTGCCACGACAAGATCGTCCGAGGTCAATCCGGAAACCGTTTCAATCAAAGCAGAACTGGCCTTCAAACCAGCGGGATCTGGCACTGGGTGAGCGGCCTCAAGAACAGGCAAATGCCTGGTTGGGCACGAATAACCATAGCGGGTCACGACCAAACCTTCGATATCGTCGCCCCAAAGGTCCTCGAAGGCGGCAGCCATCTGTGCTGCGCCTTTCCCCGCCCCAATGACGATAGTCCGTCCTTTGGGTCTATCTGGAAGATGCTTCGCCAAGGCTGATTTTGGATCAGCGGCGGTCACCGCAGCCTCAAACAGGCGTGTCAAAAAGGCTTTGTCATCGGGGTCAATCATACCGACGACATATAGATACAATGAGCGAGCGTTAAAACAGCCCTAGTATCGCGCCCATAACCGCACAGCCGAACGTTGCATAGCCGCCGTCGATCAGTGTCAACTTGAAGGGCCGATTGCCATAAGCGTTGTTGATCATAATCCAAGGCGAGATAAAGAACAGCCCGACTCCAAGGCCCGACACCAATCCTTTGGCCAAACTGTCGATACCAGCCATGGCGAAAGTATGGCGCAACATGCCAGCGACTAAGATCATTGCGATAAACGCCAAGATGTAAGGAAGTGGGCCATCATTCAAAGGTTTGCCATTTTCATCGACATCGATGCCCGCCGCGACAACCCAAGTTTTGGCCAGTGTCATGTACCAAACGGCACCAAATGCAAAACCGCAGACTGCGGCCACAATTACGATTAAAAACCCCATGGTTTTCCCCTCCCTTGAGTTCGCTTTGACCCTAGAATGACTTCGGGGCGAAAATCAAACAATCATCCGCCCGAGAGTTCCAAAATGATGTCCCATTCGGCTGGGGTCACGGGTTGTACTGAAAGCCGGGTGTTATTGGCCAACACCATGTCGGCGAGGCGCGGCTCGGCTTTTACCTGCGCCAGAGTCACAGGCGCATTAAGCGGGGCGACGGCTTTGATATCGACGCATTCCCACCGTTCGTCATCAGTTGTGCTGTCGGGATGAACTTCGGCACAAACCTCGACGATTCCGACGATCTCTTTGTCTTTCTGCGAATGATAAAAGAACCCCTTATCGCCGATCTTCATGGTGCGCATGTGGTTGCGCGCCTGATAGTTGCGAATTCCATCCCATTCTTCGCCAACATCGCCTTTCGCCAGTTGGTCTTCCCAACTCCAGGTCGAGGGTTCCGATTTGAATAACCAAAATGCCATGGCTCACTCCGTTCCGACAGGGCGCATCAAAAGGGTCTCGATTGCACGCGAGATGTCAAGTTTGTCGGCAACAACATCAGAAATGGCTTGGATCAGGGGCAGGTCAAGATGTAGGTCACGCGCTTCGGCAGCAACAGTTGGGGCTGTGGCAAGGCCTTCGACGGTCGTTTCGCCATCAAGAGGCGTGCCTTTCCCCAAGTCGACGCCCGCACGAAAATTTCGGGATTTGTCCGACGTACAGGTCAAGACAAGGTCGCCAAGGCCCGAAAGCCCCTGAATGGTTTCGACGCCAGCCCCTTTTGCCACAGCAAAACGCGTCAGTTCAGCAAACCCCCGCGCGATCACGGACGCGCGCGCGCTATCGCCAAGGCCCGCCCCAATGCAGATTCCTGCGGCAATGGCGATCACGTTTTTCAACGCACCGCCCAGTTCAGCCCCAATCACATCGTTGCTGCGGTAAAGACGAAGCGTTGTGCGCGTCAGATCTGTTTGCAGCTGTTTCGCGGCATAAGCATCGGTGGTGGCCAAGACGATGGCAGTTGGCATGCCATTGGCAATATCCACAGCAAAGCTCGGCCCGGTCAAAATGGCAGCGGTATTTTTTGGTTTCACAGACCGCAGTGTGGCAACTGGCCCTAACCCCGAGTTTTGATCGATGCCTTTACAACAAGCGATCAGCTTTGCGGTGTCATTGAAGGATGCCCCACCGACGAAGTCCGCCAGTTTTTGCGCAGGGATCGCTAGCAAACAGACATCTGCACCAAAAGCATCTCTGTCGGCGGTTATTTTCAGCGTGTCCGGCAAATTGTACCCGGGCAACCGTTTGCCGGATTGACGTTTCGACTGCATGGCGTCGGCGTCGCTTATGTCACGCGACCAAAGCGTGATCTCGGTACCATCGCGGGCCAAGGCAATGGCCAATGCCGTGCCAAATGCACCTGCGCCAAGGACCGAAATTCTCATGCCTTAGCTCCCTTTTTTCCCGACCCGATCAAAGCCGGTTGCTGATCGTCCAAAGGCCACCGTGGTCGTGCAATCAATGGGTCTAAACCCTTGTGACCGATCCGATCCAGCTCGACACCTGCCCATGCGATCATTGCGGCGTTGTCGGTGCAAAGGGCAAGGGGTGGAGCCACGAACTGAAGGCCTTGGTATTGGGCGATGGTCTTTAAACTGGCGCGTATGGCCGAATTGGCCGCGACGCCACCAGCCACTGCAATAACCGGCTTGGCGGGGGCGTCTTCCAAATATAGCTCGACAGCACGCGCCGTCTTCTGCGCCAAAACGTCGGCGACAGCAGTTTGAAAACCTGCGCAAAGATCCGCCCGATCCTGTTCCGTCAATCCATTTCGAGCGGTGATCAAACTATCCCTTTCGCGGATTAGGGCAGTTTTTAGCCCGGAAAAACTCATGTCACACCCCGGCCGGTCCAGCAAAGGGCGCGGAAATCGGAACCTGTTCGGCGCGCCGGATTTCGCCGCGCGCTCAACCACAGGTCCGCCCGGTTGGCCAAGACCCAAAGCGCGTGCCGTCTTGTCAAATGCTTCGCCGGGCGCGTCATCAATCGTACCGCCAAGCCGGTGAAATTCGTTCGGGCCACGCACAATCAACAACTGACAGTGACCACCGGAAACGAGCAGCATGAGGTATGGAAACACGACGCCATCAGTCAAACGGGGAGTCAACGCATGACCCGCCAAATGATTCACGCCGATTAGTGGCTTTCCTGTCCCCGTCGCAATACCTTGCGCGCACATCACACCCGACAGAACGCCGCCGATCAAACCCGGCCCGGCAGTAACGGCGATGGCATCAATTTGTGACAGGGATGTTCTGGCCTGTTCCAAAGCGGTTTCAACCGCGATGTCCAGTTTTTCGGTATGCGCGCGGGCTGCAATTTCTGGTACCACACCGCCGAAGGCCGCGTGCAGGGCGCCCTGATCCACGACGATTGAGGACAGGATTTCGCCATCCGAAGACACAACGGCTGCTGCGGTGTCGTCGCAACTAGATTCGATGCCAAGGAAAAGCTTTGCCATAGGTGTGTGGGTTGCCTGAGTGCTGCGGTGCAGGTAACACCGGACGATACGGCATTCAAGCAAGGCACGCGACTGATGGTGGAACGACCGCGTCTGTTATTGATCCGCCCAAAGGTGCAATCCTTGGCATTTCTGGCCGATTGCGAAGCGCGCCTTGGTCGTCGGATCGACGCCGTTGTGTCACCGATCATCGACATCGAACCCATTGGTGAGATCCCGGATCTTGATGGGTATGGAACGGTGATCTTCACATCCAGCAATGCGGTGCGGCAGATGTCTGAGAATTTGAAAGGCCGGCTCGTTGCCACGGTCGGGGATGCCACAGCTGAACTTGCCCGGTCGCTTGGTGCCGATGCGACGGTGTTCGGCGAAACCGCCAACGATCTTTTGGACCGTGCCGAAGCCTTGGTTCCGCCAGTGCTGATTTGTCGGGGCGTGCATGCCCGTGTCGATCTACAAGCCGAATTGACCGCACGTGGCGTCGCCGCGACTAGCGTGATTGTCTACGATCAAGTGGCGCGATCTCTGACGCCTTTGGCGGTGGACCTGTTAAGTGGATCAAACCCGGTGATCCTTCCGCTGTTTTCGCCACGAAGCGCAATGTTGTTATCCCGGGAACCACTCAGGGCACCCATGAATGTCATCGCGATCAGCGAAGCAGTAAAAGCCGCATGGACGGGCGCATCCATCGCTCGTGTCGCCAAAGAGCCCAATTCGAAAGCAGTCTGCGATCTTGTGACCGAGGCACTTTGACCTGTCGCCTTGTTGCTTCGCGGAAGCGACAGTAAAATTAGGACGGCGCTGGTATGCGCGAGTGAATGCAAAGGTGATCTGGTGGCGGCAAAGTCGAAATCTCCGGAAAATACTGAAAACAATGACGAATCTACGGATTTGCCAATAGAAGACACCGTTGAAGTCAGTGACGAATCGTCCGACGTCGAACCGGTGTTGATTGAAGGTGAGGCCCTTGACGTGGATGAGAACGCGACGTCAGAGAGCACTTCTGATAACGATGACGAAAGTTTCCCACCAGAAATGGCGCAGGTTGAGGCACCAAAACGCGCATCGATCTGGCCAATGTTTTTGGGTGGTCTTGTTGCGGTTGGAATTGGGTTCGGGGGGGCGTTTTATTGGTTTCAAGACCAGTTTCAGGCGCTAAATGGCATTGATGCGAATGCATCTGAGATTTCAAGGCTGACCGCACAAATCGACGAGGTTGGCGCATCAATCCCCACCGTGCCGCCTCCTGTCGACACTTCCGGGATTGAGACCAACATCGCTGCGATTCAAGAGTCAGTCACCGCAATTTCCGATGATGTAGACGCGCTTAAAGACGCACCACCGGTCGATCTGTCTGGATTGACTGCTGACCTTCAAGCTCTCACCGATCGTATTGCCGAGCTTGAAATCGAAGATGGCAACGCGCAGTCGGCGCAAGCCGATGAAGCCGCAAAGCAATTGGTCGCGTTCAAAGCGGAACTTGATCAAATCGTGTCGGCCGCCGAGGCTAAAGTGTCCGCCGCTGAAGCCAAAATTGCCTCCGTAGAATCAAAAGCGGCCGAAGCCGATGCAGCAGCAGCCGAAGCTGCAAAGAAAGCTGCCACACTGGCGCAGATCGCCGAATTGAAATCGGCCATCGAAGGTGGCGCGACCTATGACGATCTGATTTCGGGTTTGGACAATATTCCTGCTGATCTGATCAAACATGCCGAAACCGGTGTTCCGACGTTAAATGTTCTTCAGCAGGAATTCCCGAATGTCGCGCGCTCGGCGCTTAACGCGGTGCAATCTGTGCCGCAAGACGCCTCGGCTGGTGAAAAACTGACAGCGTTCCTGCGCCGCCAAACAAACGCCAGATCGCTTGTGCCTAAAGAAGGTGATGGAGCAGACGCCGTATTGTCTCGCGCCGAAGCGTTACTGGCGCGCGGTGATCTTGATGCTGCTCTGTCCGAGGCCACGGCCTTGCCAGAGGAAGCTCAGAACGTCATGTCTGGCTGGATTGCCAAAGCACAAATCCGACAATCCGCCCTTCAGTCGATAAAAACCCTTTCCGCAGAAATGAATTGAGAAGCTTATGCTCTGGTCGCTTTTAAAGTTTGCAATCTTCATTGGTCTTGTGGCCGCTGCTGCATGGGGGGCATTGTTCTTGACGGAAGCCGACGGCGGTGTGCGCATTTCCGTTGCGGGGAGCGAGTATACGCTGGGCGCGCTCGCCTCGGTCATCGCGCTCTTGGTGCTGGCGATTTCGGTCTGGGTCTTGTTCAAAGTTGTTGGTTTGGCAATTGGCTTTGTACGATTTGCAACCGGAAGCAAGAAGACATCAATCGACCTGTTCTTTGACCGTCGCCGTGAACGCAAGGGCTTTGATGCTTTGGCGGACGGCATGATGGCCTTGGCCAGTGGTGAAGGAAAACTGGCCATATCAAAAGCGAACAAGGCGGAAAAACTTCTACGTCGCCCGGAATTGACGAATTTGCTGACCGCGCAAGCCGCCGAACAATCGGGCGACACACAACAGGCGGAGGCGGCTTACAAACGCTTGTTGAAAGACGAACGTACCCGATTTGTGGGCGTCCGTGGCTTGATGAAACAACAGCTTACCACAGGCAATACCGACACAGCCCTTAAGCTTGCCGACAAAGCCTTTTCACTGCGCCCTGGGCACACGGAAACCCAAGATGTTTTGTTGGGCTTGCAGGCAAATGCACACGATTGGTCTGGGGCACGCCGCACGCTGGGTGCAAAGCTAAAGCATGGATCGCTCCCGCGGGATGTCCACAGTCGGCGTGATGCCGTTCTTGCCTTGGGCGAAGCACAAGACATTCTGGACGACGAAAAATCAATTGAAGCACGTGAAAAAGCCATTGAAGCCAACCGTCGCTCGCCTGATCTTATCCCAGCTGCTGTTATGGCGGCTGACGGTTACACTTTGAAAAACAAACCGCGTAACGCGACACGCATACTAAAAAAAGCATGGAGCGTTCTGCCCCATCCGGACTTGGCCGCAGCTTTTGCACGCATAAAACCCGAAGAAACGTCAGAGGCCCGCATCAAACGCTTCGGACCATTGACCAACGCGCACCCGGACGATCCCGAAACGAAAATGTTGCGCGCTGAATTGTTCATTGCAGCCGAAGATTTTCCTGCTGCAAAGAAGGCCATTGGTGATTTGGCCGAAACCGATCCGACTTCACGTGTTCTGACTATCATGGCCGCAATTGAACGCGGCATGGGATCTGATGATGCGGTCGTCAGGGGCTGGTTGGCGCGCGCGCTGACGGCACCGCGTGGTCCTCAATGGGTTTGTGATACTTGCGATCGTCCGCATGGCGCATGGGCACCGGTGTGCGAATCCTGCTCAAGTTTTGACACGCTAAGTTGGGTACGACCAAAAGATGGCACCGCAGCCCTGCCAGCCGGCGCCGAGATGCTGCCACTTATTGTCGGTCAGATTGAGGGCCCAAGCGACCCCGACCCATCGGACGGAAACGACCCGAGCGATGTGCCAGAGGTTGACGATATCGACATCCTACCAGACGACACCGAAGGCATGGAAAACATCTTTACGGATGACAAGGGCGATATCGCGGAACCCGAATTGGAAACCGCGAATGCCGATTCCCCACCCTTGGATTTTGTGGCCGAGAAAGACATAAAATAGGGCTATTCCCAATTGGGAATCCCTGCTATCAGGCCCGCCGATACGCCTCAATAGCTCAGCTGGTAGAGCAGGTCCTTCGTAAGGACAAGGTCGGGGGTTCGAGTCCCTCTTGAGGCACCATCGGTCTCAAAGCCACTTGCGCCAAAATCACCCAAAAAACGCCCGAAGCTCGGTTACGATCGAATTCAGGGCAACGTCATCAATATCTTTGTGCAAAACAAGTCGCATTAGCCCGTTTGATCCACCTCCCAAAGTGATGTTGGTTTGTTCCATGTGTGCCCGAAGCGGGTCGTTCAGTTCATCGCGTGGCGTGAGAAACACCATGTTCGTCGCTTGATTGACCTGTCCGGCTTCAAGTTTTGACAGGGTCTTTGCAAGGTGATCGGCCCGTTCGTGATCCTCGGCCAACCGTTCAACATTGTGATCAAGCGCGTAAAGACCCGCCGCTGCAAGAACTCCGGCCTGACGCATACCGCCGCCCAGCATTTTGCGATATCGCCGCGCGCGATCAATGATGTCTGACGGGCCCAACAAAACTGACCCGGCCGGTGTTCCAAGGCCTTTTGACAGGCAAACAGACACGCTATCACCCAAACCAGCAAGATCGGTTTCCGCGCAGCCAAGTCCGGTGATTGCGTTGAAAAACCGGGCGCCGTCCAAATGAACCGAAAGGCCACAGTCACGCGCCGAACTGGCGACGTCGCTGACCCGTGCCAGTGGCACAACCATCCCATTGTGCGTGTTCTCAAGTGACACCAACCGACTAATCGGCTTATGGCTGTCGTCGGGTTTGAGTTCGTCGCGGATTACTATTGGGCTAAGTCCACCGTCAACCTCAACCGGTACAGTGCAAATCGCAATCCCGCCCAGAACGGACGCCCCTGCCGCCTCGTAACTGGCGATGTGGTAATCCCGCCCAACGATCACTTCTTCGCCGCGTCCGCAGTGAGCCAATAGCCCCGTCAAATTGCTCATCGTACCGGAAGGAACAAAAAGTCCTGCGTCCTTGCCCAGGCGTTCAGCCAGACGCGCCTCAAGCCGGTTCACAGTTGGGTCATCGCCATATACGTCATCGCCGACTTCTGCATCTGCCATGGCACGGCGCATACCTTCATCGGGTTTTGTGACTGTGTCGCTTCGCAAATCATAAACTGGTGTGTTGTGACCCGTGCGATCAGCGGTTTGATATTGGTTCATTCGGTTACCTGCTCATAGGCCAAGGCGGCGACGATGTGCACCCGCTTGGATTCGCCACCATTGAGAGCCGTGTGATAGGCGCGTGTATCTGTAAAATAAACCGATCCATCGGCGGGCAAATGCGTCACGTGGTGGTTCACGACAAACAGTGACCCCGGATTACTGACGACGGGAATGTGAAGTCGGGGTTCTGGATCGCGGTGCCAAGAATTGCAGTTGTATAACCCCTTCGACAAAACGCGTGTGCGGCCAATTGGAAAACGTTTGGTGAGTTCGGTATGAACATGTTCGAAATATGTGCCGGCGAATTCAGGGTTAAATTCGGAAAAGTCGGCTTCAGAGACAAGGTCTTCGCGGGGCTCCTCAATATATCGATCATCCGTGCGCAACCAATAACGACCCGACAGATCGTTTTCTGTCCACTCAGTCTGACCGGGCCGTTGTGTCAGCGGCAGTGCGGCAAAACCGTCGTCCTGCATGCCCCCCATGAAGTTTGCGCGCCGCAGACATTCTTCCAAAGCGTCTTTCAGTTTCGCGATATCGAAGGATAAGTCCAACTTTGTAATCCCTGGTCCTGGCACAAAATTCGCCACGGATTGGGTGTCGGGTTTTTTGGAAAGCGCTGATGTTACTGTGGTCACATCGCGATCTTGAACTTCTGGATGAAATGTCATGGGCCGACTCCGGATAAAAACTTGGCTCATTTCATGAGTGGAATTAGTTGCCGGATTTGTCCATCCCGAAAGAACTGGATGGCCGTATTCAGCCTCCTGTTCGATTTGCGTTTTCCTTGCTACGTGGGGAAATCAGGTACTTTTCGTGTACCGTCAGAAGCCATTCGTACCGAATTACGACTTTCCAAGGCGGGCTTAGAGGCCTTCTCGATTTCGGGTTTGATCCGGCAAACTAAAAAAGGCCCGGCGCGGTGCCGGGCCCCTTCTCTGGATGGGTCAATGATTACATCATCATGACCATTTCTTCCTCGTCGTCAGTGACTGCGCCTGCATCCGAATTTTCATCCGAGTCAATAAAGAGACCATCAAGCAATCTTTCGACTTCGCCGAGACTGGTTTCGATTTCTTCTGAAGTCGGGGGCGTTGCAACATCTTCTTCGTCGTCGCCAAGACCAAAGAGCGAGAGAATGATGTTCATGATCTTGGAAAAGACTGCACCAACTCCTTCTTCTTCTTCTTCTTCCTCCTCCTCCGCAGGTATGTCTTGATCAGTTGTGTCGCCTTCGCTTTCGTCTTCATCCACCTCTTCATCGTCAGGTGCTTCATCTTCGTTTTCGTTCTCTGCTTCGTCCTCTTGATCGGTATCTTCGTCTTCGGTGGTGTCCTCTTCTTCCTGCTCGTCATCCTCTTGTTCGTCGTCTTCGGTCGGGGCGACAGGATCGCCATAAAGGGCGCCGAGCGAGTCTACGTTTCCGTTGTTTTCCGCCAGGAACAGGATTTCGATTTCTTCCAGCGGACGGTCGAGCATCACTAGGTTCTCGATGGTTCCATCAAAGTGCCACTCGACGTTATCGTCTTCGCCGTTACGGGCTCTGGTCGAACCGCCAATCACAAGGTCTTCTTCGTTTCCGGTCATGCCGTCTGCGAAACCTGTGTCAGCGTCGATCAATTCGCCGTTCAGATACAAACCGATCTCGTCTTCATCGAACGTAAAGGCAAAGTGATAGTCTTCGCCCGCTTCGATCTTGGTTTGCCAATCGACAAGGTGCTTGTCCTCGGTTTCGCTTTGGAACCGAACTTTCAATGCACCGTTTCCGGTGATATAGGCCGTCAAGTGCCCACCATCTTCAAAGCCCGAATGATCTTTGGAAATCAAAGCCTGGTTCTGGCCGTTACCGGGATTGTCAGCGTTAAAGCTAAACGCCCAAGTCCCTTCGCTGGCGGCTTGGCCCGCGTCATGGGCAACTTCGATTGGTTGGTTGGCACCGCCAAAGACACCGCCGTCGTGGCTTAGCAATACAGCAGGTGCTTCAAGCCCGTCGGGTAGGGAACTGGCCAAATCGATCTGGCCGGTGTTGTACCATTCGTTCGACGTGTAATCCCAAGGGTTGCTGCCAACCGGATCACCGTCCACGTCGCGGGTGTCATACCCCAAATGCATTGTGCCGTCTTCCAGCTCGATCCATTTGGTTTCGCCAGTCGGGGCGACCGCTTCTTGAATGTCATGGATGGTATCAACGATGCCATAGTGGGCACCTGCATCCGTTTCGATGTCGTCTTCTTCGACCCGGTCACCATGCACAACAATATAGCCAAGATAGTCTTCGTCGTGCGCGCCGCCGCCGTTACCTTGCTGCGAGTAGAGAGTGATCAGAGACACCGCGTCATCGTCAATACCGTCACCATCCGTGTCGATGGTGTGATAGTCGACTTCGATTTCCGTGGTATGGCCAATGACCGAAATCGTATCGCCTTCGGCTTTGTTGAAATCCGCCACAACGTCGACGCCGATTCCATCCACCCAGTGATCGTGGATATAGGTGTTCTCACCTGCAACACCGTGCCAACGGATTGTGCCGTCGTCATTGGTGTGCTCGGCCAGAATGTCTTTCTTGGCATTGATCAGTGTTTCGAATTTAAAGTGATCGGCACCACCACCGCCGACAAGCACATCGTCACCGACAAGATCTTGGTCGATCCAGTCAGCAAGCTTCAGATAGTCGTAGTCGATCGAGCCGCCGTCAGGTCGCGAAGGATCTTCCAGGATCAGCTGACCGGCACGCTGTTCACCCGTGTCAGAGCGGCTGAGCAACACGTCATCGCCTTCGCCGCCTTCCAAAAGGTCACTGCCACGACCGCCATCAAGCGTGTCGTTTCCGGCGTCGCCCATAACATGGTCGTCGCCATAGCCACCCTGGATACTGTCGTTGCCGGTGCCGCCATTCAACGTGTCATCACCTGCTTCGCCATCGATGTTGTCGTTGCCGCCTGCACCGTCGATCACATCATTTGCCGCGATGATGGCTTGGGCGCCCGATGGGTTTGTTAAAGCCGCACCCGGACCGTTGGTAATCAGTTCATTAAGTTCCGCTGTATCCAGCGCGTCGTCGGCGGTGAATCCGCCCCAAACGCCGAAGTCAGCAATCGCACCTTCAAACTCATTCCGCAGATCTTCGTCATCAAGCGCGAATTCCTGAGCCGTATCATTCAGTTCGGTGCGATGTTGATCCGCACCAAAAACCCAAGGTTCCTCATTCTGCAAAAGTATCGCTTCGCCTTGTGCACCGGGCGTCGCATCACCGCCTTCAACAGCAGTCCATGCGTTGTCGGGAATGGGTTGGCCATCTTTGTAAACCGTGATGCCGTTTTCCGTGAAACTGACAGCAAGGTGAGTCCAGCCGCCTTCGGTAAATACAGGTCCATCGGCCAAAGCTGGTCCAGTTTCCCAAGTGTGGTTCGTTTTGTAAGGGTCAGCAAAGCGCAAGAACAAGCCACCATCATCCGTGTGGCCAAGCCGGAAATGACTGCCTTCTTCCGGACCGCTGTGATCTTTCGTGACGAACATCGACTTTTCGCCAAGGTCGTCCGGGCGCACCCACATAGCAATCGTGCCCTGAGTGACAGCCATTTCTGGATCGTGGTCGAGGAAAGCAAAGCTGTCCTCACCATTGAAGTAGAGCGCGCCATTCGGTGTTCCATCAGGGCCATCCGTTGATGCATCGGTATTCAAAAGGGCCTGGTTTTCGAAAAGCGTGTAGGCCTTAACTGCTTCGCCGCCGTCGGCGCGCAGATCGGCATAAGCGCCATCGACACCGTTGCCTAGGCTCCAGAACCCAAGTGCGCCCGGAAGCCCGTCTGGTTCGGGAACATCGGCTTGCGACAGCGTGTTGTTGCCTGCATCACCTGTGATCGTCGAACCGTCTGCCTCTTCGAAACCAAGTTGGTCGAACGGCGCGCGCGTCTCAACGAATTCTTCCGTTCCGTCCGATCCCGCGGCCAGCATCGTTTCACTGAAGTTGGCGTTTTCGAATGCACCGAATGGATCGCCAGTAACCGCACCCAAGACATTAGTGCCCGGTCCACCATGACCGCCGCCCTCGGCGCCGTCCATCATCTGCATCGGTTCGCGGGTGTCATAGCCCTTGTATTCAACACCATCCACCACGGTGACTTTCTCGTCTCCGGTAGGTGCAAGGGCTTCGATGACGTTCTCATAATCATCCACAACACCGTAAGTGACGTTGTCGTCAGTCTGGATGTCCTCCACATCCACAAGGTCGCCATGGACAATAACCTGACCGATCAGGTCACGGTCGTGTGCGCCGCCGTTTCCGTGTTGAACGGAAATCACAGTAATGATCGATTCCAGGGCATCATCGCCCATAACGTCAGCATAGGTGACATAGGGCACAGCCGTGTGACCAATCACTGCGATCTGGTCTTCGTCGGCGTTGTAATCCGCGATGATATCAATGCCCGAACTGTCGACCCAATGATCGTGCAACTCATCATTTTCGCCAGCCACACCGGCCCAATTGATCGTGCCATCCGACTTGATGTGCTGCTGGATGATATCCAATTTTGCATCGATCTGAGGGGAAATCAGGAACGTGTCCCTGCCTGCACCACCAATCAGAACGTCATCTCCGATAAGCGGTTCATGCGCATAGGCCGAAAGCTTCTGCAAATCTGCGTCCACCTCGCCATCGGGATCAGGGCGTGTAACCTGGTCGATGGCCAATTGACCAATCCGTTGTTCACCGGCGTCTGAACGTGCAATCAACAGGTCATTCCCGTCGCCACCTTCAAGAACATCAGAACCATAACCGCCGTCAAGAACGTCGTCGCCATCGCCACCCCGAAGAATGTCGTTGCCAAAGCCGCCCATCAATTCGTCGTCGCCGCCCATGCCATTGATGACATCATCAGCACCTTTGCCTGAGACTACGTCGCGCGTTTCACCTGTGGTCGCATCGATTGCGATGTCCAAACTGTCTTCGCCCAAGAAGAAAGATGGGTGATATTCGTCCACAGGAACCAACGGCACATCCGCTGGTGGGTTTTCGAAATCGGCTTCAGTTTGATAGAAAGCGCTTTGATCGACAGGCAAACCATCGATCTGAAGCGAAAGCGACATACCGCCGCCGCCATCAAAGTAAAGGAGGTCGATTTCATAAAGACCGCCTTCGAAGTCAGCAACGCGTGCGGTTTCATCCGCCCCACGACCATTTTCAAATTCAGAAAACTCCACACCACCCAGCTTCAGTTCGAAACCGTCGTCGGATACGACGCTGATCTGGTGAACCCCCGGTGGAATGTAGATGAACCCATTCAGTGTGAGTGCAGAAGGCCCCATTTCAAGGCTACCATCGCCTGTGAGGCTGGCGGCGTCATCACCGATAAACTCTGCGACCGTTGTGTCGCTTTTCCGGGCGGCATAGTTCAACTCAGACGCAACAAAGGTCGCATCCGGTGTTCCCGCTGCGGCTTCGGCGGCTTTCGTCGTATTCCAGATGGCAGTCCCCGGCACAAAGGCTGCGCCGAGCAAACCGGTGCCTTGGCTGGGAATGCCGGTGATTGACGAGGCCTCGACCGAGGCGACGAGGTTGGCAGGTGTGTTCACTGCGGTTGGATCAAAAAAGGCAGTCGTATTCATGGCAATTCTCTCCCGTACGCGCACCTGATCAATTCAGGACGCATTGTCTTTTCATCAATTCAAAACCATCACATGAAGTGCGGAACACTTCGGGAAACCGAACTAATTTGTGACAACGGTAGGGATCATTGTGGCGACAAAAGGGCTAATTCTGGGGCGACATCTGATGACGTAAAATTGAGTGGACATAATGAGCGCGGACTCGCCAATTGGAAAATTTTGACAGTTAGTGTATTGAAAAAAAACAAGAATATGGATTGTTTCACAGTTGCCAGAAGAAGATCAAACGGGCGCCACTGTTTCATTTTTTCGGAAGGCTTCACAATGACACAATGCCTTGCTGAGTATCGCAATTTTTGAAACAGCGAATTGGTACAATATGGCAAAGTCAACTTAATGCTTGGTCGAATCGTCAGGAATTAAGCAGGAATTGGTGATCGTCCTTGATTGAATAAAGATTAATTTGTCTTTGATACCAGGAACGGTGCAAGACATGAGCAATTGCCGGAACGCCGCGATAACTGCTTATTTCGCTGAATATTTCACATCTGTATCGTGTCGGTATTACGTCGGTATCGCGTCGGTGCATTTTCGGTAATCGGGTTTTGGAGATCTATATATAGTGTTTGGAACAGGAAATCGTCTTTGTTGAGTCCGTCTTGTCGCATTGAGCCACCATTCGAACCAATTCCAGATCAAACTTGCCCGACCAAAATCGTCGGATGTCTCCTTCGAGCCCCATTTTACCAGATGCTGCACAACCCACCAACGTCAGCTTTGCATCCGTTTCGCTGTCGCTTCTTCCCATCCCTTGAGCAACGCCGCCCGTCGTCCCGGATACTTCTGGCCCAGTACTTTCAGCTCTACGACCCTTTCTGTCTTGAAGTGCCGAAAGTCGTCTTTGGTCTCGCACCACCCCACGAGGTATCGCGTTCGATCCAAGAATGCGATCATTAGCGGCCAGACAACCCTGCCAGTCGTGCTGCCATCGCGGTCCGTATATATGAGTTGCAATCTGTACCTTTCCCGAATGGCATGGCGCAGCAGGGCGCTATCGAAACGTTCGGACACCCTAGCGCGCGTCTGAATAGGCTTTGTGCTTGCGTCCAGCACCACCGGGCGCAGTTCCTTCGGGATGGCCAAAGAGAGCTTTGACACCAAATCCCGTGCGGCCCGGGCAAGCGAGGGATCGGCCTCAGATGCCACCCACGCGGCACCAAGGGCTGCCGCCTCTAACTCGTCTGCTGTGAGCATCAAGGGCGGCATGTCATAACCATCGTCAAGCACGTATCCGATCCCCGCCTCGCCCGTGATGGGGATGCGCTGTGCATGAAGCTCGGCCATATCGCGGTAGAGCGTGCTAAGAGATATCTCCAATTCATCTGCCAACTCCCGTCCTGTGATTGGCGACCGGGTAGATCGTAGTATTTGGATAATCTGGAACAGACGTTCAGTGCGACGCATTTTTTCATCCTCCTCTCACACTACTGTCATAACGGTGAGAGGAGCGTAGTTCTAGGACAGGATCAGAAACCGACTGACATGCAAACAAACGGAGCCAAAAATGATCCACCATGAACGCAACCTAACAATCGACGCAGCCCCAGAGGCCGTCTGGGCGGTGTTGAGCCAATACATGCACATCGACGCATTCGCGCCGCAAATCACATCCGTTGATGCCTTAACCGACGGCGAAGTTGGAAAGGGCTCAAAGCGCCGCAACCATTTTGCCAATGGCACATCCGTAGTTGAAGAGGTGACGGCCTGGAAGCCGGGCAGCGGCTATACAGTCAAGCTATCTGAGATGGCCGCGATGCCGCTGCACGAAGCCAGTTCCGATATCCGCATCACGCCAATCGGCGGCAAATCCAAAGTGACTTGGACCTTCGATTATCGCGTGAAATACGGGCCGATAGGATGGCTGATGGGCCAGACCATGATGAAAATGATGATGGGCAAGATTATCGATGCAAACCTTCAAGGGCTCTCAGAGAAGGTTCGCTTAGGGCGGTCCACGTGAGAGTTTAGAGCATGCTGCTCCGCCTCTGATGTCGGCAGTGAGCCCATAGCAGAAGTGTTGAAATCGTTTAGCGCGGGCTCGCAGCGTGAAAATCGCTGCATCTGCTCGGTTCGTGGCGCTGCGCAGCGGTGGAGATACCTGCCATTCAGTCGCGGCGCAGCAAAGATTTAGGTGGCAAGGATCAAGTCCGGGACTTTGCCTACTTTCGCCGCGGCTGCGCCAATGTTCTCTATCTGCGGTCGTTAATTCAAGAGCGTAATTTGATTTCATCGGGTTCATGGTTCTCTCCGAGGTCGGCAGTGCCGCCTCATAATGGCGTCGGGGACTGGCGCATCAAAAAGGCCCGCTGCGAGGTCGCCTGAGTTCAAGCGCATCGACATTGGTAGGCGAGGTCATCCAGCCACCGTCCCGATGGGACGTCTTTAAACCCAGGCGGGCGTATTGGGTTTGGGTTACCTCATGCAGGCAGCTCCTCTTTGGTCCAGGCGAAGGTTGTTCCATCGCGCCAGATTCGGGTCATGTCGACACGAGAGGTGCCAGCCTGCTGGACGTAAGAGGTGGGCGGGTGCGGTATTCATCGGTGACTATAAGATTTGTGCGCTGTCGAACCTGTCTGATCAAGTATTGGTTTCAATTGGTGCCGCAGTTTGTTCACGATGCAGCATCCGGCAAAAGGGTTTAAAGTCCCCGGAGTATTGAACACACCGAAAGCCGAAATTCCTGGCTTGGTTGACGATCCGTTTTTGGGTTCATGGATAAATACAGCGTTCTTTTGGCAGAACGGATCAACCGCACTGTTCAAGCGAAATTCTGTCCTCTAAACTTTCGAAGCCCAAACCGTAGGGATTTGTCCTGAATGAAATCACATGAAGACGAGCGCCTCGCACACTTGGTGCGGTTGCTTGAGCGTCAGTTTCGCCGCAGCCTTCAAGGCAGGCTAAAAATCCATGATGTTATGTTCGGTCACTGGGAATTCCTGCGCATTCTTTGGGATGAAGAAGGCCTGTCGCAAAAAGAACTCGCACATCGGGCAGGCCTTACGGGCCCAACTGCGCATACAGCTTTAAACAAGATGGAGGCCAAAGGACTAATCGTAAGAGAGGTTCCCGAAGGTGGGAACAGCCGGCCAGTGATCAATCTGAGTGCTTTAGGGCGATCGCTCAGAGGTACCTTGGAACCGCTCGCGGTCAGCACCAATGATATTGCAGTCAAAGGTATGTCAGAAGAAGAGATTGCCCAAATGCGCAGACTTCTGCTTCAGATGAACCGCAACTTGGCAGCAGATGTGGTGGAAGGCTTCGCCAAATAATTTTCAAAAAGCAGACGTCTATTTTTCTTGCATGTCTGCGTTAACTCCCTAAAATTAGATATCTAATTTTAGGGAGAAGAAGATGAAGATGCCTTTCGGAAAGGGACTCGGCCCTCTTTTAGCCATTGGAATGCTGGCAACGCCCGCGTTTGCCGTTGATGAGTACACGGTGGACGGCGCTCATACGCTTGTAGCGTTTAAATTGAACCACCTGGGCTTCTCAAGCAGTTTGGGTTGGATGACCAATGTCTCCGGAACGATCAGCTACGACGCAGATGATGTGGCAAAAAGCACCGTATCCGTATCCATGGCCGCCGATTCCGTTAACACTAACAATGCGGAGCGCGATGGCTGGATCAAATCGGACAAGGTACTGAATACAGCCGTCAACCCGGCGATTACCTTTCAGTCCACCGGCATCGAAATCATGTCAGAGACAACCGGCAAAATCACAGGTGATTTGACCATGAATGGCGTGACCAAATCTGTTGTTTTGGATGCAGTGTTCAATGGTTCTGGTCCAAACCCACTGTCCAAGAAGGAAACCATAGGTGTGAGTGCTTCGACGACTATTCTGCGGTCAGAATGGGGTGTGTCGGCATTTGTTGGCCCGCTTGGGGATGAAGTCGAAATCCAGATCGAGTTGGAAGCTATCAAAGCTGAGTAAGCTTTTAGGCCATGCAAATAGTGAGCTTGCGGTTGGGTGGGTCAGTGTAGAACACATTGACCTGCCCGAGTGTGTTCAGATCAAAGAGAGAAACTATGAAATTTTGCCGGTTTAACACAGATCGCTTAGGGGTCGCTGAGGGTGACGACATTTTGGACGTTACGGATGCGCTCAACGCACTGCCCGATGTGAAATGGGTCCGCACTGTGCACGACCCTTGTGTGGCATCACTTGGTGAAATTTCCGCCAAAGCGCGTGCTTTGCTTGCGACGGCACCGCGGTTAAAACGGGCGGATGTAAAGCTTGAAGCGCCCGTTGCGTTGCCGTCCAAAATCATTGGCGCGCCTGTGAACTATCATGCCCATCTTGACGAGGCTCAGGAGGATCAGGGGTTGCACCAGGGCGCCAAAGTCCATCCGATTGATGAAATTGGGTGCTTCCTGAAAGCGGGTTCATCGCTTGTGGGCGACGGTGCCACGATCATCTTGCCACGTGATGCCGCGCGCGTGGATCATGAAGCAGAGGTCGCGGTGATCATCGGTAAAGCTGGCCGCAACATCTCTGCCAATGACGCGATGGACTATGTCGCCGGTTACAGCCTTGCCCTGGACATGACGGTGCGGGGCAAACAAGATCGGTCAATGCGCAAGTCCTGTGATGGTTTCGCGGTGCTTGGCCCGACGTTGGCCACACCAGACGAAATCACGGGCCCCACAAGTATCGCGTTTTCACTGTCGGTGAACGGCGAGGTGAGACAGGCCGCAGATACCAGTCTTTTGATCCGCTCGATCCCTGAACTTATCGAGATGTGTTCGGCGTTCTACAGCCTGCTGCCGGGCGACGTTATCATGACGGGCACGCCTGCCGGTGTAGGCCCTGTCATCACGGGCGATGTTGTCGAAGTGACATCACCAGAACTTGGCGCGCTCACGGTCCATATCGCCTAGTACAGTAAGCTGGGCAGCCAAATGGCAAGGCTTGGAACCGCAATCAGCAAGGCGATTCCAACGAAATGCGTCACAAGGAACGGCAGGATTCCGCGATAGATAGTGCTAAGCGGGATGTCCGGGGCCTGGGCGCGGATCACAAAGATATTGAGCCCGACAGGCGGCGTGATCAGCCCAATCTCGGCCACGATCACCAGAAAGACACCGAACCAGACAGGCGAATACCCCAGTCCTTCAACGATGGGCAAGAAAACGGGAACAGTGATCAAAATCATCGAGATAGAATCCAGAAAACACCCCAAAATCACATAGATCACCACGAGAAAAAGGATGATCGCAAGGGGCGACAATCCTTGCCCGTTTATCCAGTCGCCCAGCGTGGCGGGAATACGGGTTTGTACCATGAAGGCTGCAAACATGAACGCGCCGAGAATGATGTAGAACAATGTGCCTGTTGTGGTCACGGTCTCTTTGAAGGCACCAAACAACGTTGTTGCGGTGAGCTGGCGGGTCAGAAAACCCATGGCGATGGTGAGCAATGCACCAATTGCAGCCGCTTCGGTCGGGGAAAACCAGCCGGCGAATATGCCGCCAACGACCAGTAGAAAGATTGCCGCCATTTTCCAAAATCCTACGAGTGCCGACAAACGCTCGGAAAAAGGCATTGCAGGGACCGGCGGCATTTCATCGGGGCGCAGGCGCGATAAGACTGACAGGGTGACGATGTGCAGAGCCGCCAGCAGGAGACCGGGGATGAGGGCGGCAGCAAACAGTGCTGGCACGCTTTGCTGGGCGATAATGGAATAGATGATCAAGATGATTGATGGTGGAATTAGAATTCCCAAAGTGCCGCCGGACGCGACCACACCCGATGCGATTGCATCAGAGTAGCCGTGACGGCGCATCTCAGGGATCGACACGCGCGTCATGGTTGAAGCCGTCGCCAAAGATGATCCGCAAATCGCTCCGAAGCCTGCACAGGCCCCAACTGTGCCCATCGCGAGCCCACCCCGGAGGCCTGAGAATAAAGCATTGGCCGCAGCGAAAAGTTCTGTCGCCATCTTGGTGCGACTGGCGACAACGCCCATCAATAGAAATAGGGGTACAACCGACAGTGAATAGGCCTGCGCTAGCAAAAATGGTTTGTCGCCAAGAGTGAAGAGCGCGGTCTTGGATCCATCAATGGCCCAATATCCGCCAAGGCCGACAAGCAGTAAAGATGTGCCAACGGGTACCCGCAGAAAGATCATTCCGACAAGAAGCATAATGGCCAGAACGCCAATAATTTGCGGTGCCACTTATACGCTCCGGTCTTTCATCGCGATGTTGAGGGCAACGGCAAGAATGGAAAAGGCGATGCCAACCCAGATCGCGATCCAATAGTAGAATTTCAGGATACCTAGATCAAATGTAACCTCACCCCACTCCAAAACGCTAAGGGCCGGGCGAATGATCTGTGTACCAACTGCGAGTAAGGCAATCAACGTCAGGGCCTGGCCGATGACGCGAAAGCGCCCATTGCTGTCCCATTTGTCGATAATATCAACAGCAATCACCTGTCCGGCAAAGAATGCTGCGGCAATTGATAGGTAGATCATCCAATCTAGAGAGAGTTCAACGTAATCCAGCGTGCCAGATATCCGCCATCCCGGGTCAATCGCGCGCATCGCCACATCGGCTGTAACAACAAGCATGAGAAACGCCAAACAGACCGAAGCCAATGCAGACATCACTGCTCCGGCTCGGTTTCGTATCGTCCTGAGTGTCTTTAGGGCTGGCATCCAAGGCCCACAGGTCCAACGGCCTCTATCGCTGCTTTGATCGCAGCCATAGTGTCACCTGCGGGCAATCCGCTGTCATTCAAACTTGCCAGATAACCCGATGTCTGTGCTTCGCCGACTGCTTGGAACTTAGCCAATTCAGCCTCTGTCAGAGTATGAATGTTCACACCCGCTTTGACGAGAACACCCTTCCCAACACCGTCCAGCTTATCCCAGATCTGACCGATCTGCGGAGACACGTCTTCAAAGCTCGCGTCCACCATAGCCTGTAAATCAGCTGGCAATTCGCCAAAGCTGTCAGGGTTCATCACAAGCGCAAAGGAGGATGAATAGGCGTAGACTTCTGTAATATCGGTAAGGAACGGCCCAAGCTGGAACGCCAGCCCGGCCCCGCCGTAGTCGATCATCGTGCCGTCAATGGTGCCCTTCTGAAGCGCCTCGGCCATGGCTGTTGGTGGCAGACCAACGGGCTTGCCTCCCAGCATCGCAATCAACTGCCCCACGGTTTGTGAAGGCGGGCGCAGCGCTTTGCCTTCCAAGTCGGACAAAGCCAGAATGGGGCTGCCGTTCATATTGATTTGCCCCGGGGGGTGCATGAATGTTGTCAGGACTTTCACACCGCGATGCTCAGGGTCCGTCAGTGCGCGCACGGAAGGGACGTTCAAAACGCGTGTCGCCTGCTCGGCAGAGCAGAAGAGGAATGGCATGTTGGAAATCTCTGTCAGCTTAAAGCGCCCCGGCGTCGCACCGTGCAGAACCCAAGTGATGTCGGCCTGACCGTTGGCCGCGAGATCATAGTAGGCAGGCGGCGGGCCCATCTGCGCACCGTGCAATATTTCAAACTTTAGGCGGCCTTCGGACTTCTCTTCGAGCCCCGCGGCCCAGGCTTCGATCCATTGGGACATGCCATGTTTTGGCGTCACAAAGGTCGCGACTTTGAGGTCATAGGTTTGTGCCGCAGCGATGCTGCCCGTGACCGATAGCACGGTTGCAGCGATGAGTGATTTGAGTTTCATAGGTCCCTCCCAAGACAAGTTTTCTTATGCAGCCGGCTTTTCTTCGCGGAAAATTCCCAGCTTTTGTTGCGCGGCTCGATCCGAGAAACTGAACAAGACAGCGCCGGCGTTTGCGACGATTTGATAGGTTGACCAATTCGGCACGACGAACGTGTCATTTTCTTCAAAATGGAGTTCGGTCGCACCGACCCGAGCAATTCCAGAGCCTTCGACCACGTTGAACACGGTAGATTCCGTTGACCGCCATGCGGCCGTCTCAAACCCCTTCGGCAAGAACTGTAGAAACGCCGAAATGGTCGGAAGCACGTGTCCCCCGTCATTCGGGTTTGCATAGATCATCTTATGGCCCAGATACGGATCAATTTGGCCCTGGGCCACGTCCATCAATGCCGCTCGGCTACGATCGTATGGATAGCGGAAAATTGGAGAATAGGGTTTTTGTTCCGCCCCGTTGAAGGGGCGCAAACCGCTGGCGTAGTGCTGCACTGACGCATCATCAGAGCGGAAAATCGGCTGTTGGCTGGTCTCATTCTCCTCGGCAAATTTGCCGCCCATGAAGTTGACCAAGGGAACGTCAAGCCCATCAAGCCAGATCATCGGCCCGTCGCCCGTGTTTTCATGGTCGTGCCAGCACCAGCTTGGCGTAGTGATGAAATCACCGCGCTGCATGGAGCACCGCTCGCCCTCCACCGCAGTATAGCCGCCGCTGCTTTCAAGCACGAAACGAATAGCGCCCTGCGTATGTCTGTGTGCAGGTGCGATTTCACCTGGCATGACCAATTGCAATCCGGCGAAAAGTGTTTGCGCGATGCCCGGCCGCTCAAGACCAGGGTTTTTAAGCGCGAGCACCCGGCGTTCGGCCTCTTCAGCGGAAATCTTATTTCCGGCATCCAGCAAAAGCGGGCGCAAATCGTTGTAGCGCCACAGAAACGGTTCGCCCATCGGCTTTGGCTCGTCTGAGACCAGCAGGTGATAGATCTCCCACAACGGTATCGTCGAGTGCTTACCCATCTCCTTATAGGCATCGGCCAAATGCGGGTGGATTGGGTTCTTGATCATGGATTACTCCGCTGCATCTTGCATCGTGTTGCCGACAAGATCTCGCCAATCGGTTTCTTTGAGGACAACGCCCTCATAAGACGCAATATTGGTTTGTACGATATCAGGATCTGCGCCGATAGCTGGCCCACCTTCGGCCACCAATTGGGCGGCATCAACCATCAGGCGGCGAAATTCGACAATGGCCAGATCGGAAGCTCCCAGAATATCCTTGCTGCGATCCACCTTCGCCCCCATGGAAACCCACATTGCTATGTCCTGGTTCGGGATCCCTGCTATGCCGGTAAAATTACCTTTTTTCATCCAGTCGCGATCTTGACCAAACCAATTTTCTTTGGTGCGTCGTGTGGCCCAAGTTCCTTCATCAAGATCAACACCCGGTACAACATGGTTGAACGCACGCCACGCTTCGGTATCAGGTGTCGTTTCCGGCAGACCCCAGGCAATGAAGTGAAACGCGCTGGTTTCATCGTCAATCGGCACGACAACGGTTGCGACCTGATACGAACTATTGGGTGGGATGAGCGAAAAATAGGGAGCGACATATTCAGTCACACGGACATAATTGTGCGTTGCGGCCCCTTTGATCGGGCGGCGAATAGCTGCGTAATGAAAGCCATAGGCGGTGGTTTGCGTCTGCATCCTTGGCGATTTGTCGGTCGAGGGTCGATACCAGCTTTTGTCATCCGCAGCCGCGCCATCAACGCGGGCCGGCAACATGTCAGAGGAATGCAGCGACGACGAATGTGCACTGTCGATCTGGCCTTCGGTGATCTGCGCCCAATTGGCAGGGATGCGGATTTTTAGGATAGAGACCCGCACGTCATCATTGGGCACAAAGGGGGGGCGGCGAAACTCTGGTGCGTCTTCCTTCGCCCCAAGCCACGCCCAGACAAATCCACCGCATTCCCGAACCGGATAGGATCTTGCGTTGACCTTTTCTGCAAGGGGGCTGCCTTCCGGCTCAGATGCCATGGCGACGGTCTTGCCGGATACGTCAAACTTCCAGCCATGATACAGACAACGCAATCCGCAGTCTTCATTGCGACCGAGGACGAGCGATGCCTTGCGGTGCGGGCACAATTCGTCCAACAGGCCCAAATGTCCATCCGAGTCGCGAAATGCGACGTACCGCTCACCTAGGGCTTCGATCAGTAGTGGCTTGCAGTCTGGTTCCGCTACTTCTTCAATCAGGCAAACGGGCGTCCAATGATGGCGCATCAACGTGCCCATGGGAGTGCCCAAACCCGTCTCGACGAGCGTTTTGTTTTCTTCTTTCGTGAGCACTTTTTTGCATCCGCATCAAGCTACTTTTGAGCCGACCTTATCAATATCCTCACGATTGACAACAAAAAATTAGGTATCTAATTATTATTCTGCCAAGGAGATCGAAGTTGCCCCAAAGTATGAAGTTGGATCTACTCTCGCGCCGGGACGTCGCGCAGGACATTGCCGAATTTGTCTTCGGGAATAGTCCGGGGCCATTGCCTGCGGCTGAACCGGGTGGACATATTGCAATCGAAACCCCTTCTGGTGCGATGCGTCAGTATTCGCTTGTGCATCCGGGCTCGGCCCCAGCGGCCTATACTATTGCGGTCAAGCATGAAGAAAGCGGGCGCGGCGGATCGCGCGCGATGCACAAGTTAGCGGTGGGTGAAAGCGTCTTGGTGCAAAACCCTGCTAATAACTTCCCACTTGGTTCCGCGTCTGAATACTTACTGATTGCGGGCGGTATCGGGGTCACGCCAATCTACTCGATGGTGCAGCATCTTATGTCTGAAAAGGCCAGACTACGTATGATCTATTGTGCCCGTAGTGCACAAGACGCCGCTTACGTTCCTGAGTTGCAAGAACTTCTAGGGGACCGATTGACGGTTCATTTTGACGGAGGAGATGCGTCAAACCTTTATGATTTTTGGGATGATTTTGCTGAACCCTCCAAAGCCCATGTCTATTGTTGCGGCCCCGGCCCATTGATGGAGGAAATCAAAGGTATTTCGGGGCACTGGCCCGACGGTGCGATCCATTTTGAAGACTTCGCTGGGGTTGCAGCCGTGCGCGAAGACGATCAATCTTTCGAGGTGAATTTGCAAAAATCGGGGCAGACCATTACCGTTCCTGACGATAAATCAATTCTGGAAGCGCTGCGCGATGCAGGTGTTTCGACCACCAGTTCCTGTGAAAGCGGGACCTGCGGCACATGTAAATGCAGGCTGGTTTCCGGAGACGTTGATCACCGTGATATGGTTTTGATGGACGAAGAAAAACCAAACCATATTATGATTTGTGTGTCGCGTGCGGCCTCTGGCGGGCTCGTTCTTGACCTGTGAGCCGATCAAAATGGGAGTGATTGGATTGGGTCGTGGGTTTGCCCTTTCGGCGCGGGGCCTCAATGCACATCCCGACATTCATCTTGTCGCGGGAGCAAATCCTTCAGAAGCCCCGCGCCGCGCATTTGAGGCAACCTTTGGCGGGCAGAGTTTTGCCGACCATACCGACATGTTGCGGGATCCAGATATAGAAGTTGTCTATGTTGCGACCCCCCATCAAATGCACAGCGCCCATGTCACAGACTGTTTTAACGCGGGCAAGCACGTGGTGGTGGAAAAGCCCATCACCATTGCTCTGGAGGAAGCCCGCACAATCACGCGCCTGGCCGCGAACAAAGGTCTGCATCTGCTGGTCGGACCAAGCCATAGCTATGATGCACCCGTTGCCCGCGCTGCCGAGGTTATTTCAGGCGGCTCTTTGGGTCAGCCCAAGATGCTGCATATGCTAACGGCGACAGATTTCATGTATCGCCCGCGCAGACCCGAAGAGTTAACCACAAGCGAAGGCGGAGGCGTGGTCTTTTCGCAGGCGGTACATCAGGTGGATGTCGCGATGCGTTTGCTCGGGTCTAGCCCGACATCTGTCTATGCAAAGGTGGGTGAATGGGACCCTGAACGCCCCAGCGAAGGCGCGATTACCGCAATCTTATCCTTTGCAAACGGGGCGTTCGCCAGCCTGACCTATTCCGGCTACGGGCATTACGATAGCGATCTTGAGATGGATAACGTCTCTGAACTTGGCATTGAAAAAGCCCCCAAAGACCATCGCGAAACCCGCCTTGCATTTGAGGAAATAGCTGACGAGACCGCACTAAAACGGACCCGCGCCTTTACCGGGATCGATGGGTTACCTGATCCAACGCATCACGAACATTTCGGACCCGTCACCGTATTCTGCGAGCGTGGTGACATTCATCTCTCACCAGATCGCGTGTCGTTATATCGCGCAGGCGCGATTGAGACCATCGACTGTCCGTTTGACCATTCCAGAAAAGATTTCGCCCAAGCCATCGTCGATCTTTTGCGTGGTGGCCCAATGCCCGTGCAAACTGGTGCTTGGGGTTTTACCGCATTGGCAACCTGTCACGCGATATTGCAAAGCGCGCAAACCGGCCAACCTGTTTCTATTAACCCTCAAACAACGGTGACGCATGACTGATCTGACTTTATCCGTGGCGGTTGGTGACTACGACCGTACCCGCCCGATCTATGATGGACGCGTCAAGATCGACGGCGTCGATCCGGTTGTCATGCTGCAAAGCCCCGAAGAGATGTTCTTTAACGCGTTCCGGCATAAGACATGTGACATCAGCGAGCTGTCGTTCAGCTCTTACTGTATGTCTTTGACCCGTGATGACCCGCCCTACATCGCGGTGCCTGTGTTTCTTAGTCGCGCGTTTCGGCACACATCGATCTATATCCGCACAGACAAAGGTATCGCGGCGCCAACTGATCTGAAGGGCAAAAAAATTGGCATTGCCGAATACCAACTGACCGCCAATGTGTGGGTGCGCGCGATTTTGCAAGAGTACGGAGTATCCCCCCGCGACATCACCTGGGTGCGCGGCGGTATGGATACGGCGGGACGGCCTGAAAAACTGAAATTTACCCCCCCGGATGATGTGACAATCACGCTGGCCCCCGAAGGACAATCCCTTAACGACATGTTGGAAGCTGGTGAAATTGATGGGTTTATCGGCCCCCGTTGGCCGCGCTGTTTCAGCGAAGGGCATCCGCATGTGGGACGGCTGTTTGCCGACTCTCAGGCCGTCGCGACCGCATGGTACCGGCAAAGCCAGATCTTCCCAATCATGCACGTGCTGGGCGTACGGCGCAGCCTTGCCAACCAACACCCTTGGTTGCCCGGCGCCTTACTCAAAGCGTTCAGTCAGTCCAAAGCGATGGCCTCTGCCGCCTTGGCAGACACATCCGCGACCAAAGTCACGATGCCGTTTGTCGAGGATACGCTACGCCTTGCCGACCAGTTAAAACCAAACATCTGGTCCTACGGCGTGGCTGGAAATGAACACGTCATTGAAGCATTTTTGGCAGCCCATCACGCACAAGGTCTGTCGCCGCGTAAATTGGACGTGTCCGAGTTGTTCCACCCTGCCTCCTACGAGGGGTACAGTCTGTGACGCTCTCCTCAGGAGACGTCGTGCGCATTGATCTCGATAGTGCGTACTTTTACGCGAAATGCATCAGCGTCCACCCAACCTATCAGGAGATTCTGACGATTGACCCCAACCGTTATGACATGCCAGTTGCCGCGGCTGATGAGTTGTCATTCCTTGATTTTAGAATTTTTCCACTCTCTCATGCGTTGCTGTCGGGCCGTCTTGATGGTCAGGTCGAGGATCACTTATCCGATGTAAAACCTTTGGTCTTACCCCGTTTCAAGTTTGCAGTCAGAGACAACGCGGGACAATCGATTTATTGGTGGTTGTGGGACGGTCATACCATCGAAATTGCTGCGCCTGATCAGGATATATCACTCTTGCCAGAGCGAAAATTGACATCCGTATCAAAGCTGATTTCGTATTGGTTGCAGGGCAAAGCCGACTGATCCCAAGCCGTCATGGTATGTGCTCTCCGCTTCCTACGATGCGATGTATCCCAGCGGCAAAAGAAACCATTTGGTGTTGAACCAATTATCCCGAAATCAACTTAATCATTCAGACAGGCGACCAGACAGCGGATATCACTGGCGATCTGACCAGACACGGTAAGACTAATCTGGTGATACGGAATACAACACTCACTTGGCGGCGCGATTGGGTATTTTCAGGGGCAGTGGATCGCATTTTGTGTAACCACGACTGTCGATCACGTGGTTTTTGCCGTTGATACATTTCCAACAGAGCCCAACTCGATTAACGTGGGCACGGAGTTGAAGGCCGCGAACTAAGCGGGATAAGTAATCCACTAATGTGGTGCCGTAGGCTGGATTTTGGTTGGCGGCACGAAGTATTTCGGCGGTCTTACGTGCAAATCAATAATACCCAGACAAGTTTCGGTTCTGTCGCCAAAGCCCTGCATTGGGTGACAGCGGCGCTTGTTGTTACACTCTTCCCACTTGGTTACATCATTGCCGGCTTGAGACCGCAAAGCGCGCAAGAGGTCAAAGAAGCGTTCTTTCTGTTCTCGCTGCATAAGACTATCGGCATGACCGTGCTGGTGTTAGCGATCTTGCGAATTGGTTGGTGGCTGTTCCAACCACGCCCGCTTCCGTTGCATAACGACAGGCCAGTCGAAACCATCGCTGCGCAGACTGTGCACTGGTTGTTGTATGCATTGATTTTGCTTATGCCTTTGACGGGATGGCTACACCATTCAGCAACCTCCGGCCTGGCCGAGATTTGGGGGCCGTATCCTCAGAGAGTTTCGTTCGTTCCGCAAACGACAGCGTGGGAGGAATTCTTTGGCTGGGCACATTTTGCGACCGCCTGGTTGATGGGAATTGTCGTGGCGTTGCACGTTGGCGGTGCCCTGAAACACGCAATCATTGACCGCGATTTTACGTTACAACGCATTTTGCCGTTTCGGACGCCGCCCGTCTCGGAGCTATTAACGACACGGCATCCAAACACGCGGTTGTCCTGGGTCGCGACTGCTGCGGTCCTTGCAGCATTTTTCGCCGTGTTGGCCCTGCTCGGACCAGACTCTCATCACACCAACGATGTGCAGGTTGCAGACGCGACAGGAGACGAAGATAGCTGGATGATCGATCACGCTGAAAGCACGTTGAAAATCGTCGTTGAACAGAACGGCACAGCTACGACGGGGGAGTTTGCAAATTGGACCGGAAAAATCAGTTTTTCGCCTGAGACTCCGCAAGATGCGGCAATCGACATATCCATCAACGTCACCAGTCTTGCACTTGGCAGCATCACGCAGCAGGCTCTTTCCGGGGACTATCTGAAGTCTGAAGAACACCCGACGGCGCTGTATCGAGGACACAGGTTTGTGCCGGTCGATAGTGGAAAATTCCAAGTGGATGGAGAGATGGAATTGGCGGGCATCGTCAGGCCACTAACACTGGTCTTCGATTTGGAAGTCGAAGGGCAAAAAGCCACGGCGAACGGCCAAGCTACCATCCATCGTATCGAATATGACATTGGTTCGCCGGATGAGACGGTAGGATATGAAGTCAAAGTACTGTTTGCGGTGGTTGCATCGCAAATGTAGTCAATACACTTACCCGGACATTCGGCGCGAGGCAGAATACCGGGAATTAATGGGATGTACCGGCTGCTTCATCCGGCAGGTTAGGCTTGGCCTATTTCACCTGCAAAAAGGGCGAAATAGCGATGACTGGTAAGACAAAGACTGAAATCACTGAATTGATCTCGGTAAGTATCGATATCGGCAAGGATGTATTCCACGTCGTGGGATTTGGAAAGGAAGGTCAGCTTGTGTTGCGCAAGAAGATCAAACGCATGGCATTGGTCACGACGCTTGAGGAACTGCCAAGATGCATTGTCGGGCATGGAAGCCTGCATGAGCGCCCATTTTGTCAGCCGAACCCTGCGCAAGATCGATTTCGAGCGCCGGATCATTCCGGCGATTTATGTGCAACCGTTCAATAAAGGTCAGAAGAACGATTACAATGATGCGGAAGCGATCGCAGAGGCTGCGTTACGACCCAATCTCAAGACGGTTTCTGAGAAGACGCAAGCACAGCTCGACCTGCAAGCGCTGCACCGCGTGCGCGCCCGTCTCGTGTCACACCGAACGGTGACGATGAATCAAATCCGTGCATTTTTGATTGAAAAAGGGATCACCGTCAGGCGAAGTGCGGCTGCGTTGCGCGCGTCGCTCCAGGCGATTTTGGACAATCGCGACAATGAGATGTCATTGCGGATGCGCAAGCTGATCCTCGGGCCGCAGCAAGATTGGATATGGACGGACAAGCGGATCGAGATGACCACGTCAGAAATCAATTCCGTTCGTGAATCCGATGCCAGCTGTCAGCGTCTGATGACTATTCCTGGGATCGGCCCGCTTATCTCGACGGCTATTGTGGCCGCCATTGGCAAGGGCGAGGCTTATGATCGTGGGCGTGACTTTGCAGTCTGGCTGGGGCCTGTGCCGCGCCAACACAGCACCGGTCGACGGACTATTTTAAGGCGCATCACAAAGCGCGGTAGCCGGTTTCTCCGCATGCTGATTGTACAAGCAGCACAGGTCATCATGATGCGACCGAAGAACTGGCATATGATTTCTTATGATTGGTGTTGTGCACACGACTGATATAGCGGGCCTGAGGCGCTACTGTGAAGTCATTCGCTCACGCGAAACGGTCACTGCGCCAGCGCATGGCGAATTCTGACTTCGAGCCCATTACCTCAGATGCTGCACGGCGCACGAATGTCAGCTATTCGGTCTCGTTGGCCAGTCGTCTGACCAACACCAAGATCAGTATCACCGCAATGAACAGAAACACCGTACCGACAATCCATGCGATGGACGTAGAGTAGATTTCAGCGACAGTTCCGGCCAACACCAGACCCAATGCGGCCCCCAACTGTTGTATCAGCGATTTCAGAGATAGCATGGTCGACCGCTGACGGTCTTCGACACAGCGATGCAGAATGCTGCTGGCGGGCGTTTCGCTGACACCAAGGATCACAGAATACAGGACGAATACCGTCACAAAGCCGGTGATACTGCCTTGCAACGCCAATGCGATCTGAACAACTGCCAAGCACGCAAAACTCGCCGCCAGCGTCGTGGCATGCCGCCGCTTGAAGATCCGGCTGATGTGCGCAGACAGAAATGCGCCGAAAGCGATGGAGAAGAAATAGGTTGCGGTGACGACACCGATGACGGTGTTTGCGTAGCCCTCATCTAACATGGGTTTTGCGTGGGTCGGCCAGATAACCTCCACTGGGTTGGTTGCCATCAGAAAGAACGCCAACGCTGCCAGAAGTATCGACAAAGCGGGGTGTTTAAGAGCCAAAAGGCTCGCGTCCTTTATCACCGTCGGGACATTAGAAAAGCCGTGCATGAGAGCAGTGACATTCATCGGACGCGGTTTTTCGACAATGGCCAACGTCGTGAAAACGAACACGCCCAACATCGCACCGAAGCTCGCCACGTAGGACACATCATAGATGCTGAACCCAAGGCTTTTTGCGACCTCGCCCAGAATATCGGGCAGAAGGCCTCCCAAGACAGCGCCAATGGCCAACCCTACGGCATTGGCCCATTGTGCTTTGGCCAGTGCAGGCTGGACATCCACACTAGGCGCGGTGGCCTTGAAAGTTTCGACAAACCACGCATCAAGCGTGCCCGACCTGAGCGCGCGTCCAAAACCGATGAATGCAAATGAAAGCGCGAGAACATAGAAATCACGCGTCGAGAGAAAGAGCACGAGCGAAATCAAGCTGGCGACGACCGCCGTCAAAAAGACCGGCTTGCGGCCAATGCTGTCGGCGAGGCCGCCAAATGGCAGCTCCATCGCCATCGTCGTGAGCGAGTAGACCCCGAACAGAAGCGAGATTTGAAAGAGGTCCATGCCACGGTCAGTCAATGCCAGAGCAACAACGGCCAATGTCAGTCCCATCGCAAAACGGTCAAGGAACTGGTGTATCTGAAACACGCGAATGTGCCGTCGCGCTGACGGGTTCAGCTCTGCGAAAGAGAACTCGATTTCGGTGGCCGTCTTTGCAACATCGACGTTGCTGTCGACATGCACAATGCATTAAGTGAGACGGAACTTATGGCGCGCAACAAGGCGGCCGCTCGTTCAAACGGGGCGAAGGCCTGGTCTGTCCGTGTCTCGATTGTCGAAACCGTTTGCAGCGAAAGAGAGGTCCGGATTCGGCGTCTCGTGGAGAGTTTCAATGACCGCTTCGGCGACGCGCGCTGCAACGCAACAATACCATGTCGCAGATGCGATGTTTTTTTTGCGTCAGCAATAGCTGCACGAGCAAAAGGCGGAAATGTCCCGCTCAGCCGCCATGGACGTATTTCGCCATCACCCGAACCGCGCGTTTCAAATCGAACCGGGTGCGCTTCTGCGGTCAGTGGTTATCTCGCGGCACGCCTTTGGTGCGGGCGATGTCTTGGAAGCTTGGTGCGCCTTTTAGGACCATGCCTTCCGAGAATTGTGCCGTTTTTTCGCGGAAGATTTCTTGCCATGGGGATTGGCTTTCGGGGGCGAAAGGGCGGTCGGGCAGGGCCGCGCGGCGGGCTTTTAGTGTTGCGTCGTCGACCAGCATGTTTGCGGTGCAGGCTTTCAGATCGATGCGCACAGGGTCGCCTGTTTGAACCAAGGCAAGGCCTCCGCCGGCCGCCGCCTCGGGGGAGGCATTGAGGATTGACGGGGAACCGGATGTGCCAGACTGACGGCCATCACCGACACAGGGCAGGGAGTGGATGTTTTTTTTCAACAGATAGGCCGGTGGGCGCATGTTCACGACTTCGGCGCCGCCCGGGTATCCGATGGGACCGGCGCCGCGCATAATCAGGATGCAATGTTCGTCGATGTTCAGGGCCGGGTCGTCTATCTTGGCGTGATAGTCTTCGATTGAATCGAATACGATGGCGCGGCCTTCGAAGGCGTCGGGATCATCGGGGTTCGACAGATAGCGGGTGCGGAACTCTTCCGAGATCACACTGGTTTTCATGATCGCGCTGTCAAAGAGGTTGCCTTTGAGGTTGATGAACCCGGCGTTTTGCAACATGGGCGCGGCCACGGTTTTGATGACGTCTGTGTTTTCGCTCCGGCGGTGGGCGTAGTTTTCGGCGATGGTTTTTCCGTTGACCGTCATGGCGTTGGGATGGGGCAAGAGGCCTGCTTCCATCAGCTCACCAATCACAGCAGGGACGCCGCCCGCGCGGTGATAATCTTCGCCCAGGTATTCACCGGCGGGCTGAAGGTTGACCAGAAGCGGGATTTTGTGACCCAAGGATTGCCAGTCGTCATTGTTAAGCGGCACGTTCAAATGGCGGGCAATCGCGGTCAGATGGATCGGCGCGTTGGTCGATCCACCAATCGCGGAATTCACGACGATGGCGTTTTCAAAGGATTCGCGGGTCATGATGTCGGAGGGGCGACGGTCGGCCAGCACCATTTCAACGATCTGGCGGCCCGTTTCATAGGCGATCTGTCCGCGTTCGCGGTAAGGTGCTGGGATTGCGGCTGATCCCGGAAGTTGCATGCCCAGCGCTTCGGCGAGCGAATTCATTGTGGTCGCGGTGCCCATGGTGTTGCAATATCCGGTTGACGGGGCCGATGAGGCCACAAGTTCCATGAAACCGTCGTCGTCGATGTCACCTGCTGCAAGCAATTCGCGGGCTTTCCAGACGATGGTGCCCGAACCAGTGCGTTCGCCCCGGAACCAGCCATTCAGCATTGGGCCGACGGACATGGCGATCGAAGGGATGTTGACAGTGGAGGCCGCCATCAAAAGCGCAGGGGTGGTCTTGTCGCAGCCGATGGTCAGGACGGCGGCATCGATGGGATAGCCGTAAAGAGATTCGGTCAGGGACAGATAGGCAAGGTTTCGATCAAGCGAAGCCGTGGGGCGTTTGCCGGTTTCCTGGATCGGGTGAACCGGGAACTCCATCACAGTGCCGCCTGCCGCAATGATGCCGTCGCGCACCCGCTTTGCCAGTTCGATGTGGTGGCGGTTGCAGGGTGAAAGATCGCTGCCGGTTTGGGCGATGCCGATGATGGGTTTTCCGGACTGAAGCTCTTCTCGGGTTAGTCCGTAGTTCAGGTAGCGTTCAAGATAGAGCGCTGTCATTTCCTGATTGTCAGGATTGTTGAACCATTTTTGGCTGCGAAGCATAGGTTTGACCACCACCGGACACTCTCCTTTTTTCACTCTTGGCGTAGTCCAATGCGATCAGGATTTCTAGCGAAATACGAGCAGCCTGTTTCCGGGTGCCGCCAAAAGCCGATCTGACTTTAAACGAATGTTCACGCCTAACGCCGTAAGACCAGCCTGGGTTTGGGCAAGGAGAAGGTGATGTCGGACCAACCAGCGCCGATAATCATTAGGCGAAAGAAAGTCATCGCAGCCGGTCACCATGGTGGCGCTTGGAAGGTGGCATATGCGGATTTTGTGACCGCGATGATGGCGTTCTTTTTGTTGATGTGGCTTTTGGGCGCGACGACCGAGAAGCAACGCAAAGGCATTGCTGACTATTTTAATCCCACGATCCCGATCAACAAAGTTTCGGGTGGCGGTTCGGGGGCTTTTGGTGGCGACAGCGTGTTCACCGAAAACACATTGGCCGCGAATGGCACGGGTGCGGGCGTCACCCTGCCGTCTGCGGGCGAATCAAACGATGGTGCAAGTGGCGCCGATTCCGATGCGGAAAAAGGTGGCAGCGGAAAGAAAGACGAACTGGAAGAAATCGAGAAAAAGCTTTCGGCCAAAAGTGGTGAGAGCATGGTCAGCGATCTTTTGCAGCGCCATGTTGTGACGCGACTGACCGACGAAGGTCTGATCGTCGAGGTTTTTGACATTCCGGGCGCACCGCTTTTCGAAAACGGCACCGAGCCTAGCGGCACTCTAACTGATGTTGTGACCGCCGTTGCCGAAGTGTTTCGCGTGTCTCCGAACGCCATTGCGATACAAGGGTACATGGCGACCGTTCCGTTCGCCCGGCGAAAAAATCCGGTTTGGGAAAGGTCGGCGGCGCGCGCCAATTCAGTGCGGGGGCTTTTGACCGATCAAGGGTTAAACGCGGCCCGGATGCAGCGCATCACGGGCTTTGCAGATCGTAAGCCAGTGACAGCAGACACGCTGTCAATCCGAAACAACAGAATTGAAATCATACTTCTGCGCAGCACGTTCTAGGGAATTTGTTTCGCAATTTATACATTAGCTGCCCGTTAAAACGACTGCGGTATGACAGTGCTTGGGGCTTGCAGCAGAAAGGCTGACAAATGACGATTTCATCATCTCTGAACGCGGGTGTGGCAGGATTGGCGGCGAACGCCAGTCGATTGGCGACAATTGCAGATAACATCGCGAACTCTGCCACCTTCGGGTACAAACGGGCAGAGGCGGATTTTTCGTCGCTGGTGATCGAAAGTGGGACCGGAACGTATTCCGCAGGTGGTGTTCGCGCGACAACCCAACGATTGATCGACCAGCCGGGCGCGCTTGCGTCAACGTCAAACGAAACCGATTTAGCAGTTCGCGGACGCGGATTTTTACCGGTTACTCGGGAAAGCGCCTCGCTTAATTCAATCGGCGACTTTCCTTTGTTTCTTGCAACAACCGGATCGTTCCGAACGGATGCTGACGGCTTTTTAAGAACACCCTCGGGCGTAACGCTGATGGGTTGGCCGGCAGATGCTGATGGTTCGATTCCAACCTTTGCACGCGATACCGGCGATGGCTTGGAGCCGGTGCAAATCAATGTGAATCAATTCACGTCTGAACCAACAACCCAAATTTCACTTGGACTGAACCTTCCGGCGACGGAAACGGAATTTGGTGCTGATGGTGGTATCTTACCTTTGTCGGTCGAATATTTCGACAACTTGGGAACGTCACAAAGTATCGGTATGGATTTTACTCCAACCGTCCCTGCGGTAGCTGGATCGTCAAACACCTGGACCATGACACTTTCGGATTCGGCATCTGGTGGCGCGGTTGTGGGCGAGTACACAATTGTGTTTGACGATACGCGGGGATCGGGCGGAACAATTGCATCGGTAACGGCGACGACGGGCGGTGCTTATGACGCCCTGACGGGTGAATTTACCATTCCCGTCGATGGCGGCGACATCACGATTAATATTGGCGCTGTCGCTTCTGGCTCGGGCCTGACGCAGCTGTCCGACAGCTTCGCACCCACGGCAATCTCCAAAGATGGTTCGCCGGTTGGCAATCTGATTTCGGTTGATGTCGACGCGAATGGGTTCCTGTCCGCCAATTTCGATATTGGCATTACGCGGGTCATTTATCAGATTCCGTTGATAGATGTTTCCAATCCAAATGGGCTCGAAGCGTTGGACAATCAAATTTATAACACGTCCAGCCAAAGCGGCTCGATCTTTCTTTGGGACGCGTCGGATGGACCAACTGGCGACATTGTGGCCTTTGCACTTGAAGAAAGTGCAACGGATGTTGCGGGCGAGCTAACACAGTTGATCCAAACGCAACGGGCGTATTCGTCAAATGCCAAGGTCATTCAGACCGTGGACGAAATGCTTCAGGAAACGACCAACATCAAACGGTAGTAGCACCAGATGAGTATTACAGCTTCATTATCAAACGCGTTGTCCGGGCTGGCAGCAGCCTCCCGGTCAGCGCAGGTCGTCAGTTCGAACGTGTCCAATGCTTTAACCGAAGGGTATGCGCGCCGACAAGTCGAACTCAGCCCGCGTTATGTCGACGGTACCGGCGCAGGTGTTCAAATCGATGGTGTTACGCGGGTCGTCGATGAAACACTTTTGCGCGAAAAACGCCTGGCCTCTGCGTCGAGTGGATCGGCCAACGTCGCAAATGAATTCAACACGGCAATTCTGAATTTCATTGGCTCACCCGAAGAAGCAGGTAGCCTAACCGACCAGATCGCTAAATTTGAATCCGCACTTCTTGAGGCGGCATCACGACCGGATTCTGATGCGCGGTTGGCGAATGTACTTACAACGGCACAGGCGTTGGCTGGTAAGGTCAACGACATTTCGGATGGCGTACAGACGCTTCGTGAAGACGCTGATGCTCAGATTGGTTTGGAGGTGAACCGCCTAAACACGTCGCTTGAGCAAATTTCTGAGATCAACGCACAGATCCTTCGAGCAAAGGCGAATGGGCGCGATTTTCCAGCGCTTCTTGATCAGCGGCAGAGTTTGATCGACGACATAAGTGAATTGGTTCCAATCCGCCAAATCCCGCGCGAAAACGACACGGTGGCACTCTATACAATAAACGGCGCCCTTCTTCTTGATATCAAACCGGCAGAGTTTGGCTTCGTCCCAAGCGCGCCAATTACCCCGGATCAAACTCTGGCGTCCGGAGCTTTGTCTGGCTTAACGCTCAACGGGAATGCGGTGCAAACGTCTGGCACGAGTTCGGCGATTGCCGGTGGGACATTGGACGGGCTTTTCAACCTCCGCGATGATCTGGCAGTGGCGGTCCAAGATAACCTTGACGAAGTTGCCCGTGATCTTGTGCTTCGGTTCGAAGATCCAACCCTTGATCCAACTCTGCTGGCTGGAGACGCGGGGTTGTTCACGGATCGCGGTGCGGCCTTTACACCTGCCGACGTTCTTGGCTTGGCCGGTCGGCTTGAGGTAAATGCACTCGCCGATCCAAATCAAGGTGGCGCCATTTATCGGCTGAGGGATGGGTTAGGTGCAACGATCGCGGGGCCTGTTGGTGATGCAACACTTCTAAATGCAAAAGCCGAAGTTTTACAGGATCTTCGTGCGCCCGTTGGCGGCGGTTTCTCAGGGGCGTCAAAAAGCCTGTCCGGTTTTGCCGCGTCGCTCACATCGATCGCCGGACAATCGCTTCAGGCTAGCAATTCGACACTGTCGTTTGCGACCGCGCGCCTTGAGGGGTTGGAAGAGACATTTCTCGCCAACGGGGTCGACTCGGATCAGGAATTGCAAAACCTCTTGTTGATCGAGCAAGCATACGCGGCAAATGCGCGTGTCATCCAAACGGCTGACGAACTCATCCAAATATTGATCAGGTTGTAAAAATGCACGTAACTTCAGTGGGCGATCTTTCAAAAAACCTTCAACTGCGTCGCGATACAGGTCGCATCAAGACCGATTTGTCTCGGCTCACAAATGAACTTTCAAGCGGGATAGACAGTAATCTCGTTGGTCGTTTTAAAGGAAATTTTGGACCGCTTGCTGGTGTTGAACGTGGGCTTGCGAGGACAGAGAGTTTTCTTTCCGTCATCGCCGAGCGCCAATTGGTCGTGAGCAATCAGCAGGTCTCGTTGACAAACCTGCGCGCGCTTGGGGAAATTTCGTCATCCCTGCTGATTGTGCAAGATACAGGCGATCCAACACTGGTCGAAAGTGCCGGCCAAGATGCGCTTTCGAGGTTCTCCTCTGCGATTGCCAACTTAAATACACAATCGGGTGGGCGATCTATATTTGCCGGAACTGCGACGGATAGACCCGCTGTCGCCGATGCGGAAATCATTTTCACGGACATTGAGGCTGAAATCGCATTGGCAGGCGCGATCACGGCCGAAGATGTCGCCACGGTTGTTAACGATTGGTTCGCTGTGGGCGGTGGATACGATACATTGGGTTATGTTGGGGGTGCCGCAGAATCAAGCGGGCCCCGGATTTCCGAAGGCGAAATTTCTTCGTCGTCGCCAACGGCCGATGAGGATGCGTTCCGCTCTTTTCTTGCCGCTCTTGCAACCGGCGCATTGATCGGACGAGGCGTTCTGTCCACAGAAACCGTGGAACAGGGACGGCTGGCGCGAATTGCCGGGCTTAGCCTTTTCGAAGCCGATGCAAACCTGGTTAACTTACAAGCAAGAATTGGGTCCTCCGAGGGCCAAATCGATCGCGCGCGAAGCGAAGTCTTGGCTGAATCTGGCGCGCTCCAATTGGCGCGAACCGAACTTATCGGGGTCGATCCATTTGAAACGGCGGTCGAACTACAGTCCGCAGAGATTCAACTTCAGACTTTGTATTCCATCACGGCGAGACTTTCGCGCCTTTCACTCACAGGATACTTATAATGCGTTTCATCCTTGTTTGCCTGACTTTGATTTGTGCGAATTCTGTTCATGCTGCCGAAGTCCGCATCAAGGATTTAGTCGAGTTCGATGGTGTTCGTGGCAACGATTTGATTGGGTATGGTCTGGTCGTGGGCTTGAACGGGACTGGCGACGGAATTCGAAACGCGCCGTTCACCGAAGACATCATGTCCAATATTCTGGAGCGGCTTGGGGTCAATGTTACGGGCGAACAGTTCCGCCCGCGCAATGTCGCCGCGGTTCTTGTGACGGCCGAACTTCCGCCATTCGCAAGGGCCGGTGGCCGCATTGATGTTACGGTCTCGGCGATTGGTGATGCCAACAGTTTGTTGGGCGGGACATTGGTGATGACACCTTTGAACGCAGCGGATGGGCTTATCTATGCCGTCGGACAGGGGACGATCATTGCCGGCGGCGCCTCGGTTGAAGGTGACGGCGCGACCATTGTCCAGGGCGTGCCAACGGCCGGTGTCATCCCCGGTGGTGCGCGCGTTGAACGGGAAGTGCCTTTTGATTTTACGACCTTGGGTGAAATCCGACTGGCTCTTCGGTCGCCAGATTTTACGACGGCTGCTCGAATTGAAAACACCATAAACTCAGCGTTTGGTCACCGCGTGGCGACGATGACTGATTCAGGTACGGTCGTACTTCGCGTGGATGCGACCGGAACCAATTCGCCAGCCCATGCCTTGAGCGCGATAGAAACGCTGACCGTCGAGCCAGAACAAAGAGCGCGCGTTGTCGTTGATCAACGGTCGGGTACAATTGTTATGGGCGAGGATGTGAGAGTTTCGCGCGTTGCAGTCAGCCAAGGAAACCTGACGCTTCGAATTGAGGAGGTTCCAATCGTCGTGCAACCGAACCCATTCGCAGAAGGCGAAACAATCGTGGTTCCGCGAACGCGCGTCGGCATTGAGGAAGAGCCAGGCATTGGGCTTGCCGAGGTTCCCGAGGGAACAACTCTTTCGGAAGTTGTGGCGGGCCTTAATGCCCTTGGTGTTTCTCCACGCGATATGATCGACATTCTGAAGACCATAAAAGCCGCAGGTGCGCTGCATGCTGAGTTTGTTGTTCGCTGACCGTTATATTGGTGGGATTCTGGGGGTTTGTTTCTAAATGCCGCTTAGATATGCCATCCTTATCGAACAGTCTCGGGCATCTGACGATCCTCGGTCGGTTTCAAACCCAGAGGACGTGAGCTATTTTCTGCATGTGCGTCCCCTGTCGATTTGTCGATCAACCATACGGCAAGGATCAAATTCGAAAAATCCGGCAAAAGTATAAAGCACGTGTCATGTTGCGTAACGTGAGCGCGGGATGCTTAGCGGGTTTCCGCCGCCAGAAGTGCCGCCAATCCTGATCGGTAATCGGGATAGCGCAGTTTCACACCCAGTTCGTTTTTGATGCGGTCGTTTTTTACGCGCTTGGATTCGGCGTAAAAACTCCGAGCCATGGGTGTCATCTCGGCGTCTTCGAAGGATACGGCAGGTGGAACCGGAAGACCAAGAAGGTCAGCGGCGTATTCGATTACTGTTTCGGGGGCGGCGGGATCATCGTCGCAAAGGTTATAAACTGCACCTGGATTGGGTTTGTTGATCGACGCGGCGAGTACAGCGGCGATGTCGTCCACATGAATGCGACTGAAGACTTGTCCTGGCTTGATGATCCGGCGCGCGGTTCCGTTTCGAACCTTGGCAAAGGGTCCACGTCCGGGACCGTAAATTCCCGCCAGTCGAAAGATATGGAGCGGCAAACCAAGCGCTTGCCAGGCGGCCTCGGCCCGGACACGCGCAATTCCGCGTTTGGTGGCTGGCGTCAGGGGCGTCGTTTCGTCGACCCATTCGCCATTGTGATCCCCGTAGACCCCCGTGGTCGACAGGTATCCGACCCATCGAAGATGGCTGGCGGTTTTGAGAGCAGATTCATATTTGGCCAGAACCGGGTCGCCAGTTTCGCCGGGCGCAACCGACGTTAAAAGGTGGCTCGCCTGATCAATGGGTAGATCGGAATCGGGCCAAACGAATGCTTCGACGCCTTCGGAGCGTAGGATTTCCGCCTTTTCTTCGGTGCGTGTCGTGCCGATGACGCGCCAGCCGTCGTCGAGCAACAGGGGTGTCAGGGCTCGTGCCGAAAACCCGTGACCTATGGACAAAAGAACCTTGTTCACCGCACGGCGGCCTTGTTTTCATGCGTCAAAGTAGAATTCATTGGCGATCCTTCGCGCGGCCCCTTGCCAGACCATAGAATGGATGAAATCTAGGGACATGGAAACTGTGATATCTTCATGGGCGAGCGTCGCGCCCCGTCTTGTCGCGGTGGCGGCTGGACGCGAACCGGCTGATCTGGTTATTCGCGGCGGCAAATTGGTGAACGTCCAGTCCCGCGAAGTGTTGGATTGGGACGTAGCCATTGCAGACGGGCGCTTTGCCTATATCGGGCCCGATGCCAGCCACGCCATCGGCGACACCACTCAGATTATCGAGGCTGAGGGTCGGTATGTGATCCCCGGTCTTTGCGATGGGCATATGCACATCGAAAGTGGTATGCTGACGCCTGCGGAATTTGCCGCCGCCGTTATCCCGCACGGGACGACGACGATGTTCACCGATCCGCACGAGATCGCCAATGTTCTTGGCTTGCGGGGCGTTCGTTTAATGCACGACGAAGCATTGGCGCAGCCGATCAACATTTTTACGCAGATGCCGTCGTGTGCCCCATCGGCGCCGGGTTTGGAAACCACCGGGTTCGAAATCACGCCCGAGGATGTCGCAGAAGCCATGCAATGGCCCGGCATCGTTGGTTTGGGCGAAATGATGAATTTTCCGGGTGTGATCAACGCGGATCCGAAAATGCTGGCTGAAATCGCAGCCACGCAGGACGCTGGAAAAACTGTTGGCGGGCATTATGCGTCGCCCGACAAAGGCATCGCGTTTTCGGCTTATGTTGCGGGTGGTCCGGCGGATGACCACGAGGGCACCGCTGAAGCGGATGCAATTGCGCGCGTGCGAAACGGAATGCGTTCGATGATGCGGCTTGGGTCGGCGTGGTATGACGTTGAAAGTCAGATCACGGCTGTTACCGAAAAGGGCTTGGACCCACGGAATTTCATCCTTTGCACCGACGATTGCCATTCCGGCACTTTGGTCAACGAAGGTCATATGAACCGGGTTGTCCGGCATGCGATTGCTTGCGGTTGTGAACCGTTGATCGCTTTGCAAATGGCGACGATCAACACCGCGACGCATTTCGGATTAGAGCGCGAACTTGGATCAATCGCACCCGGCAGGCGGGCTGACGTTATTTTGACCTCGGACTTGGTGACGCTTCCCATAGAACATGTGATTGCGCGCGGTCAAACCGTGGCGGAAGGTGGCGAGCTGACGGTAAGATGTCCGCACTTTGATTGGCCGGACGACAGCCGAAACACAGTTCATCTTGGTAAGGTGCTTTCAGCGGATGATTTTGTTATCAACGCGCCCGAAGGCCGGAACCGTGTTACCGCGCGTGTGATCGGCGTTGTCGAAAATCAGGCACCCACTGAGGCGCTTACCGCCAATCTGCCCGTCGAAGACGGCATCGTTGAAGCAGAAGGCGGGGTTGCGCAGATCGCTTTGGTCGAACGTCACCGCGCCACGGGCGACGTGACCAACGCGTTCGTTTCGGGTTTCGGCTATACTGGGGAAATGGCGATTGCGTCGACGGTTGCCCATGACAGCCATCATATGATCGTCGTTGGGACGGATCGCGCGAACATGGCGGCAGCGGCGAACCGGCTTGGCGAAGTTGGCGGCGGCGTAACGGTATTTAAGGACGGGATCGAAGTTGCTTTGGTTGAACTGCCAATCGCCGGTTTGATGTCGGACAGTCCTGCGCGCGAGGTTGCAGCCAAGGCGGACAGAATGGTGGCGGCCATGGCCGATTGCGGTTGCACATTGAACAACGCCTTTATGCAGCATTCGCTGTTGGCGCTGGTTGTTATTCCGTCGTTGCGCATTTCGGATCTTGGACTTGTCGACGTCGATAAATTTGAACTGACCGACTTATTCGGAGAAGATGTATGATTGATGATCGCCAAGGCATATCGACGCCAGACCACCCGGAACATGATACGTTTTCCGAGGCAGGACCTGCCGTTGCCCGGTTGCAGGAACTTTATGCATTGTCGGCTGATTTTTTGTCTCAGCAATTTCGTGATGTGCTGGCAAACGGGATGCCAGTGAACCGCATTCGGGCGTTTTATCCCGAGATTCGAATAACGACGAAAAGTTTCGCCAAAGCAGATACCCGATTGAGTTTTGGCCATGTGGCCGAACCCGGCCGATATGCCACAACCATCACACGTCCTGATTTGTTCGGTAAATATCTGACCCAACAGATTGACTTGTTGATCTGCAATCACGGGATGCCGGTTCAGATTGGGTATTCCACAACCCCGATGCCTGTGCATTTTGCCGTTGCAAATGACGCGTCGTTGACTGTGCCGCAGGAGGGATCGGTGGATTACACCCTTCGGGACATTTTTGATGTGCCCGAGCTTTCAAGCATGAACGATGATATCGTCAACGGTCATGGTTTTTCCTATGAGGACGGCGCGCTGCCGCTGGCGCCCTTTACGGCGCAGCGGATTGATTATTCGCTTGCGCGCCTGTCCCACTATACCGCCACCCAGGCCGAGCATTTTCAGAACCACGTCTTGTTCACGAACTACCAATTCTATGTGGAAGAGTTCGAAAAGTTCGCGCGTCAGATGTTGGCGGACCCTGACAGTGGTTACACATCCTTCGTTGGCCCGGGAAATATCGAGATTACGGATGCTTCTGGGCCATTAAACATCCCTGCGAAGTTGCCGCAAATGCCGACGTTTCATTTGAAGCGCGAAGACGGTTCCGGGATTACTTTGGTGAATATCGGGGTTGGGCCGTCGAACGCCAAGACAGCCACCGATCATATCGCGGTTCTGAGGCCCCATGCATGGCTGATGGTTGGTCACTGTGCGGGTCTTCGGAATACGCAGCGTCTGGGTGATTTCGTGTTGGCGCATGGGTATCTTCGTGAAGATCACGTGCTGGACGATGATTTGCCGGTTTGGATGCCAATTCCCGCGCTTGCAGAAATTCAAGTTGCCTTGGAGGAGGCTGTGGCCGATGTCACAAAGTACAAAGGCTATGACCTGAAACGTATCATGCGAACGGGGACTGTGGCCACGATTGACAACAGAAACTGGGAACTTCGCGACCAATCTGGCCCTGTTCAGCGGTTAAGTCAGTCGCGCGCTGTGGCGTTGGACATGGAATCTGCGACCATCGCAGCGAACGGTTTTCGCTTCCGCGTGCCCTATGGAACGTTGCTTTGCGTGTCCGATAAACCGCTTCATGGAGAGCTAAAACTGCCCGGAATGGCCTCAGAATTCTATAAAACGCAGGTTGCACAGCATCTTTTGATCGGAATCCGGGCGATGGAGAAGCTTCGTGAAATGCCGCTAGAACGCATACATTCCCGTAAGTTGCGTAGCTTTGAAGAGACCGCCTTCCTGTAATCAGGCCGAATTTTGCCTACGAAATCGGCTATATCGGCGGTTTACTTACCACAAACCGTTGTGTACCTGCGCTAAATCCAGTTAAATAAGGCCAATGCGCCACATTAGAGGGCCAGAACGAGGAGATTCAACATGGCAAAACCATTGACTAAGACACAGCTGGTCGCAGCGCTTGCAGATGCGATGGATAGCGACAAAAAATCAGCGGGTTCCGCGCTTGATGCGATTATCGAAGTGATCACCAAAGAAGTTTCGGGCGGCGGAGCCGTTACGTTGCCAGGTGTCGGTAAGATTTACTGCCGCGAGCGCCCGGCGCGTATGGTTCGCAACCCCGCCACCGGTGAGCAGATCCATAAAGAGGCTGACAAAGTGGTCAAAATGACCATCGCCAAGGCGCTTAAAGACAGCGTCAACGACTAAGCTTTCTTAATTCATTTCTGAATTGGGCCGCGATTGTGCGGCCCTTTTCTTTTGCGAGGTTAGGCTGTGGCCGCGCCCAGTGCGATATCCATCAGGCGTTTGATGTCGCTTTGGCTCGTTCCGGCGACGATCCGACCAAGTTCGCCATCCTGCGTCAGAACGACCAGCGTTGAACGTCGGGGAATGCGCAATTCGCGCGACAGGTCTTCACGGCCATACTTGTCAAAGTTTATCGCAACAAAGTTGATGGCTTCGTAGGCTGGGTTCTGGTCGCGCAATGCGTTGATGACCCGTTCCTGTCTTTTGCAAGTGGTGCACCAGTCTGTGTAGAAATCAACAAAAACAGTCTTGCCATCGGCGAGCATCTTTTTGACCAATCCGGGCGTGTAAGGATCGCCTGCCGCAGAGAGAGCTGGGGTCGCGATGCCAGTGGCTGCACTGGAAATTAGAAACGTTCGACGGTCCATGATGATCCTCTTAAATGATGACTGACAAGTCTTGTATCCAGATGGGCAGATTTTCGATCACCCAAAATTCGATCACATAGTGAAACTTGAAATAGAGCGCGAGCCCAACAATGACAAAGATGGCACCCATGATTGGGCGCGCAGCACCCGCCAGAAAGCGCATCCAGTTTTGGCGTTTGCGAATGACCGATTGGGCGCCATAGGCCAGGCCGATCATTATGGTCGAAACGCCAAGCGCGAACGTCACCATGATGGTGCCTGCGTGCAAAAGGCTTTCACCCTGACTGGCAAGCGAAATCGCCCCGCCAAGTGTTGGGCCGATGCAGGGGCTCCAGACGGCTCCTAACAGAAGGCCGACAAAGAACTGGCCGGAAACGCCGTTTTGATCCTGAGCGTCGATCTGTGTGTCGGCGCGCGATGCAAGACCGGCCGTGGCCGTCGCAAAACCAGCGGAAAACCGGGGCACAAGCAGCACCACACCAAAGGCAACCATCACCAAAGCGCTGATGTTTGCAATCGTCTCGGGTGTGACACCAAAGGTTGGCCCAATCGCGCTGATCCCAAGGCCAAGCGTGACGAACGACAGGCTCATGCCGGCGGCAAGGGCAACCGGCCCCATCCGTCCGGCTTGCAAGGCTGTGGCCAGTACAATCGGCAAGATCGGCAGGACACATGGGTTGATTAGCGTCAGCAGCCCGGCGGCATATCCAAGGATATATTCCATTGGCGCTATATGACCTTGCAGTTCAGGGCTGTCACCTCACAAGGATGTCAGGTCGCCTGGGGGTCTTTCGACAATTGCACCACCAGAATCGCGACTGTGATGATCGCAACGCCAAGGATATCGAGTGATCGGATCGCTTCGTCCAACAAAAGCGCGGCGATGGCCACGCCAAAGAATGGGGTCAGGAAGTGAAAAGTTGCGGCGCGAACCGTCCCGATGCGCCTGACCAGCCAGAACCAAAGCACAGTTGCCAGAATTCCGGGGACAAAGATCGTGTATAGGAAGGCTGCGATGATCGGTGGTGTCCAATTGAAGACCCAGGCTTCTGTGGCCATGGCAGGCACCCAAAGTGCGGCGCTTCCGATTAGCATTTGAAACCCCACCACGACCAAGACGTTTCCGCCGGATGATGCGCCGCGCACTGCCAAGGTTGCAATGGCCAACGCCAATGCCCCAACGAGACACAGAGCGACGCCAATAGGGTCGACACCGCTTGTCAGGCGCGAACCCATAATCAAGACAACGCCTGCAATTCCCAGGAATAGCCCGGCGATCCCCAGCGGGCGGATTTGTTCGCGCAGCACCAGCCATGCGATCAAAGCCACGAAAAGCGGTAAGGATGACGCGATAATCGCAGCCAGGGAGGCTTCGACTGTCTGCATGGCGACGAAATTTAAGCCCAGGTAGAGCGCGTTCTGGCAGATGCCGAAGATGATCGTCAGGCGCCATTGCGGGCGGGTCAGTTTGAAGCTTTGACCCAACATGCGTGCCATCGCCAGAACGATGATGCCCGCGATCAGGAACCGGATGGCTGAAACGGTGAGCGGCGGCGCGTTGGTTACAATGATCCGAGCCGAGGTGAACGCTGATGCCCAAATTGCCGCAAAGACCAACCCGCCCAAGATGGCACGGACATCCATGTTATCGCAGGTATCCGACTGCGTAGGTTGGTGTCAGTTGTTGGTCGGCCACATAGGCATCGAGTGCGGCCTGTTCAGGCTGACGATCTGTTTGGGTTTCGGCACGGGCCAACCCGCCTGTGATGAACAGGCTGTCCAGGTCTTCGCCCAGCGCGCCACGGATGTCTGTTATTATGCCGTCGCCAATGCACAGGATGCGGCTATCGGGGACAGAAGCGCCCAATTGTTCCAGCCTTTGCCGTGCGAGGGTGTAAACGGGCGGATGAGGTTTGCCAAAGTACAGGCTTTCGCCGCCCATTTCGGAGTAAAGTTGGGCCAACGCCCCGGCGCACCATTCACGTGTTTCACCACGGTCGACGACGATGTCGGGATTGGCGCAGAGAAGCCTCAGACCCTTTTGTTTGGCGTATAGAAACTGGGGCCGGTTGACGGCTGGGTCTGCGAACGGATCAAACGGCCCAAGACAGGCGATCCCGGTGGCGTCTTCCAGCGCGACACGTTCAATGACCACAGGGTCAGTCACAATTGCTGGAGGATCAAAGAACGTCATGTCGTGGTTCTGGCCGACGAACCATACTTTGTTGCCAATTTCGCCCCGGAACATGGCAACCCTAGCGCTATCGCCGCTGGTGGCGATGGTATCCCAGCAATCGGTTGGAACGCCAAACCCAACCAATTGTTGCGACACATCGGCCCGTGGGCGTGGAGCGTTTGTCAGTAAGACGACTTTGCCGCCGCCAGCGCGATAGCCGCGCAGCGCCTCGACTGCCTCGGGAAGTGCTGTTACGCCATCGTGTAAACACCCCCAAAGATCGCAAAAAACGGCATCGTAGCGGTCTGCTATCTCGGACAGGTTTTCGACGATGCGAACCATTGGGTCAAACTTTCAGGGCAGGGATGATTTGTTTTTTGCGGCTCATCACGCCCGGAAGGCTGACAAGATCACCTTCGACTTTGGCATCAAAGCTTTTTTCAGCGATCCGTTTCACCAGATCGTTTGGAACGAACAGCACCGCTTCTTCTGACAGGATGTCGACAAGGAAAAAGAGCACCTGATCCACGCTGTCTTCTTCGGCAACCGACGTCATGTCGTCCATCAAACCGGCTTTGCGGGCAAGTACCGTTGCCGGTGACGTTGTCTCAAGCACCGAAACACGGAATTTGGTTCCATCGACCTCGTATTCTTTGGAGTCCAGTCGAAGCAATTCAGCGTCTGAATAGGACGAAACATCGGATTTGGCGGCGAACATCTCGGCCGCATAGTCGGCAATTTTGATCCCGAGGTCTTCGGCCAGCTCTCGCGCCAAGGCTTTGTCTACGTCTGTTGTGGTGGGTGAGCGGAATTCGAGCGTGTCGCTTAGGATACAGGACAGCATCGCGCCCTTGATCCGTTCGGGCATCTTGGCGGCGTCTTCACCCATTAAGTCATGCATAATGGTGGCCGTGCAGGCGACGGGCCGGACTGTGATGTTGATCGGCCCTTTGGTTTTCAGCCCGCCTTGCAACATGTGGTGGTCGATCAACTCGATCACATTGGCGTCGTTTATATGGTCGGGAAGTTCAGCCACGTTATTTGTGTCAACGATCACGCAGGTGTCGTTTTCGCCGACATCTTCGAGAAATTCGGGTTTTTCCAAACCCCAGCGATCGATAACGAACAGCGCTTCGGAATTCGGTTCGCCCAAAAGCCGGGCGGTCGCGGGTGTGCCGCGACATTCGTTTAAATACCAGGCCCAGATGATGGGTGATCCTGTGGAATCTGTGTCAGGTGATCTGTGGCCAAAAACCTTGATGCTCATGAGGATACTCGTTCTTGCGGTCTGGCGTTCTCTTAGCGGCTGGAAAAGCCATTGTCACCCTGCCGAGGGCAATGAAGGATCGTCGATCCGGTCGCGTGACGAATACTCAAGTAACCTTATGGAAATATGGCGAAATCGCCCAAATCCCGATCAATTTATCGCAAATTGTCTTTGTATCGTGGACTAAATTTATTGGCCTTATTTAATGTTTACACGCGATCAGATTAACAGATTTGTTGAAGCCCCCCGATTTCAGGCTCTCATTATTGGGGTTATTGTCTTCAACGCGATCATTCTGGGGTTCGAAACCTCAAAACGACCATGACCCGCTTTGGCGGGCTTGTGCATGGGTTGGATCAGATCTGTCTGGCGATCTTCACAGCCGAACTGACGTTGAAATTTTATGCTCAGCAAGGGCGGTTTTTCCGGTCTGGCTGGAACCTGTTCGATTTCGCGGTTGTTGCCATTTCTTATGTTCCCGCGGGCGGTGGGCTTTCTGTGCTTCGGGCATTGCGTATTCTTAGGGTGTTGCGCCTTGTTTCAGCAGTGCCGCGGTTGCGCCGCGTGGTCGAAGGCTTTGTAACGGCATTGCCCGGCATGGCATCGGTTTTTGCTTTGATGGCGTTGATCTTTTACATCGCGGCGGTCATCGCGACGAAGCTGTTTGCGGACGCCTTCCCGCAGTGGTTCGGCACGCTTGGATCTTCGGCGTTTTCCTTGTTTCAGATAATGACGCTGGAAAGCTGGTCGATGGGTATTGTGCGGCCAGTGATGGAGATTTACCCACACGCTTGGGCATTCTTCGTCCCGTTCATTCTGGTCACGACCTTTGCGGTGGTGAACTTGATTGTAGGATTGATCGTAAATTCCATGCAGGATGCGCATGGCGAAGAGAAGGTCGAAGCGACCGAAATTTACCGGGACGAAATGATCATGCGTCTTGAGGTGATCGAGGCAAAACTGGATGCCATGGTGCCCATCGACAAAGTTCGCGATTCAGCCGCAAGCTATCCCGATTATCGGGCGCGGCGCACGTCGATGATTGTTAGCGGTGGCGCAGAATAGACGTTACGCCCGCTGAGACAAATCCGCGACGCCCAAGGTTTCCAACACTTTTGTTTCGATATGTTCGGCGTTCATAGCGGCTTGTGCATACATGTCTTCAGGACTGGACTGGTCGATGTAGATGTCCGGGAAAGTTATCGAGCGGAATTTCAAACCTTGGTCAAAGACACCTTCCTCGGCCAAAAGATGTGACACATGGCTGCCGAACCCACCGACCGCGCCTTCTTCGATTGTGATCAACGCGTCGTGGTTTGCCGCCAGTGACAGGATCATGTCGCGATCCAAAGGTTTTGCGAACCGAGCGTCGGCAATGGTGGGTGTGATGCCCCGAGCCGAAAGCGCGTCGGCGGCTTTTTCGACTTCGGACAGACGCGTGCCGAACGACAGGATAGCGACCCCTTTTCCATCTTTGACGATGCGACCCTTGCCGATCTCTAAAACCTCGCCGTGTTCCGGCATATCAACGCCCACGCCTTCGCCGCGTGGATACCGGAACGCGATTGGGCCATCGTCATAGGCCGTTGCAGTGGCGACCATGTGGACCAGTTCGGCTTCGTCGGATGCGGCCATGACAACCATGTTCGGCAGGCAAGACAGATACGCAATGTCGAAAGCACCGGCGTGGGTCGCACCATCGGCACCGACCAGCCCAGCGCGATCAATGGCGAAACGGACGGGCAGATTTTGCAGCGCCACGTCGTGAACGATCTGGTCATAGCCCCGTTGCAGGAAGGTGGAATAGATCGCGCAGAACGGCTTCATACCGCCCGCCGCCAGCCCACCGGCGAAAGTGACGCCGTGTTGTTCAGCAATGCCAACGTCGAAACAACGGGCCGGGAAACGTTCAGCAAACAGGTTCAAACCGGTGCCATCTGGCATAGCCGCGGTGACGGCGACCACTTTGTCGTCGCGTGATGCCTCGTCAATCAGCGCATTGGCGAAGACTTTGGTATAGGATGGGGCATTTGACGGTGATTTTTTTTGAACACCGGTGACGATGTCAAATTTCGAGACGCCATGGCCCTTGTCACGTGCCGTTTCGGCAGGGGCGTAGCCTTTGCCTTTTTTGGTGATCACATGGATCAGGATCGGCCCGGTTGCGCGATCTTTAACGGTGCGCAGCACGGGTAGAAGTTGATCGAGGTCATGGCCGTCGATGGGGCCAAGGTAGGAAAAGCCCAGTTCTTCGAACAGGGTTCCTCCGACAACGCTTTGTTTCAGCACATCTTTGGCGCGCCTTGCGCCTTCGCGGAAGGGTTCAGGCAGAAGGCTGACAGCCCCTTTGGCGGCGGATTTCAATTCTTGGAACGGATCACCGGCGTAAAGCCGCGACAGGTACGACGACATGGCACCGACGGGGGGCGCAATCGACATTTCGTTGTCATTCAGAATGACGATCAGGCGTTTTTTCAAGTGGCCGGCGTTGTTCAACGCTTCGTAAGCCATGCCAGCGGAAATGGCACCATCGCCGATAATCGCGATGGCGTCGCCAAGGCCGGTGTCGCAGGTACCGCCAAGATCGCGGGCGACTGCAAAGCCCAAGGCGGCAGATATCGACGTGGAACTATGCGCGGCCCCGAACGGATCATAGGGGCTTTCACTGCGCTTGGTGAAACCTGACAGCCCGCCTTTCTGGCGTAATGTACGGATACGATCCCGGCGGTCGGTCAAAATTTTGTGGGGATAACACTGATGCGAAACGTCCCAGATCAGTTTGTCTTTCGGGGTGTTGAAGACGCTGTGCAGTGCAACGGTCAGTTCGACCACACCAAGACCAGCGCCCAGATGGCCACCCGTTTCACTGACGGCGCTGATCGTTTCGGCGCGCAGTTCATTGGCAAGGATATGCAGCTCGCCATCAGAAAGCTGCTTAAGATCAGCAGGGACGGACACACGGTCCAGCGTCGGGGTGTTCGGGCGTTCGGTCACAGGACCTCCGAATAATCAGAACTCGCGCGAGATAACGAAGCGGGCGGCATCGCGCAAGACGTCTGCTTCAGCATTATATGGGGTTAATGCGTGCAGAGCCTCTGCGACCAATTCCCGCGCCTTGTTTTTCGCGCCGTCCAGTCCAAGGTGAGATACAAAAGTAGCTTTACCCGCAGTTTCGTCCTTTTGCAGGCGTTTTCCGGCTTTTCGCTCATCGCCAGTGACATCCAGAATGTCATCGGCGATCTGGAATGCACGCCCCAAACAGCTGGCATAGTCCCGCATAGGGGCAGGGTTTTCACCGGCCATAATGGCGCCAGCGGCACAGCTCCATTCGATCAACGCGCCGGTTTTGCCGGATTGAAGGCTTTCGATATCGGCCAAAGACAGGGGTGTTTGGGCCGTTTCAGCCTCGATATCCATGTTTTGCCCCCGGATCAGGGCGCGTCCGCCAGCTTCTTGGGCAAGGGAGTGCGACAGGGCGAGTTTCTTAGTGTCTGGCAACGGGCCTTTGGCAACCAGTTCGAAGGCCAGAGCATGAAGCGCATCGCCGACAAGGATCGCGGTTGCTTCGTCCCATTTGACGTGAACGGTAGGCTGGCCCCGGCGCAGGTCATCGTTGTCCATTGCAGGCAAGTCATCGTGCACCAGCGAATAGGCGTGAAGCGCTTCGATGGCTGCGGCAGCTGAAATAGCGTGATTGCGGGGAACGCCGTGGAGGGCTGCACTTTGGATCACGAGGAAGCCGCGCAAACGTTTGCCGCCGCTCAAGGCATGACGCATTCCGTCGGTGATACGGTCATTGGGAAAGTCTGTCAGCGCATCCATCAGGCAGGCTTGGATAACATCTGCCTCGGCCTTTAGAAGGTCATCAAAGCTCACCCCAAATCGACCGCTTCAGTTCCTGTGGGTGTTCCGTCACTGGACAATGTGATCTTGGCGACTTTCTCTTCGGCTTCGGCGAGCTTTTTCTGGCAGTGTTCTTTCAGAGCGGCACCACGTTCATAGAGCTTGATTGATTGGTCCAAAGGCACGTCGCCGCTTTCCAATTGGCCAACGACCACTTCAAGTTCTTTCATCGCGTCTTCGAAGCTGAGGTCTGCTACAGCTTTATCGGTCATTCTTCATGCTCCCTAAGCGCTTGGACATGGGCCACGGTGGATGCGGCCAGAGCGTCCAGATCATAACCGCCTTCCAGTGTCGAGACCACGCGGCCTTTTGCGTGCGCCTCAGCGACTTCGCAGATGGCGCTGGTGACCCAAGCGAAATCCTGTTCGTGCCAGTTCAGGTTCGCCAATGGATCTGCAGCGTGGGCGTCGAACCCGGCCGAGATCAAGATCAGTTCGGGCGCGAAGTCATCAACGGCGGGCAGGATAACGTCACCCCAGGCGCGGCGCATTTCGGGACCGCCGGTCATGGGGTTTAAAGGCGTGTTCAGGACATTGCCGTGCGCACCCGTTTCATGAGCCGCGCCCGAGCCCGGATAAAGCGGCATTTGGTGCGATGAACAGAAAAACGTGCGCGGTTCGTCCCACAAAAGATCTTGGGTGCCGTTGCCGTGATGCACATCGAAATCCAGCACAGCGACGCGACTTAGTCCGTGATGATCCAGCGCGCGTTTGGCGGCAATTGCGACCGTGCCAAACAGGCAGAAACCCATTGCGGTGCTGGATTCTGCGTGGTGCCCGGGGGGGCGCATGGCAGTGAAGGCCGTTTTTGTTTCACCCGCCATCACCGCGTCGAGCGCTGCATTGCATCCTCCGACTGCGCGCAATGCGGAATCGAGTGAACCGGGCGACATGTGGGTGTCAGCGTCCAGGGAAACATAGTCATCCGCCGGTGAAGCGGCAGCGATCCGATCAAAGTAAGCGGCAGGATGGCAGCGTTCGACTTCTGAACGATCAGCGGGCAATGCGTCACGCCATTCCAATCCGTCGATTTTCTGAAGCGCGGCTTTCACGGCTTCCGCACGTTCTACCCGTTCGGGGTGCCCGGGTGGTGTGACGTGGTTTAGCGCGGCTTCGTTCCAGTAGATTTGTGTCATGAATTGCCCTTCAATCCGGGGCCAGCATGTACCCTGCGCCACGCACGGTTTGCAGATAGCGTGGTTGTTTGGGGTCGGATTCGATTTTGCGCCGAAGTCGCGTAATCTGAACATCGACTGCGCGTTCCTGTGCTTGACCGCCGTCGCGTCCAAGGTCTTCGACCAATTTTGTGCGGCTAAGGGGTTCGCCTGGTTGTGCTGAGAAGATGCGCATCAATTGGGATTCGGTGGCCGTCAGGCGCACAGGATCGTCGCCGTTCCACATTGCACCTTTTTCCACATCGTAACGGAAGGCGCCCAGCGACAACACTTTGGGTGCAATGTCTGTGGGTTCGGCCGCGGGCACCCGTCGCAGAATCGAATTAATGCGCAACAACAGTTCTTTTGGCTCAAAGGGTTTGGCGAGGTAGTCATCAGCCCCGGCTTCCAGCCCTGCGATCCGATCATTGGTTTCGTTTTTAGCCGTCAGCAAAAGGATTGGGGTCTCACGCTCCTCGCGCAAACGTTTACAGAAGCTAATCCCGTCTTCGCCGGGCATCATCACATCCAACACGATCAGATCGAAGTCCAATCCGTTCAGAACCCGTTCGGCATGGGCAGCGTCACGCGCCGACGATACGAGGAAACCGTGGCGCATGAGAAATTTTTGCAACAGCCCTCGGATGCGTTCATCGTCGTCGACGATCAGCAAATGGGCGTCGGGATCAATCATACTTCTGCGTCCTTCAGTCTTGCGTAGTGGCGTCGCATGTCGCTATCCATCATCGCTTCCAGAACTTGGCGAAACCCGGCAACTGCTTCGGGTCCCGTCTGCCTAAAAGCAGTGCGCATGCGATCTCTTTGGGCATTCGACAATTCGCGCTCAAGTTCAAGGCCTGTTTCTGTTAGGTTCAGGTGGCGTTCACGTTTATCTCGCGTGCCAACTTCGCTTTGCACAAGCCCGTCGTCAATGAGTGTTCTAAGAACCCGGTTCAAGGACTGTTTAGTAACGCCAAGGATCGACAATAGGTTATTCACCGTCGTTCCGGGTGTGCGCTTGATGAAGTGGATCGCTCGGTGGTGTGCGCGACCATAGCCTTTTTCGCCCAGAATGCGATCTGGATCGGCCGTGAAACCGCGATATGCGAAAAACATCGCCTCGATCCCTTTTCGCAAATGTTCGTCGGTCAGGAATAGCAGGGTTTCGTTGCCCTGTGGTCCGCTTCTGTCGGCCATGTTGTCCTCGTCTGCTCAAATCGATTTTATGTCAGCCTTGTTGACATTCCAAGTGCCGACTGCTAGCTCAAATCGAATTTTCCGCAACTTTATGACCGTTTCGGAACTATTCGCGCAACTTTTGGAAACGGAGGCCGGCCATGGCTGGGTATGATGATCTTGACGGATTGATTTGGATGGACGGCAAAATGGTCGATTGGCGTGCGGCCAACGTCCATATTTTGTCCCATGCAATGCATTATGCGTCCAGCGTGTTTGAAGGCGAGCGCGCGTACAATGGCAAGATTTTCAAGTCGCGCGAACATTCCGAACGCCTGCATTTTTCGGCAGGCGAGCTGGATTTTGAAATCCCCTATTCGGTCGATGAAATCGAAGCGGCCAAGCAGCAGGTTTTGGCCCAGAATGGCCTGACAGACGCTTATGTGCGAGCCGTTGCTTGGCGTGGTGCGGGTGAAGATATGGGTGTCGCATCGGCGCGAAACCCCGTTCATCTGGCAATCGCATCGTGGGAATGGGGCAGTTACTATGGCGATGCCAAGTACAAAGGTGCCAAACTGGACATCGCGAAATGGAAGCGTCCGTCGCCAGAAACTATCCCTGTGCACGCCAAAGCGGCCGGGCTTTACATGATCTGCACCACATCGAAACACGCCGCCGAAGCCAAAGGCTGTTCCGACGCGTTGTTCATGGATTATCGCGGGTATGTGGCCGAAGCGACCGGAGCCAACATCTTTTTCGTGAAGGACGGCGAAGTCCATACGCCCAACCCGGACGCCTTTTTAAACGGTTTGACCCGCCAAACGGTGATTGGAATGTTGAAAGACCGACAGATCAAAGTGCACGAACGGGTCATCATGCCAGAAGAACTTGAAAGCTTTGAGCAATGTTGGTTGACCGGAACGGCGGCGGAAGTGACACCAGTTGGCCAGATCGCGGATTACAGCTTTGAAGTTGGTGCACTGACGCGGGATGTGGCCGAAAGCTATGAGAAACTAGTGCGGGCCTAGGCGACCACGTCTACTTGCTGCCCGGCCCGAAACGGCGCGGGGCTTGGGGTTTTTCGTCTTGTCCCATCCAAGATCGAAGCACTGAGACATCTTGATTCTGCCTGTTGCTGGTGGCCTGATACGCCCAGACCGCCAGCACAACAGAAAATTGGAATGCGATGATCAAGTTCAGGTTGACGGTAAACCCATATCTGAACGTCCGGTGGCCAATTGCAATTTGGGCAATCTTTGAACCCGCACAACCACCGATCCAAGAAAGCCCCAAGAATAGCTTGTCGGGCATCTGACAAATACCGCGCACAACCAAAGCTTTGTCGATGATCGACAAGACCAGTGTCACCAGATTGATTGCGAGAATATAGATCAATAGCTGTTGGGTCACGATGTGTACCTGTCAAAACACCAGGTCGCAATAATCCACACCAAAGCCTTAATTCTGGTTAGCAAAGATCCGAAACATCCAAAAAATTAGGTGATCGGCCTTTCTCACCCATATTTCGTGACGTGCTGGCGTGCTTTTCCGCGTTGCAATCGCAATTGGTGCTCGCGGAAAATGATCAACACGCCTGCGGTAATCACATTGGCAGATCCTACGATCATTTGCGGCGTTGGAACTTCGGCAAAGAATACATAGCCGATCGCAAGGGCGAACAGGATCGAAGCATAATCAAAGGGTGCGACGATGCTGGCATCGCCGAAGCGGTAAGCGTTCGTTCCAAAGATTTGCCCCAAGCCACCGACCAGACCTGCGCCGACAAGGTACCCCATAACTGCGACCGATGGCACAACCCAACCGAATGGCAGCGACAAAAGACCCATCAAAGACGCAAAGATCGAGAACCAGAACACGATGGCAGCCGGATGTTCATGAGCAACCATGCGACGCACCATCACTTGCGCGGCTGCGGCGCAAAACGACCCGCCAAGCACCAAAAGCGCGCCCAGCGCCAGTTTGGGATCGGCATCGCCAGTGGTGACCGACAGGCGCGGCCACAGGATAATAAGGACCCCCAGCAATCCCATGAAGACCGCTGTCAGACGGACCTTGCGAATGGTTTCACCCAAGAAAATCGCCGCAAGGATCACGACGAAAATCGGGACAGCGTATTGGATCGCTTTGACCTCAGACAGCGGCAAGATCGCCAACCCTGCAAACGACAGCCCCATGGCTGTCGATCCGATGATCCCGCGAAACACGTGTTCGCGGACGTTTTGCGTGCGAAGGCCCGTTTTCAGTTCACGTCGTGATGCCAGCCACAGGATGATCACTGGCAAGGCGCAAAACGAACGGAAGAAAACGGCTTGGCCCGGTGGCACTTCGACCGAGGCGGCCTTGATGAACGCACCCATGACCACGAACAACACAACCGCGCAAAGCTTCAGCCCTATGGCAAGGAAGGGATTGTCGGGCCTATCGGTCATAAGGCGGCTCTATCAGGCTTCGGGCAGCTGGTCGACGGCCCAGCGTGCCGCGTCGGCGACTGTGGGGTCTGCATCCGCCGTTAGTTTGGCCGCGATTGCGCGGAGGCCTGGATCGTTTGAGTTTCCAATGGCGTAAAGCACGTTTCGGACAAACCGATTCCGCCCCGAACGTTTGATGGGCGAACCTGAGAATTTAGCGCGAAAACTTGCGTCATCCAATTGTGCCAGTTCCGCCAGTGGCGGTGCGTCCAGATCGCCCTTGGTCGCATACCGCACGTCACGTGCTGTTTCGGCGAACTTGTTCCAAGGGCAAGCGGCAAGGCAATCGTCGCAGCCATATATGCGATTGCCAAGCTTGGGGCGCAGGGCCTCATCGACCGGGCCGTCATGTTCGATTGTCAGGTAAGAAATGCAAAGCCGGGCATCCAGTTGATAGGGTGCCGGAAATGCGTCGGTTGGGCAGATATCGAGACAGCGGCGGCAAGTGCCACAGTGATCACCTTCCGGCAGATCCGGTGGAAGGTCGGCGGTGGTGAAGATGGCGCCAAGGAAGAACCAGTTGCCAAGATCACGACTGACCAGGTTTGTGTGCTTACCTTGCCATCCGAGGCCCGCCGCCTCGCCAAGGGCTTTTTCTGGAACAGGCGCGGTGTCGACAAATACCTTAACTTCGCAGCCCGCTTCGGTGACCAGCCAACGGGCAACGCGCTTCAGGCGTTTCTTGACGATGTCATGATAATCGCGGCCGCGCGCATAGACAGATACCACACCCCGTTCGGTGTGTTTTAGATCCTCAAGCGGATCGTGATCTGGCGTATAAGGTTCGGCCAGCATGATCACGGATCGCGCTTCGGGCCAAAGCGCGGTCGGGTCACCGCGCCAGGTTTCCCGACGTTCCATCCAGTCCATCTGCCCGTGACGGCCTTGTTCCAGAAAGGCAGCCAATCGTTCTGGAACCAATGGAACAGCACCGGGATGACAGACCCGCGCTTGGGCAAATCCGGCGTCCTTTGCTTCGGCGATCACACGTCGCTTTAAGTCGTCCGAACCGGTCATTTGGTCAGAAATGTCTTGGACCGGCGCTGGGCCTGGTCAAGGGCGATGCCCGTTTTAGAAATCCAGATCGGCATAATGCGCAGGCGGTGGGAAACCGGGCACCGCGTCCGCCAGCAATGGCCGGAACGCCGGGCGTGATTTGATTTTGGCATACCAATCGCGCACCGTGGTGTTCAGGTTCCAATCGACATCCGAAATGTAATCCAGTGACGATAAATGGGCGGCGGCCGCAAAATCGGCAAGCGACAGCTCAGACCCGGCCAACCAACGGCGTTCGTCCAAAAGAAAACCAATATATTCCAAGTGAAACTTAATCGCCTTGGCACCGGCTTTGACATTTTTGCTGTCGGGATAGCCTTCTTTGGTGATCTTTTTGTTGACCCGTTCGTACAGCAGATTCGATGTAACTTCGGAATGGAACTTGTCGTCGAACCAAGACACCAGCCGACGCACTTCGTGGCGATCCGCGTCGGATTTGGGCAAAAGTGGCGGGTCGGGATATCTTTCTTCAAGATATTCGCAGGTTGGCGTGCTTTCAGACAGCGTCAGATCATTGATCTTTAAGACCGGAACTTTGCCAGCGGGGTTGCGGCGGATGAATTCGGGATCGCGTTCCCAATATCGTTCTTCGACCAGTTCCACCTCTAGCTTTTTTTCGGCCAAAGACAGACGTACCTTGCGGCAAAACGGAGAAAGTGGAACGTGATACAAACGGATCATTTGACGGTTGGCCCATTGGAGCTTTCAGTCTGAATGCCGTCTGACGCGCAAAGTTTCAAGCGGGCAGGCATTACGAACGAAAACGCTTGGCAATTTTCTTCCTAGAAATGCTCTCACTCAAAGCAATCGGCCCGCCCATCCCTTTGGATGGTGGCGGCTCCATCGGCAATTGCTGACGCACGTTTTTGCGTGGCGCTTGAAGGGTTCACCGCTTGACGACCTTTGGGGTTTGGCAGCACCGCCGCAAGCAGTGCGGCTTGTCTGGCCGACAGTTCAGCAGCGCTGATGCCAAAGTGGTGCTGTGCGGCAGCTTCGATCCCAAAGACGCCCGTGTCGAATTCTGCAACGTTCAGATACATTTCAACGATCCGACGTTTTGGCCAAAGGGCTTCGACAACAGGTGTCATCACGCCTTCCAGTGCTTTTCGAAGCCAACTGCGCCCCTGCCAAAGCCAAAGGTTCTTCACCGTCTGCTGACTAAGGGTCGAAGCGCCGCGGTTGCCGCCTTGGGCGATGGCTGCGCGCAATTGCGCCATGTCGAACCCCCAATGCAGACAAAAGTTTGCATCCTCGGCGGCGACAACGGATCGGGCCACGACGGGCTTGATCTGTTCCATTGGCACCCACGTTCGTTCTATGCCGCCAAGGCGCAGGCCTTCGGATAAAACATAAGGGGTCGAGGGGGGTGGTACGAAGCGATACAGCCCGACAAGTACCAAAATCGCCAAAGCAAATGAAGCCAAGCCGCGCAGAATCCATGCGCTAAGCCGCAGTTTTCGCTTGGGCTTGGCCGTCTTCTTGCGAGGGCTACTTTTGGTCTTCTTGGCCATTCGTTGAGTTCGCATGCGTGAGCGTAGAGAGCAAGGTTTACTCGGCTGGGGCGCTTAGACGGCGGGAAATGACACGCTGGCGTTTTTTGGCGAACCGCTTTTTCAGCCGCGCAACACGGGCCCTTTGGTAGGCCGCGATGACCGGGTTCGCCAATACATAGGCCGCGATTGCCGCGGCAAATCCAGGAACCAAACCGCCGACAAGGTATGGCAAAAACACACGATCCCAAAAGACATCAAGCCCGCTCCAATGGACCGGTTCGTCGGTAAAAAAAGCGATAAAGTTTCGCCAAAGATTAATCGAAGCTTCAGAGAATGCGCTTAAGACCAAGGTCAACGGCACTCTACCATGTCCCAACATCCAGGACCCGAGCTCCATTGAGACCGCTGCAATCAATGGGAAGGTAAGTGGGTTGCCGATGAACGTGCCAAGCAAAGCCGCAAGGATGTTTCCGCGAATTGCGACAGCCAGCAAAGTTGCCAGAATGAAGTGCATTCCAAAGAGCGGGGTAAACGAGACTAAGACGCCGACGGCGATTCCACGGCTGATTTTATGGGCGGGATCGGGCAGTCGTTGCAGGCGATGCGCAACATAACGAACGGCGCGCGTCCACCCGCCCCGCGGATAGAAGCTTTCGCTGACAATCTCAACATAGGTCCGTGGCTTGCGCCGCTTGAAGACCACCGATCATACCCTCCTCAGGGCTTACGCTCTAGGTTTCGGTGCCGGTTTAAAGAAGACACATCACTGTCCGCTTCAAGTGCCAGCATCACCGCATGCAGATGGCCAATATCGCGAAGATCCGCGTCAACAATAAGACGGTAAAAGTCCGGCTTTCTGTCAATGAACACCAAATCCGAAATATTTGCCCCTTGCTCGCCTAACAAGGTGCATATCCGACCAAGGACCCCGCTGTCATTGGCAATAGTAATGTCGATACTCACATTGTGAGCAGCGGGATGGCGGCCTTCCTGCCAGTGAAGATCAACCCAACGGTCGGAATCTTCTTCAAGCTCGGCCAGAACATCGCAATCGATGGCGTGAATAATGACGCCCTTGCCACGATAGCTGATTCCAACGATTCGCTCGCCGGGCACAGGCTGGCAACATGCTGCACGTCTGAAAGTCTGGCTGGGTTTCAAACCAACCACCGCCCGTGCCACGTCGATCTCTTCGCCGGTTTTCCTTGCTAGTTCGGGGTAAAGAGTTGCGATTACCTCACGCGCGGTCAATTCAGCGGCACCGATGCGCGCCAGAATTTCCTGGCCGTTTTCGATGCTTAGTTGTTTTGCGGCGATCTTCAGCGCTTTTTCGGTGGGGCGCTTGCCAACATGGTCAAAGGCGACCCGGATCAATTCACGACCAAGCTTGATAAAACGTTCGCGGTTTTCTTCGCGCAGCGAACGGCGAATGGCTGCTTTGGCACGCCCGGTTGCAACGATGTCGATCCAGGTGGCTTGGGGGCGCTGGCCTTCGGCGGTCATCACATCAACGGATTGACCGTTTCTAAGTCGTGTCCAAAGCGGCACGCGGATACCGTCAACTTTTGCGCCGACGCAACTGTCGCCGATCCGCGTGTGGATCATGTAAGCAAAGTCCAGTGGCGTGGCTCCGCGCGGGAGTTTCACCACTTCACCCTTGGGGGTGAAGCAAAACACCTGATCGGCGTACATTTCCATTTTGACGTGTTCCAGAAACTCGTCATGGTCATCGGCGCTGTCAAACCGCTCCGAGAGCGATGCAATCCACTTGGCAGGATCGACGGCAAACGGGTTTTCGGCAGGCACACCATCGCGATAGGACCAATGCGCGGCTACTCCGGCTTCCGCGACTTCGTGCATTTCGCGGGTCCGGATCTGGATTTCAACGCGTTTACCGTCGCGGCCTGACACTGTAGTGTGAATCGACCGATAGCCGTTCGATTTGGGCTGACTGATATAGTCTTTGAAACGGCCCGGAACCGCGCTCCAACGACGATGAACGGCACCTAGCGCGGCATAGCAATCTTCTTCGCGGTTCAACAAAATGCGGAACCCATAGATGTCGGACAGCCGTGAAAACCCGATCTTCTTGGCTTCCATTTTGCGCCAGATCGAATGAGGTTTCTTCGCTCGGCCCATGACTTCGGCGTCGATGCCGGCGCGGTCCAGTTCGGCTTCCATGTCGGTGGTGATCTTGCGGATTACGTCGCCGGTTTCCCGTTGCAGTGTAATGAACCGGCGGATGATGGAATTTCTGGCTTCGGTGTTCAGCACACGAAACGACAGGTCTTCCAGTTCTTCGCGCATCCATTGCATGCCCATGCGACCGGCCAGAGGCGCATAGATGTCCATAGTTTCACGCGCTTTTTGTTGCTGCTTGTCGGGCCGCATCGCTTTGATGGTACGCATGTTGTGCAAACGGTCGGCCAGTTTGACCAGTATCACCCTTAGGTCTTTCGACATGGCCATGAACAGCTTGCGAAAGTTTTCAGCTTGTTTGGTTTCGGTCGACGACAATTGAAGATTGGTCAGCTTTGTAACACCATCAACCAGTTCGGCGATTTCGGTGCTGAACTCGCTTTCAACTTCCGAAAATGTGGATCGCGTGTCTTCCACGGTATCGTGCAAAAGAGCCGTAACGATCGTGGCGTCGTCCAGCTGTTGTTCTGTCAGAATCGCTGCAACAGCAATGGGATGGGTAAAATAGGGTTCGCCAGAATGACGCGTCTGGCCGTCATGCATCCGCGCGCCGTAGTCATAGGCGCGCGTGATCAGGTCAGTGTCGGTCTTCGGGTTATAGTTTTGGACCAGTGCGATCAGGTCATTCGCTGTGATCATCCGGCCCCGCCTTCCGGGAAAATGCCCCCAAGGCTTATGGCTGCCCTTGAGCTTCCATCAGCGCGCGCAGCAGTTTCTCTTCGCTCATGTCATCTTCGACAGGTTTGTCGCTTTCAGCACCCATCAAAAGCGCCATTGCGTCTTCTTCGGGCTCATCAACTTCGATCTGTGTTTGATGTGCTTCGATCATACGCTCGCGAAGTTCGTCGGCAGATTGGGCTTCGTCGCCAATCTCGCGCAGGGAAACAACGGGGTTCTTGTCGTTGTCGCGATCCACTGTCAGCGGGGCGCCGGTGGAAATTTCGCGCGCACGATGTGCGGCAAGCATCACCAGTTCGAACCGGTTCGGAACTTTGTCAACACAGTCTTCTACCGTCACGCGGGCCATCGGAGTCTCCATCAAAAGTTGGATCAGTGCGTGGTCGTATTGCTTTGAAATAGGAAACACAAGGGGAAACTCAAGTATTGTATCTAAATCAAAGGTGCGAGAAAGTAATTCTGTGCAGTTCAGCGCTATGCAACGGCGCGTCAACGCACGTTAACTTTACGGAAACTATCGAAAACGATAGTTGCGAAGCTTACCTAAATATTTATAGGTTCGCGCCAGCCGAGCTGACAGACCATTTTAGACTCACGGATTTTCAGCGCGGAACAAAAAAACAAGGAAGGAACAGTCAATGTTCTATAAGGACGAACGGCTTGCGCTGTTCATCGACGGCTCGAACTTGTATGCGGCCGCGAAGTCTCTTGGGTTCGATATCGATTACAAACTTCTCCGCCAGGAATTCATGCGCCGGGGTAAGTTGCTGAGAGCGTTCTACTATACTGCACTTTTGGAAAACGATGAGTATTCGCCAATCCGGCCTCTGGTCGATTGGTTGCATTACAACGGATTCACCATGGTGACGAAACCGGCGAAGGAATTCACCGATAGTCAGGGCCGTCGCAAGGTCAAAGGGAACATGGACATCGAACTTACCGTCGATGCTATGGAACTTGCGCCGCATGTGGATCACATCGTTATATTCTCTGGGGATGGAGATTTCCGGCCGCTGGCAGAAAGCTTGCAGCGTCAGGGTGTTCGCGTTTCGGTCGTATCAACGATCCGGTCGCAACCACCGATGATCGCAGACGAGCTTCGCCGTCAGGCCGACAACTTTATCGAACTGGACGAACTGAAAGACGTCATTGGCCGCCCAACGCGGGAACCAATGGACGAGGAACAGTAAAGCCGGTTCGAAAACCTCTCGGTTTTCTCCCCGTCACATTTGCGTCGATAGAAATCACGCAGCGCTCGGCACTTTGTGTCCGGGGTGGTTAAACTCGGCTGGCGTCGTGCCAGTGTGCGAGCGCCCTTGGTATGCCCTGATATTTGGTGAGTTTGCCGCAGTGATCTGGACGATTGGGGTCAAACATCCTAGGTCTATCGCAGGTTAGGATTGCAGATGACAAAACCCGATTTGACACTATATCTCGCCGCGCCACGTGGCTTTTGCGCAGGCGTTGATCGGGCCATCAAGATCGTCGAAATGGCCTTGGAAAAATGGGGCGCGCCGGTCTATGTGCGCCACGAGATCGTCCATAACCAGTTTGTGGTTGACGGTTTGCGTGAAAAGGGCGCTGTTTTTGTTGAGGAACTGGACGATTGCCCCGATGATCGGCCCGTCATCTTTTCAGCTCATGGCGTGCCCAAGGCCGTGCCTGCCGAGGCAGCAAAGCGCGAGATGGTTTATGTGGATGCCACTTGCCCATTGGTTTCCAAAGTTCATATCGAAGCTGAGCGGCACCATGGAAACGGTCTTCAGATGGTGATGATCGGGCATGAAGGACACCCCGAGACATTGGGCACCATGGGGCAATTGCCGGATGGCGAAGTTCTGTTGGTTGAAACAGTCGAAGACGTGGCCAAGATCACCCCGCGCGACCCTGACAAGCTGGCTTTCATCACGCAAACAACACTTTCGGTGGATGACACTGCGGACATTGTTGCCGCTTTGCATGTGCGGTTTCCATCCATCGTCGGACCCCACAAAGAAGACATCTGCTATGCCACAACGAACCGCCAAGCGGCTGTGAAAGCCGTTGCCGGCAAGATCGATGCGCTTTTTGTGATTGGTGCGCCGAATTCGTCAAACTCAAAACGCCTTGTCGAAGTTGGCCAGACTGCTGGATGCGCTTATGCGCAATTGGTACGCCGCGCCGCCGACATTGACTGGCGCGCCATCGAAGGGATCAAATCGGTTGGTGTTACGGCTGGAGCCAGCGCGCCGGAGGTGTTGGTGAACGAGGTCATCGATGCGTTTCGCAACCATTTCAACGTGACGCTAGAAGTCGTCGAAACCGCTGTCGAAAATGTAGAATTCAAAGTGCCACGCGTCCTGCGGGAACCTGCATAATGTCAGACCGCGAGACCCTGTCTGTCTATGACGCCAAAGCAGACGACTATGCCGAGCTTGTCACCTCGTCAAAGCAGGACCGTCACTTGCTGGCGTTCATGGACGCTGTGAAACCGGGTGGGCGAGTTCTTGATTTGGGCTGTGGCCCCGGCAGATCATCGCATTTTATGGCCGAAGCCGGCTTTCAGATAGATGCCTGGGATGCCTCGCCGGAAATGGTGCGTCTTGGTCGCGAGACGTATGGATTGGACTTTCAAGTCAAAGGGTTCGCGGATTTGGATGCGGTCAGCGCCTATGACGGGGTTTTCGCAAACTTTTCGCTGTTGCACGCCCCGAAGGCCGACATGCCGGGACACCTGACCCGGATTTCAAAAGCGCTTTGCCCCGGTGGCCAATTCCACATTGGAACCAAGACGGGCACCGGCGAAAAGCGCGATTCTATTGGCCGGTTCTATGCGTATTACATGGACGATGAGTTGACCGCATTGCTGAACGACGTGGGCTTGACTGTACAAACCCGCGCCACTGGCAGCGACGCTGGACTAGACGGCGTGGAAGCGCCTTGGATTATCATGAGGGCCACGTTGGATGGGTAATCTCACACTCTATTCAATGCCTTCTTCGGGCAACAGCTATAAAGCGCGGCTTTTGCTCGCCTTGCTTGGGCAGGACTATGTCCATGTGGGGATGGAGTACGAAACGTCGGAACTGGCCGAGGCCCACGCAAAGGGAAAATTGCCCTTGGGAAAATTGCCGGTTCTGGAATTGGCTGATGGGACGCAAATTCCTGAATCAAACGCCATCCTTTGCTATCTTGGCGACGGCACAGATTGGTTTCCAACTGCCGCCGTGGTGCGCGCGCATGTTCTGGGTTGGATGTTCTGGGAACAGAACCAGCATGAAGGCGTAATCGCAGTGCGTGCAGCGCTTTTGAAGTATGAAAGTCGCGCACATCTGGCAACGCCGGAACGTTTGGCTGAATTGCTGGAAGCGGGCCACGGATTGCTGGGACAGATGAATGATCACCTTGCAAACCAGGATTGGTTTGTTGGCGATAGGCCGACAATCGCGGATATTTCGCTTTATGCCTACACCCACAGTGCGGCCACTAAGGGTGGCTTCGATTTGGATCGTTTTGATGCGGTTCGTGAGTGGATTGACTGCATTGCGGCAATGCCCGGCTATGTCGGCTTAGACGACATCCCCGAATGACCGAACTGTTCGCCTATACCGATGGGGCCTGTTCAGGAAATCCCGGCCCCGGTGGCTGGGGTGCCCTGCTGATCGCCAAGGATGGCGACGCTGTTCTGAAAGAGCGAGAACTAAAGGGCGGCGAAGGGCTGACAACCAACAATCGGATGGAGCTTTTGGCGGCCATCCACGCGCTTGAGGCTTTGGACCGCAGATCAACAATCACCATGGTCACGGATTCCACCTATGTGAAAAACGGTGTTGAAAGCTGGATTCACGGCTGGAAGCGCAACGGTTGGCGAACGGCGGCAAAAAAGCCGGTGAAGAACGAAGAGCTTTGGAAAAGATTGGATGCGGCGCAAGCGACGCACGACGTCAGTTGGACGTGGGTCAAAGGCCACGCTGGTCATCCAGAAAACGAACGTGCGGATGAATTGGCGCGGGCTGGCATGGCACCGTTCAAACCTGAGAAGTAACGGGACTTGTTTCTGGCTTGGTTGGGTTGAAAGGGCTTCTGAAATCCCGAAACCCGCTGATTACTTTCTGCGTTTGCGTGCAATCGCTTCTGACGGGATCAGGATCAGCGCACCTGCCGCCCCGATGATCGCGTTGATCCCAGGTGATCCAAACGACAGCCCGAACATAACGCGCACCATAAACAACAACACAACGCCGCCAATTGCGATGATGATTGCTTGCAAGATGCCGTGATGGGTCATGTCCCATTTTTCGGACAGATAGGCGACAATGCCACCGATGATCAGCGATCCCCAGAATGATATAAACATCACGCAGCTCCGACTATTTGCTTTGCAACTTGTTGACCATATTCAGGACTGTGCGACGTGGGAGCAAAGGGGTGATCCAGTTTAGTAAGATGCTCAGGCCCGTTTCATTGATCGTTACCAACTTGCCGGCCATCATCGCATCATACCCATGTTTGGCAACGCTTTCGGGTGATTTCCCGCCACCTTTGACCAAATCAGTGCCGGTCAGGTTTGCAAGTTCGGCAAATTCGGTTTCCACATAGCCGGGCGCAAGCACAGTGCACGTAATGCCTTTTGGATGCAGCTCATGATCTATCGCCTGGCTGAAACTGTTCACGAAAGCCTTGGTCGCAAAATAGATCGCCTGCTTTGGCCCCGGCATAAAACCCGCGGTCGAACCGACGTTCAGGATATGCCCGCGACCGCGCGCCGCCATATCTGCGCCGAAGCGATGGGTCAACGCGACCAAGGCCTTTACGTTCAAATCAATCATCGCCAGTTCGTCGGCCAGATCGCGATCTATATGATGCCCATGGCCGCCGAACCCCGCGTTGTTGATCAGAATGTCCACGGTCAACCCGGCGTTTGTCACCGATTGGTACAAGGCTTCGGCAGCACCGTCTGCGCCAAGGTCGCTTGCAAAGACGTGGACCGTGATGCTGTGCTTTGCTTCCAACTCATCCTTTAGCGCGACGAGTTTGTCTTCGCGGCGGGCGGTGATGATCAGGTCCCCCCCCTTGGAGGCATGGTATCGCGCCAAGGCCATACCAATGCCTGCGGACGCGCCTGTGATCAGTGCTGTGTTGGCCATGGAAGTCCCTCCCAGATTTACGTCAATGTAGGTGGGCGTGGCTGTCATTGCCAGACGGCAAAAAAAACGCGCCCCGAAGGGCGCGCTTTGGATTACGTTTTGAAGGGTGGATCAGTTGCCCGTGGCGCTTTCGACGTTGATTGTGACACCTGGCCCCATGGTTGAGCTGATCGAGACCTTTTTCATGTAAGTGCCCTTGGCACCCGCTGGTCTTGCTTTGGCGACAGCGTCGACAAAGGCGCGAACGTTTTCAACCAATTTAGCTTCGTCAAAGGACGCCTTGCCAACGCCAGCGTGCACGACGCCAGCCTTCTCGGCCTTGAACTGAACCTGACCGCCTTTGGCAGCCGCAACAGCTTCTTTGACATCCATGGTCACCGTGCCGACCTTTGGGTTCGGCATCAGGTTTCTGGGGCCAAGCACCTTACCAAGACGACCAACGATGGGCATCATGTCGGGCGTTGCAATGCAGCGGTCAAAGTCGATGGTGCCGCCTTGCACAGTTTCCATCAAGTCTTCTGCACCGATCACATCCGCACCGGCCTCTTTGGCTTCGTCGGCTTTAGCACCGCGCGCAAAGACGGCGACACGGACAGTCTTGCCGGTTCCGTTTGGTAGATCGACCGTGCCGCGAACCATCTGGTCCGCGTGACGCGGATCGACGCCAAGGGCCATTACGATATCAACGGTTTCGTCGAACTTCGTTTTGGCATTCGATTTAACCAGATTGACGGCCTCTTCGACGGTGACGTTTTCTTTGCCAGCGAAAGCCTCACGAGCGGCCTTGAAGCGTTTTCCAAGCTTTGCCATGATTTATCCTTTCACCTCGATACCCATCGACTTGGCCGAACCAAGGATGATCTTCATCGCCTGTTCGACGTCGTTGGCCGACAGATCGACCATCTTCGCTTCGGCGATTTCGCGCAGTTGTGCCGCAGTGACCGAGCCGACAATTTCGCGGGATGGGTTATTGGCACCGGATTTCAGCTTGGCGGCTTTTTTCAGGAAGTACGACGCAGGCGACGTCTTGATGTCCATGGAAAAGGACTTGTCCTGATAATAGGTGATAATCGTCGGGCAGGGTGCGCCCGGCTCAAGGTCGGCTGTTTTGGCGTTAAACGCTTTACAGAATTCCATGATATTGATGCCGCGCTGACCCAATGCTGGCCCTACTGGAGGGGATGGGTTCGCTTGTCCGGCGGGCACCTGAAGCTTCATGGTGCCGGCTACTTTCTTGGCCATGACTGGCCTCCTTTCTCAACACTCGGACAACGCGTTGCCGAGCTATGGTTGATGTGGTCCGGGTTGATGATCGCGATCACCTTGCCTTCCACAAGACTGCGCGGACTTATACGGCTTTGGGGCTTGTGACAAGGGAATTTAAGGTCACAGCAACCCCAAATCCTGTATCGCTGAACGCAGTTCATCTGCGCCGGTGAAATGCACTGCGTTCCAGCCAGCTGCGCGTGCGCCTTCGACGTTCTTGGGGCTATCGTCGATGAAAGTGCATTCACCGGGTTGCAAGCCGTTCCGATTTGTCAAAGTTTCGTAAATCCGCACATCGGGTTTCAGCAGCTTTTCGTCGCCCGAAACCACGACATCTTCGAAGGCATCGATCAGTTCGGGATGCACGGTCTTTGCAACGGGCCATGTTTCCGCGCCCCAGTTGGTTAGCCCAAATACCCGGTGCCCTGTGGACTTAAGGTCTTCGAGCACTGTCCAGCTTCCAGTGATCTTCGTTTGAATGGTGTCGGCAAATCGGTCAAAGAATTGATCAAGGAGGGGTGCGTGTTCTGGCCATTTTCGATGTATCGCCGCCACGGCTTCCTCGCGTGATCGGCCACGGTCTTGTTCCAGGTTCCATGCGTAAAACCCAATCTGATCGAAAAACGTATCAATTGCGGCGTCATCTGGAAATGCATCGCGGAAAGCAGCGTGTTCGTCCCATGCAATCAGGACATTGCCAACGTCAAAAACAATATTGGTCACTTAAGTCTCCCTTTGGTGAAGACTGTACACGTGCGTGACCAAAAAGTTAAAGCGACGTCTGGCGTGATCCTGTTTGGATTATCCGACGATTCGACCCTGAAACCAGATCAAGGCCGGATAGGCACTGAGCCATATCCAGAAGAACCGATTCAGACCAAGGAAGATCGCGTTGGAGAGGTGGAAGCCTGCGGCGATGATAAGCGCACCGGTCAAGAACATCGGGTGCAAAAGCGCCAGGGGGAAAGCGATTTCGAACGCGATGACCGCCCAACTTGCGGTGAATGTCAGGGTCTGGCGATCTGCGATAGCGCGCAGGTTGCCCGCAACCGGATAGGCCGAAAACGCGAAGACATCGCGCAATGCTGCGCCGGAACGCCAATCAGGGTTCCCCAGCTTGACCCAACCGGAAATGAAATAGGACAAGACCAATTGCACCGCTAAATAGGCCAACGCCATTTCTGACCAGAAGGGCGTAGGCGCGGCATGTGCGACGGCAAGGCACGTCAGACAGAGCATCGCCAGTTTGTCAGCGCCGCCATTATACGCCCCTTGGAACCGGTAAAGCTGCCAAAGGTTGAGTAGCCAAAGGCCCCAGATTGCGGGGCCGGACGCGAAGCCCGATAGTAAGACGAGCGCAAGTAGGCCCTGGGGAAGGAACAATGCGGTTTCGCGCCCGATGTGTTCGAATGCACGCTGGATCAGCGCAAGGCTGACGCCGATTTCCACCAGACGAAGGGCGACTTCAAAACTCATGCGACGGTTTTCAGCGCGCGTTCGGTACTTTCGTAAAACACGAATTGGCCAATGTCGCCGTCTTCGCGCGCAACGAACAGGATACGGAACTGATAGGTTTCGGCACCGGTCGGATCCAACATGCGGGTCAACCGGGCGGCGATTTCGTTCACGTCATGCAACATCGGTTCCACGGCGAGACGGGTGGCGATGCTGACAAGAAATAAGTGCTCGTTCCACGCGGGGCTGAAGAATAACCGACGAAACATCGCAACAGGGCCAAGGCGTTCGGGCAGGACAGTAATCGGTTGCCAAGGCGCATCTGAGTTCGCGCGATATTCAATGCGTGGGCTCGGGCCAATTTCTTCAAAGAAGCGCCACGACGGAAACAGCGTCGGCAATAGTAGTTTGGTAAGGTTCAGCAGGGGCTTTGGCCAATGGGACATGCCCCTGATCTAAGCCGTTATGCTTAACCGAAGGTTGCCAAATCCCCGAAATCGACCGTTAGATCTGTTTTGAAACCTGCGTGAATTCCAGTTCAACCGGTGTGGCGCGACCGAAGATCGATACCGTGACCTTGAGGCGCTGGTTGTCTTCGTCGACATCTTCCACGGTGCCGTCGAAATCTTCGAAAGGGCCGTCGTTGACTTTGACTTGTTCGCCCACATCGAACGAAATCATCAGCTTCGGAGCGGTTTCGCCTTCTTCAACACGGTTCAGGATCGAGTTCACTTCGGCGTCGCGCATTGGCATCGGGCGCCCTTGCGGGCCAAGGAAACCAGTGACGCGGTTGATCGAGTTGATCAGGTGATAGCCTTCGTCCGACATTTCCATACGAACCAGAACATACCCCGGCATAAAGCGGCGTTCGGCGGTGACTTTCTTGCCACGACGGATTTCGATGACCTCTTCGGTGGGAACCAGAACTTCTTCGATCTGTTCCTCAAGCCCGGCGTCTTCGACGGAATGACGGATTTGCTCGGCGACCTTCTTTTCGAAGTTCGACAATACACTTACCGAATACCAGCGCTTCGCCATGATCTTGATCCTTCTTGAACGCGGGAAACCACCCGCCAGAATGAAATGGGGCGTGCAACCAGTGCACGCCTCATAGGCGGGTTCGATAGCGTCCTTAGCCGGGGAATTCAACCGCAAAAGAAAGATGAGCCAACGGGGCTGTTCCCTGCTTTTGTGGAACGGATCGACCAATTGCACCGTTACCAACCTTTGGTCATTGTGCACCGGTGAAAGCTGGGTTTAAAAATTCACAAGATGCTCGCGGCAATTTGCTGAAAAGATGGTTTGAAGTTTTTCCGGTGGGACTGCCAAGACCCTAAACAGGAGAGATACCGTGCAGAACGATACATTTTTGGTCACTGGTGCGCTGGGGTGTCTTGGGGCCTGGGTTCTGAAACACTTGGTGGATCGCGGTGTGCGCGTGATTGCAACCGATCTGGGCGGCGAACCGGTGCGACCCCGTCTGGTGATGACGGAAGACGCCATCGCGAAAGTGACGTGGCACGTATTGGACGTTACAGACACCAAGGCCGTTGCCAAACTGGTCGCGGACGAAGGTGTGACGCGGATCGTGCATCTGGCTGGGCTTCAGATCCCGTTTTGTCGCGCAAATCCGGCGCTTGGATCAGCCGTGAATGTGACCGGAACGATAAACATCTTCGAAGCGGCGCGTGCTGCGGGCGTTCAAGGTTTGGCTTATGCGAGTTCATTGGCGGCGCTTGGTCCGGCAACGGACTATGACACTTGGCCCTTGCCCGATGATGCGATTCCTGCACCGCGCACGCTTTACGGGGCCTATAAGGTGGCGAACGAACAAACCGCTGGCGTTTATGCGGCCGATTGGGGTGTGGGAAGCGTTGGGCTGCGCCCCTGTGTCGTCTACGGCGTTGGCCGCGATCAGGGTGTGACGGCGGACTTTGCGAAGGCCATTCTGGCGTCGGTTGCGGGGCGACCTTTTCACATTCGCACCTGCGGGCTGATCCCAATGCAACATGCCAGTGACGTCGCGCGCATGTTTATCGGCTGTGCCGAGGCGGGTGTGTCAGACGCGCGGGTCTGTAATTTGCGCAACGATGTCATCCGAACCGAGGATTTTATTGCCGCGCTTAAGCAGGTGATCCCAAGCGCCGACGTCACTTATGATGAAGGCAGCGAATTCCCTTTCCCGGCTGATTTGAGCGACAAGGGATTGCAGGATGTCTTAGGCAGCGTTCCGTATACACCGCTGAGCGAGGCGCTGGCGCAAGACGCGGCCATGTATCGCGAGCTGGTTGAGCGCGATGCGATTGATCTGGGCCAGTTGGACGTTTGAAGACTTGGTCAGCCAAAGAAGGTCAGGATGCCCTGAAGGCCTTGGCGGATGATGAAATCAACAAGGAAGAAGAACGCTGCGGTCACGATAGCAAGCGCGAAAACCATGACAGAGGTCAACATCACTTCGCGACGGCTTGGCCAGACGACCTTCGACACCTCGGCGCGAACTTGTTGAATAAACTGAAGCGGGTTTGTCAGGGCCATGGTCCCATCCTTTGGCGTTTCAGGGCAGATACGCGCTTCAAACGCTGGTTTCAACCCTTCCATCGCGATGGAAGCGCGTGAAGTATCACGAAGGATGAATTGTGACTTAGATACCCATTCCGCCTGATCGGGCACGCACGCGCGCAAGCGGTGAATCTTCTGCCGGACCCGTCACGGTTTCTGGTGGCCCTTCCAGATCAGGATCGGGACGCCCGGTTTCTTTTGGCACCAATTTCTGCATGACATCTGCGGAGGAAACGCGTGGCTTATTTGCTTCTTCGCGTTCTTCCAAAGACCGCTGAAATCCTGAGAAGCCCAGTAGAAACGCCAAAATTCCGCCTACAACGTAGACGCGGGTATCGACGGGTTCGCCGGTTTCTGACAGGCCAACGTGCATTAAATAAGTCGCGCCCAATGCAACGATTGCCAATGCGTAGCATCCAATGGGGGGCAAGAAACTGAACATGCGTAACATGCTTGCCTCCTTTATTTGTTTTACTGCTCTGATAAATTCAACCACTGGAAATGGGCAAAATTGTGTCAAATATACTTAAATTAGTTGTGAAACGGAGCGAACCTCTAGGCCATTCCACCTTCGTCATCGCTTGCAAAGAGCACTTTCGCGCCACCGAATGCCGTCGCGATCAGCCCCTTCTTGGCAATTGTTTTTGCGACGGCTTGGGGCTCTTGGGTGTTGGCGCGGCGTTTTCTCATGATGGACGCAACCATAGAGAACCAAATCAGAACCATGGAAAGCCCACCGACAGCATAAGTCAGTTCGGGGCGGGCTTGAACCCGCGTCTCGCGGCCACGGAAATAAGGGTCAATGTAAAGAAAATTTGGAGACATTTCGACGCCAAGGTCTTCGGCGGCGACCTCGACTTCTGCGTAGGTGACATAAGGCAAGAACTGTCTTGTGCCAGTTAGTTTGAATATTGCACCTAGTGCGCCGTCTTCCTGATAAACATCTCCAAGATAGGCCAGCATATCCTCGGCTTCGAAACTGTCAAAAGCTATGGCACCAAGAACCTGACGGACTGGGCCCTCATGCGTTGGGTCGAAGAAAAACATAATGGGAAATTCGACTTCGCCGTGGGCCGTGTCTTCCCAATACACGTAGGAAAGCTCGTCCTGAAACTGGACCTGAACGGTAACTTCTTCGTACCAGGGGAAAGACCGTACATTGGGCAACTGTGATGCAGTAACTGCTTCTGGTACGCCGTTTTCGCGCGCTTTGCGTTTCTCTATCTCATAGTGCACATGGCCAAGCGCTATGGCTCCGACGGCAATTCCTGCCAAAAGCAAGACAGTCGAAATTGGGATAAATCGAAAGATCCAGGACATAAATGCGCTCCGCCGTAAAATAATGGTACGATCAAAGTGGTTCGGCTAGGCGAAAATCGGGCCGTTCTCGGGCTATTTGTTGTTAACTGGGACCCGGCTGGAGTGGACTGGCGCTATCTTGCGAAGGCTCAAAACAACCGATCCGGTGCCAGCAGAAAAAAGCCCCAGTCGCAAATAACGGACAGGGGCTAATGTAGGTGTCGCAATTATGAGGCTATTTGACGTCAGCGAATTTGCCGGAGAAGGGAAAGCCGGTCCGGCATCTGCCAACTTTCGACGATCTCGTTATCACGCACTTTGTGAACTGCGATGGCACCAAACGACACTTTGCGACCCGTTGCAGCAACGCCGAACAATGGCCCGGTATGCGTGCCTGTAACTCTTCCCACCACAGTCACAACGTCATCGGCATAATGAAGCGAATTGATTTGAAACTGAGCGTCAGGCATTCCTTCCAAGTACGACTGAATCTCATCAAAGAAACCAGATGTATCCTGCGCGACTTCGTCTTGGGACTGTGTATGTGTATACCAATTTTCGCTTAGGAGCCCGTCAACGACCGAGAATTCGCGATTATTGAGGCCCAGATAATACCTTTCAACCATGTCGAGGGCGATTTCTTCACGCTGAAGCGGCGAATCGAAGACATCAGCAAAATGTCCAACATCGGGCGCAGCCGACGCCAAACGGAGATATCCAAGAACCCTGTTATTTCGCTTAGGGTCCAAGACAAGAATTTCACCCTCAAACACCTTGAACTGAGTAAGTTCCTCGATGTTTGTATAGTGCGAGACAATCAAAAGCGGGCCAGTGCGATTAGGATCCCCTTTCCAGCTTGAAATGCGGTCTTGTAACACGTTTGTTGAAGGTGCGCCTTGTAAGGACAACAAAAGGTTCAACGATGGGTCAGTTTCGACGGGAATCGCATCCGCGATCTCGGCATCCACATCCGAATAACCTTTTAGCAACTCTTCGAGAGTTTGTTGATTGCGGCACCACTCACTTACAACGATTTGCGCCGGAACGATCCGGTTGGACGCCAACAGGCTTCCAAGGTTACGCATATCGACACGGCCTTGCTCAGACATGATGCGCTGATTGTCGCAATCCGTTGGCGCAACGTCAGGTTCGTCACGCTTGCTCCAATCGGTTGGGCCATGGCGCATGAGGTAAACGACGTCCCGCCGGAAAACCATGTCGAATAGCCCTTGATAAGGTTCGAAGCGAATGGAGTCGTTGACTTCGCGATTGGTACTTTCAATCGCCATGTCCATCTCGCCCATGTGCGTTGTCACTTGGCGAACTTCTAGGTCATCAATGTTGGCGTCCTGAGCGCTCACCGGCGTTGTGAGAGCAATTGTCATGGAGATTATGCCCACAAACAATTTTGGTAGGATAGACATGCGTTTGTCCTTAAATTCTGGTATTTCTGCGGGTGGCGACAATATCAATATGCTCACGGATCCCAAGGCTCGAAAACTAAGGGTCACGATCATAAGTATGTCAGCTTATTCGTTTGTCTAGCCTGGCAGGGGCGGCAGGGCTCGAACCCGCGACCCTCGGTTTTGGAGACCGATGCTCTACCAACTGAGCTACACCCCTATGGCCGAAGGCGGGCTTACGGCAGGGCCAGCGGGAAATCAAGGGCTGACGGTCCACAACGCCAAGAAAGGTAAATTAGTACTTCAATCGCAGCTGAGCAGCTTCGACATATTTGCCCGCACCCACAAGTTCGGTCGCAAAGGCGCCGACGCGGTCGGCTGGCAGACCACTGGCAATTGCCAGATCAAAGCGTTGCATACCGCCCAGAACATCGCCGCTGTTCACCAAAGTGATGGCAATATAGTAATGCGCCCAAGGATCATTTACGCCGGTGGCAAGCGAGGTTTCGGCGGCCTCGCGGGCCAACGTATAATCGCCCATTTCCAACGCGATATAGCTTTTGAGCAAGTAATCTGAGTAATCCGCACCTTCGAGCGCCAGCCCGCGATCAATTACTGCCAGGGCTTTGTCCAGCTGTCCGTCAATGATCAGAGTGTCAGCGTACCAGTACAAAATGGTGTTGTTTGGCCCAAGTGCTGCTTCGGCGTGTTCAAAGGATTGAAGAGCGTCGTGGCGACGTTCCAAAGAAAGAAGGCTTTTGCTTTTTTGAACGTAGCCCGAAGTGTGATCCGGGAATTCCAAGATCAACCGTTCGGAAAACCGCAGGGCTTGTGCGTTGCGATCCAGTTCCCGCAACGCAATAATCCGGTAAACCAGCGTTGCGAAATCCTTGGGCGAATCCAAAAGAACGTCGTTGAACAAACCCAATGCGTCTTCGGTTTGCCCCAGCGACATTTTCGTTCGACCGAGGCCGTAACGTGCATTTACGTCGCGCGGTTCGATGTTCAGGGCTTCTTGGAATTGGGTGCCAGCTTCGCTGAAACGGTTGTCTTCAAAGAAGCTCCACGCCAATTCCCGCACCGCCCAGATGTAATCGGGATCGATGGCAAGTGCGGCTTGCAGCATTTCGCGGGCTTGATCGTTGCTAATGCGCCCCATGCGCCGGGCCAAAGCAGCCTTGCCACCCAGACCCTGAACAGAGGCCGCGATGGAAAGTGAGCGGTTAAAAGCTTCAAACGCTGCCTGCTCTCCCTCAAGTTCCCAAAGAGCCCAGCCAAGGCCGTTCCAAGCCTCAACTTCGCTTGGGTTGATGTGCGTGGCCTCGCGATAACTGGTTTCGGCTTCGTGGTATAAATTTTGCCAGATATAGCCATCGCCCCGTGCAACCAAAAGTTCTGCGCGTTGGTTTTGCGTCAGACGGATATCGGTTAAGGCGGCGTCACAAGCCTGCACAATGCGACCCGCATCATCCTGACGGGACAGACAGACACGAGCCAGGGTGTCTTCCGATGAGGTCACCAAAGGTTTCGCTGAGAGCGGCATGGCGGAAACAGCCATCAAACCCGGTACCAGTAACAACAATAACTTCACGTCAGCACTCCCGGCTTAATGAATGGGTAGCTAGCCACGCAATCGGGAAGTTTTTGAGGCGATTCTTTGAAATGTTCGGTTGCTTAGGATTTTTGGCACTGTCCCAATGTTTCAGTTCCTGCGGAAACTCCAATTAATTGACACGCTGGCGTGAGATCACGTCGCACCGACGTCATCAATTATTTCACGTTCGCTTTGTGGAGAATTCTGATTTCACATTTCTGCGAGTTACATTTCAAATGGGAAAAATATGCAATGTCAGATGGTTGAGAGGTTGGGTGGAATTTATCGACGTGATTTATGTGCAAAAATATGAGATTGATTAGAGGCATTGCGCGAAACCCCACAGAAATGCGACATGCCTGCGCGCATAAGTGTATTTGAATCGTTCATCCGCAGTCTTAGATCTAGCTCAACGGCAAGCGGTCACCACCAAACAAATTGACGCTGCCAACCAGTAAGCCGGATGAAAGACCCGAAAAAATGAAGACGTTTATTGCAGCCACTGTCCTTATCGCCACTGTCACCTCGGCCTCTGCGATGACACGACCAGACCCAGAAATCGTGCGTTACCTTGGTGCCGAAAGGGCAGCAACACTGACACGCGGACAAACCCTAAGGGCCTTGAACGTTATTCACTCAGGGGATAGCGAAAGCGACAAGCTCACGAAGATTCACAACATTGCTCGAAGATAAACTCCCGCAGGGCCGTGGTTTTCTCTGCCCGGCACCGCCGAACTTACTCATGTTAGGATGACGCTATGAAAATGACTATTGCAGCAACCGTTCTACTTGTGACCGTCGCATCAGGGTGCACCTCATCTAACGGGCGGTCCGACTCTGCGCGTTTCCACAATAATGACAGAAATCTAGCGTTACAGTCCGTTATTCATTCGGGCGATAACCAAAGTGACATACGCGCCAAACTGCGCAGCCGCGGCATCCGCCGTTAACTCAAACTCCAACTGGTCGCGAATGAGACCCCCAATTTCGCGAATTCAACTCTTGCTAAGGATGACCGACATGAAGATGATTATCGCAGCAACTGTTCTTATTGCGAGCGTCGCATCGGCTTCAGCCGGATCGCAGAACTTTGGTGAAATCACGCGCTACATCAGCAAAGCGCAGGCGATGAACCTCAGTCGGTCGCAACTCGCATTGGCTGAAAATTATATCCACAGCAATCGGTCTGAAAGCCGCAAGCGCTCGTACGTTCGGAGCCTCGCAGCCCGCGCCTCGCGCCGCCGGTAGTCTCCAATTCCCCAAAAAGGGCCGCTCAATTGAGCGGCCCTAACGGTGCATTTATGCCAGACTTCTGTCTGGCCAATTTTTTCTTAAGCGATGATTTTGGAGACGACGCCTGAGCCGACGGTGCGGCCGCCTTCGCGGATGGCGAAGCGCAGGCCTTCTTCCATGGCGATCGGGTAGATCAGCTCGACTTCGAACTTCAGGTTGTCACCCGGCATCACCATTTCCGTGCCCGACGGCAGTTCAACCGTGCCCGTCACGTCCGTCGTGCGGAAATAGAACTGAGGCCGGTAGTTCGCGAAAAACGGCGTG
>CALKXV010000002.1 GCA_938005545.1 uncultured Paracoccaceae bacterium
TCGACTCTCCGCGTTGGCAGCGATCCCACATCTCGGACTTCTGTTTGGCTGTATAAAACGTTCGCGAACGATACTTCATCTCTCACAATCCATCTTTCCAAAAAGAGTAAAGTGTTGCGCTCACCCGTTGAAACCGTCCCCCACTTAGCCGCCGTCTGAACACAAAGAGCAATTGATTGCTTGAGACCAGTTGAGGCAACAACGCAAATCCAACCTCTACCCATTTCGCAAACGGCGGCGTGCTTTCATGGCTTCGTCTGCTTCTGGTGAGCCGTCGTGGAATGAGCCGAACCATTTGTCGAGCGGGACCATGCCGTCTGCGTAATTTACCTCGTGATAGCGGTGATGCAGATAGTGCGCGTAATAGGAAACGTTCCATGTAGTTTTATCGTCAACCACAACGCGGTCAAATCCGGTGTGGCCTTGTGCGGGTGCTACGCCCAACCGGGATGCCAGATTGATCATGTGGATCGGGTGCGACGGGATCACAAAGAACAACAAGATAGTCGAAAAATAGATGACATGTTCAATGGGGTGCATGGATAGCCCCGACCATGGGCCGGGATTCACGTTGCGGTGGTGCAAGCTGTGGGCCAGCCGATAGAGCGGCGGCCAGTGCAGTGTTCGGTGAGCGAAGTAAAAGCCGACTTCGTGGATGAAGGGCACCAGAAAGAAGACCGCCGCGAAAACCCAAGGGTTTTCCGCCGGGTTGATCATGGGCGCAAAGCCGTTTGCATAGGCCCAGAGCAGCAGTAATTCATAGCACGTCCAGATTGGCACGCCGCTGACCAGTGTCCAGAACATGTTGTCGTAGGTTTGGTTGTTGAACAGAAAGACTGTGGATTTTTCGCTGGGCCAATTACGGTTGTATTTGAATGCCGTCCCCTGCTTTCGCCATCCATAAAGCCACATGTGCCAAGCGCCATAAACGGCGATAGCCAGCACGATGTTTCGGCCAAGGATGATGCCGGCCCATTTGAAAGAAAAGGTTTCGAAGATTTCAAGCGGTGGCGTCAGGAACATCCAAATCGCGACGGCGGCAATTGCGTAAAGAACGTTCCAAGGCAGCAGATAGCCGGGAACGGCAAAAAACCATTTTAGGAGCGCCTTTGGTTGCGGTGGCCATGCGAAAGCGGGCCCATAGCTTACGCGTTCTTTCGGGGTCCAATAACCGCGGGCGTTTTCGGTTCCGTGGGATTTATCGTCCATGGTTGATCGCTTTCGATGCGCGTTTCAACCAGCTTAAACCCGAGGGCGCGTGCGGGCCTAGCTTAATTTGCAAGCCAGGCCCTTTGCGTTATTTTGCGCGCTAGCTCAGCGCTTTTTGCAAATTCTCGTCCACTTTGTCCAAGAACCCCATTGTGGTGAGCCAGCTTTGATCCGGGCCAACCAACAGGGCCAAATCTTTGGTCATGGAACCGCTTTCGACGGTGTCGACAAGCACCTTTTCAAGCGTTTCGGCAAATTTGGTCAGCGCATCGTTGCCGTCCAGTTTGGCGCGGTGGCGCAGACCGCCCGTCCATGCATAGATCGAGGCGATTGAGTTGGTCGAGGTTTCTTCACCGTTCTGGTGCTGGCGGAAATGGCGCGTAACGGTGCCGTGCGCCGCCTCGGCCTCGACGATTTTTCCGTCAGGCGTCATGAGTTGGGACGTCATCAGGCCGAGCGAGCCAAATCCTTGGGCCACCGTATCGGACTGGACGTCACCGTCATAGTTTTTGCAGGCCCAGACGTAGCCGCCCGACCATTTCATGCTGGCCGCGACCATGTCGTCGATCAGGCGGTGTTCGTACCAGATTTTCTTTTCTTCGAATTGCTCTTTAAATTCGGCTTCGAACACTTCTTCGAAGATGTCTTTGAAACGCCCGTCATAGGCTTTCATGATCGTGTTCTTAGTCGACAGATACACAGGCCAGCCGAGGTTCAACCCATAGTTCAGCGAGGCGCGGGCAAAGTCGTAGATCGAAGCGTCCAAGTTGAACATCGACACCGATACACCGGCGCCGGGGGCATCATACACCTCGTGTTCGATGACCTTGCCATCTTCACCTTCGAACTTCACGGTCAATTTGCCGGGCCCGGGAAATTTGAAATCCGTAGCACGGTATTGATCGCCAAAGGCGTGGCGACCCACGACAATCGGTTTGGTCCAGCCGGGTACAAGGCGGGGCACGTTCTTGCAGATGATCGGTGCACGGAAAATCACACCGCCCAAGATATTGCGGATGGTGCCATTGGGGCTGCGGTACATGCGTTTAAGATTGAATTCTTCAACCCGCGCTTCGTCGGGCGTGATGGTCGCGCATTTGACAGCCACGCCGACTTCCTTGGTCTTTTCGGCAGCATCGACGGTGATCTGGTCATCCGTGTCGTCGCGGGATTCGATCCCAAGATCATAATACAACAGATCGATGTCCAGATGTGGCAGGATCAGTTTCTGTTTGATGAAGTCCCAGATAATCCGGGTCATTTCATCGCCGTCCATCTCAACGATGGGGTTGTCTACTTTAATCTTCGACATGGGGCTTCGCCTCGCACTGGGGGAATCTCTTGTCGCGGGGCATAGCCGAAGTCACGCTTCAGGGGAAGATAGTATGCAAATGTATACCGAATGAAAGGTTAATGCCTAAGCGACCGTGACACCAGCGTCCTGCATTCCAGCCTTTGCCGCCGACAGCGAGCCGTCGAAATCAATTGCGCGACACAGGCTTTCGATGACGGTTGCCTCAAAGCCCAGTTTAGCTGCATCTACGGCCGAAAAATTTACACAGAAATCAGTCGCCAACCCAACCAGCGTCAGTTTCTCAACGCTGCGACTGCGTAAATAGCCGTCTAACCCTGTCGAAGTTACATGGTCGTTTTCAAAAAATGCTGAATAGCTGTCAATCTCGCGCCGGAACCCTTTTCGGATGATCAGATCAGCGGGGCGTGTGTCGAGACGGTCGTGAAACGCAGCACCGCTGGAGCCGACGATGCAATGATCGGGCCAAAGCACCTGAGGGCCGTAAGGCATTTCGGTTACGGACATCGGCGCGGCACCCGCGTGTTGGCTCGCGAAACTCAAGTGGTCGATTGGATGCCAGTCTTGAGTGAATACCCGCACTGGGAATTCCGCCACCAAAGCGTTGATGGGGGCCACAATCTCGTCCCCGCCCGGCACAGCCAAAGCGCCGCCCGGGCAAAAATCGTTTTGTACGTCAATCACAAGGATCGCTTCGTTGGCCGCGCGCATGAGCATACTCCAATTTTTTCACTTATTCGCGCCAAAGTGACCGATGGTCAATGTGCGACAGGCCACTTGTCGTTGACAAATTGACCCTGTTCGACAATCGAATTGAAGCACGATCTCTTTTCCTTGTGCCCAGCAAAGGGTAAGCCACCGGCATGTTTACTGTCGCTGCTTTTTATAAATTCACACGGTTTTCCGACCCCGAAGCGCTTCGCGCGCCGCTTGTCGACTTGGCCCAAAGCGAAGGCGTAAAGGGTACGCTTTTGCTTGCAGAAGAAGGCGTCAACGGGACAATGGCCGGGCCGCGAGCGGGCATTGATGCGGTGCTTGCACATATTCGCGCCTTACCTGGATGTGCCGATCTGGATTGGAAGGAAAGTCAGGCGACCGACATGCCGTTTCTTCGACTGAAGGTTCGGATCAAGCGCGAGATCGTCACGATGCGTCAGCCAAACGTCGATCCAATTGCGGGCGTGGGCACCTATGTGCAACCTGAGGATTGGAATGCCTTGATCGCTCGCGACGATGTGGCCGTCATTGATACGCGCAACGATTATGAGGTTGGTATCGGGACGTTCGACGGTGCCATTGACCCGAAGACCGATAGTTTTGGTGAGTTTCCCGCATGGTGGGCTGAAAACAAGCACCGTTATGAAGGTAAGAAAATCGCTATGTTCTGCACCGGCGGCATTCGCTGTGAAAAGGCGACGAACTATCTGATCGGAGAGGGCGAGGAGGACGTCTTTCACTTGAAAGGCGGCATCTTGAAATATCTGGAAGAGGTGCCCGCAGATCGAAGTCTTTGGCAAGGCGAATGCTTTGTCTTTGATAAGCGGGTTTCGGTGGGCCACGGCTTGGTCGAAGGGTCGTACAAACTGTGCCACGCGTGCCGCCGACCGCTTTCAGACGAGGACAAAACCCACGCTGTCTATGAACCCGGTGTGTCCTGTCATCAATGTATAAACCAATTTGATGATACCGACCGTGACAGGTTTCGCCAGCGTCAGCGTCAGATCGAATTGGCGCGTGCGCGCGGCGAAGTTCACATCGGAGATCGCTGAACACGGGTTGCGCCGCTGCGGTCCAAAAGGCATCTTGTGCTTAGGCCAAGAGCAGAGTTGATGACCCCGATTGAGCGACCGAATTGCGGGACCTGTGGCGCGGCACTACCGGGGCGGCTGGCTCAGGCACGCATGATCACCTGTGAATTCTGCGGCACCTCATCTGTATTGCGTGATAAGGTCTTTGAGATCGCGGGTTCGGGCGGCGAGATGTTGGATGCCCCTTCGCTGATCCAATTGGGCCACTCGGTGATGGTCAGATCGTTGAATTTGATGCCCACGGGGCACGCACGGTTCAGCTATGGCCGGGGCTGGTGGGATGAATTCTGGTGTATCGATGGGCAAGGCGAGGGTCATTGGCTGAGCGTTGACGAAGGCAATTATGCGCTGGAGCGTGATCTTCACCGCCACAACTGGCCCAAAGATTTCCGTGCCCGGTTTGGAGCGACGGCCCAAATAATGACCGAAATCTATAAGGTAACCGAAGCCGAAACCGCAAGCTGTCTGGCGGTTCGGGGCGAGTTTCCAGAAGAGTTGGAACTAGGCGAAGCGCATCTCTACTTCGATTTGAGCGCCAAAGACAGCGCGATGGCCACATACGAAAAGTGGGATGGTGGCGAAGCTTGGTCTATCGGTCATTGGATCGATCCTTGGGACGTCAAAGCGTCATGAAGGCGCCCCAAGATCAGACCCACGCCTTCAATTGCACCCAATGTGGGGCTGGCTTGGATATATTGGGCGGCGGGCGCGTCAAAACCCATGTTTGTCCCTATTGTAGGTCCGAGTTGGACGCGCAAGACAACTATAAAATTATCCGGCAATTCCGCGACATGAAGCGCCCTGAAACCCCGTTTGATCTGGGAATGACAGGTCAGGTTTGGGGTGTGGATTTCACGATCATCGGCACCATGGCCTGGGCCGAATACTATGGCGGAAAACGCTGGGATTGGGTGGATCATCAAGTGTATTCGCACACCCATGGCTATGGTTGGCTCAGCGTCGAGAATGGCCACGTGAGCTATTCCCGCAAAACCCGCGATGTACCGTCGCCAACCTATATTTCCGAAAGTGTCATCGAAAACAGCGAAGCCCGCCCCAGTGTCCGGTTTCAGAACGAAACATTTCGCTATTACGGTTCCGGTAAAGCCAGCCCTACCTTTATCGAAGGTGAATTCAACTTTCGTCCAAGCATGGATGACAAACTGCGTTACGTCGATCTGATGGGCGGTGACCGTATGCTCAGTATCATCGACAGCGGAAAAGAGCGTGAGTACGAAGTGACAGAGTTGCCCGATCAGCCGTCTTTGCTGGACAGTTTCGGCGTTTCGAAAGATCGTCGACCGCGAGCGCGTGGCGTGCATCCTTTGGACGCGATAGACCGTTCGCCCTTACAGCTGTTCATCCGCAATTTGGCGTTGGCGGGCGCAGCTTTGGCCGTAATCGTCGGAATTGGCGTGGCCTTCAAAGGAGACGAAATTGCCGAAAGTGGTCGAACCGGCACTAATTCCGAAATCAGGCTGCCATTCGCTGTCACCAATGAAACCGGGCTGACCCAGATCACTATTTCCGCGAATGCAAACAACAGTTGGGCATGGTTCGAGGCTGAACTCACCGATGCTGATGACGAACCTGTCGCAGCCTTTGAACGCGGCGTTGAATACTATACCGGAAGCGACTGGAAAGAAGGTTCGCGGCGGGTCAGCACGCAAGTCAAGCTCCTGCCCGGCAGCTATACGGTTTATGTCTCAATGGTTGAGGCTAAGGTTGATTGGCCGAATGGACGCTTGGCATCGAACATGGAGGCCCGCGTGCGCCAAGGTGTGGCAAACCCGGATTGGCTTTGGGGTGCCGCCGCGATTTTGGGGCTGATCGGATTCGTGTTTATGGGACAACGCTACCTGCGTAGTGCCCGGCGTTGGTCAGGCAGCGATTGGAGCGACGACTGATGGTGGTGCGTGTTGTTCTTGTCGTTTTGGTTCTGGGCCTGATCGGGGCCGCGACAGTCATGTCGATCGCAGGCGTCTGGGGGGATTCCAGCGCCGTTATTTCCACCCGCAATGGGTCGCCCGGTGGCGGCTATGGCATCGGCGGACGAGGCGTCAAATAAGGAGAGAACAATGTTTGCAGAAGTTATTTTGGCCGAGGTGATCGCCACGGTGTTCTATGTTTTCTTGGGGCTGGTTCTGTTGGGTCTCAGTTGGAAGGCCATCGAATGGCTAACGCCGTTTTCGTTGCGCAAGGAAATTGAAGACGACCAGAACATCGCCATTGCGGTGCTGATCGGTGCGCTGTTCATTTCGATTTCTCTGTTGATCGGAGCGGTGATCCTGTCGTGAACGACGCCCCCCGTCTGAAGGACGGCCAAGCGCTTTGGCTGTTGGCGGCGACCTTTACGGTGGCCGTGGCGGGGTTGGTGTATGAGTTGATCGCGGGCGCGGTGTCGTCCTATTTGCTGGGCGATAGTGTCACACAGTTTTCGCTGGTGATCGGGGTGTTCATGACCTCGATGGGATTGGGCGCATGGGCGTCGCGCTATGTGACACGGGCCGAACGCGGGTTCACGCTAAGCCAGATCATGCTGGGGATTGTCGGCGGGTTTTCTGCGCCGATGCTGTTTTTGGCCTATGGATATCTGGATGGATTACAGATCATCCTGTTCGCCATTGTCATCGCAATTGGCGCATTATCGGGCTTGGAAATCCCGCTGATCACCCGCATCCTGACGGAACGCGGGGCCATGACCCACACATTGTCGAGCGTTCTGACTGCGGATTATGCCGGGGCCCTGGTGGCCGCAGTCGCCTTTCCGTTGCTGGTGGTGCCCCAGCTTGGATTGATGGCTGCCAGTCTGGTCTTTGGGCTTTTGAACCTTGTGGTCGCAGGCGTCAGCGTTTGGATGTTCCGCGATCAGATCGGTTGGGGGTTACGTGCGGCTTGGGGGTTCGGGTTGATCGCTTGTGTGGCCGGGTTGATCTGGGCAGATCGATTGGTGTCATTGACCGATGCGGCTTTCTTTGACGACGATGTCGTGTTCAGCGAAGAGACACCCTATCAGCGTATTGTCGTCACCCGTTGGAAAGACCGGTACCGGCTGTTTCTGAACGGGTCGATCCAGTTCGATACGCTGGATGAATACCGGTATCACGAAGCCTTGGTGCATCCTGCCATGAGCCGCCTATCCCGCCGTAAGGATGTGTTGATCCTTGGCGGCGGTGACGGAATGGGATTGCGCGAGGTGCTGCGCTGGCCCGAGGTTGAGCGGGTCACGGTGGTTGATCTTGATCCGCGTGTTGTTGGGTTGTTCCGCGACAATGCCGAACTTGCCGATTTGAACAGCAACGCTTTCGCAGACACCCGCGTCACCGTGAAAAACGAAGATGCCTGGACGTTCATCCGTGATGACCAAGCGGTCTATGACCTGATCGTTCTGGATCTGCCCGACCCAAGGGATTTCTCAGTTTCGAAACTGTACAGCCGCGAATTTTACGCGCCCCTTGTCGAACGAATGGCGGCGAACGGGGCCATCGTCGCGCAAGCCGGATCGCCCTTGTTTGCGCGCGATGCCTATTGGTCGGTGGTCCGCACTATGTCGGAAACCCGCAATCCGTTTTCCGTTTCCGGCCCGTTGAACGTTGCGCCGTATCACACCTATGTGCCCAGTTTTGGAGATTGGGGTTTTGTGCTTGTCAGTGCCACTCCATTGCCATCGGTCGCCGAATTGCCGCCTGATTTGCAGTATTTTTCGCGCGATCTTTGGGACATCATGACGACGTTCCCCGATGACATGAGCCCAACGGATGCGGAAGCAAATACGATCCTCTCGCATCCTTTGGTGCGCTATTACGAAAAGGGCTGGGCTGAGTGGATGAACTGACCATCCGGCTTTTGGAAACTAGGCGTGACCGGCCTCGCTGGACAACATTCGAGAATCGACACCCATGGATTCCAGTGCTGCGGTCCATTTGTCGGCGTCTTCCGTGCCAAACACGATATTGGCCGGTGCATCGCATGTGAGCCATCCATTCGACAAAATTTCGGATTCCAACTGCCCCGGACCCCAGCCGGAATAGCCCAATGCCAAAAGCGCGGATGATGGCCCTTCGCCGCGCGCGAGTTCTTCCAAGACATCCAAAGTGGCTGTCATGCCGAATCCGTCCGACACATTCAGCGTTGAATTTTCGGATTTGTAATCGTCAGAATGTAACACAAAGCCACGACCGTGTTCGACGGGGCCCCCAAGGTGAACGCGAATATCACGCTGAATGGGTCCTGCATTGATCTCAAGTTGTTCAAGTAGAGCAGAAAATTCAAGATCTGGTGCAGGTCTGTTGATGATCAACCCCAAAGCCCCGTCATCCGAGTGCGCACACATAAAAATAACGGCTTTCTCGAAGCGCGGATCACCCATTCCGGGCATTGCGATCAGAAGTTTGCCGTCAAGCTGGGGCGCGCTTTCATCGATCATAAGGCAACCATGACCCAAGCCAGAGTGACCATCAAGGGCCGAGATACATCGGTCACAACCATTGACTGGAACGTGATTTTAACTTGTTAGTCCGAATGCGGTATTGTGGCGGAATGATTAGATCAACCATTACTGCGCTTTTGTGCCTTGTCACCCCCGCATTGTCTTCCGACATCCCTGCTGAATTGGCTCAGGCAAAATTTATGCCGGGCTGGCGGGATGGCGGCACGCATGTGGCCGGGTTGACGATCAAGTTGGCGCCGGGTTGGAAAACCTACTGGCGCTCGCCGGGCGATTCCGGCATTCCGCCGCGGTTCAACTGGTCTGGCTCATCAAATATTTCGGCTGTGCAGGTGCAGTTTCCGGTTCCGCAAATCTATGACCAACACGGAATGCGTAGCATTGGGTACAAAGACACTGTGACCTTCCCGCTTTTAATCACGACCCGCGATGGAAGCCAGCCCGTTTCGCTTCAAGGCGAAGTTAGCATTGGCGTCTGCGAAGAAGTTTGCATTCCGGTCACCCTTAGGGTGGCAACAAATCTTCCAGCAGGTGGATCGCATGACCGATATCTGGTTGCACTTATGGACGACAAACCCGAGCGCGGTGGTCGTTTGACCTGTGAGATAACCCCGATTGCCGATGGTCTGCGGATGACGGCTGTGGCCTCGGTTCCAAAGCTCAAGGGCGAGGAAATCGCCATCATTGAAACCGGCAATGCCGAAGTCTGGGTATCATCCCCTGTTGTTGAACGTCGCGGTGGCGAATTGCGTGCGGAAGTTGAAATGGTGGCGCCCTCTGCCAAGCCATTTGCCTTATCCCGATCCGAAGTTCGCATGACGGTAATGGCAGGCGGTCGTGCAATCGAAATGGTCGGTTGCTGATCTAGGCGCGTTTAGGCACGCACGAAACGCAAGGCTGCCAAGGCCCATGTCACGAAACAAACTGCTGCTGATCCCAACACGAACAGTCCCAAGGCCTGTGGTAAAGATGTGCTGCCGCCAAGTGCCGCTGGCAAACTGCCGGTGACCATGACGCTGCCCATTGTTGCCACGAACCATCCCCCGATACATGCCATCGTCAGTCCAAGCGCGGTAGCCAGCCCTGGCACGCGCGTCCCGGCATATAGCCCTTTGTAAAAGGCGCGATAGTTTCGGCCTATGTCGTGGCCAATCGCCAGAAGTGCGGGCACGACGAGTAATACTAAAACAAGCCCGAAACCCAGACCATAGGTCAGTGTGATCACGGTCGGTTTCAGGAACTGCGCGTCCTTTGATGTTTCGTAAAGAAGGGGTGCAAGGCCCAGAACAGTGGTTGCCGTGGTCAGGAAGACGGGCCTTAGGCGGTCGGCGGCGGCATCAATGATGGCGGGCACAAGTCCGCGGTCTTCCGCATATTCGTCCACCGTTGTCACCAACACGATGCTGTCGTTGATGATAATACCCACCATTCCGATTAAACCAACGACCGAGAACATTGAAAGCGGCACATCCCAAAGATAATGGCCCCAGATCGCACCGACGAGACCAAAGGGAATGATCGCCATAACAACAAAGGGCCGGGCCCATGATGCAAAGACCCAAGCCAGCACCAAGTAGATACCCAGAAGACAAAGGATTAATCCGGTGCCCGCGTCCGACAGGAAGTTGCGTTCGTCTTCCGCCAAGCCGGACATATAGGTCGCAATGCCGAAGTCTTGTTCCAGTTTCGGCAAAAGTGTGCCGCGAATTTCTTCCGCGATTTCTTCAGCGCGGTCGGGATCGTCTTCTGACAAGTCAGCCGTAACCGAGACGACAGCAATGCCGTTTTCACGGCGGATCGTCGAAAATCCTGTGCGTCGTTCGGCGGTCACAATGTCGGCCAGCGGTACATAAACTCCTGCGCCCGCCGTCGTCGGACCCGTGCGGATCAGCATCCGTTCAAGGAAATCTGCCGTCAGTTCACCGGTTGGAAGTTCAACGCGAATTGCAGCTGATCGTGGGCCATCAGGAAACGTGGCTGCTTCGATGCCGTTCAGACGAGCGCGCAAGGTTGCGCCTAGCATGTCGATGGTGATGCCAAGCGCCTGGCCTTGAGGTGTAAGTTCTAAGAGCAGTTCTTCTTTGTCGTAGCCAAGGTTGTCTTCGACGGCCGAAACTTCGCCAAAACGGCTGAGTTGGGTTTTCAACGTCTCGGCGGCGTCTTTCAGTATTAGAGTGTTGGCGCCCGATAGTTCGACATCAACGGCATCCCCGCCGGGGCCACGACGCCAGCCACGAAAACTGATGGTTTCCAGAAGCGGATGACGCAGGACGGCGTCTTGCAGGTCGGCGACGAAGGCAAAGCTGGAATAGGGGCGCAGATCGGCATCGATCAGTTCGATGGCAATGGACCCCAATTGGAAGTTTTCTTTGTTTTCGGTGCCCGCAAGCCCGCGACCGGTATTGCCGCCGATTTCGGCGATGGCGAATTTGATCGGGTTCAAGCCATGCTCGGCTTCGTATTTTGCGCCCAATTCCTCGGCGGCGCGTTGCGCAGCACGTACGACTTCCATCGTGTCTTCGCGCGTTGCACCGGGCACCATGGCGAAGTTACCGGTGACGGATGATCGTTCCGGCGCATTGAAGAACCGCCACTTTACATCGCCGGAAATGAATAGCACGGCTTGGCTCGCAAGGATCACGAAAGCCATCGCGATAACAGGATAGCGCGCCCAAACCACACCCGAGATGAAAGGTCGGAACAAACGTTCCCGGAAGATACGGAACCCCTTGTTCACTTGGCGCGACGGCCAATCGTACCAGTGCTCTTGTGCCGTATGCCTCAGCGCAAGTTTCATGTGGTGTGGCAAGATGAGGAAGCATTCGACCAGTGAAGCTGCCAGCACAACGATGACGGTGAAAGGGATGTCTCGGATAAGGTCGCCGAACCGGCCGCCGATGGCAATCAACCCGAAGAAGGCGATGATCGTCGTAATGGTGGCAGAGAAAACCGGCGTAAACATGCGGCGTGCGGCGTTCTCGGCAGCGGTCGTTGGATCTTCGCCCAAACGGCGGGCGCGGAAATCGGCATGTTCACCCACGACGATGGCGTCATCCACGACGATGCCAAGGGTGATGATCAACGCGAACAGTGAGATCATGTTGATCGTCAGACCGGCCATGAACATAATGGCGATGGTGGCTAGCATGGCGACGGGGATGCCTGCGGCAACCCAGATTGCTGTACGAGTGTTGAGGAAAAGAAATAGTAGCAGCACGACAAGGCCAAGGCCCATCAGCCCGTTGTCCAAAAGGATATTCAGGCGACCGGTGATGGATTCCGCCAGAGTTCGGATCAGGCTGATTTCGACGCCATTTGGAAGCGTGGATTCCATTTCGGCGGCGACGTCTTCCACCAGGGCTTGCATGCGGATGGCATCACCGTTGGAAGAACGATCAACCCGGATCGAAATGGCGGATTCGTCGCCGACGAAATAGGCACGGTCTCGGTCAACGCTGCCGACAAGGACGGTCGCGACGTCACCGATCCGAAGTTGGGTTCCGTCATCGTCCGTTCGCAGAACGATATCCGCAATCTGGTCCGCAGACCGTTTGGCAACACCGGTGCGCACGCGGGACGAACCTGCGACGTCCCCTGCGGGATCGGTTTCGGCTTCGCCGGCGATGGCATCGGCGATCTGGCGCATTGTGACATCGTGGCGGATCAGATCGAGCGATGTGACCTCGACCACACTTTCGGGGGCGGCGATACCGCGGATGGTGGTGCGGGTCACGCCGACGGCGAAAAGCCGGGTCGTGAATTCGTCGGCAAAGTTAGCCAGTTGATCGACACCGACGGGGCCTTTGATCACAACGTCGGTCACCCTGTCTGACCATCGGCCACGACGAATTTCGGGATCGTCGGCGTCATCGGGCAGGTTTGAAACGGTATCGAGTGCGGAGGCCACATCATCCTGCGCCTGCGTCATGTCCCAGCCGGGTTCGAACTCAAGAGATATGGTTGCATTGCCTTCGCGCGACCGGGATTCCGTTTCGGTGACACCGTCGACCGATTGCAATGTGGGTTGCAGAACTTCGACAATCGACGCGTCGACATCTTCGGCGCCTGCGCCATCCCATGCAATGTCGATGGTGATATCGTCGATAATGACATCCGGGAAGAACTGCGCGCGCATTTGCGGGATCGCATAAAGACCCGCACAGACGAGCAGTACCAGAAGAAGGTTCGCCGCCGTTCGATGACGCGTGAAGTAAGACAAAAGCCCGCCGGTTGCTTTGCCGAGATCGCGTGCCATGGCGCTTAGGTTCTCCTGTTCATTCGGTCGCTTGAGGGGAATGAGGGCGAAACAACATCATCCCCCCATTCGGCTTTCGATCCGTTCGACCATACGGGCCGGTACGCGATCTTCTTTCAAAGCCGACAGGACACGTGTTTTCGCTTCGTCTGGCATGAATTGATTGCCTTCTACAAAGGCCACAAGACGCGCGCGACGGTCGGGATCAAGCGCCAGAAGTTCGGGTTCCTGAGGTGCTTCTTGGCCCTCGGGGCGCACCGGACGAATACGGATGCCAGCGCCCAAAAGCGGTGTGCGTTCGGCAACGATTTCGCGCCCCTGAAGATTGCGTGCGCGCACGATCACGTCGTCGCCTTCTCGGCGCAGGACGTTGACGTTGGCGACGGTCAACCTGTCTTCATCGCCCAAAACCAACACCGTGCCTGCGCCATCGACGGCCAAGGCTGGCAAGCGCGCGACATTATCAAGAGGCGGTTCTTCGATGCGGATCGACACAAAATCACCCGGACGAAATCCCGGCGCATCGTCGAGGCGCGCGAAAAGGAGCCGCCCGGTTTGACCATCGCCGACAGCGGCACTTTCGCGGCTGATCTTGCCTTTGGCTTCCATATCCACACCAAGGATGTCGATTGAAGCCGTGACATCGGCCCCAATAAGATCGCCATTTTCATTGATGAGCCGGATGTATTGCGGGGTTGAGACCCGAAAGGCGACTTCCAAAGCATCCGGGTCGATCAGACGAGCCAAAGGTTCGCTTGCCGAAACGCGGCCACCCGGGATCATTGAAACCTCGGACAGGACACCGTTAAACTCGGCGGCAATTTCTGTGTCATCGAGGCCACGAACAGCGTCGGCCAATGCGATGCGGCGACGGTCGAGCATGGTTTTGGCTTGATCAATGCGGGCTTCGGCGCTGGCTTCGGCCTGTCGGCTGGACAGGATCGAACCATTGGCGGCGGACAGAGCAAGTTCTGCGGTTTCGACGGCGGCGGTCGAACCAACCCCGCGGCTCAGTAAATCCTGTTGGCGGGTCAGGGCATTGGCACGCAAGCGGGCCTGATCTTCCGCACTTTTGATTTCGTCGCGCGACAAGATAAGAAGACGTTCGGCATCGCGAAGATCGGCTTCGGCTTCGGCCAAATCGGCGCGGGCGGTATCGACGGCGGATTGGGCTTGAACTGGATCGATGCGCACCAGAACATCCCCGGAGCGCACTTGCCCGCCTTCTTCTACCTTGTCGGAAATCCACATGATCGCGCCTGCCGTTGCTGCGCGCAGTTCAAGCGAACGACGTGTGCGAAGTTCGCCAAAGGTGGTCAAAACGGGCCGAATGGTCTCCGGTTCGACGGTTACAACGTTGGCTGCGAAAATGCGTTCGCGTTGCGGCCTTTGCCGGGGTTCTTCGGACCAACGCGCTTCCAATGCGCCCCAAACCATCGACCCGGCATAAGCCATCAGGCCAAACGTCGTGGCCATGAGGAACAATCCGATGATGCATCTTCGAAGAAACTGCACGTGTTTTTCCTAATTCGGGCACCGTACTATGTAGTGTTTTCGCGAATTTAGTAAAGTTCTGGTGGTAAAACGTGCGCGAGCGCTATTTCCGTCGCAAATGTTCATCAAGACGCGGCATTATTTCCACAAAATTACAGGGACGGTGCCGATAATCGAGCTGAAAGCTTAGAATTTCATCCCAAGCGTCCTTGCAAGCGCCTGTGCTGCCGGGCAGCGCAAAAAGATATGTGCCTAGTGCAACGCCCCCGCAGGCCCGGCTTTGGACTGCGGATGTGCCGATTTTAGCCATAGAAACATGGGTGAAAACCGTTCCGAAGGCATCGATCTCTTTTTCATAGACATCGCGGTGTGCTTCCACGGTGACATCGCGGCCGGTCAATCCTGTGCCGCCGGTGGAAATGATCACATCAACGGCGTCATCTGCGCACCAATTGCGTAGAATTTGGGCGATCTTGTCTCGGTCATCGGTCACAATATCACGCGCAGCGAGTTTGTGACCGGCATCCTCAAGTCGTTTGACCAGAATGTCGCCGGAACGATCTTCATCCAAGCTGCGCGTGTCGCTGACGGCCAAAACGGCGATGCGGACAGGTAGGAATTCGCGTGTGTCGTCGATGCGGCTCATGTGCGTTTGTCTTCCAGCAAGAGGCGAAGCGCGAGGGCTCCGAAGATTGTGGCGGTGATCCAGCGTAGGTATCGTTCGAAGGTTGGGTTCTTTGCAAGGTGTTCGCCGAGGCCACCTGCGAATACGCCGACGAGGCCATTGATGATGAAACCGCCGATGGCGAGGACCGTTCCGAAAATAAGAAACTGTGGCAAGACCGGGCGGGTTGGATCGACGAATTGCGGGAGGAAGGCGAGAATGAAAAGGATCACCTTGGGGTTGGTAAGGTTGACGATCAGACCGTCCCGAAAAGCGCGGCTTGGTCGCACACTTTGGGTGTCTGACGTGCCCATAGGTGTGTTGAGCGTTCGCCAAACGAGCCAGAGCAGATAGGCGACACCTGCGTACCGGATCGCATCGAAAATGACGGGGTATTGCGTGACGAGAATGCCGAGACCTAGGCCCGCGATCGTCACATGGATCATTGCGCCCGTAGATATACCAGCCGAAGCCGCAAGTGCCGGGCGGGCGCCGCCGCGGGTCCCTTGGGCGAGGCAAAAGAGCATATCAGCCCCCGGCGTCAGGTTGAGCGCAAGGCCCGCTGGCAGAAAGGCAAGAAGGACAATGGGATCGATCATCCGCGAAGCCTGGCTTTTAGGTCAAGAAGGTCCGCCCAAGCATCGCGCTTGGCTTCAGACGTGCGTAATAAATATGCGGGGTGGAACATCGGCAACGTGGGTTTGCCCAAAGCCTCGCTCCAATTGCCACGAAGGCGGGTGATACCACGTTTGCCCAGAAGCGCCTGGCACGCATGGTTGCCCATGGCGACAATCAGGTCGGGGTTGATCAATTCGACGTGGCGCTTAAGGAACGGCAGCATCATCGCCATTTCGTCGGGCTTGGGATCGCGGTTCTGGGGCGGACGCCACGGCAGAACGTTGGTGATGTACAGTGCTTGGTCGCGGTCAGGGTTCTCACGCGACAGACCGATGTGGCTGAACATCAGGTCCAAAAGCCGCCCGGCCCTGCCGACAAAGGGTTTGCCCGCCATATCCTCATCACGCCCCGGAGCTTCGCCAATGATCATCACGCGCGCGTTTGGTTGGCCGTCGGCGAACACCAATTGCCGGGCACCCCGTTTCAAGTCGCAGTGGGGATAGGCCTCCATTGCAGCTTTGAGGGTGTTGAGGTCAGTTGCGGCTTCGGCGGCGGCGCGTGCGATGCCAACGGTGTCGACTTCGGCCATGGGCACGGGACCGGTGGACTTCGGTTTGTTCGGTGCTGCCTTGGGCGTTTCGGGAATTTGCCTTCGGTCAATGGGGGCGTCAAGTATAGCTTCGTCAGCGCCACAAGCGATTTGCCATTCGAGGGCCGTTTTCATCTCCCAGAATCCCATGCGGGAAGGTTATGCGTGACGCCTCGCAGGGGCAATGGGCTTCGATGGTACGCGTTAGTCGATTGTCACGCCGAAAACAAAGGCCGTGACCTTGTCTTCAGTCATTTCGCAGGGCTTTAGAAGGGCGGTCCCATCGGCCAAGCGGTAAAGGTTGAAGCTGATGTAATCACTGCCGCCAAGCTCTTCAGCTTCCAGCTTTTGTGATCGTCCCGTCGCAAATATCGTTTTGGTGATCCGGTAGCGATTGCCTAAGTAAGTGCCGCCATAACCACCAACCGGAAGCGCATCGAAAGCTGCAACGAAATCATCCATTGTCACGTCTTTTTACCAACGCGCGGTTCTGTCCCTTCGCGAAGACGTTTAAGGTTGGCGCGGTGCGCCCAGAACACGATCAGGGCCATCACGAAGGCAACAACTGATGCGTGACCAGCCCCCAGAAACACTGCCGTGAGCGGGGCGCAGGCGGCTGCGACCAATGCTGAAAGCGATGAGATGCGAGTTAGCAAAAAGCAGACCAGCCAAAGCGCCATGGCAGCCAATCCAAGAAACGGTGCAATGCCAAGCAATGTTCCAAGGAACGTCGCGACGCCTTTGCCGCCTTTGAATTTGAGCCAAACCGGAAAGATATGGCCCAGAAAAGCGCAGAGCCCGGCAATTTGTGCGGCGTCTTCGCCTGCAACGGCTCGTGCACCCAGTACGGCGATCAGCCCTTTGGAGCTATCGAGGATCAAAGTGGCAAATGCGGCTGGCTTCGATCCAGTGCGCAGAACGTTCGTGGCCCCGATATTTCCCGAACCGATGCTGCGCGGATCGGGTAACCCAAAGGCTTTTGCCAGAACCAAACCGAAGGGAATGCCGCCCAATAGAAATGCGGCAAGGGCGATGATCAACAACACTGGAACGGTGGTTTCAAATGGTGGCATGGCCAGGTTCCCTTATGGCGAGAATAAGCAGAGCGGGGACCGAGGCCAAGTGTTTAGGAGTTTGGTGAGGGCGAGACATCGATCCTGTGGCTCGCAACCCATGTACCCAACACGCGGCCTTCCATGCGAGCTTCGTCGAAGGGGGTGTTTTTGGATTTGGACTGGAGCTTGAAGCGATCCATCACAAAGGGCGCATCGGGGTCGAACAGGACAAGATCTGCTGGGGCTCCGGCGGTCAGACGGCCCGACGTAAGTCCGAAACGTTTTGCCGGGTTGAGCGATAGCGCGCGCCAGAGTGTGGGAAGGTCCATCTGTCGTGCGTGGTACAGGCGCATCGAGGCTGGCAACAGGGTTTCCAGTCCAATGGCACCCGAGGCCGCTTCTTCGAAGGGCAAACGTTTGCTTTCTTCGTCTTGAGGCGTGTGCATTGAGGATATGACATCGATCAGGCCGGAAGCGACGGCGTTTACCGAAGCCACACGATCATCTTCGGACCGAAGCGGCGGTTTGACCTTAAAGAAGGTGCGATAGTCACCAACGTCCAGCTCGTTCAACGTCAGGTGATGGATCGAGACGCCCGCCGTCACGTCGTGGCCGGCTTCTTTTGCACGGCGCAACCGGGTAATTGCGCGGATCGTCGTCACTTGGTCGGCATGATAGCGACCACCTGCCATCTCGACGATTGAGATATCGCGATCGAGCCCCATGCGTTCAGCCAAAGGTGACACCGACGGGATGCCTCTCAGTGCTGCGAACTTGCCGCTGGTTGCAGCGGCACCAGCCGAGAGCGTGGGGTCCTGCGGATGTCCGACAACAAGTGCGCCGAGCGACGCAGCATAGGACATACAACGCGAGAAGACTTTCGGATTCTCGATGACCCGGTCGCAATCGGTGAAGGCCACAGCACCTGCATCAAGCAGGAATCCGATCTCGGCCATTTCGCGGCCATCGCGGCTTCGGGTCAGAGCCGCCATGGGCAGAACATTGACCGGGGCGGCTTCATTGGCGCGGCGCCGGACGAACTCAAGCACTTCCGGTGTATCGATGGCGGGCAAAGTGTCGGGCCGGGTGACAATTGTCGTGACGCCTCCGGCTGCGGCGGCAAGACCGGCGGTACGAAAACTTTCCTTATGGCGTTCACCTGGTTCCGAGACCTTAACGCCGATATCGACGATGCCGGGGGCCAGGCATTTGCCGTCGCAGTCAATTTGGGTCGCGCCGTCCAAACCTTGCGGGCCCGCAATCAAACCGTCCTTGATGGCCAGCGTGCCAATCGTGTCGGTGCCCTTCTCGGGATCAATCAGGCGAGCGTTGGTGAATATCGTCGGCGTCATAGGGATCAGGTGTCAGAAGACGGCAAAAAGCACAAGAGCGGCAGCAATGATCAACGCGCCGAGCGCAATGAACCAAGAGCCTTTGTGTTGTGGAAGATGTGCGGTGTTGGCGGAGGTTTCGGACGGTGTGATCTGTCCTTCGGCGGAGGCATTTGCAGGCGTCGGGGCACGTGGCTGGTTTCGCGGTTCGCGGAACACGCCGATGAATTTAAGCGCGGGGTTGGGATCGAGCACCTGCGCGCTGCCGCCAAAAGCTGAGGACGGGATGAGCACGATCAAGTCAGTTAAAGCGTCAAGCGCGGCGCGCTTGCCCTTCAGGTCACTGTCCTCGATCCCGTAGCCTTCGGCGAGGTAGGCAGCAAGGCCCATGGAGGCTATGATCTTTGAGGGAAAAACTTCGACCTTGCTTGGGTCAAGCAACACGTCTTGTCCCAAAAGGCGCTCTACGTTCTGGGCGGTAATTGCCGATGACCCTTCGGGATCAAGGTCGGTTGCGAAGACGCGGACAAGCCCATGTTCGGTGGCTTCGATCTGATATGGATCGCTCATCTTTTCCTGGCTTTTGAGTGATCCTGACGCCCTGTCATGTTACACCATGACCCCGGTTTCCTCGCGGGCCGCGCGCAGGTTTCGCGCCAGGAGGTTCATGGCGGCCATACGGACGGCCACACCCATTTCCACCTGTTCCTGAATGACCGAGCGGTTGATGTCGTCGGCAATGGTGCTGTCGATTTCCACACCACGGTTCATGGGGCCGGGATGCATAACGATGGCGTCGGGTTTTGCGTGGCTCAGCTTTTTCGCATCAAGGCCAAAACGGTGGTAATATTCACGCTCGGAGGGAATAAACCCGCCGTCCATCCGTTCTTTTTGTAACCGAAGCATCATGACAACATCGGCGTCTTTAAGACCCTCTTCCATCGTCGCGCAGACTTCTACGCCCCACTCAGCCGCGCCGGATGGCATCAGGGTTGGCGGGGCAACCAAGCGGATACGGTTTTCCATCTTCCCCAAGAGGTGAATGTTCGATCGCGCGACGCGGCTATGGGCAATGTCGCCGCATATGGCGATGACAAGACGATGCAGGCGACCCTTGGCCCGACGGATTGTCAGGGCATCAAGCAAGGCTTGGGTCGGATGTTCGTGCCTGCCGTCACCGGCGTTCAGAACGGCGCAATTCACCTTCTGGGCCAACAGGTTCACAGCGCCGGAGTTCGGGTGCCGCACGACCAACAGGTCCGGGTGCATGGCGTTCAGCGTTAAGGCCGTATCCACAAGGGTTTCACCCTTCTTGACCGATGACGCCTGCATATTCATGTTCATCACATCTGCACCCAATCGCAAACCCGCCAATTCGAAACTGGCTTGGGTGCGGGTCGAGTTTTCGAAGAACATGTTGATCTGAGTCAGGCCCGTCAGCGCGGTGTCATGTTTGACGTCACGACGATTCAGTTCAACGTAGGAATCGGCAAGATCGAGAACCGTTGTGATCTCGGCTGGCGCGAGGTGTTCAATGCCAAGAAGGTGACGGGCGCGAAAGCTCATGGGGCTTCTATAGAACGGTGGTTCCTTCGTGGAAAGGCTTTCTAAAGGGCGCATCTGCGATGCGACACGGTTTTTTGGGGGTGCTTGACATTTTCCGTAATTCTGTTATTTCAGTCTTAACAGAAATTGGAGACAATAGTGGAGCTAACGCCGGCAATGCAGGATTTTATCCTCCACTGGGGGGAAATGGGCACGAAGTGGGGGACCAATCGTTCGGTCGCTCAGATACACGCATTGCTGCATTTGTCCGACGCCCCCCTGCCTGCCGATGAAATTGCCGAGACGTTGGGGATTGCGCGGTCGAACGTATCGACCGGCATAAAGGAGTTGCAGGCTTGGAAGCTGGTGAGCGTTGAGCGGCAATTGGGTGATCGCCGCGATCATTTTACCAGTGTGCGGGACATGTTTGATCTGGCGCTTGTGGTGATCGAGGGGCGGCGGGAACGGGAGTTTGCGCCGACGCTTGCGGCATTGGAAAAGGTTCTTGTCGAAGCACGTGAGGACGGAACCCCCGCCCCTAACGTGGGGCGGATCGAGGAAACGCTGGAAACCATGCGTCTTTTTGATCGCTGGTATGCCGACGTCGCGCGGATGCCGCGCGCTGTGCATCTGGGGGCTTTAAGATTAGGCGCGAAAATCGCGCGGTTCCTTCCGGGGGCAAATAAGGCGTAAAAAATTTGGCTTGGAGTTTCAGTGATGACAGAAGTAACTGTAAGTGATGATGGGAAAACCATCGCAAAGATAATCCCCTTTATCGCGGCCCTGACGCTTGCCCCGCTGGTTTTGGGCGCTCCAGCGTGGGGATTGATGTGGCTATCAGAGGAGTTCAATCTCTACTTTTCATTTGTGAACTTCATCGTTGTTCTGCCGGCATTGGCTTTTTTCTTCGGAATACCGAGTTACATCGTTTTCGGCGCTCCGGCCTTTTGGCTTGCAATTCGACATGACGGATCGACCGCCGCCGCCGCGCTTGTGGCTAACACGGTGTCGATCCCGTTTATTGTTCTGTGCTTTTATCTCTTTGTTGAACATGCCGAGATCAGCCTGCTCATCGTCCTCTACCTCTTCTTTGGATCGGTCTTCGCTGCGATCTGGAGGTGGTTTTTCGGCAAGCTCTACCGCCGCTTTGCAAAGGAGGGTCCAAATGCCCAACGCAATTGAAAAAGCCCCGCGCGGTGTAATCTGGCATGATCTGACGTCGATGAATGCCTTGGACGTGATCCGCGAACTTACGCTGCCCTTGCCCTGGTTGGGATTGAGCCTCTGGCTCTTTTCGACACCGATGTGGGTACTGGGGTTTCCGGCGTCTTTCATGTTCTTCCTGTGCGCCTTGCGTCTCAATCACGAAGCGATCCACAGCAATCTTGGGCTGTCGCGCGTGGGCGATCATCTGGTGATGCATGTCCTCAGCGCGATTATGGGTGCGTCGAACTCAGCTGTTTCTTACGGGCATATGGTGCACCACAAGCACGCCATGGGTCCCGGAGATTTCGAGGGTAAATGCGGGCATATGTCGTTCCGGCAAGTTCTGCGCTATGGGCCGCGATTTCCGCTGGATGTGAACCACGCGGCATGGGTCGGGGGCACTCCGGCTTTACGCAAGCGCATCCTCATTGATTGGGGATTGAACGGCGTGGTGGTGGGCGCTGCAATTCTGTTCAGTTGGCAATTTCTGTGGTTTCACGTCGCTGCGATGGGGATCGCGCAATGCCTGACTGCACTGTTCGCGGTTTGGATTACCCACCAAGGTCTTGGTGATAATGCGCTTGTTGCGCGGTCTCAGCGAGGGGTGTTGGCGCGGATCGCTTACTTGATGTTCTATCACCGCGAACACCACTTGTTTCCGAATGTGCCGGTCCGCCGGTTGCCCAAGCTTGCCGCACGATTGGACGCGAGCGTGCCGGGATATGCCCAAAGCCGCCGCGCCGTCGTTCCGTGGCTTGATCACGGGGAATTTGGCAGATGACTTTGGCAGATGACCACAAACGCGTGTCCCAAAATGGCTTGCAACTGGCCGGTGGGCCCGACGATCTGACGCAACGTGCTTTGGTCTATCTCAACCTCTACCGGTCTTCTGGCGGTAATCATGTGTTTCCGCTTTTGGCGGCCCATGGCGCACTATGGGCGTCCAGACACTTTAAACGCGGCATGCGGATCAGCCGGATTTTTGCTCGCTTGGAATTGTTAGACCCCCAGCGTCGCCAAGACCGATTGGAAGAAGTTTCGGCATTCGCAAATGCAATGAAGGACATCAACCGTCGTGTCTGCGTGGAGACTTACACGGCTTTTCACATGACGCGGCTTCGCGATCTGGATTGCATTTGTCAGTCAAAGAAAAACGCAGTTTATTCGAGGCGTTTTTCCTTTGGGAGCAGGATACAATTGTCGGGCCTGCCGTCGATGCAGCCGTTAAGGGTATGACATGGCCTTCGGTTCGCGCACTTGTCCTGCGCCCCCCGATTGGGTTCTCTTATTTCGGCCCTTTGTCCTGGCTTTGGTTTAGATCCTTCGCCAATAAGACAGAACGCGTTCAGCGTGGGTTGGAGGCCGCTTCGATTGCCGAAAGACGTGGTTGGGATCATGTTGAGCGCAGTTTGGTACGCTATCCGGGCATGCCCAGGAAAGTTTTGCAGAACCCGGACGCCTGTTTTGCCGATATCGCAAATCAACTGGGAATTGAGGTGGATGAGGGCAACAGATAACTGCAACCAGCGGTGCGTTTGAACACGAGGAAACTGGGAATACTGGCACGCTAAATTCGCGCGAAGACACCCCTGATTGCAGCAACTACGCTTGTGTATAAGTCTGTGGAAAACGGCAAGAGTGCATACCCACACTATATCTAGTGTGTGGCACGATTGCCGCATCTAGGGCCGTTGTCAGTAGCTGTATTCGCCAAAAACCTTCGTTACATCCCCGTCCCAGTCTGTTTCATAGCGTCGGATCAGCTCGTCTGCGGGTGTTTCGCCGGTTTCGAGTGTTTCTTTCAAGGCGTTCAGGAAATGCGTCTCGTCCGGAAGCAATCCCCCTGCGCCAGGCATGGCGCGGGCTTTTAGCCCGGCCTCGGCGATGTCGACGACTTGAGCCGCAAGGGTGCGCATGTTGATGCCATCTACCTCTGCGGCCAACCCGTCAACAGAGGCGGCAATGCGCATTTTTTCGCGGGTTTCCGCATTCCAATCCTTGGCCAAATCCCACGAGGCATCGAGCGATGGTTGATCGTAGATCAGTCCGACCCAGAACGCAGGCAACGCACAAAGACGCCGCCAAGGCCCCCCATCAGCACCACGCATTTCGATGAATTTTTTGACGCGTGCTTCGGGGAATATTGTGGTCAGATGGTCGGCCCAATCGGACATCAGGGGCTTTTCGCCTGGCAGGGCCGGCAATTCGCCCTTCATGAAGTCGCGGAACGACATGCCCAGTGCATCGATATAAACACCGTCGCGGTAGACGAAGTACATTGGCACATCCAGAGCATAGTCGACCCAACGCTCAAACCCAAACCCGTCTTCGAACACAAATGGCAGGGTGCCGGTGCGCGCATCATCAAGGTTGCGCCAAATGCGCGAGCGCCAACTTTTGTGGCCATTCAACTTGCCGTCGAAGAAAGGTGAGTTCGCGAACAACGCGGTCGCAACAGGTTGCAGAGCCAGTGCCACGCGCATCTTCTGAACCATGTCGGCTTCGGTGGCGAAATCGAGGTTCACCTGAACTGTGCAGGTTCGACGCATCATCTGGGTGCCGTGGGTCCCGACCTTGCCCATATAGGCGTCCATCAACTTGTAGCGACCTTTTGGCATCAAAGGCATGTCGTCGTGAGACCAATGTGGTGCTGCGCCCAAACCGATAAAACGCGCACCAATGTCGTCGGCAACAGATTGAACTTCGACAAGGTGTTCGTTTACCTCATCACAGGTTTGGTGAATGGTTTCCAAAGGCGCGCCAGAGAGCTCCAATTGACCACCCGGTTCAAGCGAGACATTCGCACCGTCCTTGGTGAGGCCGATAATCTTGCCAGCTTCTTCGACGGGCGCCCAGTCATAGCGATCACGCAGGCCTTCCAGAACCGCGCGGATCGAACGTTCGCCGTCATAGGGCAGCGGCATCAATGTGTCTTTGCAATAGCCGAACTTTTCATGTTCGGTCCCGATGCGCCAATCGTCTTTCGGCTTACAGCCGTCGGCCAGATACTCGGCCAGTTGTTCGTGCCGTTCAATGAGTGCGCCGCCGGATTGGGGGATGGACATGAGAGAGGCCTCTTTGGCTGTTTGACGGGTTCAGTCGCGCGAATTTGGGGGCAAGTCAATCGAAGGTGTCTGTGCGCTGGTCCACACAAGGTGCTCGCTTTCTTCGGTGATGGTGGACGCACGAATGACGGCTTCGTAATCCGCCCCTTTCAAAACAGTCAAAGCATCGAACAAAGCACCGGCGTTTTCGGCATCGCCGGGAATGGTAAGGCGCTGGCCTTCGCGGTCGGTGAATTCCCAATAGAAATCCGACGCGGCAGGCCCAAGGCTTGTGGTGCGGACCTTGACGCGGATCAATTCATTGATCGAAATGGCACCGCCACTCATTGGACCAAGATAGGTGATGCGGCGCTCGTCAACTTCGACCACACCCACACCACCTGAATCGTAAGGCAAGCGGGCACGGCGCACACCTTCGATAAACAATGCGGCGCCAACAAGCGCGCCCGCATAGGACATGTATTTCAGGAAACCGATGTTCATAACGGCTGCTTGGAGTGAGCCCAACAAGATGATGCCCGCGACAATCGCTTCGCGCCATTTATAGAGGAAAGCTCTGACTTCAGGACGGATGAAATTCATGTGTTTTCACCGGAAGCAATAAACCAATCTAGAATAGAGACGGCGAATGCTTTTGTAACAGCTTGACCGATATTGCACTTCTTCTGTCCATATACTTCGGGGGTGAGCCCAAGGGGCGAGGGGGCAGAGCCCCTTATCCAACGCTGTCCAATAACCCAATCCAGTTGGTCTTTTGCCCATGTGTTCATCGCCAATCCCCCATCTGCATTTGCCACATCGTTATGGCCGCCACTGCTGCCGTGTCCGCGCGTAAGATTCGGGGCCCTAGAGCGACGGGAGTGGCAGATCGCAGCTTGGCAAGGCGGGTGCGTTCGGTATCTGAAAACCCGCCTTCTGGCCCGATAAGGATGGCCCAAGGGCCGTCGTATTCCGGAAGGTTTTGTGTCTCACCTACGAGCGCTTCGTCACAAAACATGAGGCGGCGGTCTTCTGGCCATGTGTCGAGCAGCCTGGTGAGCGGTGTCAGGTCATCGACCGGTGGCACAAAGGTGCCTCCGCATTGTTCGGCGGCCTCAATGGCGTGGGCTTGCAGACGGTCGCGTCGGATGCGCTCCGCGTTAGTAAAGTCGGTTGCGACTGGGTAAATGCGTGCAGCCCCCATTTCCGTAGCTTTTTCGACGATGAAATCGGTGCGGGCCTTTTTGATCGGGGCAAACAAGAGCCAGAGATCGGGTGGATTTTGCTGAGCGGCACTTTGGTTACGGCAGACCATGACGCCTTTGCGTTTGCCTACTTCAATGACTTCTGCTTGCCATTCACCGTCTGTCCCGTTGAACAGAGCCACCGGCGCACCAAGCCCAAGGCGCATTACGCCGAACAGGTAATGCGCCTGGTCCCGCGACAGCGCGACCGATTGCCCTGTACCCAGAGCCTGTTCTACATAGAGCCTGACTTTTGCGTCTTTCATGGTGAGGACCATATGAACGAGACGAGCCCCGAGGGACAAGTGGCAGATGCAGTGCACGGCAATTGGGTGGACCATTGGGCACCTGCCTTTGCCCGACCCTATCTTCGGCTGTCCCGCGCAGATCGACCGATTGGAACATGGCTATTGTTGCTCCCATGTTGGTGGAGCCTTGGCCTTGCCGCCTTGGTATCAGGTGGATTTACCCTACATCATCTGTGGATCGGTGTTGGATGCGCCATGGGCGCTTGGTTGATGCGAGGGGCCGGGTGCACGTGGAACGACGTCACTGATCGCGACTTTGACGCGGCTGTCGAACGGACACGTTCGCGCCCTATCCCGTCAGGTCAGGTCACCATTCGGCAGGCTATGGTTTGGATGTGCGTCCAAGCGTTGTTGGCTTTCGCGATATTGCTTACGTTCTCGCCTTTGGCCATCGCATTGGGCATTGGTTCCCTGATTTTGGTGGTCGTTTATCCTTTTGCAAAACGGTTTACCTGGTGGCCCCAGATGTTTTTGGGATTGGCGTTCAACTGGGGTGCTTTGTTGGCCTGGGCGGCCGCAACCGGAACGTTGAGCTGGCCCGCCTTTGCGCTTTACTTGGCCGGGATTTCCTGGACGTTGTTTTACGACACGATCTATGCCCATCAAGATAAGGAAGACGACGCGATGATTGGTGTGAAATCCACCGCACGGCTTTTTGGCGAACATACAGCAAGCTGGTTGAAGTGGTTTCTTGTCGCCTCGGTTTCGCTGATGGGTATCGGTTTGATCGGCGCTTTGGCAAATAATGCCAACGTGCTACACATGACTTTCGCTTTGGGTGGCGCTTGGGCCTTTGGCTGGCATATGGCATGGCAACTGCGGCGATTGGACATAGACGACCCCGATCAATGCCTGTCGTTGTTCCGATCAAACCGTAATGCGGGACTAATCCCGGTGATATTTCTTGGCATCGCATTCTTCCTTTGATTGCGTGGCACGATAGGTCCGACTACAAAACGCCATGACCAGTAAAAGACCCCTGTTACGATCACGTACCCTGCCCCATGTTTTGGCGGTTGCCTTGGGCGCTGCGGGCTGTGTAGGCGTTGCGTTCTGGGCGAAAAACCTTGTCGAAGGACAGGCCGTAACCGGGCTGAACCTTGCGATGTCACAGGCGGGACATGACTGGGTTGGTATTGATGTGGACGGCTTGTCGGTGATGCTGACCGGGATGGCATCGGACGAAGCGACCCGATTTGCGGCTTTGTCAGCCGCCGGGCGCGTTGTGGATGCGTCGCGGATCATTGATGCAATGGATGTTGTCGCTGCCGAAGCGATCAAAGCTCCTGATTTTTCGATTGAAATGTTGAAAAACGAAGATGGTGTTTCGCTGATTGGCTTGGTGCCCGCATCGTCTGATCCCCAGGACATTGTTGCCCGTGTTGAAGGCAATGCAGATGGCGCACCGATTTCGGAGCTGTTGGAAAGTGCCAATTTCGATGCGCCTGATGGTTGGGAACGTGCGTTGGCCTTTGGAATTGAAGCGCTTGAGGTTTTGCCACGTTCGAAAGTCTCGATTAATTCACGCCGAGTGGCCATCACAGCAGTGGCAAAAGACGCCGATGACAAATTGGCACTTGAGCGCCGATTGAACCGGGATGCGCCGCCGGGCTTGATTTTGGCGCTGAATATCTCGGCGCCGCGCCCGGTTGTTGCGCCCTTCACTTTGCGATTTTTGATCGATGAAAGCGGTGCGCGTTTTGACGCCTGTGCGGCCGCCAGCGAAGAGGGCCGTGATGCCATTCTGAATGCCGCGAAAAGCGCAGGTCTGACGAATGAAGTTGACTGCGTTTTGGCGCTTGGCACGCCGACAACCCGTTGGGGCGAAGCCGCTGCTGCCGGGATCAATGCTTTGTCGGCCATAGGCGCTGGTACGCTGACAATGTCGAACGCGGATATCACGCTGGTTGCTCAGGAAGGCACATCCCCGACGGTCTTTGAACGAAGTGCGGCCGACTTGCAGGCCGCCCTGCCCCCGGTTTTTTCGCTGAGCATGATCCTGCCCGAAACACCGGAAGACCCCAAAGATGGCGGCGTTCAGCCGCCCGAATTTACCGCAACGCGATCCCCGGACGGACAGGTTCAATTGCGCGGAAAATTGGGTGATGCGGCGAGCCGGTCTGCCGTTGAAAGCTTTGCCGCCGCGCATTTTGGCAGCAATCGGATTTATTCGGCGACGCTTTTGGATCCCAACGTGCCGGGTGGATGGCCGCTTCGTGTATTGAGCGCCTTGGAAGCATTGCAGTTCCTGCACAATGGTGTTGCCACAGTCACAGCCGACAATATAGCGATATCCGGTCAAACGGGCAGCAAGGATGCCCAGGCCCGCATGACACGCATTCTATCCAGCAATTTGGAAAGTGGGGCCGCTTATCAGTTGGATGTGACTTATTCGGAGGCGCTTGATCCGGCATCCTCAATCCCGACGCCGGAAAACTGTATCAAGATGATCAGCGACGCCGGTAACCGCCGTAAGATCACCTTTGCACCTTCGTCGACGGATTTTGAAGACGACGCCGTTGAAACGATTGATTCAATTGCTGAGATTTTGCGCGATTGTACAAGCGTTCGTATCGAGATCGGTGGCCATACCGACAGTCAAGGTCGCGATGTGATGAATGACCAATTGAGCCAAGCCCGCGCCGACGCTGTGCTGAATGCAATCATGGCACGCCGTGTGCTTGTTTCGAACTTGACCGCAAAAGGGTATGGTGAGACCCAACCGATTGCAGACAACGACAGTGAAACAGGTCGCGAAGCCAATCGGCGGATCGAATTCCGCCTTGTCACCGAGGATGAAGACATCGCGTCGGAAGAAGACCCCAGCACCGAATTAGCGCCAGACGACGGCGATGGAGAGCAAAGCGAATGAATGGTCCCGAGTTCATTGCGGCCACAGCGGCCATCCTGTTCATGGCCTTTTTGGCCGGCTGGTTCACTCACTGGCTGATCAGTCGGATCACACGCGTCACGCGCTCTGATATGGATGACTTGGACAAAATGGCCCAGGAACTCCATCAGGCCGAAGAAGAGCGCGATAGTACAACCGCGTTTTACCAGCAACGCGAAGCGGAACTGGCCAATAAACTCAGCCAGACCGAAGCGGAATTAAACGCGGCGATGGAAGGGCTTCGCACGGCGCGGGGCGAATCCGAAGAACTAAAGGCCTATATCGAGCGGGTCAGCCAAACCTAGATCGCCAACATGCGGCATCGGGGTTTGAAACATATTTTACCATTTTGATCGCAATTTACGCCAAGCGTGTTGAATATTGACCAGTTTTGAAATGCGTATCACTAGGGCGTGACAAGCCTTGCGCTATTGGAGCTTGGCCGCGATCTTGAGCCCATGACAATGCAACGTTTTACATTTCCCGGACATGCAGGTGACGAGCTTTCAGCCCGTCTCGACATGCCCGAAGGCCCGCATTTGGGCACCGCAGTTTTCGCTCATTGCTTTACGTGCGGCAAAGACATTTCGGCCGCGCGACGCATCGCCAGCCGATTAGCCGCCATGGGGATCGCCGTTTTACGATTCGATTTCACCGGGTTGGGGCATTCAAAGGGCGAGTTTGCCAACACTACGTTTTCATCGAATGTAGAAGATCTTGTTTTGGCTGCGCAGAACCTTGCCGAGCGCGATATGGCCCCAAGCCTTTTGATCGGCCATTCACTTGGCGGTGCTGCGGTTCTTAAAGCTGCTGGCGAGATCGATAGCATCAGGGCCGTAGCAACCATAGGCGCACCGTTTGATCCAGGTCATGTGACCCACAACTTTGGGTCCGTGCTGGACACGATAGTGACGGATGGCAAGGCTGAAGTTGATTTGGGCGGGCGTCCATTTACGATTGGGAAGCAATTCGTTGAAGATGTCGCGGCAGCCGAGTTGGCCCCTGCGATCGGGCATTTGGGCAAAGCGCTTTTGGTGTTGCATGCACCGATGGACACCACCGTTGGGATTGAGAACGCGACCCAGATCTTTATGGCTGCGAAACACCCGAAAAGCTTTGTGACGCTGGACGACGCGGATCATCTGATCAATCGGAATGAAGATGCAGAATACACAGCCGAGGTGATTGCGGCTTGGGCCGGGAAGTATCTGGACCTGACGCATCCCGCCCCACCGCCCGGAGCACCGGAAGGCATCGTTCGTGTCTCCGAAGTTAACGCCGACGGCTATTTGCAGGATGTGAATGCAGGGCCCAACCACCATGTGCTGGCCGATGAGCCCGAAGCTTATGGCGGTACCAATAAGGGCATGTCGCCTTATGGATTTCTGTCGGCAGGGTTGGGTGCATGTACGACGATGACAATCCGCATGTACTCACGGCGCAAAAAATGGCCACTGCATCACGTGGCCGTTGAGGTGAGTCATGACAAGGTTCACGCTCAAGACGCCGACAATCCCGAGGGGTTTCGGATTGATACCTTCCGCCGCGAAATCCGGCTGGAAGGCGATCTTGATGATGAACAGCGTGCGCGGTTGTTGGAGATCGCGGATCGGTGCCCCGTACACCGGACTTTGGAACATGGTGCTCGGGTCGAGACAATTCTTGTGTCGAATAATGCGGGTTAAGCGCGCAGGGGTGGCGCGAGCCCGGTTGCAAGTGGTGCTGGAGCATGTCAGCATTTCGGCATGCCCACGACACGTTCCAAAACACCTTCGCTGAAGACTGCGCAATTGCCGCAGGTCCAAGAACCGCGCAATACCGGGATGGCGCTTGATCTGGATCTGATTGCCGGTTTGCAAGCCAACACCAGCGCAATCGAACGCCGCGCCGCGACCCTTCCCGGTCGCCGATCGGTTAAGAAAGACTATCAAGCCGCCTGGATGTTGCGTGCCCTGACGATGATCGATCTGACAACGCTGTCTGGTGATGACACTGCGGGTCGGGTGCGACGATTGTGCGCGAAAGCCGCCAACCCGGTGCGGGCCGATCTGTTGGCCGCCATGAAAATGCCGTCTGTGACCGTCGGCGCAGTCTGCGTCTATCACGATATGATCGAAACGGCCGTCAACGCTTTGGACGGCACGGGCATTCCGGTGGCCGCGGTCTCGACCGGATTTCCGGCAGGGCTGTCACCTTTCAAACTGCGGTTGGCCGAGATCCGCGAAAGTGTAAGTGCCGGAGCCCGCGAGATCGACATCGTCATTTCGCGCCGTCATGCGCTGACCGGGAACTGGACGGCGCTTTATGATGAGATGTGCGCTTTTCGGGAAGCTTGTGGCGATGCGCATGTGAAGGCCATTCTGGCAACCGGCGAGCTGGGCACGCTGCGCAATGTGGCGCGTGCGTCTTGGGTTTGCATGATGGCTGGCGCGGATTTCATCAAAACCTCAACAGGGAAAGAGCCGGTGAACGCGACGCTGCCAGTATCGTTGGTGATGACGCGGGCCATTCGGGGTTACCACGAATTGACCGGGCACCGGGTTGGTTACAAACCGGCAGGCGGAATTTCCAAGGCCAAAGACGCGGTCACTTACCTGACGCTGATCAAGGATGAATTGGGGGATCGCTGGCTGCGCCCCGATCTGTTCCGCTTTGGCGCATCGTCGTTGTTGGGCGATATCGAACGCCAGTTAGAACACCACGTTACAGGCCATTACTCGGCGGGATATAGGCACGCAATCGGATGATCGAAGACATTTTCGAAACTATGGAATATGGACCTGCGCCCGAGGATGCTTCGCAGGCACGGGCCTGGATCAAAAGCCATGATGGGAAATTCGGCCAGTTCATTGGCGGCGCGTGGACGAAGCCGAACAAAGTGTTTGCAACGAAGAACCCGGCCACTGGGCGGGCCTTGGCCAAGGTCAGTCAGGCCACAAAACGTGATGTAAATGCTGCGGTTGCGGCGGCTCGCGGAGCGCAAACGAAGTGGGCCCAGGATGCCAAACGTCGGGCAAAGGTCTTGTATGCCTTGGCGCGGATGATCCAGAAGCAATCCCGGTTATTTGCAACGCTTGAAACACTGGACAACGGCAAACCGATCCGCGAAAGCCGGGACATCGATATTCCTCTTGTCGCGCGCCATTTCTACTACCACGCGGGCATGGCCCAATTGATGGATGACGAATTGGACGACCGCGAACCGCTTGGTGTCGCGGGGCAAATTATTCCCTGGAACTTTCCCTTGTTGATGTTGGCCTGGAAGATCGCACCCGCCTTGGCAATGGGGAACACAGTCGTTTTGAAACCGGCGGAATACACATCGCTGACTGCGCTGTTGTTTGCGGACCTTAGCCGTCAGGCGGGCGTACCGCCGGGCGTGCTAAACATCGTGACCGGTGACGGCTCCGTGGGGCAGATGCTCACCGAGCATTCCGACATCGACAAGATCGCCTTTACCGGCTCAACCGAAGTGGGGCGTTTGATCCGGCGATCAACTGCCGGATCGGGCAAAGCGCTGACTTTGGAATTGGGCGGCAAGTCACCCTATATCGTCTTTGACGATGCGGACATTGACAGTGCTATCGAAGGCTTGGTTGACGCGATTTGGTTCAATCAGGGTCAGGTGTGCTGTGCCGGGTCGCGACTGCTTTTGCACGAAGGGATTGCCGCAGATTTCACCCGTCGTTTAAAGGCGCGAATGGACAAGCTGCGCGTCGGCGATCCATTGGACAAATGTATTGACGTCGGCGCGATGGTGGATCCGTCGCAGGTGAAATTGATCAATGGATTGGTCGCAAGCTCGGGTGGTGAAGTATATCACGCAGCCTGCGAATTACCTTCGAAGGGGTGTTTCTATCCACCGACATTGATCACGGGCTTATCGTCGTCTGATGCTTTGATGCAGGAAGAAATTTTCGGTCCGGTTCTGGTGTCGACGACGTTCCGTACGCCGGGCGAAGCCGTCGAACTGGCAAACAACACAAGGTACGGGCTGGCCGCGACAGTTTGGACCGAGAACGTGAACTTGGCCTTGGATATGGCGCCAAAGCTGGCTGCCGGTGTGGTTTGGGTGAATGCAACGAATTTGTTTGACGCGGCAGCCGGGTTTGGCGGTGTCCGCGAAACCGGGTTTGGCCGCGAAGGTGGGTGGGAAGGGCTGCGCGCCTACACCAAACCTCGGCGGTTGGCGAAGGCTTTGGAACCTGTTGTTCCCAATGACCCCGGTAAGGGTACAGTTTCCGAGAACGTTGATCGAACGGCGAAATTCTATGTTGGCGGCAAACAATCGCGGCCTGACAGTGGGTATTCGCAAGCCGTTTGGTCGCCACGTGGGAAGCTCTTGGGTCACGTAGGAATTGCGAACCGGAAAGACGTGCGGAACGCGGTCGAAGCGATGAACTCAGCCAAGGGTTGGGGCAAGACAACTGGGCATCTGCGCGCGCAGATACTTTATTATCTGGCCGAGAATCTGTCGGCGCGGGCGAATGAGTTTGCGACACGGATCGACAGCATGACAGGTAGGCGCGGTGGAGCGGCGGAGGTGGAAGCCTCAATCGACAGGCTATTCACGTGGGCAGCCTGGGCCGACAAATACGACGGGCGAGTAAAAGGCGTGCCGATCCGGGGGGTGGCTTTGGCCATGCACGAACCTGTGGGGAAGATTGCCGCGTTTGCGCCGGACAGTGCCTTTTTGGGGCCTGTGACTTTGGCAGGTGCGGCTATGGCCATGGGGAACAGGATTACTTTGGTGGCTTCGGAAGCCTATCCACTGGCGTTGACGGATTTCTATCAAGTCCTTGAGACATCGGACGTTCCGGGCGGTGTCGTCAATATTTTGACTGGGCGCCATACCGAGCTGGCCAAACCCGTTGCGGGCCATATGGATGTGGATGCAGTTTGGAGTTTTTCCTCGGCCGATGTTTCAAAAACCATCGAGTTGGAAGCTGCGAGCAATCTGAAGCGCACGTGGGTCAACAACGGGTTAGCTCATGATTGGTCCAAAGCTGATGCGCCTGGTTTTCTGGCAGCGGCGACCGAAGTTAAAACAATCTGGGTGCCCTACGGAGAGTAAGGCGCTGGCTCGCGCCGTCCGAGGGCCGGACGGCGCATTGTGATTGTTTGGGTTACTTGGCCTCAACAGCTTTCGCGTCGACGGTATCCCCGCTTGAAATAGCGATCTGACGCGGCTTCAGGGCCTCGGGCACTTCACGCACCAGGTCGATGTTTAGCATTCCGTTCACATGGCTTGCGCCCGAAACGCGCACGTGCTCGGCAAGGGCGAAACGGCGTTCGAAGGCACGGTTGGCGATGCCACGGTGCAGAAAGACTTTGTCGTCCGTCTCGTCTGCTTTTTGGGCCGAGACATAAAGCGCGTTATCGCGAAGTTCGACGTTCAGGTCTGATTCCGAAAATCCCGCGACGGCAATCGAGATCCGCCATCCGTCGTCGGAGGTTTTTTCGATGTTGTAGGGGGGATAGGACGGTGTTGACTGTGTGTCGGTCAAAATCCGATCCATCATGTCCGCGATCTGGTCAAATCCGACGGTGGCGCGGTGCAAAGGTGCAAGATCAATTCTACGCATGGTTTATCCTCCATTGAGCGATACCAAAAAGCCTTCCCGCAAAGGGCGAAAGCCAATGTTTACAAAGCAGTCGAACCCGATTTCGGCGTCCGACAGTGGATAGATAGGAAAGGAAAATCGCCCGTTCAAGGGGTGGTGGCATCAACTATATCAAAGAGAGGCGGCAGGCGCAGACGAACATCCGAGGCCTGCGCAATGGGTTGTTCGCGACGCCGTGTACTGCTGCTGATGATCGCCACAAGTTCGAGCCCATTAGCAGTTTTGCGCAACACGGGCGCGCCGCTTTCACCGCCCCTGACGCGACACCCCAGCGTTACAAGACCTTGGATACCTTCAATGACCGGGCACGCCCTCTGGCGAGGTCGGTCGGTTCCGTCGTTTCGCCAACTGACAATGAACAACCGCTCGCCGGTCTGCGCGTCATCCCCAAATGAAAAGGGCACGGCCATTCCGGATGGCACGGGTTTTGCCAAACGACCAATCGCAATGTCGAAGCGAAGTTTCCAATCCACCCGTTTACTTGTTTGATCGTAGAGCGGGTGAGTAATCAGTTCGACGACTTCAAAAGGTTCGCCACTCAGGCCATCACCCAGCCGGAAAATCACATCGTTGCTTGTGGAACAGTGAGCGGCGGTCGCGATGAGATCAGGGCGGACAAGAACGGCCGAGCATGAGCCATCGCTCTGACGATGTTCAAATCGGCCCACGCTTGAGATTGTGCCTTCAGCCCACGCAATGGATGCCGTGAGTGCCAGTGTTGGAAACAGAAAACGGATCATGTTCAACAGAAGACGCGAGACGGTTGGCAGGGTCAACTCTAGGGTCTGACAAACTTTGCGCCACCGCCACCCGTTAACACGCGTGGAGTGTTTGGTTTTGTTCGGCGTGCCGCGGTTGGAGCTGGCGCTCGTGTACCGCCGTTGGTTTCCAAAAGCGTCAGCATTTCGGCCAATGGCTTTTGAAGGTTGGTGCCATAGGAAACTTGCCGATCGCGGATCGTCGCAATTGCCGAGACGACAGATACGATCTCGGGCGTTCCTGCGATGTCAGCAAAGATGGGCGCGCCGGAAGTGCCGAAATCCGCATCGCAGGACAGGACCAGCGTTCCTTGACGTCGTGCCAATACGTGGCATTCTTCCTGGATTGACGGTGAATCAGCCCTGTCGCGCGCATAGGAAACCACCCCGACGCTGGCCCCTTTTCGCGGGCGTTTTCCTGTTGGAAATGGCTGGATTGTCGGGCGGTTGATGGGAGAGTTCAGTTTCAGAACGGCAAGATCAACAGCGACCGTTTCATTGCCGGTGGGACCCGTAAAAACATAGTCAGGATGAACCACGGCTTGGCGCACCTGACGCGACGCCGAGGCACGACCGTTTCGCCATCCGGCCAAGAATTCAATTGTTGTGGGATCAACTTGCTGACCTGTTCGTTTGTCAAACAGACAGTGACCCGCAGTCAGAACCACATCAGGTGCGATCAATGCACCAGTGCACATGCCAATCCGCCCGATGTTCAGGCGGCCAACAGCCTCCCAACCGCGCACATCATAGGCGGTTTTGAGTTTTGTGAGCGCAGGTTTCTCAGTTTCCTGAGCAGCGGCAGGCAGAGCAATGGCCAAAAATAGAATAGCGGCCGGAAAAAATCGCATCGTTATCCCCTTCAACACGCCACGATCTTAGTGCGCGCGTGAGGCAAGATTGTGTCATGTTTTGGCGATGACGTTAAGCGCCTTGGGACATGGCCCACCGGTAGCCCAATCAAGCAATTCAACCGTGTGAACGATTGGAATGTCTGTGCCCGAACCGATCTGCATCATACAGCCGATATTGCCGGCAGAAATCACATCGGGTGTCTTGGCTTCCAGCGTTTTGACTTTTCGCGCCTTCAACTCGCCCGAGATCTCGGGTTGCAGCAAATTATAGGTGCCCGCGGAGCCGCAGCAGAGGTGACTATCTTCTGGTTCGACTACGTCATAACCTGCTGTTTTTAAAAGAGACTTCGGCGCCGTTTTGATTTTTTGCCCATGTTGAAGCGAGCAGGCCGAATGGTAGGCAACGCGCAGGTTCTTCGGCTCACTTACCGGCAAGCCCAGTTTTTCAATCACTTCGGTCACATCCATGGCTTTCGCGCTGATCTGGGCTGCGTCCTTGGCCAATGGATCGTTGCGAAACATGTGGCCATAGTCCTTGATCGTAGTGCCACACCCGCTGGTGTTGATGATAATACCGTCAAACGGGCCTTCGTTTGTCCACGCCCGGATATTGTTTGCCGCCTGCGCGTGGCTTTTGTCTTCTTGCCCCATGTGATGGACCAATGCGCCGCAACAACCGGCTTCGCGCGCGACAACAACTTCGGCGCCAAGACGGGTTAACAGACGGATGGTCGCATCGTTGATATCCGTGTTCAGCGCCTTTTGAGCACATCCGGTCATCAAAGCGACGCGCATTTTCTTCGGGCCGATTGCAGCGAATGTCTGTGGATCATCATTGCGGCTAACGGGTGGTATTTTCTTTGGAGCCATCGTTAGCATGGCTTTCAGCCGAGCATCTGGCATCAGAAAGGCGAAGGGTCGCCCGATTTTTGCACCCAGCAAGGCCAGCCGAAACCGTTTGGGATAAGGGATGATCCGCGCCAAAGTCCATCGCAGCATCCGGTCCATTAGAGGCCGCTTATAGGTTTTTTCGATATGCGCGCGGGCGTGATCAACCAAATGCATATAGTGGACGCCCGATGGACAGGTGGTCATACAGGCAAGGCACGACAAGCAACGGTCAATGTGCCTGACCGTTTTGGCATCTGCGGGTCGATCATTTTCCAGCATGTCCTTGATCAGGTAGATGCGACCACGCGGGCTGTCCAATTCGTCACCAAGCACTTGGTATGTCGGACAAGTCGCCGTACAAAATCCACAGTGAACGCAAGATCGTAGGATTTCATTCGAGCGCTTGAGAGCCGGGATTTTCAGCTGTTGTTCGGTGAAATTGGTTTTCATCAGCCCATGAGCCCCGGATTGAGAATACCTTTTGGATCGAAGTTTTTGCGCAAGTCTGCGGCCAACTTAGCCAACGGAGGTGCCTCGGGATGGAAGGTTGCGATCTGTTTCCTGGTCTGGTCGCTGGCGCGCACCAAGGTCGCGTGACCCTTTGGGACTTTTGACCTGATATCGATTCCCGAAAGGCAGGCAACCCAGACCAAACCGCCGCCCCAGTCCAACATCACGCGCGCGTCCTTCAACGTAGCGGTCAAAGCAGGTGCGTCGCTTGGTTTGATCGAAACGCGCCAAACATCTTCGTCAGTTCCCGCAAAGGTTTCAACGTCGCGAACCCAACGCCATCCGGCAGTCGTACTGACAGGCCCGTCGATACGACGCTCAATCTCGGATGGGCCGAATTGCGAGAGCCGCTCTTTCAGTTGCTTTGCACGATAGGTCACTGAATTTTCGAAGCCTTCCAAGCGGATCATCGTAACCGGTGAACCGTCCTGTCCCTCAGGAATGTGCGCCGCGCCCGATACATCATAAGGCGACGTCAAGGCGCTGGACATCGCGCGAACCGCATCGGCGACTGTCAAACCTGTCAACAACAGCACGCCGGTCGCCTCTGGGCGGGGGAGGACCTTGAAGCTCACCTCACTCAGCACACCCAACGTCCCGTGCGCGCCTGCCATGAGTTTCACCAGATCATAACCGGTAACGTTCTTCATCACGCGGCCGCCGTTCTTGATGATTTCGCCGGTTCCGTCGACAAAACGCACGCCTAACAGGAAATCTCGGCAAGCTCCGGCCTGAACTCGGCGTGGTCCGGAAATGTTGGCTGCGACCACGCCCCCGATTGTGGGATCGCCAGTGGTGCCCAAAAGGCTTCGATGATCCATCGGTTCAAAAGCCAACATCTGGTTTTCCACCGCCAGTGCCGCTTCGATCTCGGCCACAGGCGTTCCGGCCTGTGCCACGAGTGTCAGTGCGCCCGGTTCATAGAGCGTGATGCCGGAAAGGCCTGCGGTTGAAAGCGCCGTTCCTTCGGGTTTCAAGCCGCGCGTTCCACCACCCGAGATGGCGAGCGGACCGGTCGCAGTTGCGATGCATTCGGCAAGATCGGATTCGGATGTTGGGGCAAGCATGGGGTTGGTCATGCCGCCGGTCTTATCGTGTCGCGCCGATCAGAGCTGTTGGACAAAGGGAAGACCTTGGCAGGGTTCAAGAGCCACGCCGGATCGAAGACATCCTTGACCTTCATCTGTGCTTCGAGGTCGGCAGTGTTGAACTGTACGGTCATGAGTTCGCGTTTTTCGATGCCAACGCCATGTTCTCCGGTCAGGCAGCCGCCAGCCTCGACGCAAAGTTTTAAAATTTCAGCACCCATGGCTTCGCAAGTCTCAAGGTCGCCAGGCTTGTTTGCGTCGAACAGAATAAGCGGATGCATATTGCCATCGCCCGCATGGAACACGTTCCCGACGTCCAAACCGTATTCATCGGAGAGTTCGCCAATCCGACGCAAAACATATGGCAAGGCAGACACCGGGATCGTTCCGTCGAGACACATGTAATCGTTGATCTGCCCCATGGCCCCAAAGGCCGACTTGCGCCCTAGCCAGATGCGTGCAGCTTCGTCAGCGTCTTGGGCTTCGCGTAGTTCAACCGGGTCGTGGGTGCGGGCAATCTGTTTGATGACGCCAAGCTGTTCGTCGATTTCTTCAGGGCTTCCCTCGACCTCAACGATCAGAAGCGCCTCGCAATCCGGATACCCGGCCTTGGCGTAATCCTCGACCACTTCGATCACGCGCTTATCCATGTATTCGATGGCCACGGGCAGAACACCCGCCTTTATGATGTCGCTGACGCAGGCCCCTGCAATTTCGGCGCTGGAATATCCGATCAGAACGGGGCGCGCGCCTTCGGGTTTGGGGAGAATGCGGAGCGTGGCTTCGGTCACCACGCCCAACTGGCCTTCGGATCCACAGATCAGCCCGAGCCAGTCGTATCCGCCAGCGTCCATATGCGCGCCGCCGATTTCGACCACTGTGCCATCCATCATCACCATGGTTACGCCCAACAGATTGTTGGTTGTGACGCCGTATTTCAAACAATGTGCACCGCCGGAATTCATCGCGATGTTTCCAGCAATCGCGCAGGCCAGTTGTGACGACGGATCGGGCGCATAGAAGAAACCGTCTTCATCGACTGCGCCCGTCACCGAAAGATTGGTGCGTCCGGTCTGCACCCGGATCACGCGATTGTCGTAGTCGGTTTCCAAGACATCGCTCATCCGCGAGACGCCCAAGACCACGCTGTCGGCTGTGGGCAATGCACCCCCTGCTAGGGATGTGCCAGATCCGCGCGGAACGACCGGAACGCCTTCTTCGTGACAAATCTTCAAAACCGCCGATACTTCTTCGGTTGTTCCGGGCAAAACGACGCATAGGGGCTGACAGGCGTAAGCAGCAAGCGCGTCACATTCATACACCCGCGTTTCCATTACATCCGAGATCACATGCTCATCCGCGAGAATGGTCTTTAAACGGCTGATAAATCTTGTCTTTTTTCCCAATACATGTTCAGAGGGACGCGGCATTTCCATTGGTAATACTCCGAATTGGTCATTTTATATAACCAATAATGGAATTTGGCAAGTTTTCTACTTCGGAGTCAATCGACGTCTGGAATCGTAATACGGCCATCTGGATCAATGTCCCAAAACGGATTGTGGGCAAGTTCCCACACGTGACCATCCGGATCTGCGTATTGGCCGGAATAACCACCCCAGAAAACTTCTGTTGGTTTTTTGAGCGGTTCCGCTCCGACATCAACCGCCGCTTTAAAGGCCGCATCAACCGCATCGCGATCCGCAAAATTTTGAGCCAGCGTCAGGGCACCTGTTTTTAGCGCCACACCCGGACGCCCTTGATCTTCAGCCAGGGCCTCCAAACCAAAAAGTCCAAGAACCATGCCGTCGAGTTGGTAAAACACAACGGTTGGCGGTGTCGGGACTGGCTTCCAACCCAAAGCACCGTAGAAGTCGCGTGACCTGTCTAGATCGGCGACGCCAAGGGTAATTAAGCTAACGCGTTGTGGGGTCATGAGGCTTCCTTCAATGTGATGTGGCTGCCGGCATCGTTCTCGCCAACTTCCAGGTATTGCGCGCGGTCTTCGAAGCCATCGAATAATTCGGCTTCGGTACCTGTCATCCACGCTTGTGCACCCAACGCACAGATTTCATTGTATAATGCGTTGCGCCTTTCTGCGTCGAGGTGTGCTGCGACCTCATCCAACAGGATCAGTGGCGCGGCTCCTGTATCTTTGGCCAATGCGCGGGCGTTTGTCAGTACCAAAGAGATCAACAGCGCCTTTTGTTCACCGGTCGAACATTGTGCAGCTGGTACTTGCTTTTCGACATAGAACGCCTTCAGGTCGATGCGGTGCGGGCCAACCAATGTACGCCCTGCCCGCAGGTCTCTTTGGCGACCTTCATCAAATAGGGCGGTGAAATCTTCTACGGTTTCAGGCAGTTCGATGTCTGGATGGCGCAGCGACAGATCTGCCGCCGGGAACGCGGTTTCTGCACCCTGTTGGGCACTGGTCAATCGTTCCAACGCTGCCGCCCGGTTCGTCATGACACGCACAGCCGCCTCGGCCATCTGGCGTTCGAGGGCAGCGTACCAATGGGCGTCACGGACCATGTCTTTTAGCAACCGGTTCCGCTCGCGCATGGCTTTTTCATATATCAGAACGGCTTCACCATGGGTTGGTTCAAAGCTCATTGTCATGCGATCCAAGAAGCGACGGCGCCCATCGGCACCTTCGATCCAAAGACGATCCATCGCCGGGATCAGCCAAACGATCCGTGCGATTTTTCCAAGGGCCATTTGGGGCGCGGCCTTTCCATCGATCCGAACCTGCCGCGCATTGCCCGGTTCGGCATAGGTTTCAACCTCGTGCACATGGCCCGAATTTTGGATATGCGCGGTGACTTTCCAGCCCAAAGCTTCGGGGCGGCGGATCAGTTCTTCAGCACCAGCGCGGCGCAAACCACGACCGGGTGACAGCAATGAAACCGCTTCGAGAATGTTCGTTTTTCCAGCGCCGTTCGGCCCATAAATCGCGACGGGGCGATCATCGACGGCGAGTTCGGTTCTTCGGTGCGAGCGAAGATGCGACAGTGTCAATTGGGTGACGGAAAGCCCGGCCACACGTGCCCCGTCAAACCCTCATCGGCATAACGACGTAAACCGCACTTTCGTCGCTGCCTTCACGCATCAAGGTTGGATCGCCCGATGAATTGAAAAGGAAAACTGCATTTTCACGATCCACTTGGCTGGCAATTTCCAGCAAGTACTTGGCGTTAAATCCAATTTCCAGGGGTTCGTCTGGATAAGCGACCGCAAGTTCTTCTTCCGCCGCACCGCTATCGGGCGCGTTCACAGACAAAACCAACCGGTCTTCGTCCAATGCCAGTTTCACCGCCCGCGACCGTTCGGAACTGACCGTGGCCACACGGTCGACCGCTTGTGCGAATTCCGAAGCGTCGACTTCAAGCCGCTTGGTATTGCCCGATGGAATAACGCGCGTGTAATCCGGGAAGGTTCCGTCGATGACTTTGGACGTCAATGTGATGCCGGGTGTCGCAAAGCGGACTTTGGTTTCGCTGACGCTGACTGCAATCTGAGCTTCATCGTCATCCAAAAGCTTGCGCAGCTCGCCAACGGTTTTTCGCGGGACGATCACACCGGGCATCGAGCCCGCACCTTCGGGCAGTTCGGCATCAATCCGAGCAAGACGGTGTCCATCAGTTGCCACGCACCGCAGCACCTGAGAACCTTCGTAGTCTGAAACATGCATATAGACGCCGTTCAGGTAATAGCGGGTTTCTTCGGTCGAGATTGCAAACTTCGACTTGTCGAACAACCGTCTTAGAACGGGCGCTGGGGCCGCAAAGTTTGCTTCGTATTCCGACGATGCCATCACGGGGAAATCCTCGCGTGGCAAGGTGGCCAAAGAAAAGCTTGATCGACCGGCATCTACCGACATGCGACCTGACGTTCCGTCATCGTTGATGGTGACCAGAGCACCGTCAGGCAATTTGCGGACTATCTCGTGGAACATGACGGCACTGACAGTCGTGGCGCCTGCGCGCGAAACTTTGGCCGGAGCCTGATCGACGATTTCGATGTCCAGATCCGTGGCGCGAAAACTGACCTGATCTCCTTCGGCCTCAATCAATACATTGGCGAGAATCGGAATGGTGTTCCGACGTTCGACAACTGACTGTGCCTGAGCGACCGCTTTCAATAATGCGGCGCGTTCGATCGAAAATTCCATGACCCCTCGCTTTGTGCTGTTCCGGGACGATCAAACTATCGTGTTTCCCGCCCGGCGCAATGGCTTTGCGCGACTTTCCATCCTGAAAACGCAAGCGTCAAGGAGCGGCGGCACCGAGAATGCCCACAGCCGCTTTCCCCAACAAGATCAGAGACAGAACAAGAAGCAGGATTTCGATCACCCGCCCATAAATTTTGTCCGGCATATTTTGAACCAACCATCGACCAATAAGCGTTCCCACAAGACCCACGACGGACAGGCCCGCGATCAAAGGCCAATTCAATCCTTCAAAGAACCCAAGCGCGTGGTAGCTGGGAATCTTGGCGAAATTTGCAATGGCGAAGGTGATGGCCATAGTGCCCGCAAAGATCAACCGCGGCAGATTTTGGGGCAGCAGATAAGCTTGCGTGGGCGGCGCGCCCGAATGCGTGATGAATGTGGCGATGCCTGCAAACGTGCCCCAGATTAAGCCGGGAACAATGCGGGCGTCTCGTCTCGTCGTTGTATCCTTTTGAGACCAACGCCGCATGACAGCCCAAAGGCCGATGCCCCCGGTGAAAGCAAGCAAAAGCGGTTCAGACACAAATGGGACGATTAGCGCCGCGACGACGATCCCTGCAATCATCGCTGGCAAAAGGATCGCAACGTTTCGGCGCGACGTATCTCCGTGATAGAACCAGATGGCGGCCATATCCGTGACCAAAATAACAGGCAGCAGCAGGGCGGCAGCCAGTACCGGGTTCATGAATATCGCAAGAAATGGAACTGCCAGCGCGCCCGCCGAAGCAAGCCCGCCTTTTGACAATCCAATCAGAATGGCCGCAATGATAAGCCAGTGCAGATGCTCGATCACCTGGGCCGGACCGGCCTAGGCTTCCAAAGACCGGCGGAGTAATTCCAGATCATCGGCGATCTGGCTGTCTTTTTGCATCAGTTCTTCGATTTTACGCACCCCGTGCATGACGGTGGTGTGATCCCGGCCCCCGAACCGGCGTCCGATTTCGGGAAGTGAACGTGACGTCAGCTGTTTCGCTAGATACATCGCAATTTGCCGAGGGCGGGCAAAGGTTCGCACGCGTTTCGGACCGATCATGTCGGAAAGACGAATGTTGAAATGGTCGCTGACCTTACGCTGGATTTCTTCAACCGTTATTTTCCGATCCGATGCGCGTAGAATGTCGGCCAAGCAATCTTCGGTAAGTTCCATTGTGACTTCGCGACCAACCAAGGACCCGAAAGCAAAAAGCCGCATCAGTGCGCCTTCCAACACCCGAACGTTGGATGAAATGCGATGTGCCAGAAATTCTAACACGCCGTCCTGAATATCGAGGTTCGAGAACTGCGCCGAGAACTGATCGACCTTTTGTTGCAGAATGCCGAGGCGAAGCTCGTAGTTCGTTGGATGCAGGTCGACGACCAATCCGGATTGCAGGCGGCTGACGATCCGGTCGTCGATGCCGTCGATGTCTGTCGGGGCCGAATCCGAACTTACGATGATCTGTTTGTTTTGGTCGACCAGTGCATTGAAGGTGTGGAAAAATTCTTCCTGGGTGGCGTCTTTACCAGCGATGAACTGAACGTCGTCGACCATCAGAACGTCTACTGAACGGAACAACTGTTTGAACGTCATCATGTCTTTGTCGCGCAGTGCTTGAACGAAACGGTACATGAATTGCTCGGCTGACAGATAGACGACGCGCAACCCGGGCGAACGTTTGCGCAGTTCCCAAGCGATGGCGTGCATCAGGTGGGTTTTGCCCAATCCAACACCGCCATAGAGGAACAAGGGGTTAAACGTGACTGTTCCGCCTTCGGCCACACGGCGTGCCGCTGCGTGGGCCAGCTCATTCGGTTTGCCGACAACGAAGCTATCGAAAGTGAAGCGCGCGTCCAATGGCGCCCCTGGAACATCACCGCCGCCGCCGTTGCTTTGTTTCACGGGTTTTGCAGGTGTTTGTGTCTTTTTGCCAACCGGCGCTGCAGCCTTAGGGACCGAGAATTCCACGCGCGACACTTTCTGGCCAGCGTTCGATAGCTCTTGCAAAATGTGGTCTCCAAAATTGCGCGACACCCAGTTTCCCATAAAGCTGGTTGGCACCAAAAACGTCGCCACACCGCCCTCAAGATCGGAAAATTCAAGCGGTTCGATCCAGTTTACGTAGTTGTTCTTGCCGACGGTCGTCAAAAGGTTCTCGCGAACCTCTCCCCAAGATTGATCTGTCATGTTCTGCCCACTGCGTCCTCTGATTTATGACTGGCGCCAAGCCAGCCCCCGAGCTTTCCAGCCATTTTGGCTGCCTCGGTGTCCCGACGCGTCCACGTCACCCTCGAACCCTTCAAGCACATTCACGCAAGCGACCGATTTGCCGGATTGGGCAAATAATTCGGTGACTGCAATGGCAGCCTTCAAAGACCGGACGCCTGACCGGCACAGGAAAAGAAGTGGCCCGGGATTCTCTGACCCGATGGCTTCTTTGACCTCTGCGGCAAACGCCGGATTAACGGACATGTCAGGATAGGACGACCACTCGATGAATATCGGCGTCTGTTCCAGTTCCCGAACATCAGGTACACCGACAAAACCCCATTCGGCACGTGTCCTGACGTCAATGAGACGGGCGGTCTCGTCGTTTTTCAATTTATCCCATGCCTCGTCGGGGGTCATTTCCCCGACGTCGCTGCCCAGTCTCATATCCCATGTCCCCCCAAGGACGAAATGAATCGCATGATCAAACTAGACGTGGGGAACACGAGCAAGCAACAGGCCTTTGCTATTGACAGAGCCAACCCCTAAGACGAATCCCGATTTTTTATTTTTCAAGCTGGTTGCCACAGTTCAATCGGTGTGCCTTCCGGGTCTTCAATGTGCACAAACCGGCCAAGACCGTCCATTTTTTGATCGTTCTTAATTTCGATTCCCGCGGCGGTCAGCTGAGCAACCAGCTCGTCCATATCATCGACACGAAAGTTGATCATGAAACTCTTGTCAGCTCGAAAATAATCGCTGTCGGCCGCGAATGGTGAAAATACCGTCACGCCATCTTCTGTGATCCAAGGTGGCGTTGTCATGTCTGTTGGGGCGGGATTGATGCCAAGGTGTTTCTCATACCAAACTGCCAAAGCCTTCGGGTCCTTTGCCCGAAAGAACAATCCGCCGACACCCAATGCTTTTGCCATTTCATTTCTCCCTGGATTCGATCTTAGGATATCATAACCCTGCGCCGATCGTCCGGCTCTTGTTATTTTTTCACTGTCCAAGATGATTCCTGTCCGATAAACCATTGTCAAAATTGTCTAAAGGAGCACCGCAGATGAAGGTCTTAGTACCCGTCAAACGCGTGATCGATTACAATGTCAAAGTTCGTGTCAAAGCGGATGGCAGCGGTGTCGATTTGGCGAATGTCAAAATGTCGATGAACCCATTCGACGAAATCGCAGTCGAAGAAGCGATCCGCCTGAAAGAAGCCGGTAAGGCTGAGGAGGTTGTTGCTGTCTCAATCGGCGTCAAGCAAAATCAAGAGACCTTGCGCACCGCATTGGCCATGGGTGCGGATCGCGCGATTTTGATCATTGCGGCAGATGACGTCCACACAGACATCGAACCACTGTCGGTCGCCAAGCTTTTGAAGGGTGTTATTGACGAAGAACAGCCCGGAGTTGTGATCTGCGGCAAGCAGGCCATCGACAACGACATGAATGCAACCGGCCAAATGCTGGCAGCGTTGACGGGCTGGGCGCAGGCAACATTTGCGTCCGAGCTGAATATTGACGGCGACAGCGCAACGGTTACCCGCGAAGTTGATGGCGGACTACAAACGATCAAGGTCAAGATGCCTGCGATTGTCACCGCCGATCTTCGGTTGAACGAGCCGCGCTATGCGTCGCTGCCGAACATCATGAAGGCAAAGAAAAAACCATTGGACGAAAAAACACCCGCTGATTACGGCGTCGATGTCAGCCCTCGGCTTGAGATCGTGTCGACAACTGAGCCGGAAACCCGCAAGGCGGGCGAAATTGTTGGATCTGTTGATGATCTTGTAGCGAAACTCAAAGAAGCGGGGGCAATCTGATGGCAGTCCTTCTACTCGCAGAAGTTACGGATGGCGCTTTGAACATCGACGCGACTTCGAAAGCAATCACAGCCGCAGTTGCTATGGGCGAAGTTACAGTGCTTTGCGCTGGTGCATCCGCTGCCGAGGCTGGCAACGCGGCCGCTAAGATCGACGGTGTGTCCAAAGTCCTGGTCGCCGAAGACGCATCATTGGGTCACCGGATGGCGGAAACGACCGCGGCCCTTTTGGCATCGCTCGCCGGCGACTATAGCCATATTGTCGCCCCGGCCACGACGGATGCGAAGAACGTCCTGCCCCGCGTTGCGGCGCTTTTGGATGTGATGGTTATTTCCGACATTTCCGGTGTCGTTGATGCTGATACTTTCGAGCGCCCGATTTATGCCGGTAATGCGATCCAGACCGTGAAATCCGCAGATGCAACCAAGGTCGTTACGATCCGGACTTCGACATTCGATGCCGCAGGCGAAGGAGGTGCAGCCAGTGTGGAAACGATCGCTGCCGCCGAGGATCCGGGCCTGTCGGAATGGGTTGAAGACAAGGTTGCGGCAAGTGATCGGCCTGAGTTGACAAGTGCAGGCATTGTCGTTTCCGGCGGTCGTGGAGTTGGGTCCGAAGAGGATTTTGCCTTGATCGAGAAATTGGCCGACAAACTGGGCGCGGCTGTGGGGGCCTCACGCGCAGCAGTCGATTCTGGCTATGCGCCGAACGATTGGCAGGTTGGTCAAACCGGGAAGGTAGTTGCGCCTGACCTATACGTTGCGGTTGGCATATCGGGTGCCATCCAGCACTTGGCAGGCATGAAGGATTCCAAAGTGATCGTTGCGATCAACAAGGATGAAGAAGCGCCGATTTTCCAAGTGGCGGATTACGGGTTGGTGGCCGACTTGTTCACGGCTGTTCCAGAACTAATGGAAAAACTTTAATAACTTCAGGCGCGGACTTGAAACGACTCCAAGTCCGCGCCCTTTATTTTTGCTATTTCCAAGGCGATAGCTTCCGCAGCGCGTATATGATCCTGCGGACCCGGCAAACAAAGTGCGGCGCCGGTTTCATCGCTTCCAATCACCATTTCGTTCAATTTTTCCGGATTCGTCTCTGTCACGATTTCAACCGTGCCCGATACTTCGTTCGACAAAGCTTCGAGCATGCCGCGGTCGATAAAGAGTGGCTCGCAAGATTCGCGAGAGGCGCCACCTTCATCTGAGCTGCGATCTGACATCCAAAGTAAAATGACGTCGCCCTTCAGCATTGAAATCACGCGCCGCATCCGTTGAACCCAAGCCCACTTCAGTTCCTTGACCAGCGAGGCGAACATAGCTTCGTCTGTTGAAAGCGTTTCAAGCAAATGGCCGGTGAAGTGGATTTCGGTGAAATCGACGTCTGGATACATTTCACGCAGAGCAGGTGATACAGAAAGAAAACGATCATTCCGGCGGGAATGCACGCTGTACAGCCGATTGGACATGTTCTGCGCACCCAAAACCTGAAGCACTGTGATATCAGACCGCGAGCCTGCATCCAAAAGCCAGGGTTCTTCGCTGAAAAGCGACAATCCGGCCTGCGACACGCCAAAGTTGGCGACGGGCAAACCAAGCCATTCCTGAACGAGTTCTGGGAAAGGGTGTTTGACAAATCGCCCAAACACCTCGGTTCCGCCAAGAACCGCAATGTAAGGTTCTGTCATCGAAACCATGGGGCCGCGAAAATTCAGACGGCACCCGTTGTAGGCGCACATCTGATATTCCAGCGATGGCGATTGTTCTGTGGCGTCCAAAGTCAATGAAAATTGCCCGAAGATATGTCCATTGCCCGCTTGTATGCGCCCAATCGTTTGAGAATGTCCTAAGGTTAAAATTTTAAAGATCACGTGGGCTTGCACAGCCTTTGCGGCAAGGCCTATTGTTCCGGCGAAAGGTAGGCATCCTCCATGAGTATCAACACAGTAGGCGTGATCGGCGCGGGACAGATGGGTAATGGCATTGCCCATGTATTTGCGCTTGCCGGATATGATGTGGTTATGAATGACATCGATCAGGCCGCATTGGATGCGGCGCTAAGCCTGATCGACGGGAACCTTGAGCGGCAGGTAAGCCGGGACAAGATTTCAAAAGAAGATGCCCAAGCGACCATGGATCGTATTTCGACGACACTGGTTCTGGCCGACCTTGGAAAGACAGATCTGGTGATCGAAGCCGCCACTGAGCGGGAATCGGTAAAGGCGAAGATCTTCGAAGACTTGGTGCCCCATCTTGAGCCGCACACCATTTTGACGTCTAACACCTCGTCTATATCAATCACACGTTTGGCCAGCCGCACGGATCGGCCTGAGAAGTTCATGGGATTTCATTTCATGAACCCGGTTCCAGTGATGCAGCTGGTCGAGTTGATCCGTGGCATCGCAACGGACGATGAGACCTACCAGCAGTTGAAAGATGTCGTGGATCGTTTGGGAAAAACCTCGGCGACGGCAGAAGATTTTCCTGCGTTTATCGTCAACCGCATCCTGATGCCCATGATAAATGAGGCGGTTTATACCCTATACGAGGGTGTTGGATCCGTGGCTTCGATTGATTCCGCGATGAAGTTAGGCACGAACCATCCGATGGGGCCACTGGAATTGGCCGATTTTATCGGTTTGGACACATGTTTGGCGATCATGAACGTACTGCACGAAGGTTTGGCCGACACCAAGTATCGCCCTTGCCCGCTACTGACGAAATATGTGGAAGCAGGGTGGTTAGGCAGAAAGTCTGAGCGCGGCTTTTACGATTACCGTCAAGACCCACCGGTTCCGACCCGCTAATTTCGGCCTTTCAATCTGAGCACCTATTTGGAAGTGCCGAGGCTCATCGTCTCGCTACGCATCCAATCCAGAAGATCACGTTGCGCAGACTTGCGCGCCTCGATTTCCTTGGGATCGAACGGTTTCCCGATGTGTGGCCGTTGAGGTCGATTTAGCGCATGGACGACTTCGTGAAGCAGCAGCCCCTGACGGCAGGTCGCGCTGATTTTGTCGGCGATCTGATAGGCACGCGAGTTGGCACCTGGGAAATGGATTGGCACTACGGCCGCTCCTGACTTTACGATCATCTTGGCGGTGAACGGGTTCCAGTCCCGTTCTATGGCCGGGCCCCACCAACCGTCTGACGAGGCGACCGTTCCAGAGGGAAACAACACGACAACGCCACCGGTCGCGAGGTGCGCCATAGCGGTTTCTCGCATCTTGAGGCTTTTTTGAAGTGCGTCTTCTTCGTGCGGGAAAGGTACGGGAATCATAAACTGCTCGATCTCGGGAATGCCGGTCAGAAGCGAGCGGGTCAGAATTTTGTAATCAGTGCGTACACGTCCGATAAGTTCGGCAAGGATCATTCCATCGACCAACCCGTGGGGATGGTTGGCAACGATAATCACAGGCCCTGTTTTTGGAATGTTCGCCAGTTCTTCGTCAGGGGTCTCCAGTGCGATGCCCATAACGCGAAGCGCATGGGGCCAAAAGCCCTGCCCGGTCTCGACGCCTTCGGCCTCAAAACGACGAATAAGTTGCAAAAGTCGCAGTTTGCCGGTCAGCCATTCCAAAGTGCGGATAACCGCACGTTTTCCACGATGCGGAAAAGTGTTGGCATAGCTCAGACGGCGTTTGTCGTAAGGAATATAGCCATCTGCGTTGTCTGTCGTGTCGCCAGGTGCGTTGGTGATGTGATCGGCCAATGCTCTACGCGTCCTCGCCAAAGCGGTCGGCCACCAGAGCTACGATCGCATCTGACAGCGCTACGGCGTCGGTGCCACTGGTTGTGACGTCGATTGTCGTACCGCGTGCAGCTGCGAGCATCAAAAGTCCCATGATACTGTCACCGGTCACGTCCATTCCATCCTTTGAGACCACCGCTTCGGCGTCAAATTCTTCGACCAGCTCGACCAATTTCGCGGATGCGCGGGCGTGAAGCCCTTTGACATTCACAATGGTCAGTGTGCGGGTCACAGGATCAGACATAGCACTTCATTCATTGCCTTCGAAACAGTCTATGTACTTTCGACCTGCCGCAAGAGCCGCCTCGACTGCTGAATTCAGTGGCTTATGGCGCGATTTTGCCAGTTTAATGAGCATTGGTAAGTTTGCACCATAGAGAATCTTTCGATCCTTTGGGTTGCAGGCGCGAAGTGACAAATTCGACGGCGATCCGCCAAACATATCCGTTACAACGACAACACCGCTTCCGGTGTCCACGCTATCAGCCGCAGCGCAGATTTCGTCCTGTTTGGCATCTCTGTCATGATCCGGCGCAATAGGGATCGCGCAGATCCCGGTTTGCTTGCCGACGACATGCTCCATCGCTGCCAAATACTCTTTAGCCAGACCACCATGGGCCACTATTACAACACCGATCACCCGGCTTTCCCCAACACAGGCGACGCATCTTTGCCGCGCCGCTCTAATTCCCGGTGGCGAGTTGACACCTGCCACCCATGCTCTGCAAGGGCCTTCGCCAATTTTTCCGCAACGGCAACGGACCTGTGTTGCCCGCCTGTGCAACCCAATCCGATGGAAAGATAGGTTTTTCCCTCCTCGATGAAGGCGGGAAGTAATTTCAGGATCATGGCTTCCAGCATGGCAAAGAAATCCGCGTAGCGCTTGTCGCCTGCTACGTAAGTAGCGACCCGAGGATCACGCCCATCGAGAGCCCGCAGGTTCTCTTCCCAATGAGGGTTGGCCAAAAACCGGGTGTCGAAAATCATGTCAACACCACGAGGCAAGCCCCGCTTATAGGAAAAGCTTTCAACCGACAGCGCCAACATGCCTTCGCCAGGGCGTCCAAACCGACGCTCGATTTCTGCTTTCAAGTCATGGGGCGTCATGTCTGACGTGTCGATCAGGTGGTCCGCGCGTTCTCGGATGGGGATCAAAAGCTCCATCTCACGCGCAATGCCGATTTCGGGTGTTTCGGACGGTGCAAGCGGGTGACGTCGCCGGGTTTCAGAATAGCGGCGAAGCAGCACTTCAGATCGGCAGTCCAGGAAAAGAAGTTCGGTGTCTAGCGTGCTTTCAGCGGCAACGTATTCCAACAAGCTGACCATGGCATCGACCGAAAAGTCACGATTGCGGACATCAATCCCAAGGGCCAAAGGCGGCATAGACGTAGGGCCGTCGAAAACGCGCGACACGAGCGACAACGGCATATTGTCGATTGACTCAAATCCCAGGTCTTCCAGTGCACGGGTCGCCGTTGACCGTCCGGCGCCTGATGCGCCGGTGACCAGAACGGCTTGTGATTGTGTGGCGTTTGATGCGCCCTCGGTCACGCTGACCCTCCACTGAGCAAGACATAGAGCATAGACGGGAATGCAGCGCTCTCAACCCGACGCACCAGTCTAATTCGTTCGCCGGCGATCACGATTTCTTTCTGGTCTGGCAATCGCGCGGTCTCTGATGTGTTCAGATCAACGGCCATTTGGAGCAATGCCGGGCGAGTGGGTTGGCGAAGAATGCCGAGGCCGCGCGCTTCGATCTGGTTTTGCAGAACGGGTGGTGCCGACATGATCAGACCTTGGTTTTTACGGGCCAGGCAGACCTGATCGTCGGCGACCAGGTCGGCACCAAGCGCTATGAGCGACAGCGCCAGTGTGGACTTTCCAGCACCCGATTTTCCCATAATCAAAAGGCCCGTCGCGCCCACAGCCACAGCAGATGCATGAATACATTCAGAGGTTTCCGCGGCGGCCACGGACGCGCTGACCTATACGGGAAGGCCGACGACAAATCGCGCGCCCAATGGCTCGGATGTGACATCGGCGTCGGTCGGCCGGATGTTTTCGGCCCAGATTACACCCCCATGGGCTTCGACAATCTGCTTTGAGATCGCAAGGCCAAGGCCCGAGTTATTGCCGAAGTGATCGACGGGGCGTTCGGTGTAAAACCGATTAAAGATTTTCGTCAACGCCTGCTCCGGGATGCCTGGCCCGGTGTCTTCGACAACGACCAACACACGATTTTCGCGTTTGCGGACCCAAACGCGAATCGCATCACCGTCATCGCAAAACGAAATCGCATTCGTAATGAGGTTCACAAAAACCTGCGCCAGCCGAGACTCCAAACCTTCGATGACGATGGCATCAGACGGCACATCCGTGATGAATTCGACGCCTTTCTCGCGGGCTTCGTTTCCCAGATAGTCGCCAAGGTTGCCGATCATCTTCAGCAAATCGAAGGGCGCTTCGTCTTCCTTGACCAACTCGCTGTCAAGTCGTGAGGCGTTTGAGATATCGCTGACAAGCCGGTCCAGACGTCGGGTATCATGTTCGACAACATCAAGAAGCTTGTTCTTTTGGTCTTCACGATGGGCAAGTCGCAGCGACGACACAGCCGACCGGAGCGATGCCAGTGGGTTTTTGATTTCATGTGCAACATCTGCTGCGAACTGTTCATTGGCATCTATACGGTCGTAAAGTGCTGTGACCATGCCACGAAGAGCGCTCGACAATCGTCCAATTTCGTCTGGGCGCGCCGTCAGGTCAGGAATACGGACTCGAGCCGGGCTGAATTTTCGCGCGTTCTTGTCACGCCCGATTTCTGCGGCAGCGGCCAAATCCGACAAGGGGTTCGCAATCGTCGAGGCCAGAACGAGGCTGAGAACCACTGACACGAGTATGGCAATTACAAACATTTGCAGGATTTGTTCCCGTTCGGCAGCGACGAGACCATCGATTTCGCCGGCAGCGCTTGCAATGGCCACGGCGCCAGTCTTGACGTCGCCCGACATGATCGGGGTTGCGACAGTGAATATCGTATTGCCGAATAAATCAGTCGAGGATCTTACTTCGGTACCATTCTTTAAGGCATCCTCAACAAGGGTTTTCACCAATGCCGCATTGTCGGTGTCGGCTTTGGGGCGTGCGGTGTCTTGTCCGAATATCCACGCCATGCCACCCCAGATCCGGCCCAACGTGTCGGTCAGGATGGTCGAGCGCTCGCGGGCAACAAGCACATCGGCTGCTGAAGGCCGCACCGGTGCTTCAAGCGAACCCGTTAATTCACCTGACGCATCAAAAACAAACACCGATGCACCAGACGGCAGCGGCAATGTGTTCAGAAGTTCGCCGGGATCGCCTGCGATTTCCGCGTTGTTCCGTGCGCTTAGAAAACCGGCGACCAATTCTGCTTCGCTGACGATTGCGCGTTCGCGCTGTAGCACCAAACTTTCACGAAACGGGGTCAGAAACAGCACTCCGGCCACAAGGACCAGAAGTGCCAGCAGGTTGAAAGTGATGATTTTCCGCGCCAACGGAGAGCGGTTCATGGCAATGACACCACGACCGTCCCGTTTCGCGCGCGCTTCGCTTTCAGCCGCCGCGTCGGCACCAATCCAGTCCTCGCCAAGGACCACATCGGCCTGACGTACTGGTTTGCTGCCGTCCATGTTGGCCCCCGCCGCAGTCATCTATTCTTCGTTGTATCGGTACCCGATGCCATAAAGCGTCTCGATGGCCGAGAATTCATCATCAACCATCCGCATCTTCTTGCGCAGGCGTTTGATGTGGCTGTCGATAGTACGGTCATCAACATAGACCTGATCATCGTAGGCGACATCCATCAACTGATCGCGGCTTTTCACAAAACCAGGACGTTGTGCCAAAGCTTGAAGAAGCAGGAATTCCGTGACCGTCAGCGAGACTTCACGGTTTTTCCATGTGACCGAGTGACGAAGCGGATCCATTCGCAGTTCGCCGCGTGTCATCACCTGAGCGGTGTCAATTTCCACACCTTCACCGTCGCCTGCAATTACTTCTTGGCGGCGCAGCAAAGCGCGAATGCGCTCGACCAGCAAACGTTGTGAGAAGGGTTTTTTGACATAGTCGTCGGCCCCCATGCGAAGCCCTAGTACTTCGTCAATCTCATCGTCTTTAGACGTGAGAAAGATCACCGGCATCGACGTCTTCTGACGTACCCGCTGGAGCAAATCCATGCCGTCCATACGCGGCATCTTGATGTCAAAAACAGCCATGTCCGGCAGCTTTTTGTTGAAAGCATCGAGGGCGGCTTGCCCGTCGTTATATGTCTCGACTTCGAAACCTTCCGCCTCAAGTGTCATAGACACGGACGTCAGAATATTCCGATCGTCATCGACCAGTGCGATCCTGGACATTGGTTATTCCTTTTACTGCTCTTAAACGCCTTATTAATGGCGCATTGTACGATGTCTTTTTCGGGGCATAATCATGTCTGCCTTTGGGTAATTCAACAATAATCGGCGAATCACGCCATTCGCCATGCAATGAGAACGGTATTTTTGTTTCGGAATGGCTAATTTGCCGCAGTTTTCGGGATATGGCCCTCATTTCGCGGATTTGGTGGCGCTAACGTCGTCAATGGTTGCGCTAACCTAAAAAAATCAAGGGCTTGGTGGCGCTAACTGTGCGCATCCGTCCTGTTAAGTGGTGTAAGACATATCCTGTAGATTAACGGTATCGGCCCCAATCGGGCTAAAATTAATTGTCAGGAGCACGTGCGCAATGAGCCAAGGTCGGGTCAATCCCCAGAAAACACTCGAAAACCAGGGCATCACAGGACTTAGAGATGTTCATTACAACTTGATGGAACCAGATCTGATCCAACAGTCGCTTTGCCGTGGCGAAGCAGCGTTGGGAATAGGTGGTGCCCTTTTGGTTGAAACAGGCAAGTTTACGGGCCGATCCCCCAACGACAAACACATTGTAAAGTCACCTTCGGTCGACGCTCACATTTGGTGGGACAACAATCGCGCCATGTCGTCTGAGGGTTTCGATCAGCTGTATGAAGACATGCTGGCGCATATGAAGGACCGCGATTACTTCGTGCAAGACCTCTTTGCTGGTGCCGACAGCGCCCATCGTCTGGACGTGCGTCTGGTCACTGAACTGGCTTGGCATTCCTTGTTTATCCGGCACATGTTGCGCCGACCTGAGCGTGATGAGCTGGACAACTTCGCACCCGAGTTCACGATCATCAATTTGCCAACGTTCAAGGCCGATCCCGAACGTCATAACTGCCGGTCCGACACTGTGATCGCCATGAACTTCGACAAAAAGCTGATCCTGATCGGCGGCACGGAATATGCCGGTGAGAACAAGAAATCCGTCTTTACGCTGTTGAACTATTTGTTGCCGGAAAAAGGCGTGATGCCAATGCATTGTTCGGCCAACCATGCGGCGCGCAACCCTGTGGATTCAGCCGTTTTCTTTGGGCTTTCGGGCACAGGCAAAACAACGCTTTCCGCAGATCCCAACCGGGTTCTGATCGGCGATGACGAACATGGCTGGTCGAACCGGGGCATCTTCAATTTCGAAGGCGGTTGCTATGCCAAAACGATTAACCTGTCGCGCGAAGCCGAGCCGGAGATTTATGACACAACGTCCAAATTCGGCACCGTCATCGAAAACATGGTGTTTGATCCTGAAACCAAGGAACTGGACTTTGATGACGACAGCCTGACTGCGAACATGCGGTGCGCCTATCCAATGCACTATATTTCCAACGCATCTGAAAGCGCGCTTGGCGGGCATCCGAAAAACATCATCATGCTGACCTGCGATGCCTTTGGCGTTCTGCCGCCGATTGCGCGTTTGACCCCGGCGCAGGCGATGTACCATTTCTTATCAGGTTTCACCGCCAAGGTTGCCGGAACCGAGCGCGGCGTGACCGAGCCTCAGCCAACCTTTTCGACCTGTTTTGGCGCGCCGTTTATGCCCCGTCGTCCGGAAGCTTATGGCGCGCTTTTGCGGGATAAAATTGCCAAACATGGTACGACATGCTGGCTGGTGAACACCGGCTGGACCGGGGGGGCTTATGGCACCGGAAGCCGTATGCCGATCAAAGCGACACGCGCTTTGCTGACTGCTGCATTGGATGGATCGTTAGAAGACGCGCCGTTCCGAAAGGATACAAATTTCGGCTTCGAAGTTCCCGTCAGCGTCAAGGCGAGCGCCGTGCCGGACATCTTGCTTGACCCACGCCGGACTTGGGATGACGGTTCTGCATATGACACCCAAGCCAAGAAGCTGGTCGATATGTTTGCGCAAAACTTCGAACAGTATGAGGCGCACATCGATGACGATGTAAAAGCCGTCGCAATCGGGTAAACTCCCTTGTTTAGTGACGAAAGACCGCGTTTTGTTTGCGCGGCCTTTTCCTATCCGAACAACCCGCGTCGGATGAGGTTTAGGCCAGCCAACGCCAGAACAACCAAAACCACCAAACGGAACCGATCCTGATCCAACTGGTCCTGTATCACGAAGCCAAATGCCATTCCCAAAAGCGCGGGCGGGATCAAGACCAACGACAGACCCAGGCCCGGCCCGCTTAGAACTCCAGACTGCAAATGTGCCAACGTCAACATCACGGCGCCTGAGGCGTAAACTACACCCTGTACGCGAACATGCTCCATCTTCGGCGTGCCGAGCGCCGTTAGATACAACACCGTTGGTGGGCCCCAAGTGCCTGTTAATCCGCCAAGAACCCCTGCCAAAGTGCCGACGCCAAGTTCTGTGCCGGTTTTGTTGGACGTCGATATCTGTGGTCGCCAACCGGCGAGTTGCAAAGATGAAAATAGAGTCACGGTCAGGCCGAGTATTAGAAACAGTAAATTGCCTGGAATTCTCAAGACCAGTTGAGAGCTTATTGCGATGAATATCAACACCATAGCCATGTACCGCCAATGGATCCGCGCAGAGTCTAATGCAGCCCGTCCGCCCTGACGAAACGCCTGCCAAAGGTTTGAGACCAAAGCCGGAAGAACCATTCCGGCAAGCGTCAATTCCGGCGACAAAAAGGACCCGAGTCCCGATACCAGGATCATCGGCAGAGCAAACCCTGTCATGCCTTTGACAACACCCGCCGCGAAGCCAAGTGTCAGTGCAGCAGCCAAGACAATGGTTCCGAGTGTGGTAAGGTCTATGAACATAACGCTTGGTATCGTTTGAGGTTTGACGGCGAAAGCAAAAATGCCTGCGACACATTCGTTCAATTCGTACTGAGCAAACGAAACCATCTTGCGCTGCAACTGCACAATCAGATAACCTTCGCAGGTGCAGAATAACGAGGATTCCAATGGCCCATGATGGCAATGTCACAACGACTGAAACACCTGTTCTAAAAAACCTTTTGGCGGTGACAGAAACGGCTGTTCCTCAGGCGGAGGCTTTGCTTCAACGAGCAAAAGACGTTGTGCGATCGCTGGTTTGCGACAAAGCGACAGGCAAGATCGATGCCGCGCTTTTGGAGAGCGAGCAGACCGCCGTTCACGGGTTGGCGTGGGTCGCAACCTATGTGGAAGCTTTGCGTCAAATGCAGGGTTGGGCGGAACGGTTGCACGCTGAAGGGCGCTTTGGCGAGGTGGAACAACTGCTGCACCAGATCGCTTTTGGTGAATACCTTTGGCAGCTTTACGGCGGTATCCCGATGAGCCAAGGCGAGATCGTCAGACCGCAAGACTTGGGTTTAAGCCAAGATGATCAACGCACGATGATGTCGTCTGAAGTTATGTCTTTGACACAAAAAGGAAATACCCAAGCCGCGCGGATGCGTTTGGTCGAATTGATGCGCGAGCGGACCGCTGAAGTTACCTTTGGGGTAACCGGTCTGGACGACGAACTGGAAATGATACGCGAACAGTTTCGCCGTTTTTCAAAAGAGCGCGTCGAGCCTCACGCTCACAACTGGCATCTGAACGACGAATTAATTCCGATGGAGATCATCGACGAGTTGGCCGAAATGGGTGTTTTTGGGCTGACAATTCCGGAAGAGCACGGCGGTTTGGGGTTGTCGAAAGCCTCAATGGTCGTGGTGTCGGAAGAATTGTCGCGCGGTTACATTGGCGTTGGCTCGCTTGGGACCCGGTCGGAGATTGCCGCAGAACTGATCCTTTGCGGTGGGACAGACGCACAAAAAGCCAAATGGTTACCGGGACTTGCTTCGGGAAAGATATTACCGACGGCAGTGTTCACCGAGCCGAACACCGGATCCGATTTGGGCGCGTTGCGAACTAAGGCGGTTAAGGACGGCGACGATTGGGTCATCTCAGGCAACAAAACCTGGATCACCCACGCGGCGCGCACCCACGTGATGACGGTGCTGGCAAGGTCCGTTTCACAGACAGCCAATTACAAAGGACTGTCGATGTTTCTGGCCGAAAAGACACCGGGGACAGATGCGCAACCTTTTGTTGATAAAGGGCTTTCCGGTGGCGAGATCGAGGTTTTAGGCTATCGCGGCATGAAGGAATACACCGTCAACTTCGACGATTTCAAAGTGAAGGGCGAGAACCTGCTTGGCGGCGAAGAAGGTCAGGGTTTCAAGCAATTGATGCAGACGTTTGAGAGTGCCCGGATACAGACGGCAGCTCGCGCAATAGGTGTTGCGCAGTCGGCTTTGGATGTTGGCTTGCAATACGCCGAGGATCGCAAGCAATTTGGTAAGCCATTGATTTCATTTCCTCGTGTTGCGTCAAAACTGGCGATGATGGCCGTTGAAATCATGGTCGCGCGGCAACTTACGTATTTCTCGGCGCGCGAAAAGGACGAGGATCGGCGTTGTGATCTGGAAGCAGGTATGGCGAAACTGTTGGGTGCTCGGGTGGCATGGGCGGCGGCGGATAATGCGTTGCAGATCCATGGCGGTAACGGATTTGCCTTGGAATATGGAATTTCGCGTATTCTTTGCGATGCTCGGATCCTGAATATCTTCGAGGGAGCCGCGGAAATTCAGGCGCAAGTGATCGCGCGGCGTCTTCTGGCATAGCAATGCTTCGTTAACCCCACCGTTCTTCCGTTTTGTACGGGCCTGTCGGGCCACAATTTCCGTTTTGTACGTTTTTGCGCGCGCTACAATTAACAGGATGTTGATGGCAGCGGTCGCATTCGGCAGAGTAACACCATGATCCGATTTTCGCTTCTTGCTTTGTCGCTGCCGTTTCTTGGTTGCACGGATGAAACTGTGTCCGGCTATGCAGATCCGGCGGCGACCTATCGTTTGGTCGAAATTGCCGGATTGGAATTCACGGCTCGTGCAACGATTACGTTTCCCAATGAAGGTCAAATTGCTGGTGAGGCGCCTTGCAACAGATGGGCTGCGACGCAGTCGGTGCCCTATCCGTGGTTCGAAGTTGGCCCGATCATGGCGACCAAACGGGCCTGCTTGGATTTGAAATCCGAAACTGAGTTTCTCACAACTCTCGCCGAGATGACTTTGGTTGAGGTGCAAGGACCAGTTTTAATCTTGTCTGACGATGATGGCCGCGAAATGGTTTTTGAAGCCGAATAGGATCATGTTTCGGAATTCGTGAAGTGCAACATTAGTCAATCTTTCCACGCTTTTGAATAAGCATATCGATGAGACGATCACGTGCTGGCGGCAAGGGCTTGTTGCCCAAGGAGGTCGCGAGCCCGGTTTTGAGGAAATGCCCGGTGGTGCGCAGCCCTTCGGTGATATCTGTTGGCGTTCCGTCACCGCCGCCGACAAGGGCAGGCGTTAAGGGCAGCAGCTTGGTTTTCCACTTTCCTGCCGCCGCGCCAGACACAGCCCGGCCAGATTTCGGAGAAACGTAAATCAGGTTTTCGGTTTGGCCGGTAACGGCACAGGCTGACAGATCCAACCCGAAGCCAAGGTCTTCCAGCAGCGACATTTCCCAGCGCAGGTATGCCATTGGCCAATACGGACTTGAGGTGAGCATATTGAGAACGGTGAGTGTTCCGTCATACAGGTTTGGGTGCGCCTCGCGTTCGGGGAGCGCGAAACACAGGAGCGACGTCAGAGCGTTCAAACCTGCGAGCGTTACCCGGTCGGCCATAAGCAGTGCGGCTCGGGATTGAACGGGTTCGACGGTGTAGGTGCCCAAGTGGTCTTCGAGCCGGGCGCGCCATGTAACGTCGATTTGGTTGCCGGGTTCTAAGATGGGTGTCATGCGGCGGCTTGTGCCACCACGTACAATTCCAGCGTGACGGCCATGATCCCGCGTGAAAACTTCGATGATGGCCGCATTCTCGCCGTGGCGACGGCGTGCCAGAAGGATACCGTTTTCGCGCCAATCCATCAGGTGTCCGTCACGGCAGCGCGGCCTTTTGGCGTGACATCGTAAATTCCCTTTTCGACGCGCGTGAACCAGCCGTAGTGGTTGATCGCCATCATCTGCGTTGCCTTTTCAACGCCGGTTTCTTTTGCAACATGTGCGCCTTTGGAGGGACCGGTTGCCGCCAGATGTTTGGCGCACCGGATCGCGTCTTGGCGATAGGCGGTGACGATACCGCCACGTGTGCCGCCTTGGTTCGGATCACCATCGCGCCGGGCAAATTCGCGCAAAAGTCGGGTTTTTCGCCAGGCTGTTCGGCGCGGTTGGTAGGGTGCAGGATCAACGTGCGGTTCGATGAGACCATCCTTTAGGCGGACGGTCAAAAGACCCAGACCAAGCCGTCGGCAAAGAATTTTCATAGACTTCAGCGAGGCGGCAAACCCTTTTCCCTTGCCACGTGGAACGGCGATGTAAACGGCGTCGGTGATCTTTTGCCGTTCGATCCCCTGATGGATGAGCGCAAGCGAGAAAGTGGTTTTGAGTTCGACAATGACGGGATCTTCGCCTGTACGGCAAGCAACCACGTCGGCAGAGGCCACTTCGGCTTTTACCTCGTAGGTCTGACTTTCAAGAAAGGCTTTCACGGGGGCGTAGAGTTCTGTCTCTCGCATGATGTTCTCTGGCTGATCGGGGTCAGGATGCCGGAAGGTTGAGCAGGCTTCAAGGCGAACCCTGATTTGCTCTCCGATGCACATCAAATTCCAAAATTGGCTATGTAGTTTTACCAATTCGGTCATTATAAGTTTTGAAGTGTTCAGCTAGATTTGTGCCCAAACAGGCTTCTGCATCAGGAGATCACTATGAAAATTCTTATCCTCGGCGCGTCCTATGGATCGCTTTTATCGACGAAACTTTTGATGGCCGGGCACGATGTTTCGTTGGTTTGTCTGCCCGAAGAGGCCGATTTGATTAACGCCGAAGGGACAATCGTGCGCATGACGCTGCGCGGTGAAGACGAGCCACGGTTGTTACGTTCGGGTGATTTTCCAGGAAATTTGGACGCGATTGCGCCTGATGTGGCTGATCCAGCGACATACGATTTGATTGGCTTGGCGATGCAAGAACCTCAGTTCCGCGCAGACCCCATTCGCGCCCTATTGGGACGCATTGCGACGAGCGGCAAGCCATGTTTGTCCATCATGAATTTCCCGCCGCTCCCCTATTTACAGCGGATCGAAGGGCTGGATGTCGATGCGCTTCGTGACGCGTTTACGGATGCCAGCGTTTGGGATGGGTTTGATCCCGGGTGCATGTCGCTCTGCTGCCCTGATCCACAGGCCTTCCGACCACCCGAAGAAAAGCTGAACTTTCTACATGTCGGTTTGCCAACCAATTTCAAAGCAGCGGCCTTTGCCAGCGAAGCGCATACCGACTTGTTGCGTCAGCTGGAAACCGATATTGCCGCTGTCACGCTGGATGGCAAAGACGTTCCGGTGAAGTTGAGGTTGCACCAGTCGATTTTTGTGCCGCTGGCAAAGTGGAGCATGTTGCTGACCGGAAACTACCGGGCGATTACGCCAGGCGATCCGCAAGCGATCCGAGATGCTGTACACGGCGACATCGAAACCTCGCGGGCGATTTATGCATGGGTCGATGCTTTGGCGCGCGATATGGGGGCCGATCCTACGGATCAGGTTCCATTTGAGAAATACGCCAAAGCCGCAGAGAACTTGTTGAAGCCTTCGTCTGCGGCGCGGGCGATTGCGGCAGGTGCAAAAGATATCGAGCGGGTCGACAAGCTGGTGCAACTGATTGCGGCGTCCCATGACAAGAATCTGGACGTCGTTGATGGGATTGTTAGGCTTGTTGATTCCAAGCTGGAAGCAAATCGCTAGCGGTTCGTGCGCCTCAAAAGTAGCTGCGCACCAGTGCACCACTGACGAGGCTCCAACCGTCTGCAACGACAAAGAATGCCAGTTTGAATGGAAGCGAGACGATGACGGGCGGGACCATCATCATGCCCATCGACATCAGGATCGCCGCGACGACAAGATCGATGATCAGGAAAGGTAGAAAAATCAGAAAGCCGATTTGAAACGCACGCTCGATTTCGCTTAGAAGAAACGACGGCACGAGGATTGATAGCGGGGCAGATTCGACAGTGATGCCTTCGGTTTCCGGCCTGAGTGATGCGAGAACCGCCATGGTGTCACCGTGGACACGGCCCGTCATGAATTCGCGAAATGGAGCGATGGTCGCGCGAGCGGCTGCATCTGGTTCGATGTTGCCTTCGATCAAGGGTGATATCCCGGTCACCCAAGCGGTCATAAAGACGGGCTCCATCACGAAATAGGTCAGGAACAACGCCAAGCTGACGATCAACATATTCGGTGGTGATTGTTGCAGACCGATGCCTTGCCGCATGATTGACAAGACGGTCACCATGAATGGGAAACAGGTGAACATGATGGCGATGGCGGGCACCAAGCTTAGCACCGTCACTAGGATCAACAGTTGGACTGATCGCGCTGCTAACGAGCCGTCTTCAGGCAACGTTAGCCCTGACAAATCCTGAGCCGCCAGCGGTTGACCCGCGACAAGAACGCCAAGCGACACCAAAACCCATAACGGGGCGAGACTTGGGATTTGGCGGAGCGTTTTCAATTCAGTCGTCGTCTTTGGGTTGGGTGATTTCAACAACGCGCACACCAAGCTTTCCAGAACCTTCGCCGTCGACTTCTTCCAACTGCCCGCGACCGATAAGCTTGTCGCCGACATAGAGTTCAACGGGATCGTCGAGCGAGCGATCCAAAGGCAGCACCGCGTCTTCTTCGAGCGACAACAAGTCCTTAATCAACGGGCGCGCCATGCCGACCGAGATTGTGATTTCAATTGGAACCTGTGCAAAACGTGTATCTGCCAGCCCGCTTAATTCGCCTTCATCTGCCATTCATTTTCCTATCTTGGTCTGATGCTGAGATCGCATGGAGTTGGGACCGAAGCGCTTCAATCATCGGTGCGACGTTGACTTCGATCTCGCGCTCGGCGATTCGGATGTAAACTTGGCGCGGTGCCAATTTCGCGTCCTCAACCAAGCCGATGCTAAGCGCGAAATCGCGTTCGAGCAGGCCCTCTAACAGAGCTTTGCTGTCTGGTGCTGTCACGATTTCAACCGGCGCTTCGACCAGATCATCGGCGATTTTCAAAAGTTCATTCCGAACATGTTCGCGCGTGAGATCCGGCACTATTTCGGGCAAGAACCCTTCGATGATGGCTGAGATGAAGTTTTTCAGCTCGCCGCGCACACAATCGACGGCTTCAGAGTAAGTGAAGACAAGGTTTTGAATATTTCGTTCGAATTCAGCTTCGATGCGTTGCTGGGCTTCGGTTAGCGATTTCTGCGCGTCTTCCCAACCGGATGCGTATCCGAGATCAAAGGAATCAGAACGTTCTTTTTCAACATCGACCTGTTCGACCGGTCCCGGTGTCGATCCCGTTGTGCGATTGCGCCCGTCAAATGTTTCGAGAATATTCTCGAGCGTCATCGCGTCGCCTCAACAGGGTCATTCATCCACTGGCTAAGAACTTCGACAGTTTCGTCTTGTTTTTCTTCGATCAATTGACGCAAACGTTCGGCCGGATCACCAGAGCCGGACTGGATGCTGTCGAAAGATGGGAGCTCGTCCAACGGTGCGAAATCGCCGATGCCGCCGATCTCGCCATCAAGAGCCGGCAAGTCACCGAAACCCGAATCGCCATCAAGGTCGCCAATGCCACCAATGCTGCCGTCCAAAGCAGGAGGCGCCAGTTGGGCTTGGTTGTTCGTTGGCGCGCGCGTCAGAATTGGCCGGACGACAAACAATCCCAGGATCAGTGAAACCAAGGCAACGACGGCCAATTGGACAAGCCCCATCACGTCGATCGCGAAGCGTTCCATGAACGAGATTGGTACAGATGGCGCAATCTCGGGCAAGGGTTCGAATTCCATGGTGCGAATCGTCACTTGGTCGCCACGCGTATCGTCGAAGCCGATGGCCGAGGACACCAGTTCGCTAAGGTCGGTCAATTCGGCTTCCGACCGAGGTTCCCAAACGGCGGTGCCGTCTTCAGCGGTTGTTCGGACACCATCGACCAGCACAGCCACGCTGATGCGACGCACCGCACCGGGTTCGCGAATGACAGCGCGTTGTGTTTCCGAAACTTCGAAGTTTACAACTTCACGCGTACGGGTTTCGCTTCCTTCGGATCCCCCGGCTGCGCTACCAGCGTCACCGTCGGGCAAGTTTGACGCGACCGTGACGGAGCTTCCGCCCGAGTTGGTTGATCTGGACGTCGTTTCTTCGGAATCCGAACTGATCGGAACGCGGCTGTCAGGATCAAAACGACGCTCGGTAATTTCCTCACGGGCGGTCACTGGATCAACGGTGACTTCAACAACTGCGCGGCCAGCACCAACGCGTGCTTCCAATAGGCGCGTCACGCTTTGGCGGATGGCATCGGCCCGCGCGTCGCTTGCACCAGACGCCTGAATACTGGGATCTTCTGTGTTGGGAATAAGCCCGGTTGCGCCATCGATGACCGAGACGTTCGAAGGTTCCAGGCCCGCGATGGCCGAAGCAACAAGGTAGCGAAGCGCAGTGGCCTGGGCAGAAGAGAGACTGCCTGACGCCATAGTGACCGAAATGGAAGCCGAATCAATCTGACCTTGGCGGAACGGGTCGCTGGTCGGGTTCGAGATGTGAACACGGGCAGCGGAAAACTGTCGGTTCGCGGTGATTGTTCGGACCAGTTCGCCTTCTTTTGCACGCCAATACGCGGCATCAAACATTTGGGCGGTTGTGCCGAATCCGCTAAGTGTATCAAGCAGTTCATAGCCTTGAGGGCCGTTTTGTGGCAAACCTTCACCGGCAAGTGCCAAACGCAAGGCGTCCCGCTGAGCGGCATCAACATAGATGGCCGAGCCACGAATGTCAGTGAACGCACCTCGCGCATCAAGCGCTGTGACCACCTCGCCAGCGGCCAAGGGATCCAAGCCAGCATAGAGAAGCGCCATCCTTGGCTTCGAGGCCAACTGCGCCATTAGATATATAGAAGCAAACATCGCGACAGTCGCCACCACTACGGTGACGCGACGACGAGTATCCAAACCGGTCCAGACCGATAATAACTGCTCCACGGGGTTCTCCGCGTTTCCGTACAATTCAAAATACTCATCGCAGTCGCGCCTTAACATTCGGTTAGTCAGAACTGAGTAAAAACAACAAGGAGAGGAGCATTGATGTCGGACGAAGAAGAACTCGCGGACGGTGAAGCCGCACCGAAAAAGAAGAAGGGCGGTCTTGTGATCGGTCTTGTTCTTGCGCTTGTGGGCGGAGGCGGTGCATTTGCCTTTACGTCTGGCATGCTTGGCGGCGGGGATAGCGCGGATGCGCCTGCTGCACGTTCAAATATAAGCGACGATCTTGCCTTTGTTTCGGTTGAGCCGATGACGGTATCGGTTGGTCAACCCTCAGACCGCAGACACTTGAGATTCCGTGCGGAACTTGAGGTAGGTGCAGACGGGAAAGGCGACGTCGAAAAACTGTTACCGCGGGTTGTTGATGTCTTAAATACATATCTTCAGTCGCTGACTATCGCCGAAATTGAAGACCCTTCGGCACTTCTGACGTTACGGTCGCAAATGCGGCGGCGTGTCGATCTTGTTGTTGGCGGGGATCGTGTCCACGACCTGCTTGTCATGGAATTTGTACTGAATTGAGGCTCTAGATGGAGTTGATCGCCGACATTCTATTGATCGCTGGCGCACTTGGGGCCGGATTGTATTGCATTGTGCTATCCCGCCGCCTGAACCGATTTACCGATCTCGAAAAAGGTGTAGGTGGCGCTATTGCTGTGCTGTCTTCGCAAGTCGATGACATGACGAAGGCGCTTGAACATGCCCACACATCAACCGCGTCTTCGGCTGCATCACTTGATTCGATGACGCACCGCGCTGAAGGCGTGGCGCAGCGTTTGGAGCTTTTGGTCGCGTCCATGCACGATCTTCCGGTTGATAGCGAAAGATCATCCATGTCGAGCGAAGAAGAAGGCGATGTCATCGCGTTGGATAAAACGTTGTTCCAAACGCAGCGACATCAAGTTCAGGAGGCAGCGGAATGAAACGCCGAATGCCCAGACGATCCTGGACGTCGGGACGGGGTGCCTTAACTGTCGTCGCTTTGATCTTGATCGGTTCAGCCTTGGTTCGCTTTTCTGGAACGGGTGCCGCGATAGCCCTTGAATTAAAAGACCAAATGCAAGGTATGGAAGACGAAATCGCCGACGATCAAGAGGTGAAAGACCTCACACCAGATCTCCTAAAACTACTGGCTGCGACCAAAGAACGCGAAGCCCGTGTCTTGGCGCGTGAAGCAGATCTTGAGGCACGTATCCAAGCCTTGGAACTTATCGAAACTGCCGTTGCTGACGATCTTGCACGTCTTGAACAAGCGGAAGCAAAACTACTTGCGACCATGTCTCAGGCGGACAAAGCTGCCGAAAACGACATTGGGCAACTGACGTCTGTCTATGAAAATATGAAACCAGACCAAGCAGCGGCGTTATTCCAAATGATGGAGCCAAGCTTTGCCGCTGGGTTTCTGGCGCGGATGAGGGCGGATGTTGCTGCCGCTATATTAGCCGGACTGGAACCAGATCTAGCCTATTCAATCAGTGTTGTCCTGGCCGGGCGGAATGCGGACGTACCCCGCGAGCCTATCCCCGAACCAATGAAAGATATGGCTAAACAGTGACGTGATGTTAACGGGCATCTGCGAATAACAGTTTAGGTTCATCACTAATTGGGGATTCACCTGCTGTGATCGGAATAGTCGGGGTAATTGTTGTTTTCGTTATGGTGTTCGGCGGCTACTTGGCGGCTGGCGGAAAAATGGCGATCATCCTAAAATCGCTTCCATTTGAAATGACAATGATTGGCGGCGCTGGTCTCGGCGCATTCCTTATTTCAAATAGTGGAGCCGACGCAAAACACACCGTGAAAGACATCGGCAAGGTGTTCAAAGGTGCCAAATGGAAGGCAGAAGACTATCGCGATCTGCTTGTTTTGTTGTTCGAACTTTTACGTTTGGCCCGGCAAAACCCCGTTGGACTGGAAGAACATATTGAAGATCCGGAAAACTCAACAATTTTTAGCTCTTATCCAAAGATCTTAGCGGACCATGAGGCGATTGAAATCATCTGCGACACCCTGCGTTCCGCCTCCATGAATTACAATGATCCTATGCAAGTGGAAGAGGTGTTGAACAAGCGTCTCGAAGCAAATCTGCATCACCAACAGCATTCAAGTCATGCGATGCAGGCTCTTGCAGATGGGCTGCCCGCCCTCGGTATTGTTGCGGCGGTTCTGGGTGTTATTAAAACGATGAGCTCGATCGACCAACCACCGGAAGTGCTTGGAAAGCTGATCGGGGGCGCATTGGTTGGCACCTTCCTAGGCGTTTTCCTGGCCTACGGATTCGCTGGTCCGTTTGCAGCTCGTTTGGGGTCGGTCGCAAATGAAGATCACCACTTCTATGAGTTGATACGTGAGGTGTTGGTGGCAAATCTTCACAATCATGCAACGGCAATATGTATCGAAGTGGGTCGCCAGAACGCACCGCATGGCGTGCGCCCAACATTCTCTGACCTTGAGGAAGCTATGAAAAACGCAAAGCAGGATGCCGCATGAAGTGGCTAAGCATTATATGTCTTCTCTGCTCGGTCGCCAGCCCGGGTTTGGCAAATGAAGTCTTGGTCAGCGTGGGTCAAAAACCTGACGTAACGCGACTTGTGTTCACTTTCGAAAACCGGCCGGATTGGTCATTAGAAGACACAAGTGAAGTGCTTAATTTGGTATTCGACCCTAGCTCTGGCAATATTGAGTTTTCTATTGAAGACAGTTTCCTGTCAGACAGCCGGGTTGCGGAAATTTCGCTAGTTTCGGAGCGCAACGCCATTTCTGTTGAATTGTCATGCGATTGTGCGGCGCAAGTCTATCCGTACGGCACTGGAAGTCTGATTGTAGATGTGCGCGACAAACTTCGCGTCGCAGATGTTGAAAACGTGATGCCATTGTCGCCCGATCAACCGGTGATCCGACCGGATCAGAATGACGTGCAGACACTTAGCCCCTCGATGGACAAACCTGTGCAAAAACGCGGGCCTGCTTCATTAGATGCGTCGGATGGTTTTGACGATCCACCAACGATCATTCAATCAAATTGGGAATTGAACAACGTCGAGTTTGGATTGGCAGAAACACTTGGGTTTTCTATGCGGTCCAGTGACGACAGCCATGCAGTCGAGTACCTCGGCCGAGAATTATCACGCGCCGCCGCGCAAGGGTTGGTTCAACCTGGTACAGACCAAGCTCAAGTTCGGCCAAGTGAGCGTCAGGTCAACGCCGGATCCAACTTGTCTGATCGCTCGAACATATCGGTCGTCACGAGTATTGATCGCGACATTTTAGCTAATCGAGATCCGAGCTCGCCCACAGATCTAGGAGCGGTTTGCTTTTCTGACCGCGAGGTGGATTTGACCAATTGGGGCGACACCGCAGATATTTCGACTTTGGGACAGTTGCGCCGCGATGCGTATGCTGAAAACGGCGAAGTTAGGCCCGAAGGCGCTCACGCAGTGGCGCGGTACTACATTGCTCTTGGGTTTGGTGCCGAAGCATCCAGCGTTGCCACATTCATGGAACCCGGTAAGCCGAAACAACTTATTCAAGCTTTAGCAGAGATCGTGGATCATGGATTTAGCGATTCACCTGTTCTTGACGGTCAAATCTTCTGTGAGGGGAAAGTGGCGTTGTGGGCAGCTTTGGCTCGACCAATCGGCAAGGACGGGCCGCCGGTTTCCACGGACAGTATTCTGGCCACATTCTCGGCCTTACCACCGCATCAAAGGGCGCACCTTGGTCCGGTGCTCGCTGAACGTCTGCGCGAAGTGGGGCTGGAAGATGCAGCGCGGAATGCTGTGAATGCCGTCGCACGTGGTGGATTGCAATCCAACGAAAGTGAACTTGTGACAGCGCGAATGGCGCTTGATGGAACACGGCCGGACACGGCGCGGGAAACTTTGGTTGATATTTCAACTGGCACCGATGTTACTGCGGCTGAAGCGCTCCTTGAGTTACTGGAGGACGCAGAGCGGCGCGACATGGCTCCTAATCCGAGGTGGGTCGAAGACGCACCTTCGCTTGCGCGAGCCACTGAAGGTGCAGACATCGCGGGAAGGTTGAACATTGCTGGCCTAAGGGGCCGAATTGCGCTTGGTCAATTCGACCAGCTTAGACTGGCGCTCGCTGAAGACACGCCCGGCTTAAACACACAAACGCGGGCCGCGCTTGCCTCGTCGGCATTGGTGGTCGCAACCCAATTGGCAGAGACGCCAAATTTTCTGCGGGCCGAGGTCGGATTATCGAAACTTCTAAATGTTTCCGATCTGCCTCACGCGGACCAATTTGAAATTGCAAGACGATTGCTAGATATCGGGTTAGTGGATCGCGCTGAACGATATTTGGGAAATGAACCCACTTCGATCATGGAATTTGAAACCGTTGCTGATGTTTTGACCAAAACCGGGCAAACAGCCCGTGCGGTAAGTCTTCTTTCCGGTCGCATCGAAGAAGCCACTGCGCGAAAGCTTGGTGAGGTTTTTAGTGCGGTGGGGCAAGATGAAGACGCTGTCAAAGCATACGAACGTGGCGGTTCAATGGATGCAGCTGCTCGTGCCGCGATGCGGTCAGGGGATTGGGAATGGATCGCCGAGCGGGAGATCGCGGGTCAAAGCGGCGCTTTGTCTGAAACCACCCGACTTCTTCTGAGCCCGACCGAAACCTCAAACGACCCAGGCAACCCCGCGAATGGCGAGTTGATTACAACGTCACAAGAAATCCGAAGACACGTTGCGGCATTGTTGTCCGAAACAAGTTTGGAAAAAGCGCAGCCATTCACCAATTAACAATACCCGCTCACCTAGTATGAGCGCACCGACCAGTAAGGGCGGTGCTTCATAGGCAGAATGTCAAAAGTGACATATTGTATTCGATACTTCGCGCTCTTCGTCACAATTGCCGCTTGCGGCCTCGCGAGCTCCTCTGAACAGGTCGCCGCAGCACCCGAGCATGTGGCAACTGCGGCCATTTGCGATGCCGCTGCTCTTCGCGCGTCTCGCGAAACAGGTGTTCCAATTGATGTAATGCGTGCAATCTCCCTTACTGAAACGGGTCGCAATGGAGACTCCGGGTTTCTACCATGGCCTTGGACCGTCAATATGGAAGGCGTCGGAAAATGGTTCGACGACTTGCAAACCGCGCAAAAATATGTCGACCAAAATTTTGAACGCGGTGCACGAAGCTTTGATATAGGCTGTTTTCAAATCAATTATCGATGGCACGGCCAAGCCTTCAGCTCTATCGAAGAGATGTTCGAGCCAGACGCGAATGCCCAATATGCAGCAGAGTTTCTTCAAAGATTGTATAATGAGTTAGGTGATTGGACGAAAGCGGCTGGCGCCTATCATTCACGAACACCAAAATATGCGAACAGATATAAGGCTCGCTTCAATCGCATCCGATCGCGACTTACCGACTTACCAGACGTTCAGATCGCTGAAGTCCAAGCCCCAAAGCCCGCACCGCAAGTGATTGAAGTTATTTCACGCATTAACCGTTTTCCGTTGTTGGTGAGGGGTGGCACAACGACTTCCGGTTCACTTGTTCCACTTGCGGCAGTTGCACCGACAAGACTCATCGATTTATCCGGCCCGCGACCCATTCTGGATTTGCGCTGATGCGTGAGCTATTCAGCCCGACCGTTCTGCTAACCATGGCTTTAATGGCTGTCATTGTCATGATGATCCTGCCGATGCCAGCTTGGGTTCTGGATATTGGTCTGGCCGCATCATTTTCCTTTGCAATCCTGATATTCTCAATCACAATTTTCGTTGAACGCCCGCTGGATTTTTCGTCATTTCCCACAATTCTTCTGGCGTCTCTAATGTTGCGTCTCTCGCTCAATATTTCATCGACGAAATTGATCATTGGCCAGGGGCATACTGGTACCGACGCTGCAGGCGAGGTCATAGAAGGGTTCGCCAACTTCATCATGGGCGGCAGCCTTTTCTTAGGATTGGTGGTTTTCGGTGTTCTGTTAATCGTTAATTTTATGGTCATCACAAAAGGTGCTGCGCGTATGGCCGAAGTGGGTGCGCGATTTGCCCTGGATGGCATGCCGGGCAAACAATTGGCGATCGACAGCGACATGTCTGCCGGTGCCATTGATCATACCGAAGCCAAACGCCGGCGCGAAGTGGAACAGGCAGAGACGACTTTTCTGGGATCATTGGACGGCGCGTCAAAATTTGTAAAAGGCGACGCTGTCGCGGGTCTTTTGATTACGATACTCAATCTGGTGATGGGCTTGATCATCGGTATTGTAATCCACGATATGGAGGTCGGTCGTGCGTTTGAAACCTATGCCATTCTGACTGTTGGCGATGGTCTCGTCAGCCAAATTCCCGCAGTCATTATTTCAATCGCGACTGCGCTGCTACTTTCACGTGGCGGATCTCACGGCGCGGCTGACCTTGCCGTTTTGGCGCAACTAGGAAAATACCCACCCGCACTTGCCACGGTCGCCGTTTTGATGGGCCTTTTTGCCTTATTTCCAGGCCTTCCGTTTGGGCCGTTTCTGGCTGGTGCCTTGATCCTTGGATTTCTGGCATGGCGAATGGCAAACAAGGAAGAGCTTCCTGCCGTCAATGCAATCAGCGAACAAGAAGACGTGGTGCCAGATAAAACCATGGGTGATGTCCTGGACCTCGATGAAATTCATGTCGAGTTTTCACAAGATCTGGTACCGATGATTTTGGATCCGGCGACTGGTCTTGATGCGCGGATAACAAATATGCGTCAGCATGTGGCGATGACTTTCGGGGTTATTTTACCCGACATTCGTTTGACCGACGATGCCGGGTTAGGCGCTGGCGAATATGTCGTTCGGGTTCAGGGCGTTGAGCAGGCGCGAGATACTTTGGACCCAACTCGCGTCTTGGCATTGATGCCACCCGACGAGGTCACAATGCCAGCAGGCCGCGACGTTAACGAACCGGTTTATGGTGCGCCCGCTCGGTGGTTGGCACATGCTGACGCGGACAACGCAGCACTTGCTGGCGCCACCGTTGTGAACCCCGCCGAAGTATTAGCCACCCATTTGTTGGAAGTTATTAAGATAAACCTCTCGCGAATCCTGAGCTTGAAAGCCTTGCGTCGCCTGCTCGACGAGTTGTGTTCGCTTTCCGATGCGTCGCGAAGTGAGGCCAATCGACGGCTCTTTGATGAATTGATTCCCGACAAAGTACCGACTGATTTGCTTCTTTCCGTCTTGCGCCTCCTGTTGGACGAAAGGGTCTCGATCCGGAATCTGCCGATGATCGTCGAGGCGGTCTCCGAGGGTCGAGGTAGCGGCGCGGCGCCAGAAGTTATTTGCGAACATGTCCGTCAAAGGCTGGCATTTCAGATTATTGCCGACGTTCGGTCAAAAGATGGATCGGTTCCCTTAATCCAATTGGCGCCCGACTGGGAAACGGCATTTCTGGAATACCAAATGGACAACGCGAACGGCGGAGACGTCGCATTGCCGCCCGACCTTTTCCAAAAACTTACAAATGGCGTCACGGACAAGCTAAACCGGGCAAGTGAGTCCGGGCATTTCCCGGCGGTCATTACCTCGGTCAAACGACGGCGGTTTTTGCGAACCTTGTTGGCCGCCAAGGGAATTACAAACCCGGTTTTATCTTTCGAAGAATTGGGAACCGAGGCACGCCCGTCATTGGTTGGACTGGTTGCGGCATGAATGCGGCGCTTACCGAAATTTTCGGTCTTGCGCCCGACATTCTGCGCCCAGGGTTCTTAGTTTTTCTTCGAATAGGCGCAGTCATGTTTTTGATGCCCGCTTTCGGAGAGATGATGGTTCCCATGCGAATTCGCCTGGCCGCCGCCATAGCCTTTACAATGGTCGTTGCTCCAGCCGTTTTGCCAGATTTGCAATCAGACCTGGATTTGTCTCGTCCCATTTTTATTCTCGGTCTTTCGGAGATTATTACGGGTCTTGCTCTTGGTTTGTCACTAAGACTTTTGTTGCACGCCCTACAAGTTGCCGCGACCATTTCAGCGCAATCCACGTCACTCGCCCAATTGTTGGGCGGTGCAAGTGTCGATCCGCAACCTGCCATCGGATACATTCTCTTGTTGTCGGCACTCGCACTTGCAGCAGAACTTGGATTGCATGTCCAGGTTTCGGTAATGCTTATTAAGTCCTATGACATGATCAATGCTGGCGACCCAATCGGCGGCGCCAACTTAGCATCTTGGCTCGTGCGTGCCGTTTCATCGATGTTTTCGTTCGCGTTTACATTGGCTGCACCATTTGTAGCTGTCTCGTTATTATATAATTTGGCGCTTGGTGTAATTAATCGCGCAATGCCACAATTAATGGTCGCATTCGTCGGCGCTCCAGCTATTACAATGGGTGCATTACTTGTTCTGGCTCTAACCGCGCCACTCATTCTTTGGTTGTGGGCAGAGCAATTTCAACTTCGGCTTCAATCGCCGTTTGGAACAAAATAGTGTCAAAGGGCGAAGACGAAGGATCGGAAAAGCCGTATGAGGCCAGCCCACGAAAGTTGGAAGAAGCGCGAAAGCGTGGCGAAGTTCCAATATCACAAGATCTGATCACGTTTTCGGTCTATTTGGGAATACTAATTACAGCCCCATTGCTGGGCCTTTGGTCAGTAGAACGTGGAGGTTCAGCCCTAATTCCGTTTTTTGACTCACCCGAGGTTCTTGCAGAAGCGGTTTTTACGCCAGGCGGCCGGCACGCTTATGGTGGGTTGTTCTGGTCTTTTGTCGCAACGGCCACGGTCTGGTTCATATTGCCATTCTGCCTTGCCCTTCTAACGGCATTTGCCCAAGGCGCATTGGTCTTCGCGCCGACCAAGATAAAACCCAAACTTAGTCGCATTTCACCATTGAGTAACGCCAAGAATAAATACGGCCCCGACGGGTTATTTAATTTCTTCAAGAGCTTTAGCAAACTCATTGTTTATAGCATTGTTCTTTGGTTGGTCTTTAATTCACGAATAGATGAAATCTTGAATATGTCGGCGCTGCCCGTCGCATCGACGTTGGCTCTAACTGCGGAGCTTTGTTTTCGGTTTATTGCTGTGGCCAGTGTTGCCATTTTTGCATTCGCCATGATGGACTTGGTTTGGCAGCGTTCCCAGTTCTTTCGGAAACAACGTATGTCGCTGAAGGAACTGAAAGATGAAAGTAAGGAGACTGAGGGCGATCCGCACACCAAGCAAGCCAGGCGACAGAAAGCGTATGACATCGCAACCAATCAGATGCTTTCAGATGTTCCGGACGCCGATGTGGTGTTGGTTAACCCAGAACATTATGCTGTCGCCCTAAAATGGTCGCGGAAACGGGGAAGTGCGCCGATTTGTGTAGCGAAGGGTGTTGACGAAATTGCTGCGCGCATTCGATCCGTTGCGGATGAAAATGGTGTTCCAATTCATCGTGACCCGCCAACAGCGCGCGCCTTGCATGCGACTGTGGAAATTGGTGATGAGATTCCGGTCGATCATTACCGTACTGTTGCTGCGGCCATCCGTTTTGCCGACGCTATCCGCGAAAAAGCGCGGCAGAGAGGCCGCTGATGCGAACACCCGAACCATTTGAGATGAGACGACTTGGTAAATTGAGTGGTGTGCGTGAAAAAGTTGCAATGCTCAAGCTTGCGGAGGTTGCCAGGCGACGCCAAACTGCAAGTGATTACGTGAACCAATTACGGGCAAACTTGCCAAGTTCCGAAACCGTTGAAGAAGGTTTGGTTTTGCAGCGATGGTTGGTTTGGCGCGATCAGGAACTCAAGCGTCGGCTGAGCGCTCTTGCCGTCGTTTCTGCCGAATATGCGGAAACCGTTCAGAGATGTGGACGCATCATTGCAGAAAATGCTGTTGTTGAGGACTTGACCGAAATTTCGACTAAAGCTGCCCGCGAAGTCCGAAGAAAACGGCAAGACTATAAATAGAAGTAGATGTCACATCTCCTGGCGGACAATGTCTGTGATCAAGATGTCTGAAACTTCTTTTCCAACAACCGAATGAGCCGCTTCTAACAAGGCAACCCTTAGGATCGCCAGGCGACCGCTCTCTGTAAACGCGCCGTCAAAACCACCCACATAAGCATGATCGAATAGAACCCGTAGAAAAGTATCACGTAGCTTAGGTTCACGGCCAAAAACGTATTCGACGGATTCAGGGATCGTCTCTAACGACAGGGACATCACGACTAAAGATTTAACCAGTTCATCACGAATAACCGGAACAACAAATTGGTTCTTCATCGCAATATAACTTGGTTCTTCCTCAGAGTTTGACTCCTCTTCTTCGACGGCAACCACCTCGCAGGATTCTTCCTCACAGGCAACAGGTTCAGGTTTCAAAAAAATTCCGGCGCCGCCGCCAATGGCGGCACCGACAATCAGCAAGATGATGGGTAAAAGTTTTGCCATACCGCTTTCTCAGAATGGGAGAATGATGTCTGCAATTTGTTGCCCGTAGCGAGGTTGTTGCACGTCAGAGATCTGACCGCGCCCACCGTAAGAAATCCGGGCCGAAGCAATCTTGTCGTAAGTGATTTCATTGCGCCGCGAGATATCCTCAGGCCGGACATACCCGGTCACCAAAAGTTCGCGTATCTCAAAATTGACCCGAACTTCTTGGCTGCCTTGAATGCGTAAAACGCCATTTCGTAAAACGTCTGTCACAGTTGCGGCCACTCTCAGTTCCAGTGACTCGCTGCGGCGTACCGAACCCTGTCCATCGCTGGATGACGACGAGCTGAATTCGCCGGCGGTTGCAAGCGAGCCGTCGCCCGGAAGTATGCGATCCACAACTTGCGGAATGCCCAGTAATTGTGCCGCCCCTGAATTTTCCGACCCACTGCGGGATCGTGAGGACGCATTCGAGATTTCGGCGCTTTCGTCAATCTGAATGACAACGGTCATGATGTCGCCCTGCTGTCCGGCACGACGGTCACCCAACAAGGATCCGCGACCACCGCTCCAAAGCGAAGCGCGATCCACTGTAACGTCTGGAGTATCAAGGAAGGATTCCGGCACCCCCATTGCTTGAACTTCGGCAGTGTTGGTTGCTGGCGTGAATGTTGGTGCTTGTCCAACGTTCTCAAGACGACCGCATCCTTGAACACATGCTAGACATGCCAAAATATATACAGGTTTCAATTGATTATTCCCCTTGGAAGAACAACGATGCTTCCATCCTGGTGGACTTTTCCGCTCACGGTCGTTCGACTAGCAAGATTCATGACACGCACCGTTTCACCTTCGGCACCACGCGAAAGTGCGCGCCCGTCCGCTGAAATCGTTAAACCGCGATCTTGGAAAATGACCACGACGGGCTGATTTCGTTCGACCAACGCCGCAGGACCGACATGACCTGGCAAAATCGGACGCCCCGGATAAAGCGTGATGCGAGATTCCAGGCCAACTATATCTGCATCGGCAGGCAACGCGCCCGGGATCTCGGCACTGATCGAGCCGAGGTCGTTTGCACCAATGATCGTGTTGGGGCGAATGATGTGAGCTGCGGTCAGCGTATCCGCCAATGCGGTACTGGCGAAAACCGAAATGGCGAAAGCCGTCAAGGCAAGTGATCTCATCGGATTTGCGCCGTGGCGCCCAGAATTTGGTCCGCCGCAGAAATTACTTTTGCATTCAATTCATATCCGCGCTGCGCTTCGATCAGCTCGGTGATTTCGCGAACCGGATCCACCGAGCTTTCTTCAAGATACCCTTGTCGAACAGTTCCGAGCCCATCCGATCCAGGTGAAGAGGTGAAAGGCGCACCTGATGCCGGGCTTTCCAGAAACAGGTTTGAGCCGATGGCTTCAAGTCCTTTGGAATTCGGGAATCCGGTTAATGTAAGCTGGCCCAACAATTCCGGTTCAACTTCGTCGATGAAATATGCATAAACTTCGCCGTCGTTGTTGATCGAAATGCTTCGCGCATCTTCGGGAATTGTGATGTTCGGGACGACGGCATAACCGTCGGATGTGACAATCAGACCATCGGCAGACCGTTTTAACCCACCGTCACGCGTGTACCCGGAAATACCTGATGGCATCGTGATTTCGAAGTAGCCACCGCCTTCAATGGCCATGTCCAACTCACCGCCTGTCGCGGTACTTGACCCTTGGGCGACGGTCATCGACACCGAAGTTGGTCGCACGCCTAGCCCAAGTTGAACACCTGTTGGCAACACGGTTCCATCTGTTGCGTTGATGGTTCCGGGACGTGCCGCTTGCTGATAGTGGAGATCCGCAAACTCAGCGCGGCGCGCGTTGTAGCCCGTCGTGCTCATGTTCGCCAAGTTGTTAGAGATCACCTCAACTCTGGTTTGTTGAGCGCTCATTCCTGTTGCGGCTATTGTTAGTGCGCGCATTTCTGCTCCTTCACTTTACTGCTGCCCGATTGTTCGGATGGCGCTATGAACTCGTTCGTCTTCCTTATCCATGAAAGACTGACCAAGTTCGTAGGCGCGTTGTACTTCGATCATGCGTGTCAGTTCGCTGACGGGATCGACGTTGGATCGCTCGATGAATCCCTGAAGCATTTTGGCTTCACCTGTTGGAATGGGAGGACCGCCGGGATCAAATCGCACACCTTCGGCACGCGTCATTGCCAAGATGTCTGCCGGTTCCCAAAGGCCAATCTGCGCCAATGGGTTTCCGTCAGCTGACAAGGTTCCATCCGCACCCAAGGCAATGCGGTTCGCGTCCGCTGGCACAAAAACAGGGGCACCGCCGGCATCCAAAAGCGCCGCACCGTCGGGCGCGACTAGCAAACCATCAGGCGAAGGCGTGAACGATCCCGCGCGCGTCAACCTGTCGCCCTCGGCTGTGGCAACCAAAAAGAACCCCGGTCCTTCAATGGCAAAGTCAAAGGTGCCATTTGTTTGCACCAATGCGCCCTGATCCAGGTTGGACATGCGTGCGTTGGCATAGGCCATGGAAAGCGAATTGTCGCCCTGCCCGGTGTTGACCACAAATTCTGAGAAGATGACACCTTCTTTGCGGTATCCGTCCGTCGCCATATTGGCGATGTTATTCGCAACTGTCTCCATTTCTTTAAGGAGCCCAGCCTGACGATTTAGGGTGACAAAGGCTGTACTGTCCATCTCAACTTCCTGCGATCAAGGGGACCAAGGTGCCCTTAAAAAAATCGACCAGCGTCTGGGTCATGAAACCCATGGACGCCCAAAAAACTACGATCATGACGCCCAGTTTAGGGACGAATGTCAGCGTCATTTCCTGCACTGAAGTCAGCGCCTGAAACAAACCAACCGCCACACCTGCGACAAGGGCCGCGACCAAAATTGGCGTCGAGATCATGACGCCAGCCCAAAGTCCTTGCCGCAACGTGTCAAAGAGAACGTCCTGACCCACTAGACGGGCATCCTCAGAATTTCCTGATAGGCTTCGACGACACGATCGCGCACCGTTACTGCCGTTTCGACAGCCAGTTGCGTGTTTGCCAACGCTTCGACCAAAGCATGTGGGTCTGCGTTACCGGTCATGGCTTGTTGTGCGACTGTTTCTGCTTTAGCCAATGTTTCGGCGAAATCCTTGGCGGCAGTTCCAGCCAAGTTTCCGCCCGTGTCGTTGCCCGACAAATCAGCGGATTTGGTTGCGTTGTAGCCTCGCAACGCCTGAGTAATTTTTACGTCCATCTTATACTCCTTTAGCGTCTCAGAAGCTCGAACAGGCTTGACCGCATTTTACGGGCCTGATCGAACATTCTAAGGTTGGCTTCATAGCTTCGCTGCGCTTCGCGCGCGTCTGCGATTTCGACCACCAATGAGACATTTGATCCGTCAAGGTAGCCGTCACTATCTGCAAGTGGATGCGAGGGATTGAATACCTGCTCCAACTCACTTTGGTCCAGTTTCACCGAACCCATTTTTATCTGGCCGGTTTCACGTCCAGATTCGACGACCTGTTCAAAAGTCGTCATCTTGCGCCGGTATCCCGGCGTATCCGCATTGGCAATATTTTCGGACAAAAGCCGGAGCCGGTTTGCCTGAGCCTGCATGCCTGATGCAGAAATTCCCTTACTTTGATGAAGTCCGTCCATAACTTATCTTCCCCCAAGAGACGACCGCAGCACGTCAAGCGATGACTTGTAAACCGTCAAGGCAAGTTCGTGCGCGGACTTTGCGTCCGTTCCACGTGCCATCTCAATTTCGACTGATACGTTATTGCCGTTAGGTGACGCCTCGCCACCTATGTCATAGGTATCGTACCGCGGCGAAAGCGCGGTCGACGATATGTGGCGCGCCCGGGTCGTTTTGACCTCGGGCGCAGCGCGGGGCTGCTCGATGGTTTCCGAGAATTCTATAACATCCCGGGCACGATACCCGGGGGTATCCGCATTCGCGACATTCTTCGCGATCTGTGACTGGCGCGCGCCCGAGTGTCGGGCCAAATCCTGTGCCAATTTCATGACATATGGTGTGTCAAACATCGGGGTTTCTCCCTCGACCGAATGCACCAAGACTTAACTGTGATTCCTTTAGAAACAGTTTCAGTAGAATGGTCTTAAACCGGGGGTCCCGAAGAATGCCACAACTTAAGTCACTGGAACTGATGTCAGCGGTTGTACCGCGCCATAATGTCGTGAACCGCATCGGGCGCATTCAATCCGTGTCCGCCAATTTGGTGACAATCACCGGTTTGTCCGATGTGGCAAGCGTTGGTCATCGCGTCGTTTTTGCGACAGCCGGAACCTACGGAGAAGTCGTGTCCGTTGGCGAAAAGACCATATCTGTCTTGCCCGACGGGCTTTTAACGGAGCTGAAAATTGGACAGGCGGTGCAACACTTGGGCGAAGTCAGTCTTTACCCCGATGACAGTTGGCTCGGTCGCGTGATCGATAGCGAAGGCCTGCCACTTGACGGCGAACCCCTGATCAACGGCCATACGAAAGTCGCCTTGAATGCACCGCCGCCGCCTGCCGCCGAACGTCGACATCTCGGGGGGCGTTTGGACACTGGTTATGCGCTTTTCAATACAATTTTACCTATTGTCCGCGGTCAGCGGATCGGATTGTTTTCCGGGTCGGGCGTCGGAAAGTCCAGTTTGATGGCCGCCTTCGCCAGCGATATGGAAGCGGACGTCGTCGTCATTGCGCTCATTGGGGAACGTGGTCGCGAAGTGAATGAATTTGTCCGTCGGGTTTTGGGTAAAAAGGGTCTTGAGCGCAGTGTTGTGATCGCGTCGACCTCTGACACTTCGGCATTGTCTCGACGCCGCGCGGCGTTTTCCGCTATGGCCGTTGCGGAGCACTTTCGCGACCAAGGGCGCAATGTCCTTTTAATGTTGGATTCGATTACCCGCCTCGCCGAAGCGCATCGCGAGATTGCGTCAACCGCTGGTGAGCCGTCGACAATGCGCGGTTTCCCACCATCCATGGTGAACCTTTTGGCCGGATTTGCCGAACGCGCCGGGCCCGGAACCGATGGTCAGGGAGACATCACGGCGGTATTTACGGTGCTGGTCTCAGGCTCCGATATGGAGGAGCCTGTTGCTGACACGCTGCGTGGATTGTTGGATGGGCATGTGGTTTTATCGCGTGCCATTGCCGAACGCGGCCGGTTCCCGGCGGTCGATATTCTCAAATCTGTTTCGCGCTCTTTACCGGAAGCGGCGTCTGACGTCGAAAACGAACTGATTTCAACTGCGCGACGCACTTTGAGCGTTTATGAAGACTCCGAAATAATGGTGCGTTCGGGCCTTTATCAAAAGGGCGCCAATCCAGAGGTTGATCAGGCCGTGTCCCTGTTCTCTTCACTGGATGCTTTCGCGGCCGAACGCGCCGAGAACGGGTTTAGCGGGGCCTTCGAAAGTCTTGCACAGTGCTTAACCGGCCAGTCCAAGACCAATCCCTAAAAGAGTGGGGCCTGCGATTGCAACAAGGAAAGCGCTACGGATCCCCGCGTGGTCGAAGCGGCGGATGCGGCCAATTCAGACCGAAACAAAAAGTTTCTGATCAGTTTTTCTTGCAGCCCAGGGTCTTGGAAGTCTGCCGGATGTGACACGCCAAACGTTCGCTCTGCCTTATTGACGAAGACCTCAAGCTGCCGATCAATATCCGTGGTGGCAATTTCCGATGGTAACCCCAGCGCAAGTTCAAAAACCCGACGCAGTGGCGCGTTCCCCATGATCGTAAACCAGGCAACATCCTCGGAAAGCCCCTGCTCTGCGATCGAGGCGACTTCTCGTTCAATGCTTAGCGCAAGACGCAAATCACCATCCTGATTACCAACAGCGACTTCAAATTGACGGTCTTTATATTGCGCAATTATTTTGTCCGAGAAGTCACTGAGAACTGATTTTGGTGGGCTTAACTCAAACCCGAAAGCTTCCGCGAACGCGAAGTATCGCTTGTCTGACAGACGGTTTGCGAAGGATTCCGGGTCAATAACACCTTCTTCTAAAACGGTTTTGATGTAGAATTTGTTGTTAATATCGTCATCTAAACCAAAAGCGCCAAGCGCCACGCTTAACAGACGCCTGTCTGCAACCAGTTCTTCGGCCGTTTGAATTTCGCCAATTTTCTCACGAAAGTAATCGGTGTCGCGCGCAATGACAGAAGAATTGTTAAAAGCCTCCTGCTGAGCGTCTTGCGTGGTACGCAGAAACGTCCAGCCAGCATTTCCGCCTATGGGGAGAATGGGTTGAAATGACATGGCTATTCAGCGGCCATAAGCCGATCCTCTCGTGGAATGAGAAGGCGCAATGACTTCAATGCCTGATAATAACGTTCGCTCACTACAGAGTCGGTGGCGTCTTCCAATGCTTTGCGGCTATCGACGTCGACCAACACCTGGCTCAGCTGTTCGATACCGGACAACAATTGCGGGCGCGCTTCCTTCGGTGGAACATCACCCGAAAGGACAAGTTGGGCGATATAACAAACGCGACGTACCGGTGTATTCGCTTCCTCGGGGTGCAGCGCGTCTTTGAGGCGCAAAATATTTGCGTTCGGCGTTAGAATTGCAACCCGGGTTCGACGGTCGCCATTTTCGATGACAGCACCGTTTATCAGAACACGCTCTTTCGGCGCGAGTTTTAGGACCAATCCACTCATGATGTTTTTTCCGGACCGCGCAAGCCGTGTAGGATGGCCGCGTTTATTTCTATTAAGATGGCCACGTCGCCTTCTTTACTCAGCAAGCTTCGGGTTTCCTTGGACGTAAATTCAGAAAGCCAAAACAACCGAGCTCGCAACTCCTGCGGAAGCCCATTGTCGGGATGAGCCACATCCATCGCAATCCGGGTCCAAAGCTTGTTATTTTCAAGCACAGCCGAAGCGAATTCTGCAAACTTTGTTTCTTTTGATTGTGCTGCCGATCTTAATCGGTGCGATACTCGAGCGATTGCCTCATATTCAGCAGCACGGAACGATTTAATTGGGTCAGCGTTTCTGCCATAGCCTTCACGGGCGCGTTCGACGACATTCACGGAGAAGTTCTCCTGATTTCAAGCCCATTTTTGAGCATTGGGAAACTCTGGGCGGCCGTTAAGCCGCCCAGAAGGATTGGATTATCTGAAGAGTGACAGGATCGACTGAGGCGACTGGTTCGCAATCGAGAGTGACTGAACGCCCAACTGTTGCTGAACCTGAAGAGCCTGCAAACGAGCCGAAGCAGCTTCCAAATCCGCATCGACGAGTGCGCCGATTCCAGTTCTCAAGCTGTCTACCAGCGACGTTACGAACTCGTCCTGCAGTGCGATACGACTTTGGTCTGAACCGAAGGAGGCCGCCGCATCAAGGGCACTATTCAGAAGAACATCGATGTTCTTCAATGCCGAATCTGCACTTTCGTTGCTGGAGACATCAATCGAGTCGAGACCGGCCAAACCGCCTGTGACCACAGCATTTTCGTTCACATCGTTGTTGGCTACGATCGTTGCTGTCCGATCAGCACCGGCGTTATCAACTTTCAAAATGAAGTTCGTGCCATCGTTGACAACTTGGGTCGTGAGATCGCTGTCGTTGAAGGAGTCCACAGCAAGTGCAAGACCATCAGCGACATCTTCGATCGTCTCATTTGCGCCTGCTACATAGGTCGCGACAACTCCGCCGCCAAGGCTGACTTGGTATCCGTCGCCTTCGTTAACAGTCACATTCGAAAGCGTGAAGGCCTCTGCGCGTTCACCAAGTGTGACGTCAGCGGTAAGAGAGCTGTTACCACCGGTGTTCGTGCCGTCGACGAGAATATCTTCAAATTCCCGGGTTGATGCAAATTCAAGCGTATCACCGTTTGCAGTCACGGAAATTCCAGTGATCTGTGCGGCGTTGATTGCGTCTGCAATCTCGGAAGCCGCAGCAGCACCGGTATCACTCAGTTCTCCGACACCAAAGCTGATAGTTGTGCCGTCAATGACAAATGAAAACTCATCTTGGTCTGCATCGTCGCCCACTGTGATATCAGCGGCAGTACCGGCGCCATCATCCCGCACGGCATTCGCAGAAAGCGTGAGTGAGGAGGCCGTGATGTTCGACGACAAATCGGTCAATCCAGCACCAGTTCCAAGAGAGCCTGCCTGAGTGGTCAGATCTCTTCGCGAAATGGAGATGTCAGAAGCCGTCACATTGCCCGAGGAGTCTCGTTGAAGCGACGCCAGAATGTTAACGTCATCCGTTCCTTGCACAAGGCTAAGTCCGTTGAATGATGCAGCGCTAACAATTGACTGGATCTGGTCAACCTTAGCATCAATATCTGCCTGGATTTTGCTGCGGTCAACATTCTCTTCCTGAGCGGCAACAATGTTCCCTTTCAGTTCGGTCAGAATGTCGGACACTGTTTCTGCTGCTTGTCGGCCAATTGCGACGGTTGCGTCGCCAACGTTAAGGCTATCAGAAATCGCCTTGAAACCGGCCACATCAGATTCAAGGGTTTTTGATACCGAGAAGATCGCGGCATTGTCCCGAGCATTTGAAATTTTCTTACCCGTTGAAATTTGGTTTTGAATATCAACCAGGTTTGTATTGATGCTGCGAAGGTTTTGTAGCGCGGTGAATGCGCTGGTGTTAGTGAGAATACTTGCCATCTGGCGTACTCCAATTCAAATGGGGCGGTTATCCGCCTGTGTTTCGGAAGCGTCTTTCAGACGAGCCAGCCATTCTGACGAGCGAACACCCTTTTGGATTTCGCAGCACCGTTTCTTGGTGTGCCTCAGGTTTCTCATTTCAGGGCTTAAGAAACGTTAAACGGCGGCCGTTTCGGACCGCCGTTCTCGGAAGGGTTTGCCTCAAATTTTCAGAGTTTCTGTGTAACTGAAACCGGTCGCGCCAACGGCTGACGTTGGCCTTCTTTTGAATAAGTCGATTGATGCTCGCCGTTTGAGAATTCCTTCAACTGCGATATCGCCGCTTGGATGCCGCGCCGAGCTGCGGCTAGTAGCGCTTCGTTATGGGTCGCCCGATCGACCAGCTTTTTGTACGCTTCTGGCGGCAGATCAAGATCTTCGCTCGACAACATGTCAGCAAGTTTGGTTTTCTTTTCGGCCAACGCCGAAAGCTTTACATAATTCCCGGTCAGTAAAATTTGCTGTTCTTCGGCAAGAATGCTCTCCAATTCGGCTACAACGCTCATTCGCCTTCTCCCTTCACTTGCAGGAGCGACCGATAAATCGATTCGGCCAAGCCAATACCACCGGCCCGCACCGTGGCGTCGGCATACTCTCGGACCAGAAAACTTGAGAACTGATCTTCGCCAGCACCACCCCCGAACGTTTTTCGCGCTTCGCCGACGCCTGCGGCCTTTAGCATTTCAGTTAGAAAGCTTGCTTCAAGCTCGCGCGCGACCTCCATAAGATTTGGGTCAACATCTTTCGAAACTTGCGGCAACGTTGGTAATGCCGCCTGATTTGGGCCAGAGACATCCATTTCCTGATCCTTCTGATCATGACAATTTTCGGCACTATGGGGGCGACAAGTAAAGGACTGGTAATTTTCGTGCCTTAGACCATCAAGAAATGGACAGGATGTCCGGAGGTCAAAAATGCAGTTGATATTGCAAGTCCTGAATAAGGAACAAATCGGCGACGCGGTTAAACCCGCAGTTGCTATCGGCACGCAGGTGTTTCCCGAAGGGGAAGATGCATTCGCGTCCTTTCTTGAAAACCCAGAAGGCGTCGACATCGACGTGACCGAAGCGGCTCTGACGCCCGAAACCAGTCCAGTTGATCCGATTGTGCGACGCACAAACGACAATGGCGACAGCTTTCGTTCGATCAGTGCTGTCATTCCTACTGTCGTCGGCGAAGCACGGCGCCAAGTCACGGTTTCCGCAGATAAAGCCGAAGCAACAAACATTGTCGTCCCGGATGACGCGAAGGTCGCGACCGACAAGGTGCCAAGCCCATCCAGCGAATTGGTCGGAAGAATCGCGCAACCTGAACCGGAATTGAAGCCAGCCGCAGTTGCGGCACCCAGCGCTCCAACCGACAAACAAATTTTTAGTGACAAACCCTTAGCGTCGAATGGTGAATATGAAACTGACGATACATCACGCAAAGTAAGTGCCGGTGAGCAAACCACAAAGCCGATAGTCGAGGACACGGGCAAAGTTATCTCTGGTAACCCTTTGCCGATCGTATCACGCCCTGCGCCTGGGTTCGGTGGGTCGGAACCGAACCCGCGCGGACGGGAGAAACCTGAACGGATCATATCGCGTGAATTTTCAACGGAACGGATTGCCGGTGAAATGGCCAACGTTCGCCAAGATCCCCGTTCGACCCCACCGGCGCGGGTCGCTCCAGAAACTGACGTCGAAGTCCAAAGCGCGTCACGTCCAATACCCTTGACAGACGTCAAAGCCGAGGCTCCGGTTCAGCAACCGCTGCGTGATAATCCACTCCAAACGTTGGAAACGATGCCATTGGTTGCAGCCAAGGTCACGCCCAATGTCGCGCCAACGCCATCTGAAAGACTGGCGAAGGTCCGAGACGATCGATCCACCCGGCGCGATCCAGCACCCGATGTCACTGTCACGGTAAAAACGGCCGCGCCTGAACCAGGCCAGACAACCCAACTCGCAACGCTTTCCAAGCCGGCGATGGTGGTAAAAGACACTGTTTCGGGATCCGAAGCAGCGCTGACAAAAGACGACGGTACGACGCAAGCAACGTTGACCGAGCGATCAGAAACCAGCCGCAAACTCGACGCAGTGGCTCCAAAGTTTGAAACGGCAGCGCGCCCCGTCATCACACAAATTGTGCAAGCCGCGAAGACAGCCGTTGACGGCATTATTGAGGTGAAACTTTCGCCCGAAGAATTGGGGCGCGTACGACTAACCATGACAACTGGCGAAACCGGGATGACAGTTTTGGTCACCGCAGAACGTCCGGAAACGCTCGACCTTTTACGGCGCAACATTGATCTCTTCGCCGCTGATCTGGCCGATCAGGGGTTCTCTGACCTGAACTTCTCCTTTGGGCAGGATGACGCTGGCGACCAAAAGCGAAACTTCGCTGAAACCGGATCGGAAGATGGCGAAGTGTTTGTTCAGTCGTCGGATATGTCGACCCACGACACCGCTGCAATCTCGCCTGATGGGCGACTTGATCTTAGACTGTAAGGAACTCGTTCAATGGAAATTTCGACACAATCAGCAATAAGCAATGCGCAGTCCAATGCGGCACCGTCGGCCTCGACGAGTTCATCTTCAGCGCTCAGCTCGGATTTTGAGACATTCCTTTTGATGCTGACGACCCAGATGCAGAACCAAGACCCCCTTAACCCGGTTGATTCCGAAGACTTTGCGGTCCAACTCGCCACTTTCTCGGGCGTCGAACAACAAGTTCGAACCAACCAGCTTTTGGAAAACCTTGCAGGCGGATTTGGTGAAACAAGTTTGGCGCAACTGGCCAGTTGGGTCGGAATGGAAGCTCGGATTAGTGAGCCTGTGGCCTTCAATGGCACCCCCGTCGATCTTGCGATTTCACCGTCCGCCGGGTCTGACGCTGCCGAATTGATCGTGCGTAACGCATTTGGAACAGAGGTCGCTCGCGAGGCTGTGCCGCTTGGCGAAGGAACAATTGCTTGGGCCGGTATCGGGCAAAATGGTGCGCCGCTTGAATCCGGGAATTATTCGCTCGAACTTTCCAGCATCCGACAAGGTGAAGTCACGAACGTATCGCCCGTGTCGCACTATGCGCGGATTACCGAAGCGCGCCAGGGTGCGAGTGGAATTGAATTGGTTTTTGCTGGTGGTGGTGTCGTCCCGTCGGGTTCGGTGACTGCCCTACGTGAAGCCGCTGACGTTTCTAGTTAAAACAACAGCCCAATCACCAACCCGAAACAGACCATTGCGATCAGCAGTGCCAGTCGCCCGAGCCACGGCGTTGTCTTTTGACGTGGCTGATTGGATAGGGATTGCTGGATTAGAAAATCTTCCGCCATCTGTGGCAACCGCGGGCCAAAGCGACTTAACACTCTAAGGGTTTTTGTCAGATCCCGAAGGATTGCCTTGGGTCCGATGCTTTCGGTAATGTAACTTTCGACGGTCGGTCGTGCGACGCTCCAGATGTTGATGTGTGGATCCAGTGACCGCGCGACGCCTTCAACAACTACCATGGTGCGCTGCAACAAGATAAGCTCGGTCCGGGTTTCCATACCAAAGCGTTCTGTCACTTCGAACAGATAACTTAGCAGACGCCCCATTGATATTCGGCTGGCGTCCATCCCAAAGATCGGCTCACCGACAGCCCGAAGCGCACGGGCGAAATCATCCACGTCCCGATCTGCGGGCACATAACCGGCTTCGAAATGCACTTCGGCAACGCGCTGATAATCCTTACGGATAAACCCGATCAGAATTTCGGCATAAACACGCCGCGTATATTCGTCGATGCGGCCCATGATCCCAAAATCAAGCGCGACCAAATCACCGTTTGTAGCGACCTGTAGGTTGCCTTGGTGCATATCAGCGTGGAAAAATCCATCACGAAGCGCATGACTTAAGAATGTCGTTAACACCTTTTCGGCCAAAGCGACCCGATCAAACCCAGCCTGATCAATGGCATCAAGATCGCCCAGCGGAATTCCATCCGCCCATTCAAGCGTCATGACGCGCCGCGATGACAGATCCCAACGCGCCCGCGGCACGTGAAAGCCAACATCATGCGCCGTTTTGCCCGCAAATTCATCGGCGCTTGCCGTTTCAAGACGCAGATCCAATTCCCCCATAACCACGCCTTCGAAGTGCGTGATCACGTCCATGGGCCGCAGACGCCGCGATCCGGGCGACAAAACCTCGACCATCCGCGCAGCGAAATAAAAGGCATCGATGTCGCGCTGAAACGCCTGCTCAATCCGGGGGCGCAAGACTTTGACGGCAACAGCCTCGCCGGTTTCTACCAAATGTGCTTTGTGGACCTGTGCGATGGAAGCTGCAGCGACCGGTTCCGAAAAATCGGAAAACACTTCAGCCAAGGGCCGACCAAATTCCGTTTCCACGGTCTGCTTAGCCGTATCTGTTGGAAAGGGTGGTAATTTATCTTGAAGGACTCGGAGTTCTTCGGCCATATCGCTTCCGACCAAATCGGCACGCGTCGACAAAATTTGCCCGAACTTGATGTAGGCCGGGCCCAAGGCCGTTAAGGCGCGCGGCGCTGGCGAAAGCGACGGATCGCCCTTGTATCCCAGCCATTTGAACGGCCAACCCAAAACACGTGCGGCAACCCGAAGCGACGGCGGCGCATCCAATGCTTCGAGAACCACGCGCATGGCGCCCGTGCGCTCAAACGTTGCGCCCGTGCGGATCAATCGCAAGATATTTTGTGGTCCGCGCACCCTAAAGCTTCCAACCCGAATGAAGCGCGGCGATGCCCATCGACAGATTGCGATACTTTACCTGTTCGAATCCGGCATCCCGTACCATGGATGCAAAGGTGTCCTGATCTGGGAAATTTCGGATTGATTCCACTAGGTATTGATAGCTGTCGCGGTCGTTCGCAATGGCTTGGCCCATGCGCGGAATGACATTGAACGAATAAAGGTCATAAGCCTTTTGCATTGCCGGGTTCGGCAGTTGCGAAAACTCGAGCACCATCACACGTCCACCGGGGCGCAGAACTCGAAACGCTTCGCTCAAGGCGTCGGGAATACGCGTGACATTCCGAATGCCGAAGGAAATCGTATAAACGTCAAAGCTGTTGTCGGGCAAAGGTAAGGCCATCGCATCGCCCGTCACCCAATCCAATTGATCGGAAAGTGCGGCCGCTTCTGCGCGTTTGCGACCCTCGATCAACATTGGTTCGGTCAGATCCAGAACCACGGCGGACGCACCGGGTGCGCGTTTCAAGAACCGAAAAGAAATGTCCCCAGTTCCGCCGGCCACATCCAAAAGACGCTGACCCGAACGTGGCGCCAGCCAATCCATCATTGCGTCTTTCCAAAGTCTGTGAATGCCCATCGACATCACGTCGTTCATGACATCATAGCGTGATGCGACGTTCGAAAAAACACCATGGACCAGCCCGGCTTTTTCGTCTTCACGCACTTCGCGCGCACCGAAATGAGTTGTATTTGAACTGTCTTCCGTCATGGGCTTTTCTTCTCTGGCCTGGCTGTGCCTTATACCTTGGACAGGACAAAGAACACAGGGCATGTGGCGGTGATGAACCAGTTTGAAATATGGGTGTGTCTTCAAAGGATTGTGAGCGGCGGAATCGTCGCAGGCCCTGTCGGGAGCCGATATGCCTGAGTTACCCGAGGTTGAAACCGTGCGCGCGGGCCTATTGCCCGTGATGGAAGGCGTCGAAATCACCCGTGCGGATGTGAACCGGCCCGATTTACGCTGGCCATTTCCCGATCGCATGGCTGAACGTTTGACGGGCACCACAGTCACCGCGTTGCGCCGTCGGTCCAAATACATACTGGCCGATCTGTCGAGCGGCGAAACCCTGATTATTCACCTTGGCATGTCTGGGCGCATCTTGATCTCGGGCGATCCGCTGGGGCAATTCCATCAAGATCATCCAGAGCGCGAAAAACACGACCACGTCGTTTTTCACCTTGGGAATGGTGGACGCGTCACTTTCAATGATCCGCGGCGGTTTGGGGCAATGGACTTGATTGCAACAGACAAGGCCGAAACCCACGAACTTTTGGCATCGCTTGGTCCCGAACCCTTGGGTAATACCTTTAACGAAGCGTATCTGGTCGACGCATTAAAGGGACGCCGCACACCGATCAAATCGGCGCTTTTAGACCAACGTATCATCGCGGGATTGGGCAACATTTACGTCTGCGAAGTTCTGTTTCGCACCGGCATCTCACCCTTGCGAAAAACGGATCAAATTGCGGACAAGCGGGTCGCCGCCTTGGTTCCAGTTATCCGCGATGTACTCTCCGAAGCAATTGCTGCGGGCGGTTCTAGTTTGAAGGACTATCGACAAACCGACGGCGAACTGGGGTACTTTCAACACAGGTTTCAGGTCTATGATCGGGAAGGTGAACCGTGTCAAACACCTGATTGCAAGGGTATAATTTCCCGCGTTACCCAATCTGGCCGCTCAAGTTTTTACTGTCCTCAGTGCCAAAGATAGCTTGAACCCCGACCAAGGGCTGATACTTCTTCCTCTTGACCGATTCCAAGGGAAGACACCCATGGCCTTTAAGATGATCGCCGTCGAGACCGTTGAACACATCACAACCATCCGCCTGAACCGGCCAGATGCCCTGAACGCCCTTAACCTCGAACTTTTGGGCGAATTGTCAGATGCCGTCACCACAGCTTCGGATGATGACAAGGTGCGGTGCATCATCATCACTGGCTCGGACAAAGCCTTTGCGGCGGGCGCGGACATTACGGAAATGGCCGAAAAGACGTTCCATCAGGTTCTTACGGAGGACTTATTCACCAAAGAAACCGAGGCTCTTTTGCGATGCCGCAAGCCGATTATCGCAGCCGTTGCGGGCTATGCACTTGGGGGTGGATGCGAATTGGCGATGATGTGCGACTTCATCATTGCTGCCGATAACGCCAAATTTGGCCAGCCCGAGATTAATCTGGGCGTGGTTGCGGGCATCGGCGGGACGCAGAGGCTGACGCGTTTCGTCGGCAAATCCAAGGCGATGGAAATGAATTTGACCGGTCGGTTTATGGAGGCTGAGGAAGCCGAACGTTCCGGACTGGTCAGCCGTGTTGTCCCGCTCAAAGACCTGATGGACGAAGCCACTGCGGCTGCCGAAAAAATTGCGGATAAATCCATGCTGACCACTATGGTCGTCAAAGAATCGGTCAATCGAAGTTACGAAATGACCCTTCGCGAAGGAATTCTGTACGAACGCCGGATGTTCCACGCCCTTTTTGCCACTGATGATCAGAAAGAAGGCATGGCGGCGTTTTTGGAAAAGCGCGAACCCCAGTTCCGCGACAAATAGGGGCTTTCCAAAGCCAGCCCGATGGGCTATCCGACCGGCTGAACATGCGCGTGGAGCCCGCTTAGGCTATGTGTCCTTCGGTCAAACTGACCGGAACGGGTCTTTACGTGAAACGAACAACAGACCGAAGGTAAGGACCTTAACCATGGCAAATTCGCCCCAAGCCAAGAAACGCGCGCGTCAGAACGCCCGTCGTCTTGAAATCAACAAAGCTCGCCGTTCGCGCATCCGTACTCATCTTCGCAAGGTCGAAGAAGCCATCGAATCCGGTGACAAGGAAGCGGCAGCAACAGCGCTGAAAGCGGCTCAGCCTGAATTGATGCGCGGTGTGACCAAGGGCATCTATCACAAGAACACAGCTGCACGGAAAATGTCGCGCCTGACATCGCGTGCGAAAGCCATGGCCTAACCGCTTAGCGGTTTGCCCCGGGTTGCCAAAGTACATCTGCCCGGCCCTCGTCGTTTGCGATGCGTGCCGCGCAGAAAAACCAGTCGGACAAGCGGTTTAGATATGTCACCGCTGCCGCATTCACCTCTTCATCGCCAGCCAGCTCAACGGTCAACCGCTCGGCACGTCGCGCAACCGTGCGTGACAGGTGCAAGTAAGACGCCAAGGCAGACCCAGCAGGCAGAATGAACGATTTCAACGGTTCCAGCCGTGCGATCATGTCGTCGATCTCGGATTCCAGTCGCGTCGTCTGATCCGCGCTCATTCGCAAAACCGGGTAACCGGCTTCATCGTCTTTTGACATGTCGGGGCGGCAAAGATCTGCACCCAGATCGAACAAGTCGTTCTGTATGCGCGACAAAGCAAAATCCGTTTCGCCATCGGCGTGAAGCCGTGCCAATCCCAGCGTCGCGTTCAATTCGTCGACTGTGCCATAGGCCGTCACACGCAAGGCATGCTTGGCAACCCTGTCGCCATTGCCCAGCGCTGTTTCGCCCGCATCGCCCGTCTTGGTGTAAATCTTGTTCAAAACAACCATGCTGTTAGCTCCCGCGCCGGATCAAAACAAAAATCAGAATGACCACAACCGCGAAAGCCTGGGCATAAATGCGATACCGCATGATCCGATTGGCGTGCTTGCGGTTAAAGTCGCCGCCCTTTGCGAACCCACCGATACCAGTCAGCAAGATGAGTAGAACGGCCAACACCGCCACAGCGACGACAATGAAAAGCGGATCGTTTAACATTTGGCTCTCCTTACTTCACGGTGACCTAGAACAGTTCCGACGAAAAGCGAAGGTCAGATGCGGACCAAAAGACGGTCAAGCATGCGCGTCGACAAAATCCGGCGCAAGAACCAAAAGGCCTTCGTCGGCGTGGTTATCCGATACCGCGCACGCGGTCTTGTGTGCTCCAGTGCTTTCACCACCGCATCCGTAACGGCACTTGCCGGAAGCTCAAACATATCTGGTTTGCCCACGTCCGCATAAAGCCTTGGGATTACGACATTTTCATAGTTCTCTGCATGAACGGATGCTTTGTAGTCGATCCATTTTTCGAAGTGCGGTTGCGATTTGATACGAATGTCGCTGGTAATCGGGCCGGGTTCGATCAGCACAATGTGGATACCGGTGCCGTCCATTTCCAAACGCAGCGTATCAGCCCAACCTTCCATCGCAAATTTGGTTGCATTGTAAGGCCCACGGCGACGCAAAGCGGCAAATCCAAGGATCGAGGAGTTCATCAAAACTCGCCCGTGCCCTTGGGCACGAAACACTGGAATCAACATCCGGGCCAATTCGTGTTGGGCGAAAAAGTTGGTTTCGAAAATCGCCCGCATCGCAGCCACCGGCACGTCTTCCAGGAACGCCGGAAATCCGAAAGCCCCGTTGTTGAACAAGGCATCTAGCGTTCCGCCGGTCCGTTCCAACGTTTCGGCCACTGCGGCTTCCATGCTGACCTGATCATTGTAATCCAACACAAAGCTTTCCAGCCCTTCGTCCTCAAGACGCGCGCAATCCTCGGGCTTGCGGCACGTCGCAAAAACCCGCCACCCACGTTTGGCCAACCCGTGTGCCGCGTCATATCCGATGCCTGACGAACAACCCGTGATCAGAATGGTTTTCTGCGCGTCCGCCATATGGCATTCTCCATCAATGAAACAGGAGACAGACATGACAACCCATCGCGCCACCTGTCAATGCGGAGCACTCACGGCCACGTTCGAAGACGATCCAGATTTCGTCATCGCCTGTAATTGTATCGCCTGCCAAAAACGTACTGGTGCACCTTTCGGAACCGGCGCTTACTTTCGCAAGTCTCGGATGACGGTGACGGGTGCAGCCAACACTTGGGCGCGCACTGCGGATACTGGGCGCGCGTTGGAAAACTTCTTTTGCCCGACATGCGCGACAACACTTTATTGGACCTTAGAAATGCGGCCCGATTACATTGGTGTGGCTTACGGCAGCTTTGACACCAAACTGCCCCACCCAGTTCGTGCGATTTGGACCGAAGCACAGCATGATTGGGTCAGCTTTCCCCAAGATTGGCCGACTTTCCCGAAAGGAACGCCGGAACCAACTTAGCTAGGCGTCTGTTCTTTCAAGTATTTGCCTGAAATCCATCCGGTGGTGTCGCCATCGACTGTAACGATCTGCATCCATCCGTTTTTGCTGCCGATAACTTCGGCTTCGGTGCCAAGAGTTACCTGGGTCACAACCGCGTTCGACGTGCCCGGACCTTGGCGCAGGTTTACACGATTTCCGGAAACCACCCACGTTACGATTGGCGTTTTCGCAACTGGTTCTGCATTTTCAACCCCTTGTTCGGGGTCAATCGCCTTAGGCACACCACGAAGCGCAACAGTTTGATAACTGGATTTCTGTTCCAAACGTGCTTTCGCACCCGCTTCAATTGCCAACGCAATGGCGTCAGACTCCGTCAGCAATGGCTCGGGTTCGAGCGAAACTTCGTCGATCCGGTCATTCATGCCAACCATAGACGCCAAAGTCAGAGCAGCCGGAGCTTCACGTGTGACAACGGGACGGCGCGATTGCTCCCCGAAGACTTGCAGAACGACAAAAAATGCGGCCAACGTGACCACGATCAATTTAAACATTTCGATTCCCCCCAAGGGATGACCCGACTTACGACTCGGCAAGAACAGAATACAGCGGAAAGGCCGCGAATTTAGGGGGAAACTCTAGGTGTTGTTTTCAGATCAAGCGCCTTTACCCCCACACATCTGGGGTCTAATACAGCATTTATGAGCGACAGCCCCGACGACCCCAAGATCGAGCCTCGGAATCTTGCCGAACCTTTGCGTCGGGCCATCGGTGATCGCTATTTAACCTATGCGTTGTCGACAATTATGCACCGCGCGCTTCCCGATGTGCGCGACGGATTGAAACCCGTACATCGGCGAATCCTTTACGTGATGTCGCGGCTTCGGCTGTCGCCGACAGGGGGATTTCTGAAATCTGCGAAGATTTCCGGCGACACAATGGGCGATTTCCACCCCCACGGCGACAGCGCGATCTACGATGCAATGGCGCGGCTGGCGCAGGATTTCAATGTTCGTTATCCGCTGGTCGATGGCCAAGGCAACTTCGGCAATATCGATGGCGATAACCCGGCCGCCTCGCGGTACACAGAAGCAAGGATGACAGTCGCGGCCGAAGCGCTTTTACAAGGCCTTGACGAAAACGCCGTCGATTTTCGTGACAACTATGATGGCCGTCTGGAAGAACCCATTGTCCTGCCCGCCGCCTTCCCGAACCTTCTTGCCAACGGTTCCTCGGGCATCGCGGTTGGCATGGCCACCAACATCCCGCCCCATAACATCACTGAACTTTGTGATGCCTGCATCCATCTTGCGAAGGCCGAGAATTCGGAACGCGTGCGCGACGATACACTGATCGAGTTTGTGAAAGGCCCGGATTTCCCAACAGGCGGAACCATCGTCGAACCTGCCGATGCCATCGCCGAAGCCTATCGCACCGGTCGCGGTGGGTTTCGTGTGCGCGCTAAGTGGGAAGTAGAAGACCTGGGTCGTGGTCAATGGCAGATCGTCGTCACAGAGATCCCGTATCAGGTTCAGAAATCCCGGCTTATCGAAAAGATCGCCGAGACGATCCAGACAAAGAAGGTTCCGATACTCGGCGACATCCGCGACGAAAGCGCCGAGGACATCCGCATTGTGCTGGAACCCCGCTCGCGCAATGTCGAACCCGAAGTTCTGATGAATATGCTGTACCGGAACTCAGATCTGGAAAGTCGGTTCAGTCTGAACATGAACGTGCTGATCGACGGCGTCACACCCAAAGTGGCCTCGTTGAAAGAAGTGCTGCGCGCTTTTATGGCGCATCGCCAAGACGTGCTGCTGCGCCGCTCGCAATTCCGTCTGGACAAGATCGATCACCGTCTGGAGGTCTTGGAAGGCTTCATCACGGCGTTTTTGAACCTCGACCGAGTGATCGACATCATCCGCTACGACGACGAACCCAAAGCTGCCCTGATGCGCGAAGACTGGTCCAAGGACCATAAACGCGCGAGTTCTGAAAAAGACTATAAGACACCTGCTCCCGGCGAAGGCGAACTGTCCGAAGTTCAAGTCGACGCCATCTTGAACATGCGGCTCCGTTCACTCCGCCGTCTGGAAGAACTGGAGCTCAGGAACGAGTTTGACGAGCTGACCAAGGAACGCGCCGATCTGGAAGACCTTCTGGAAAACGACAGTCGCCAGTGGAAGACCATCGCTGATCAATTGCGCGATGTGAAGAAAACCTTTGGCGATGCGCGACGCAGCGACTTTGCCGAAGCCGTCGAAATCGAAGACGTGCCTCTTGAAGCGATGATCGACCGCGAACCGATCACTGTGGTCTGTTCAAAGATGGGCTGGATCCGCGGCATGACCGGCCACATCGATTTGACCCGAGAACTGAAGTTCAAAGATGGCGACGCCCCGCGCTTCACGTTCCACGCTGAAACCACGGATCGTTTGCTGGTCTTTGGTTCAAACGGTCGCTTTTATACGCTGTCAGCCTCCAACCTGCCCGGCGGGCGCGGCATGGGTGAACCCCTACGCTTGATTGTCGATCTTCCAAACGAAGCCGAAATCGTTGCCTTGTTCATCCACCGTCCGGGCGAAAAACTGTTGGTCGCCTCGTCGGCAGGTGACGGATTTGTAGTCGCCGAAGATGAGATTGTCGCACAAACCCGTGCAGGTAAACAGGCGCTGAATGTCAAAGGCGACGTCCGTGCCTTGGCGTGCCGCGCAATCGATGGCGATCACGTGGCGACGATTGGCCAGAACCGGAAGATGCTGGTCTTCCCACTGGCCGAGCTGCCGGAAATGAGTCGCGGCAAAGGCGTGCGGCTTCAGAAATTTAAGGACGGCGGGTTGTCGGACGTGCGCACTTTCCAAATGGCAGACGGCCTGACATGGTTAGACCCGGCTGGACGCACCCGTACCGTCACCGAATTGGAAGAATGGCAAGGCGCCCGAGCCGCAGCCGGTCGCATGGCCCCACGCGGCTTCCCGCAAGACAATACGTTTACTTAAGGCATTTTGGGGCACGTCCGCATATGAACGTGCAATCAAACACTTGCGCAAAATGATGCGCCCATCGTGACATTGCAGGCGGAAGGTCAAAACGCTAGGACGGACCTCACTTGAACTGGAGGGGCAGTAGATGCGAAATTGGGCTGTTATCTTAGGATGCCTTGGCCTGATGGCCTGCGCCGCGGAAGAAGACCTGACGCAAACCCCAGACCCACTTGGGCAATTCCGACTTGGCCACAACATTGCCATTGCGGACAATGTGACCAAAGGCCCGTTTTCCCGCGCATTCACCGAAACCCAACTTGAAGTCTCGGTTCAGAATGCCGTCGCTAAACGCCTCCGCCGTTACGACGGGGACGGGCTATATCATTTGGGCATCGTGGTTGGCGGGTTGGTTTTGGCGCAACCCGGCATTCCGGTGGTCTATGCCCCGCAATCGGTGATGATTTTGGACGTCACAGTTTTTGACAACACGACCCAAGCCAAATTGAACGAAGAACCCGAACGCATTTTTGCAGGCGAAGGCATTAGAAATGCAACTCCGTTTATTGGGTCTGGTTTTGTACGGTCCGCCGAAGCTCAACTGGAAAATCTGTCTGCGAGTGCGGCGCGGCAAATCGAAGACTGGCTGAACGAAAATCCCCAATGGTTTGCGCCTCGCGAAGGCCAAACCCGCGTCCCATATGACGTTCGCGTGGATGCTCCGCCGATCGACGTCAGCTCGACCAACGACATCAACAGCGAACCCCGCGACAACTGACGCTTGAATTTCTTTCCGCGATGCCATAAATGCGCCCCGGATATTAACCCTGACAAAGGCGACTAGGGCTATGGCGAAGGAAAAGTTTGAGCGTACGAAGCCGCATTGCAACATTGGTACGATTGGCCATGTTGATCACGGCAAGACGACGCTGACGGCGGCGATTACGAAGCAGTTTGGCGAGTTTCAGGACTATGCCGACATCGACGCG
>CALKXV010000003.1 GCA_938005545.1 uncultured Paracoccaceae bacterium
CCCCCCCCCCCCCCCCCCCCCCCCCCCAAGGCGGTGCGCTACAGCGCAGCGCAACACTCACTCGGCCGGAATGGCCTCATCCAGCCCCATGATCGGCACGTCCAGCTTGTCCAACATCTCTTTCGGAACAATCTGCAAGAACTTGTTCTTTTTCTCGTCCCAATGCTGCAAGATCCCCGCCGCCTGCTGACTGCCGGTTTCTTCCAAATGCCGCTCCAAAAGTCCTTCCAGCTCCTCAAGGTAGTGCCCTTCGTTCACCGGCACGGTCACCAGCGATTCGTAGTTCATCATCGTGTGCGCCGTTCTGTTCGGATCATATAGATAGGCCATCCCACCGGTCATGCCCGCACCAAAGTTCGCGCCGATCCGTCCAAGGATCACCGCAACACCGCCTGTCATGTATTCGCACCCGTTCGACCCACAGCCCTCAACCACGACTTTCGCGCCCGAATTTCGCACCGCGAATCGCTCGCCTGCACGGCCAGCCGCAAACAGATACCCATCCGTCGCACCGTAAAGCACGGTGTTCCCGATGATCACATTTTCAGACGCAACCAAGGGCGACGCCATCGGCGGACGCACAACAACCGTGCCGCCAGACAAACCCTTAGCCACATAATCGTTGGCATCACCCGACACTTCCAACCGCAATCCCGGTGCCGCAAAGGCACCAAGCGATTGACCAGCCGAGCCTTGCAACTTCACCGTCAAATGATCGCGCTGCAATAGGTTCCGCATTCCAAACTTGCGCACGATATGGCTGGACGTCCGTGTTCCAATCGTCCGGTGCGTGTTCTGAACCGCATAAGACAGCTGCATCTTCTCGCCGTCCTCAAGGAACCGCTGCGCGTCTTTCACAATCTCGGCGTCCAACGTGTCGGGCACTTCGGTGCGATCCCGATCCCGGTTGTAAACGATGCTTTCCGCACCATCGACCGTGATCAGCAATGGATTCAGATCGAGATCATCCAAATGCGCCGACCCGCGACTGACTTGAGACAACAGATCGGCCCGTCCGATCACATCATCCAGCGACTGCGCACCGATGCTTGCCAAAATCTCGCGCACTTCCTGAGCGTAGAACGTGATCAGGTTCACGACTTTGTCGGCAGAACCGGTAAACTTGTCACGCAAGGCTTCGTCTTGGGTACAGACACCAACGGGGCAGGTATTCGACTGGCACTGACGCACCATAATGCACCCCATGGCAATCAACGCTGCTGTGCCGATCCCGTATTCCTCGGCCCCCATCATCGCGGCCATCACGATATCACGCCCTGTGCGCAATCCCCCATCGGTCCGCAACGTTACGCGATCCCGCAGGTTGTTCATTGCCAAAACCTGATGCGCTTCGGTCAAGCCCATTTCCCACGGCAGGCCAGCGTACTTGATAGACGTCGCAGGCGATGCGCCAGTTCCGCCATTATGACCGGAAATCAAAATCACATCCGCCTTGGCCTTGGCCACACCGGCAGCAATCGTGCCAACACCCGACGATGCCACAAGTTTGACCGTCACCTTACAGCGCGGATTGATCTGTTTCAGATCGTAAATCAGCTGGGCCAAATCCTCGATCGAATAGATGTCGTGATGCGGCGGCGGGCTGATCAACATCACACCCGGCGTCGAATGCCGAAGGCGCGCAATCAGCTCGGTCACTTTCATGCCCGGCAGTTGGCCGCCTTCGCCGGGCTTTGCACCCTGCGCAACCTTGATTTCCAATTCTTCGCATTGGTTCAGATATTCCGCCGTGACGCCAAATCGCCCCGACGCCACCTGCTTGATCTTGGCCGATGGGTTGTCGCCATTGGGCTCCGGCGTGAAATGCGCCGGATCTTCACCGCCTTCGCCCGAATCCGACTTGGCACCGATCCGGTTCATAGCGACGTTCAACGTTTTATGCGCCTCGGGCGACAAGGCCCCAAGCGACATCCCCGGCGTCACAAACCGCTTGCGGATCGAGGTGATACTCTCCACCTCTTCAATCGAAATCGGCTCGCCCAAGGGTTTGATGTCCAACAAATCGCGAAGATGAATGGGCGGCATGGCCCGCATTTTCGCAACGTACTGCTGCCACAAGGAATACGACGCACGCTGACACGCCGCCTGCAACATATGCATCGCCGTGGCTTCCCAAGCGTGGGTTTCACCGCTGGTGCGTGACTTATAAAAACCGCCAATCGGCAAAACGTTTTCGCCGACAAACCCAGCCGCGTGAACTTCTTCCGCTTTGGTTTGAATACCACTGACACCAATGCCGCTGATCCGGCTGTGCATACCGGGAAAATATTCGTTCACCATGGCCCGCGACAAACCGACAGCCTCAAAATTCAGACCACCGCGATAAGACGAAATCACACTGATCCCCATCTTCGACATGATCTTCAAAAGCCCCGCATCAATCGCCGCACGGAACCGGGCCACGGCTTCGGTCAAAGACCCGTCGATCAAGCCACGGTCGATCCGGTCAGCAATCGAATCCTCGGCCAGATAGGCATTCACCGTCGTCGCACCACAGCCAACAAGAACCGCAAAGTAATGCGGATCCATGCACTCGGCAGACCGCACGTTCAGGCTACAGAATGTCCTCAACCCTTTGCGCGTCAGCCACGAATGAACAGCCGAAGTCGCCAGGATCATCGGCATCCCGACACGGGTCTCGTTCGCCAAATGATCGGTCAGAACAATATGCCCAGCGCCTGAGCGAACAGCGTCTTCCGCTTCGGCGCGCACCCGCTCCAAGGCACCTTGAAGCGATCCACCATGGCGACCCGACGGGAACGTACAATCGATCTCGACCATCTCGGATTTGAAACGTTCACAAAGACGGTCAAACTGCGTGTTTCCAACAAACGGGCTGCCCAACACCAATATCTCGGTCTGGCTGCCATCTTGGTCCAACACGTTTTTCAAATTACCGAACCGGGTCTTTAGGCTCATCACCCGGAACTCGCGAAGGGAATCAATCGGCGGATTGGTCACTTGGCTAAAGTTCTGACGGAAGAAATGGCTCAGCGGGCGGTACTTTTTCGACAAAACCGCGCTCGGCGTATCGTCCCCCATCGAAGCCAGCGTTTCTTTGCCGTCCTCGGCCATCGGGGCCAAAACCTGCTCCAACTCCTCAACCGAATAGCCCGCCGCGATCTGGCGCTTGCGCAAATCGGTGCCAGCGAACATCGGCGCTTCGCTTTCACCGGCCAACTCGTCGTCAAGCTCGACGATTTTACCGACCCATTCGCTGAACGGGGCAGAATCCGCCAAAACATCTTTCATTTCCTGATCGTGGAACAGCTTACCTTCAACCATATCGACCGAAATCATCTGTCCGGGGCCAAGCGCGCCTTTTTCAACAACCGACGCTTCGTCGACGGGAACCATACCCGTCTCTGACCCGGCGATCAGCAACCCGTCACCCGTCACAGTATATCGCATCGGGCGCAGACCATTTCGATCCAAACCGGCGCACACCCAACGGCCATCCGTCATCGCCAATGCAGCAGGCCCATCCCAAGGTTCCATCACCGCGTTGCAGTAATTGTACATATCCCGCCAGGATTGCGGCAGTTCCACCGCCTGTTGCGACCAGCTTTCCGGCACCAGCATCGTCTTGGCCATCGGCGCATTCCGTCCCGCACGCACCAACACTTCAAACACTGCATCAAGGGCCGAACTGTCCGACGCCCCATTTGGAATGATCGGCTTGATGTCTTCCGCCGTATCGCCAAACGTGCCCGACGCCATGCGGATCTCGTGTGACTTCATCCAGTTCACGTTGCCCTTCAACGTGTTGATCTCACCGTTGTGAGCCAACATGCGGAACGGCTGCGCCAACCACCACTGCGGGAACGTATTCGTCGAATATCGCTGGTGATAAATCGCGAAGGCGCTTTCGAACCGGTCGCTCAACAAGTCGGGATAAAACTCCGCAACCTGCTCGGCCAGCATCATCCCCTTGTAGATAATCGACCGGCACGACAGGCTTGCCAGATACAACTGCGGCACCTGCGCCGCCAAAGCCGCTTTCTCAATACGACGCCGGATCACATAAAGTTCGCGCTCGAACGTGTCTTCGTCCACGCCCTTGGAATTCGAAATCAAAATCTGCTCAATCTCGGGCCGCGTCGCATTGGCTTTTTCACCCAGCACAGACACATCCACCGGCACATGTCGCCAGCCATAGATGTAATAGCCCATCCGCAGAACTTCGGTTTCTACGATGGTCCGGCACGTTTCCTGAGCGCCAAAATCCGTCCGCGGCAAAAACACCTGACCCACCGCAAGCAGCTCATCAAGGCGCGGCTCGTGACCAGTTCGCTCAACCTGATCGTAAAAGAACGACACAGGGATCTGCACATGGATGCCCGCACCATCGCCGGTTTTACCATCCGCATCCACGGCCCCCCGATGCCAAACGGCTTTCAGAGCGTTGATGCCTTTTTCCACAACCTTCCGACTGGGCCGCCCGTCAATCGACACAACCAAACCAACACCACAAGACGCATGTTCATCTTCTTCTTTGTAGAGCGAATGCTCGGCCATCCATGCGCGACGCGCCTCTTCGGCGGCAACCCATTCAGCGTCAAATTTGGTCATGGTTCTGTCCTTTCACGGAGCAAAATGCGCCATGCATTCGGCTTCGGTCATTTTCTGGGTATCCTCGGCAATTGTGAAACCAACCGGTTTCTTGTCGATGAAATATTGTCTGGTCGCTGTCAGTCCGGTGGTGTCATCCAGACTGCCCAAAGCGACGGTTGGTCCGCCGTATTCGCGCGCGTGGTAGTAAATGTTCGAACCACAAAGCCCGCAGAACCCGCGATCAGCCCAATCCGACGTTTGCGCGATCTTCAGAACATCTTGGCCCTCGGTCACTTTGAAACCGTCGGTGGTCACACCCATAAAAGCGCCCGCCGACCAACGCTGACACATCTTGCAATAGCAGATGTTGAATGTTGCGCCGGTCTCGGCTTCGAACCTCACGGCCCCACACAGGCAGCGACCCGTTCTCATCCGCCGTTCACCATTGCCAGCACCTCGGCCTCTGTCATCTTCGTGCGGTCGCCTTCAAAGGCGTGGCTGCTGGGTTTGTGGTCAACATAGACTTCGGTGTCGAACTTCAGACCCGACATATCGTCCAGCGAACCGGCGGCGATGCTGAACATGCCTTCCATTTCGCCTTCCGCCGTCAACCGCCAGAAAATGCTCGAGCCACATCCAACGCAAAACCCACGTTCGGCCCATTCCGAAGATTCGTAGATCGCCAGCGTCTCGGTCGGTTGAAACTTTACGCCGTCAGGCATCACTTGAATGCCCAGCTCAATACCGCCTGAAAACTTGCGACACATGCCGCAGTGGCATGCCCCATAGGCTTTGGGTTCTTCTGCCAAAGTGTATGTTACCGAACCGCAAAGGCAGCTTCCTGTTTTACTCGCCATGTTATTCCTCCCTTAACCGAACGGGTCAGCCAATCTGACCCATCTGCCAATCAGGCACCGACAAAATACCGACGTGATACCGACGTAGTACCGACGTCAAACCGATGCCCTATTCGGCGGCAATTGTACGTGTCGCAAACCACTCCATGATCGCATCCGCCGCCTCGCGCCCATCGCGAATAGCCCAAACCACAAGCGATGCACCACGCACAATATCACCGACCGCATAAACCCCTTCCAGAGTTGTTTCATGCGTCTGAAAACTGGCTTTTATCGTGCCCCAACCCGTCACTTCCAACCCATCAACGCCCCAAAGTTTCGGCAAGTCTTCGGGCTCAAAGCCCAGCGCCTTGATCACCAGATCAGCGTCCTCAACATAATCCGATCCTTCGATCAGTTCGGGCTTTTGCCGACCTGTCGCATCCGGGGCACCCAACCGCATTTTCTGCGCCATGACGCCGGTGACACTGTCACCTACAAAACCCTTCGGCGCGGTCAGCCAAATGAATTCGACACCTTCTTCTTCCGCGTTCGCCACCTCGCGCTGCGAGCCCGGCATGTTCGCGCGGTCACGTCGATAAAGGCATTTGACGCTGGTCGCGCCTTGCCGCACGGCGGTCCGCACGCAATCCATTGCCGTATCGCCGCCACCGATCACCACCACCCGCTTGCCTTCGGCGTTCAACGCACCCGTGTTGAAGTCTGGCACATCGTCGCCAAAGCTTTTGCGATTGGAAACGGTCAAATAATCGAGCGCTCGCACAATGCCATCGGCACCAACGCCAGGTGCTGGAAGATCGCGACTTTTGTAAACGCCCGTTGCTATCATGACTGCATCGTGCTTCGCACGGATGTCATCAAACGAAATATCCACGCCGACATCACAGTTCAGCACAAAGTTCACACCACTGTCTTCCAACAATTTGTTCCGGCGCATCACCACGTCTTTTTCCAGCTTGAACCCCGGAATACCATAAGTCAGCAAACCGCCCGCGCGGTCGTAACGATCATAAATCGTCACCTGCACACCCATGTGGCGCAACCGATCAGCGGCCGCCAAGCCACCCGGTCCGGCGCCGATGATGCCAACGCTTTCGCGACGCTCCGTGGCGGGCGCAATTGGTTGTACCCAACCCTGATCCCAAGCCGTGTCAGTTATGTATTTTTCAACCGACCCAATCGTAACGGTGCCGTGGCCCGATTGCTCGATCACGCAATTGCCCTCGCACAGCCGATCCTGTGGGCAAATCCGGCCACAGATTTCGGGGAAAGTGTTGGTTGACTGGCTAAGCTCATAGGCTTCTTTCAAGCGCCCTTCCGCAGTCAGCTTCAGCCAATCCGGGATGTTGTTGTGCAATGGGCAGTGAGTTTGGCAATACGGCACGCCGCATTGGCTACACCGGCTGGCCTGTTCGGCGGCCTTGGCTTCGGCGAACTCGGCATAAATCTCACCGAAATCCTCGCGACGCATACTGGCATCACGCTTCTCGGGCATATCCCGCTCAACCGAAACAAATTTTAGCATCGGATTATCCGCCATGCCCAAGTCTCCTAAGTCAGACAGACGTCATAGCTATGTTTACATCGAAAAGAAAGAGTTTAGGACAGCTATAGTGACCTATTTAATCAACACCGGATGCCGCACTTGCAAACAGGTTCGAATATTAGTCAATATTAGTTCCGATTCGGTTCTAATTTCCCTCTTTCGTAAAAATCTCAATGAGTTAGTCTGCCATCCAAATTGATACATATGGTCCAACTATGCCGCTCTTTCAGCTTATCCTCGTTGCGATTGTCCAAGGGATAACCGAATTCCTGCCGGTGTCTTCGTCAGGCCATCTGATTCTACTGCCGAATCTATTGAATTTGCCGGACCAGGGCCAGGTCATCGACGTTGCTGTCCACATTGGCACATTGGGTGCTGTGGTGATCTATTTCCGCAAGGACGTCGCCCGCGCGATCGCAGGTATTCCCAAGATCATTTCGGGCCAATTCAGCCACCCAGACGCACGATTGGCCCTGATGCTGGCCCTCGCAACGATCCCGGTGGTCATTGTCGGTTTAATCCTCAAATTGGGCGGCATCGACGACATGCTGCGATCCGTCAAAGTGATTGCATGGTCGACGCTGATATTCGGTCTTGTTCTTTGGATCGCCGACAGAACAGGCCCCACATCAAAGACATCCGACGATTGGACGTATAAAGATGCACTGATCATGGGGTTCTGGCAGGTCATCGCCCTGATCCCTGGCACGTCACGTTCGGGCATTACGATTACCGGCGCGCGCCAGCTTGGCTATGCCCGCAAAGACGCTGCACGACTTGCAATGCTGATGTCGATCCCCACGATCCTCGCGTCTGGTGCGCTTCTCGGCTTTGACGTTGTAAAAACCATGGATGCCGGTGCCGCCCGCGACAGCGGCATCGCCGCCGCATTCGCCTTTGTGGCCGCCCTCGCAGCTCTTCATTTTATGATGCGCCTTTTGAAAAGCGTCAGCTTCACGCCATACGTGATTTACCGGATAGTCCTGGGTATTGCTTTGCTAATCTATTCCTACGGCCTAACCGCGTAGGTTGCCGGCGCTTTTGGTAATGTCGGAATACTGACCATCTGGACGGAACTGCCAAAGATATCCGGGCAAGACCGAGAGCATGGAAGACGGTTGAATACCAAGGTCTTCAAAGCCTTTTGCGCCCGCTCCAACAACGTTATCCGACCCAAGCTGTTTGACTTGATCCAATGTGATTGGCTGAGGCGCAATGCCACCCGTTATAAACGACATAAATCCAGTCACGCGGGCAATCATACTGCCAACCCACTGGGGCAAGGCAATAATCAAACACCGACGACGTATGATATCCAGCATCGTGCCCATCAGACCACGAAAGTCATCCACGTCTGGGCCACCGAGTTCATAGACACCGCGCGCTTCGCCCAATGCGCCTTTCACAGCAGCCAAAGCGACATCGTCGACATAGACAGGCTGAAACTTGGTATTTGCCCCCACCAAAGGCAACACTGGGCCAATACGCGCCATGCCTGCGAAACGATTGAAGAATTCATCCTCGGTTCCAAAAATCGCCGAAGGCCGCAAGATCGTCGCATCGGGGTATGCAGACAAAACAGCTGCTTCGCCCAAACCCTTGGTCCGGGCATAGTTACTGGCGCCATCTACATCGGCACCAATTGCCGAGATATGCACCATGCGCGCCACGCCCTCTTCTTTGGCGACCCGCGCGATCCGCGCAGCACCTTCGTGCTGAACCGCGTCAAAATTGTTCTTCCCGCCCGCATCAAAAGTGCCGACGCAATTGATCACCACATCCGCACCGCTTGCCGCCGCACGCACACTGGTATCATCGCGAATATTGCAAAGGATTGGTTCGACTTGTCCAACAGTGCCATAGGGTTTCACGAACATCGCTTCGTTCGGTCGCCGCACAGCAACCCGAACCCGCCAACCGGCCCGCGCCATACGTTGCGATATATACCGCCCGACAAATCCGGATCCGCCATAAATGGTAACAAGATTAGACATAGGTTCAGCCTTTGGTTGCCCCGCGCTTGGGTTTAGCTTTGCCACAACGCTCAGGCAAGGCGCATTTCGAAACGATTTGACGTGTCGGAACTGGCAAGTCTAACCTGTCGAACACTTCATCCACTGTTGACAACTGCCGCCTGCGGTAAATATCATTAGCATGCAAACAAATTTGCGCCATCAAGGTTTTGGCCGATGTATCATGCGCCCACAGAACTGAATGACGCCCTTCGGACCCTTTCCGAAGAGGGTGGCCAAGTGGTTGCCGGAGGAACCGACGTTTACCCGTCGGCCAAGCAAGGCAAGATGCCTACACATTTCTTGGACCTGACGCGCATTTCCGGTCTGGGCGGCATTTCGCATCATCAAGATAGTATCCGGATCGGTGCAACCGCCACCTGGACAGATGTCATCAAATCCGATCTTCCTGCGGCGTTTGATGCTTTAAAACAAGCGGCCCGCGAAGTGGGCAGTGTTCAAATCCAGAACTCTGGAACAATTGCAGGAAATCTTTGCAATGCATCGCCCGCCGCCGATGGTGTGCCACCTTTGCTGGCGTTGGACGCTTCGGTCGAACTAACAAGCATGACCCGTGGATCACGTCGCTGTCCGTTGTCAGAGTTTATCACAGGTGTGCGTCAGACAACGTTATTGCCGGACGAACTTCTGACAGCGATTCTAGTTCCGCCGCCGCCCGTTGAAATGGGGTCAGCGTTCGAAAAGTTAGGCAGCCGTCGATACCTCGTGATCTCAATTTCGATGACAGCGGCCATGGTATCCTGCGATGACACCGGAAAAATCGAACAAGCCCGCATTGCAATTGGCGCATGTTCACCAGTTGCGCTACGAATGCCGCTGCTAGAGGCAAGCCTTATTGGGCAAACCCCAAAAGATGTAACAATCGACCCGGACCTATTCGCGTCACTGACACCAATCGACGATGTAAGAGGCTCGACCGAATTCAGGCTTGATGTGGTCGTCGAACAATGCGCGCGCGCAGTCAAAAGGGCAGCAAATCTATGAACAACCGCGCCGGTATAAAGGGCACAACATTTCACTTGGATGGCACGCAAGTTGAGGGTTTCCCCGTTCCCGGCGCGCGTCTGTCTGAAATGTTGCGCGAACAATTGGGTGCCCGTGACGTAAAGATCGGTTGCAATGCCGGTGATTGCGGTGCCTGCACAGTTCTGATCGACGGTGATCCTGTCTGTGCTTGTTTGACACCTGCGCAACAAGTCGATGGTAAGCGGGTGGAAACGCTACGCGGTTTGCAACGCGACGACGCCACCGCCCAAGTCCTTGGCGAAAGTTTTCAGGATCACGGCGCGGCGCAATGCGGGATTTGTACGCCAGGGATGTTGGTGTCTGCCGTTGCATTGCTGCGGGGCACACCGAACCCAACCGACGTGCAAGTACAGGATGCGCTCGGCGGCGTTTTGTGTCGATGCACCGGGTATCGCAAGATCATCGACGCCGTCGTTGGAACCAAACCGATCACGGAAAACACGCCCGGAAACATCGGCGATGCCATTCGACGCGTCGACGGCTTGGGCAAAGTTTCCGGTGTTGAGGCCTTTGGTGATGACGTCGCACCCCCTGGAACGCTTGAAATTTTCATTATCCGGTCACCATACCCGCGGGCCAAATTTACACTTGGTGATCTGGACGCCTATGGCGCGCAGGAGGGAATCGCAGCTGTTCTGACCGCAAAGGACATAACCGGGAAAAATGCATTTGGTGTCATTCCGCAGTTTGTCGACCAGCCAGTTTTTGCGGAAACTGAAACCCGCTTCCGTGGCGAAGCTGTCGCAGCAGTTGTCGGCACACCCGAAGTGATTGGTGTTTTGGACCCAGATACTTTCCCGGTTCAGTGGACCGAACTACCGCCTATATCCGACGTCAAATCCGCCCAGCGTCCTGATGCGAAACAACTGCATGACGGTCGGTCGAACAACGTCATGTGTGGCGGGTTTGTGCAGCGCGGCGATGCTGAAACCGCACTGGCCGGGGCCGATGTTGTTGTCGAAGGTCACTTCCAAAGCGGTTTCGTCGAACATGCCTACATCGAGCCCGAAGCAGGATTTGCCGAAATTGTGGATGGCCGCGTGGAAGTGCACGCTTGCACGCAAGCACCCGTCATGGATCTAGAGGCGCTTGAGGTCATCCTTGGCATGGACCGGTCACAAATTCGGATCGTTCCCACCGGTGTTGGTGGTGGTTTCGGTGCGAAACTGGATATCACTGTTCAGCCCTATCTTGCCCTTGCCGCGTTGAAGACAGGAAAACCCGTTCGCCTTGCGTATTCGCGCGAAGAATCGATGCAAAGTTCGACCAAACGTCATCCATCGGACATTCAGCTGCGCATTGGGGCATCAAAGTCCGGCGAAGTAACCGGATTTGATTTCTATGGTGAATTTGATACCGGCGCTTATGCCAGCTGGGGTCCAACCGTCGCGATCCGAGTTCCGGTTCATGCATCAGGTCCGTACAAGATTGCGGATTATCGTGCGGAATCAAAAGGTATCCACACCAACAACCCACCTGCCGGGGCATTTCGCGGCTTTGGTGTGCCGCAGTCGGCCATTGCACAGGAAAGCCTGTTCGATGTGCTAGCCGAAAAGCTTGGGATCGATGCGCTGGAGTTTCGAATCAAGAACGCACTGGAAAACGGCGCATCAACGGTCTGTGGTCAAGTCTTTTCACAAGGCGTTGGGATCAAGGCCTGCTTCGAAAGCTTGCGGTCTGCTTGGGTGGCAGAGCGTGAAATGGCGGCGGAAATCAATGCACAGAACAGCAAGATCAAACGTGGCGTCGGTGTCGCGGGCGGGTGGTATGGTTGCGGCAATACGTCATTGCCCAACCCTTCGACAATCAAATCGGGTGTTTTGGCAGATGGAACGGTGATTTTGCATCAAGGCGCGATGGATATCGGGCAAGGCGCAAATACGGTCATCGCTCAGATATTCGCGACGGCCTTGGGTGTTCCGGTTGGATCGGTCAAAATCGTTGGACCGGATACCGATGTTACACCGGACGCTGGGAAAACCTCGGCGTCTCGCCAAACTTATGTTTCGGGAAACGCCGCACGAATGTCCGGCGAAACGCTTCGGTCGCTTATTCTTGAAAAGATCAATGTGGCAGCGGACGCCAAAATGGAATTTGATGCTGGTCGTCTGATTGCGACGGACACAGGCGGATCCCATACGATAGATTTGGCGTCTATGGAGCAAGACGGCGACGGTTTCATTTTTCGGGCCGAAGAAACCTATGACCCGCCAACGAAGCCCTTGGATGCCAATGGTCAGGGCGCACCTTATGCGCAATTCGGATATGCCGCCCATCTTGCCGTTGTCGAAGTCGACACGGCTTTGGGCACGACGAAAGCGATCAAGTTCGTGGCTGCTCACGATGTCGGAAAAGCGATCAATCCCATGCTTGTGGAAGGCCAGGTGCATGGCGGGATCGCCCAAGGTCTTGGCATGGCCTTGATGGAGGAATACTTGCCGGGCCGAACCGAGAATTTGCATGATTATCTTATCCCGACCATCGGTGACATTCCGCCAATTGAAACCATCATCATTGAAGAAACCGATGCTCACGGACCTTATGGCGCCAAAGGGTTGGGCGAACACGTTCTGATCCCGACGGCACCTGCAATCCTCAACGCAATCTACAATGCGGTTGGTGTTCGGGTCACAAAAGTACCAGCCACCCCTTCCAAACTCCGCGCTGGCATTAAAGCAGGACCGCAATGAACGACGTGCTAAAGCCCGAGAAAATCCGCTGCGATGCCTGCCCTGTGATGTGCTATATCGCCGACGGCAAGGCCGGGGCCTGTGATCGGTATGCGAACCATGCGGGTGAATTGGTCCGGCTTGATCCGCTGACAATCATCCAAGGCAGTGATCAAAAACTGGTGCCCTTTTTGTCCGGCGGATCTCCTCAGGATTGGGACGGCGACATCGTCAAAGGCAATCGGCCGTTTGTGACCGCCGTTGGCGCGGGCACGACCTATCCAGACTATAAACCCGCGCCATTCATCGTGGCCCAGGACGTTGATGGCGTCGATATGGTGACCATCGTAACCGAAGGGATTTTTTCCTATTGCGGTGCGAAAGTGAAAATCGACACCGATCGCCACATCGGACATGAGCGTGATGTCGTCTATGCTGAAGGCGAACCGATCGGTCACGTTATGACATCGGAATATGGCTCGAAAATGCTGTCGCTGGGCGGGGTTGAGCACCTGACGGGCGGGTCCAAAAAAGAAGGTCGCGTGACGTGTAACGCTTTGTTGAATCTTTGCAATCGCGAGGCCGTTGAGTTGAACATTGGCGAAGGCGACGAGCAGATCAGCGTCGTCGTCCAAGCGGGAATGGCGCCCGTGATAAATGGTGACGTCGAAAAGCTGATGCGGGTTGGGTGTGGATCTGCAACGATTGGGATGTTTGCAAAACAATGGTTGGATCATGCCGATGACGTCGTCGTTGTCGATGACCACATCACCGGTGTTTTGTCTGAACACGAAGCAGGCAAGCAGTTGGACGTGCCCCCCACTGGAATCAAAATCATGGGCCGTCGTTCAACCCCTGGCCGTTATTTCCAGGTGGCACAGCCGGGCACCGGTTGGGGTGGTACGAACATTGATGACCCATTGTCGATCCTCGGGCCCTTCAATCCAAAGGTTGCGTGGGAAGGCTTGCGCTTGCTGATGGTGTCGACCACTGGCGAACAGTCGGCATACTACGAATTAGACGCCGATCTGGTCCCACAACCTGCTTCTATGCCTAAAGTCCTGATCGGCTCAACGGATTTGATCGCAGAGAACTGTGAACCTTCGGTCTGTTCTGTCTTGTTCATGGGGGGTGCGGGCGGCAGCCTGCGCGCAGGCGTTACCGAAAACCCGGTACGTTTGACGCGATCCGTCAAAGACGCGCTTACGCATGTGTCCTGTGGCGGTGCCGAAAGCTATGTCTGGCCGGGTGGTGGCATAACGGTCATGGTTGATGTGTTGGACATGCCAACAGGGTCATTTGGCTATGTGCCGACCCCAGCGCTTGTAGCCCCTATAGAATTTTCCCTGCGCGTCAGCGACTATCGCACGTTGGGCGGTCATATGGACGAGATCAAACCATTGGATGCCACACAATCTGAAGGCTTTCGCAAGGTCAGCCAGAACACGCGCGGTCACGATCCGATGTCACATGCGCACTATCGCTGGTCCAAGGGCGACCCGTCCTGATGGGTCCAACGGCTGCGCTCCTTTCGAATGGCAAACGGCTTCATCTGCAACATGGACCGATTGACTTGATCATTGGTGCAGAGGGCGACCGAAAGGTTGCTTTTGCAGCAGCACAGAAGCGGTTTTCGACCGTGCTGACTGAACTTGTAAGTGAGCTTCCCTTGCTTCGCTCTCGCCTTAATTTGAGCAGCCCTGTGCCGGTCGGCGCCGTTGCAAAGCGAATGGACCAAGCGACCCGGCCTTTGTGCGCGGATACGTTCATTACGCCCATGGCTGCTGTTGCAGGAAGCGTGGCGGACGAGGTGTTAAGCGCCATGTGTGCCGACGCGGAATTGCGAAGGGCTTATGTCAATAACGGTGGTGATATTGCGCTGCATTTGGCGCCGGGGGAATGTTTCACCACTGCTATGGCCAGCCACAATGGACGCGACCTTGGGCGGATCAGGATCCAAGCAACTGACCCTGTCAGAGGCATTGCAACCAGCGGACGGCACGGGCGCAGCCTCAGCCTCGGCATTGCGGACAGCGTCACGGTTCTGGCCCAATGCGCTGCGCAGGCAGACGTTGCTGCGACTTTGATTGCGAACCAAATTGATCTACCCGGACACCCTACTGTGCTCCGCCGTCCGGCCTCAGACATCATCGGCGACAGCGACTTGGGCGACAAGGCCGTCGTCACGGGATGTGGCCCGTTGGCACCCACAGACATTGACCGCGCCTTAGATGCGGGCCTTGCTTGTGCCGATGGATTTGTGCAGCGGAACGTGATTGTTGGGGCGTCACTGTTCTTGCAAAATGAAAGCCGCACCACGCAAGCGCGGGATGTTCAGTGTCTGGAGAAAAATTCGTGTCCGGCATGAAGAAATTAATCGGGAGGAAATGAGATGAGCGCCACGATAAGAAAGATCGCCGTAAACGTCGAAGAAACACACCGCGAAATTGGGCGCCAGATTTCTCCGGCCACGCGCAAAGCTGTGGCCGTTGCCGTGATCGAAAACCCTTTCGCCGGTGCATATCAAGAAGATCTTTCGCTTTTGATGGACATCGGTGCTGAACTCGGCGCGCTTTTGGGTGACAAATGCGTTGCTGCTCTTGGCATTTCACCAGGAGATGCGGAAAGCTATGGTAAATCCGCGATGGTCGGCGAGAACGGCGAACTTGAGCATGCTGCTGCTATCTTGCACCCCAAACTTGGCGCACCCTTGCGTGCGGCGGTTGAGAAAGGCGCGGCTTTGGTTGCTTCATCGAAAAAGATGGGCAGCCCCGGACAGGTCTTGGATGTACCGTTGGGACACAAAGATGCAGCTTACGTTCGAAGCCATTTCGACGGTATCGAAGTTCGCCTGAATGATGCACCCCGTGCCAATGAAATCATGGTGGCTGTCGCGGTTACCGACAGTGGACGCCCTTTACCTCGTGTCGGTGGGTTGACCCACGAAGACGCCAAGGGTGAAGATGGTCTAAGGTAACGCAACTTACCTGACACCACACCCAAAGGGCACCACATGACCAAGAGCGTGCAACAGGACGAAGACGAGTTTTACAGACTTGATGAACAGGTCGGATACTTGCTCCGTTTAGCGAACCAAAGACACGCCTTAATCTTTCAAAGCCACAGTGTCGAAAAGCTGACGCCGACCCAGTTTTCAACGTTGATGCGATTGTCTGAAAAAGGCCGCGTGTCGCAAAACCATTTGGGTCGACTTGCGGCCATGGATGTTGCGACCACGAAAGGCGTCGTTGATCGGCTGAGGTCAAAGGGGTTGGTGCGGTCTGAAGCAGACGCGACAGACAAACGACGATCTGTGATTTCTTTGACAGCAAATGGCATCACACTGATTGAACAGCTCAAGAAAGTCGGTACTGCGATCACCGAAGAAACTCTGTCGCCCTTAAACGCACGCGACAAGGAAACGCTGGTCGCGCTGTTGAAAAAGCTGTCTTAGGAACACCTAGTGAAGGCGTTCCGGCAAACGTTGCGCAGGCGGCGTGTTCCGGCTCCGCTCGCTGGTGACAACGCCATCGATGACCGTCATGCCGACGCCCGGCAAATTGCCCAGCTGGACTGATTGAAGCATTGTTTCGCCCGGCGCGTGTTGCGCTTGATCCAGCAGAACGAAATCAGCGCACATACCAGCTTCGATCAATCCGGTATCCAACTTGCGCTGCCGCGACGTGTTACCATTGCCAAAGCAAAAGGCGATCTCGGCGGGTACGTTCCCGAAGGCCGACAGCATGGCGATCATGCGCAGAATGCCCAGGGGTTGAACGCCCGAACCGGCAGGGCCGTCTGTGCCCAAGATCACCTGATCCAATTTGTCCAACTCGCGCGCGGTATTCACCGTTAGAACAGCAGCGCGTTCGTTGCCGTTGTGCACAATTTCGAATGCGGACTGACAGCCTTCGCACAGGCAGATAATCTGATCGTCAGGCAGTGCGGAATGCCCGCCATTGATGTGACCAATCACATCAGTTCCGGTTTCCATCACCATGTCAGCGTCGATCAGGCCCGATCCCGGAATGGACGGCCCGCCGGTATGGATCGTGCTTTGCATCCCGTACTTACGCGCCCAGCCAACCATTTCCTGTGCGGTCTTTCCGTCCTTTACAGTGCCCAATCCGACTTCGCCCAACAGCTTAACACCTGCCTCTGCCATTTCTTTGAAATCGCTTTCAACCATACCCATTTCAATGACAGGCGCACCCGCGTGAACCTTCATCCCCGAAGGGCGGAAATTCTCGTACCAGCGCTGCGAAGCAATCGCCATCGCCTTTAGTCCGACGACATCCTTTGGACGGCCGGGCATATGAACTTCGCCCGCCGAAATCAGTGTCGTGACGCCACCATGAAGGGTCGAGTCGATCCAATGAAGTTGTTGTTGCCTTGGCGTGTAATCACCCACAACTGGATGCACGTGACTATCTATCAACCCAGGCGCCAGCGTCACCCCATGGGCATCCACAAGCGTTGTCGCTCCTTCGCAATCAAGGTCAGCTTCTTTGCCCCAAGCGGTGATCTTACCATCGTCGGCCACCATACAATCACCGTCGAAAATCGGTTCTTCCATTTTTCCCGACAGAATTTGACCGATGTTCTTTATGACCAACTTTGCCATGTCACACTCCCAAATACTTGGTTAGCTTTGTTGGATCGCTTTGCAATTCGGATGCAGCAACAGTCTCGCGATCTTTGCCATTTTCGATGAAGGTCACACGGTCTGCAATAGACAGCACGGCGTCCACGCGTTGTTCGACCAGAATGATCGCATAGCCTTCGGACTTCATCTTCACGACAACCTGGCGAACCAATTCGATCATTGACGGTTGCAAACCTTCGGTCGGTTCGTCCAGCAACAAAACCTTGGGGCGCAAACACAACGCGCGAGCGGTCGCCAACATCTGTTGTTCGCCGCCCGACAATGTCCCGGCAACCTGACTTAGGCGTTCCCGCAACCGCGGAAAAAGCTCCAACACCCACTCGCGGGTATCGGCACCTTCGTTGCGGGTCATCAATCCGATCTCGATATTCTCGGCGACGGTCAGTTCGCTGAACAATCGCCTGCCCTGCGGGATATATCCGACGCCTTCTTTCGGGATAAGATGAGGTGGCATTGTATGAAGGTTTTTTCCATCCAGTGAAATGCTGCCTTCAGCCGCCGGCACTTGCCCCATGATCGTTTTCATAATCGTGGACTTGCCCGCACCGTTCCGCCCCATCAAACACAGGATTTCACCTGGAGCCACAGACAGCGAGACGCCGAACAAGACTTTGACCTGACCATAGGAGGCGTGAATGTCGCGCAGTTCAAGCATCAGACGTCGTGCCCAAATAAGCCGCCTGAACAGCGGCGTTTCTGTGGATTTCGTCCGGTGTTCCTGAAGCCAGCACCTGCCCTTGATCCAGAACTGTAATGTAATCCGCGGTTTCCGAAACGACGCGCATGTTGTGTTCGATCAGCAAAATCGTCGTTTCACCCGCAAGCGATTTCATCAGGGTCACGAAGTCATCAACCTCGGATTCTGACAACCCTTGGGTCGGCTCGTCCAAAATGAAAACTGTTGGATCTTGCGCAAGTCCCATTGCGATCTCAAGAATGCGCTGGTGACCATAACTAAGATCCTGGGCTGTTTGGTCCGCGCGATCTGTAAGGCCTATCCGATCCAGCACCTGTGTCGTTTTCTGCGCCAAAGCCGTTTTGTCATTCGCCAACTTCCGACCCGCCGCCAGATCGACATTGTCGTAGACGGAAAGCCCTGGAAAGATCGAAGTGATCTGAAACGTATAGGCCATCCCCAACTGCATCCGTTTGTGCGCCGGTAGATGGCTGATGTCTTTCCCTGCAAAACTGACGGTTCCACGCGTCGGCAAAGTGCGTCCGCTGACCATACCGACGAACGTGGATTTACCTGCACCGTTCGGGCCGATGAGAGCCGTGATCTGACCTTTGCGTAGTTGGAAGTCGATATCCAAATTGGCTTCGACACCACCATAGATCTTGGTCAGACCCTTGGTTTCAAGAACATTCACGGCAGCCATGGGAAGGCCCTTTTTCGAAGCGTGCCGACCAGTCCGAGAGGCGCGAAAAGTGTCAACAGAACCAAAGCCACACCCGCAATCAGAAGATAGGCATCCGTATAGCCGCTTGAAATGTCGATCAGGTAGAACATGAAAATCACGCCGATCAACGGGCCGATGGTGGTTCCCGCCCCGCCCAAAAGCACCCAAAGCAGCGGAAAGATCGAATACTGAACCGTTGAAAAGCTGGCTCCGACGTATCCGAACAACAACCCATAAGTTGCACCGGCAATCCCGGACACGGCACCCGAGATAATCAACGCGTGCAACTTAAGTTTCGCCGCATCATAGCCCAGCATGCGCGCGCGTTCTTCGTTTTCGCGAATAGCTACCAATCGTTTCCCGAACGGCATCTGAACGAGCTTCGCCACGGCCAAAAAGCAGATCGCGAATAAAATTAGGGCCGCAAAATAGCGCTCTGTTTCACCTGTCAGATCGATGCCTGCAAAAGATCGTTGCGCTTGTTGAACAACGAAACCTTCGTCGCCGCGCGTGTATTCACCGAAATACAGAATGACCAAATAAACAGTCTGAGCGAACATAAGCGTCACGATCATAAACGCAACACCCGCTGTGCGCAGGGCAAGATACCCAACGATTAAGGCAAGTGCAGCGGCGGCAATGATTCCCGTCAAAAATGCGGGCGCGACAGAAAAGCCAAAAAGATTTACCGTCAGCCCAAACCCATACATCCCGGCGGCAAAAAACATGGCATGCCCCAGACTGAGAAGGCCCGTGTAGCCGAACAGCAAATTGTACCCCATTGCATATATTGCCAGCACCATGATCCGCGAAAACGCCCCGACGTGATAGGCTGGCAGAACGAAGAACAGGCCAAGCAGCACAACCAAAACCGCAATATGGAGCGTCATGGACTTCGATGCCTTACTCACGACGGTGCCCTACCCAAAAGGCCTTGCGGTCGGAACACCAGAACCATCGCGACAAGAAACGTAGCGATGATCTTTGCCAGTGTCGGCGAGAAAAACACCGAAATGATACCGTCGCTCATCCCGATCAAAAGTGCCGCGATTACGGTGCCGGGTAAACTTCCAAGACCACCGATGATGACGACGATGAACGCCAGCAACAGTGGATCGCCCCCCATCAGATAGTGAGCCTGTTGGATGGGAACGACCAGAACGGCGCCAAGTGCGGCCAGCCCCGCCCCCAATCCGAATACCCAGGAATAGACTTTGCCAACCGGCACTCCGAAGGCTTGTGCCGTGTCGCTGTCTTGTTGGGTGGCCCGCATGATCAAACCGATTTTCGTGCGTGTCAGCACAATCCAAAGGGCAATCAAAACCGCGATAGCTGCGAAAATGACGAACAGTTTGTAGCTTGTGATGCTAAGGCCCCACGGCCAGATCATTTGAAAACCCTCGTCGCCAAATTCGAACCACGGCAGCGAAAGTCGCGTGTTGAAAGGGGCTTCGACGGGGCGCGCTTCTGGGCCATAAGTCATCAAAGTGGCTTGTTGGATGATGTAGAGCATCCCGATGGTCGCGACGATCGTGCGGTCAGGGTCGTAGTTGACGCGCTTGAGGATTAGACGATCCGCACCAGCCGCGATGCAACCAACCAGCACAGGCACGACGATTAACGCAGCGACAAACCCGAACACTGGATGGCCGCCAAGCGTCGTGGTCACGACCCAAGCCAAAACCGCGCCCAGCATGAAGAACTCGCCATGGGCCACGTTCACCACGCGCATAACACCGAAGACGATGCTAAGCCCCATGGCCGTTAACACTAGAATCGCCGAGATGACCGCCCCCTCAAGGGAGGCGAGCATCAGGTGTGGTCCAAATTCCATACGGGGTTACGCTCAGTTTTACATTACAGTGACGGCTTAGAACGACTGTGTGGTGTAGTCGACTTCGTCTTCATACAGACCATCTTCGATCGATGCGGTGTGTTCCAGCACCAATCTTCCCTCAGAAACCTTCGAAATATACTGTTTGCCAAAGGTCTGGTGGGTTTTGCCGTTGAACAACTTGTCGCCCTGCGGGTGATCTTCGGACTCTGGCATGTCCGTCACGGCCTCGACCGCTTCAATCAGTTTGGTTCGATCTTGCGGACCCTGATAATCGGCCGATTCCATCCCTGCTTTGATGATGTTCAAAGTTTCCCAACATCCGAACATATGCGCGAAGGTCGACACATTCGCCGGATCATCAATCGAGGCACCACGTTCGTTCACACCAACTGCGGCACGATAGGCTTTGTCATACTCGGTCTGATCAGCCTGTGCATGACGCGGCATACCTTCCCAGAAATAAGTACCTTCCAGGAATTCCAGCCCGCTGCTGTTGATGTCGACGGCTTCCAGGCTGTCGATAAATCCAAAAATCTCGGGTCTGCTTGGTCCAAAGAATTCGCCCAGTTCTTTGACGAAGGTCAGAACGGCGGGGCCAACCATGACGTGGTAAATCACTTCGGTCTCGCGCGGGATGTTCGGGAAGTAACGCGTAAACGTTGTTTCGGTCGGCGGGATGGCGATCTTGGCGACAACTTCACCACCCTGGGCTTCGATCGCTTGCGTAAAGAAATCGCGGTGATCGTGACCAAAGGCGAAGTCCGGGTAGATCATCGTGACTTTCTTACCAAGGTTGTTGGCAACAAAAGGTGCCATCGAGATCACCTGGCTTTTCACATCGGTGATACCCGGCTGAAGCGTGTAACGGTTCAATCCGCCGCTTGCTACATGATGGCCTTCGGACACGACAAAATACGGAATTTTTAATTCGCCTGCGCGCGGCGCCGACCCGATAACCACGTGGCTAAACAAAGTTCCGAACGCGACATCGCAGTCATGTTGGTTGGCGAATTTTTCAAGCGCTTCTGCGCCCCGGCTGGGATCAGTGCCGTCATCTTCTGTTACAATCTCGACGGGGCGGCCATTGATGCCGCCATTGTCGTTGATCCGTTTAACCGCCGCATCTGTAGTCGCACCATACCAACGTCCGTAAGCTGCACCGATGCCGGTTGCGTGCTTTTGAAAACCAATCTTAATTGGCGCAGAACTTTGTGCCTGCGCAAATCCCATCGATCTGGGGAGTACGCCGGCCGCCGCCAACGCGCCTGTACCGGCACCCAAACCAAGCAATGCAGTTCTGCGGTTGATCTTGTTTATCATGACCTTCGTCTCCCTCGTTGTTCTGTGCGACTTTATTCGTCGCTGGCAACAGCTTGTGTGTATACTAATGAAATGTCCATAATTTTTTCACACACCCCGCGGACTTGCTAAGAGCCAGAGCCCAAAGATGGTGTAGGCGACCATGAGGAACGACAGTCCGAGCTGTAATTTCACGATGTCGCGCTTGTTGTTGCAAAGCAATTCCGCAGTCCGATGGCACAAAAGCACCGATAATATGTGCGACACGACGACGACCCCAGCCTGTATGATCCAAACAACTTTAACTGTCTCGGGAACAGCCAGAAACCCGACCTTTACGCGGGTTGAGTTCAGTCCAAGTAAATTCCATCCTGCCGCCAGAGGGTCCGAAAGATTTATGATAACAAATTGAATTTGAACCATAAATGTGACGAAGTAATGCGCGAAATGATAACCGATAGCGATTGGCAAAAGCGTGATAGAAAATCGAACGAACGCCTCAGCAAAAGATACCGGCAGCCGATTTTTTGACCGATTCACAGCCAGAACGCCAATAAATACGGCACCCGCGAAGATCGCGGTCAACAGACCAATCGCCGCGTAAAGTCCAACGGATGTTTTCCAGATCATCGCCGACCGACCCGGATATTCCAAAGGGTTTACGCCCAACTGATCCAGCCACCAAAACGTCTCGTGCAATCCATCGAAGCTGCCAGAAGCAAGGATAACAAGCACAAACACAGCGTGACTGAGGCTTGGCCGGGTCGTTTCAAAAACCTGCCATCCCGGCAATCCAATGTTAACGGTGATGCCCGAACGTGCGACGCGCATGGACCCGATCAGGTTAAACATCACCGTGAAGCATTCGACGTGCCGCAACCAGAAATCGCGTCCAAACAGGCTCATCCCAAGAAATGTGAACACCGAATAGCCAAGCGCGAAAGCCGCCAATCGGTCAGGATCATTTGGCGCAGCGTCCGCCAGAACGAAGCCTTGAAATCCAAGAAAAACGACCACAGCAGGCCAGACGGACGGGTCTTTGTGGATTTGATAAACCCCTGCCGCGTCGGGTTGGATCAATCGATGCAGCCCCGCCCAAGGGTTGATCCATTGCCACACATTGAACACCAGGCCTTGGACGACAAAGAATGCCATCCACCAAACCGTCCAAAGCGTGAGCGGCAAAAGGTTCTCCTGCGGATCGCTTGGCCCGGCAAAGCCAATCAGAATTAGGAATCCAAGACACACCGAGGCAATCAAAGGGACAACGTCCAAAGACCAGGTCCATCGTGCCTTGAACGCTGCATCATAGGGCCGAAAAACCCGATCAATCTGACCAGGCTTAAGAACCAAAAGCAGCAGCATCGTTGCAGCCACCGCCAAGGTGCCGGCAGTGATATAAGCCGTTGTAGGAAGTAAGAGGACAAATCCCTGCTCGGCCGCATGGGCGAAGGCAGGTGCCGCAGCCAAGTGACTGATGACCGCGACCGCGACCGCGACCGCGAAAAATGTTTCTTGGCTGCGCCTCATTTTACAAGTCTACACACGAAGCGAAAGTTCCCGAAAACGAAAAAGAAGCCCCGACAAAAGCCGGGGCTAATAAGATTAATTTGGTAAGATCACTCTGCTGGCATGGCTGCGATGTCTGGTTCAATCGTTGTCGCGACGCCCGCTGCCTCGCGGCGGCCATCGTTCCAAATCGCTTTGATCAAGGCAATACACATCAGTGCCATCACGATTGAGAAAGGCAAAGCGCCGATCACCATCGCGGTTTGAATGGCACCGGTGCCGCCCGAGATCAGTAATCCGCCAACCACAAGCGCCAGAGCCGCACCCCAGAACAGGATGTGAGGACGTGCCTTCGGACCTTCGTCGCCCGCTGCGTTGATTGTGTTTACAATCAAAACTGCCGAGTCAGCCGATGTGACAAGGAAGGTCAGCAACAAGACAACAATCATGGCCGCCATACACCAAGCCAATGCATCTGCAATCGGTGACAGCATAAACTCGGTCATCGCGAAAATTTTGTCGCCGTTCGCTGCGTCCAAGATCACACCATTGGCCTCACCGTTCAGCTCAAGATCAATTGCTGTACCACCGGCCCAAGCAAACCAGACGAAGCACATCAGCGATGGTACAATCATCGCACCAAGAACGAATTCACGGATGCTACGGCCACGTGAGATGCGCGCCAGGAACAAACCGACAAATGGCGCAAACGCAATCCACCAGGCCCAGTAGAACACCGGCCACCAGCCCTGCCATTGTGTCAGCAAGAACGATTCAGATCCTTCGACGCCGTCTGAGCTATAGACGTTGAGGCTCAATCCGGGCAGCGCAACGAGATAGTCCCAGATTCCGACGAAGAACGCCGTGGCACCAAAGAACGTCGCACCAAATAGGATGAAAAAGCCAAGTAGGATAATCGATAGCACCATATTGATGTTTGACAGCCACTTGATGCCTTTTCCGACACCTGACAGCGCCGACATCGTCGACGCGCCCATGATGACCACCAGTGCAACCACTATGCCTAAGCTCGTCGCCGATCCGTCTTCCAAAGCAAGCCCGCCGATACCAATACGGGTCAGGCCCGCAACGAACTGCTCGACGCCAAAGCCAAGCGTTTGAGCCACGCCAAGGATGGTTGCCACAACAGCCACGATGTCGATGAGATGCCCAAAGTTACCGGATAGCGATTTGCCGAACAAAGGTGTCAAAGATGAACGGATGGTCAGCGGAAGCCCGCGACGATAGCTGAAGAACGCCAATGACAGCCCCGCAATTGCGTAACACGACCAAGCACCTAGACCCCAGTGCAAGTATGACCAAACATAGGCTGTACGAACGTTGTCGACATCCAATCCGGTCGTCAGACCTTGAATAACCGAAGGGTTGTTCTTGAAATGCGCAATTGGTTCTGCAACGGCCCAAGTTAGCATGCCAACACCGATACCGGCACCGAACATCATCGAGAACCACGAGAAATTTGAAAACTCAGGCGTTTCGCCTTCAGCCCCAAGATTTAAGCGCCCCGCAGCAGGCCATATGGCAAGCCCGATGCAAACAACTACGAAAGCTGTGACGACCCAGATGTACCAAGCCGCGAACTGAGCCAAAATTGCAGTGTTCCAGTTTCCAAGCACTGTTCCAGCTTGTGTCGGCCAAACAATACACCAAACCACAAGCAAACTGATGATGACCTTACTGATCACCGTCACATTCACGCTGAATCCCCGATAAAAACCGGTATCGGCGGTCTTGATCGGTAATTCAGTTAATGGAGGTTTTATAGACATTATTTTCTCTCCCCTTCCCGCTTTTGTTTTTGCGCACTGAGCGCACTTTTGATGTCTTCAAAAAAACAAACTGCCCTTGGTTTGATAAGTCGCAACATTACCGCATATAGCTGCGGAGACAGGAAACCTTTGATAGCAAAACACGCACTCGTACGGACCCTAAGCGATGTCGACATTCGCCTTGTGAAGATATTCATCACAGTCACGGAATGCGGTGGTTTTGCCGCATCTGAACTTGAGCTTAACATCGGTCGTTCCACGATATCCAAGCATATTTCCGATCTGGAAACCCGGATTGGTCTGAAACTGTGCAATCGAGGGCCTTCTGGGCTTTCACCGACTCCAGAAGGCGAACAGGTTTTGGAGGCGGCTCGGAAGCTATTGGTTTCAATCGACGGCTTCCAATGCGAGATCGACAACATCCATTCGCATTTGACGGGCACGTTACGGATTGGCCTGTTTAATCAGTCCACAACCAACCCTTTCGCCCATGTTCACAAGGCTATTCAGCGCTTTGACGACATTGCGCCAGATGTCTCGCTGGAAATCGCTCTTGACCCTCCGGTAAGCTTAGAGGCCCGGGTTACTGATGGAACAATGGATGTCGCGATTGTCCCCGGGCACCGACAGACCAGCCAACTCGACTATACCGTGTTATATTCAGAACATATGACACTTTATTGCGGCGAGGGGCATGCGCTGTTCGATACGCCGCCTGATGCACCTGTGGCGGAATTGGATATGGCCAGCCACAAATATGCAGGCTACGCATTCAACTCGCCTAATCTTCAAGCGGGCCACTCCCTCGGTATTTCCCGTGCAGCGCGGGTGGAAGAAGAAGGGGCTTTGGTGCTTTTGATCCAATCCGGGCGATACTTGGGATACCTTGCCGATCACGTCGCAGACACCTTTTTGCGCCTGGGAACCATCCGATCGATTGCACCGGCTGAGACAGGTTATTCAAGCACCTTCGCCGCGATAACCCGCAAGAAAATCGTGCCTGACCGCAAAACGCAGGAATTCGTCTCCTGCCTAAGAACCTGTCATTCAACCAACATTGTTCAATAGCCACGGAACGTCGAAGTCAAACCAATGCACGATCACCGAAGATCTCCTGGGCATGATTGTCGAAATAGATTTGCAGCCAGGGAGTAAACGCTTCTGGTTTCCCGCGAATCTCGTTGGCCAATGTCCTGAGCGTGATCCATCGCACATTCATGACTTCGTTTGGATTCGGCGCGATGGAAAGCGCCGCATCAGCATCAGCGAGAAAGACGTCCACAACTTCGTGCTCCGTCAAACCGCCACCGACATCGGCGCGGTATTCGATTTGGTTCTGAAACATCGGATCGAGACCGGCGATACCCAGTTCTTCCTGCAAACGACGATGCGCACATGCCAAAGGCTCTTCGCCCCACGTCGGATGCGTGCAGCACGTGTTCGCCCAGAGACCGGGGGTATGGTATTTAGAAAGCGCCCGTTGTTGGATCAACAGCGCATCGCCTTGCATCACGAAAACCGATACCGCCTTGTGCCGCAGTCCTTTTTCGTGAACTTCCAGTTTTTCAACAGGGGTCAATGTTCCGTCAACCCAAGTCGGAATCGTAATCGCCATGCGTGCTCCCGACTTGGCTGGAACGACAAGTTCCGCTTTCCTACAAGCGCGTATCTGTTTGTTCATTTAGGCTCGAAACGTCAACAACTGTTCGTCTTTTCGGGCATTTCATGGCGAAATTGGCATCTGTGAGGCTCTGGAAGAACAGCGCCCGCGCAGAACTGATGGCACAAACGTTATCGCATAACGATTGGACATCGGGTATGGCTGGAATAGGATAACAGTTCAGTTACTTACGGAGACACCTATGAAACTTACACTTGCGACATCCTTGGTTGTCGGCCTTTTTGCGTTACCGGCGCTTGCAGAAGGCGATGCCGCTGCTGGCGAAAAAGCTTTCGGTAAATGCAAAAGCTGCCACTCCATTACCGACGGCGGCGGAAACGTCGTGGTAAAAGGCGGCAAAACCGGGCCCAACCTTTGGGGTCTCCCTGGTCGCACAGCGGGCACACAATCCGACTTTAAACGCTTTAAGAAATCGGTTGTTGAAGCTGGCGAAGCCGGGTTGGTTTGGAACGAAGCCGAATTCTTGGCTTGGGTTCAGGATCCAACCGGATTTCTGAAAGCCACGTTGGACGATAGCAAAGCACGTTCGGGCATGTCCTTCAGACTTCGCAATGAAGAAGACGCCAAAGACATCTGGGCGTTTATCGCTTCCGTATCGAACTAAGTTTACGTCACACAAAATAAAAAACGCCTGGCATTCTTGCCGGGCGTTTTTCGTTTTAGACGGTGTTTCTTGCCTTCGCTTTGTCAGAACTTGGCAACGATATTCAGGAAGATGCCCTCATCATCCTGTTCGATATCGGTCAGATCATCCGAGAACGACCCGAAATTATAGCCGACACCAATCTGAGCGTTGTTGCCAACCTGTCGGTACACCGCACCCAGAGCACTGGTTTCCGACGACCCAACATCGGTCAAATCCAGATGCCGCGCTTCCAGCAGAACGTCCCATTTGTGCACGAGGTTAAAGCGCGCGTTGGCCACGGCGAGCAAAGCATCATTTTCGATCCAGCCTGTTCCGTCGTTGGTTTCGGACAGCCGGCCACCCAACTTACCACCAATTGTCCAGTTGCGGTTCAAGTCGTAGTTCGCTTCGACGCTGAAAACTGTACTTCGCTGCTGATCGCCTGCACCCGCCACACCGTCAATACTTTGACCAAAGGTGTCTTCCAGATATCGGACGCGCGCCAGCACGTTCAGACGTTCATTTCTGACCGGCCGGAACGCATAGCCGAAGTTGGCATCGATGATCTGACCACCGAGAACTGACGTCGTATCGCTCGCCGCGTCTGCAAAACCGAGATCAAGGATCAAACGGCGTTCGTCGTCGATCTTATAGCGTGCGTTCGCATCCACATAGATTGCGCTAAGGTCTTCAAAACCAGATGTCGGCGTTGCGTCATCCTCGCGAAGTTCGAGCCGCATCGAAGCCCGCAGTGCTTCGTCGTCATAACGCACACCAAAGCTCAACGCTGTGCGTTCAAGATCGTCGTTCACCTGCCCGAAATCGACAGATGCGTCGTACCGCAAGAAATCAGACCGCAGATACTCGACACCGTAAATATTTGTCAGCGTGCGTGCATCATCGAAAAGATCAAGCTGCGTTTCGCCGAAGACATAGACTCTGTCGTTTACCTTGTTGCGGCCACCAGCCAGGAAAGTTCCGCCGTTGTCGCTTTGCAGAACACCCGCATCAAGTGCACGTCCGCGATCCAGTTCGTAACCAAAGTAGGCGCTGTTTCCGTCACGCGCATAGTTGGCCAAGAGCCGACCCCCGGTGCCACCCGTACTGTCGTAAACCTCGGCCTCAAGTGACCAGTTTTCCGCAATACCCGCTTGGACGCCAACACCATAAAGGTTGTAATCATCCAGACCGGATGAGCTTGCCGTACCCTGCCCGAAGACCGAGAACGTCAAACGGTCACTGACCTCGTACTCAAAACGAGCAGCGAGGTCGAAACGTTCCCCATCCGTGGTTGCGGTTGTTTCTTCGCGGTACTCGGCCCCAAACTCAAAAGACAGTCGAGACGTCAAATCACCCGAGACTTCGAAACCAACCTCGTTGATCTCACTGCCCACATTATTGTCATAGATGTCAGCGTAGAACGCGTAACCCAACAACTCATCTGTCTTATCAACACGGGCAAAAGCACCGTAGAGTGTTTCATCGCCCGTTGCGGAAGTGACCTGGAAATCAAGGCTTGAAAACCCTTCTGTCCGACGTTCGAAATAGGCCCCGACGACGCCGGACCGTTCATAGCCAAGATCTCGTAAGTCGCCCTGAATTTCGAACTTAAGCGCACCGCCGTCCCCTGCATCCGGGCTTGATCCGTCGATGGTCAAACCCCCATCCAACGAAAAGTCCTGATCAAAGCCCGGCCCATTCGTTTGTGCTAGATCAAGTTGTGCGAAGCTGTTGTCGCCAAATTCATACCGAATATCGATGCCAACGCCCGTCTGGTTCGCCGTTCCGGTGTTGTCTGACAGTGCGGTAAAGCCAAGACGGATGTTATCCGTGACCCAGTTTTCGACACGTCCGCCAAAAGAAAACCCATCGACATCAGCCGTGGTGGGCGTGAATTCGTACTGCACCACCAAATTGACCAGTTCGTCGCCACTCGGGTTCGAGAAGATCAGGTTTTCGTTCAATTCGCCGGTCAGTGGGCGCGTCAGCGTGATAACGCCAAGCAAATAGTTGACGTCGTAGTCTTCGCCCGCGACCAAAAGCTGTGTGTCAATGATCCGGTTTGTGTCTGTGTCGCGAATTTGGATGGTGATGGTTTCAGTGCCGGGCGTCACGTCCTGACGCCGCAAGAAATAGACCGACCCGCCAGTCCCTTGGAACACTTCACGACCGACCAACTGATCAGGCTCGGCGGCATAAAGTTCGACCGCAAGACGCGGATCACCGTTTTCGGTGGCCTCTTGCGACCCGTAATAAGCTTGTGCACCGTAAAGCGTCCGTTCGTTCCGCAGGATCTGAGACCCCCCGATCCGCGCTTGATAGTCACCCCAAAGCGCAAAGTTCCCATCACGTTCAATCCGCAAGTAGGCTTTGCCCGAGGTTGGTGTGGTATCGACGATCTTACTGTCGTCGCCGAATGTCAGATAGCTGTCTTCGGGATCAATACGATCCAGAACCGAGCGCGGATCTTTCTCATCTAACCGATTGAACAGATCGCTGATCTCTTCTTCCGACGTGTCAATTGAACCGGTGATGTTATAGCCGCTTGCCGTTGTGCCATCGGCATAAAACTGAAGCCGCGCCGTCGTCCGACCATCGGTCTCGCCGTCTATGCGATTAAGACTATAGGTCAGATCGGCGACGCCAAATGTAAACCATTCGGCTGCCGGAATCTCGACATCGCGGGTCAATCGCGTGTTTTGGAACGCCCCATCAACTGCGACATCAACTTCATATTCGCCGGGCGGCAAAATGCGTTGGATCACAAGGCGCCCTTGGCTGTCCGGTCGCACGGTTTCACCAAGCGTTCGCAGCGTGGCACCTTGGGCCACATTCGTGGCGGCAACAGTAATCATACCGCCATTGACCCGAATGTTGTTTACGGCCGCTGTATCTGCGCCTTCCTCAACATCGTCCAATAGCCCACGATCATCCGGCGAAAACAACGGCAACGGCGTCGTTTGGTCAAACCGGCCACGCGCATCATAAACCCGGTGCACAACAACAACGTCACGTCCCGCAGGTACAGTGAAACTAGCTCGCCCATTTGGATCAACTGGTACAACTGCGATCAAGCGCGCACCACCGGTTGCCCGCCGATCAACCACACGGAATTCAGAACGTTCCACAAAGGCCGGATAGTTTAATTCACTTTGCAGCGTGATTCTGTCACCCGGAGCGTAAGCACGGGGTGTTCCAACCGTTTCGACAGAAAGCCTTGTCTTGGGATCAAACCCATCGAATGACACCCGGATATCAGCATCTGCAAGTGCGATGTCGGTTTGACGAATACGGTCTTCTAGGGTCGGATCGCTGTCAATCGGATCGCCATCCAGCGAAATCGAAAATCCGTCCGAGTTGGTGATCAACCGTCCTTCGGGTTCTGTATTTTTGCCTCTTGGGATGACGACGACGTCGCCAGCATTGGCCTGCTCGCATTCAACTTTGATCTGACCATCGATCAGTTCACCGCAGTCTATGATGGGCTGCGAATTGGCCATTTGGGCCACCAGAACTCCGGAAGCCAGCGCTGTTGCGCAAGACAATTTGGAGAAGACGTTTCTACGGTTCATGGCGCTTCTCCACTTCATTGTACGACTACCGTGGTGCGTTCGACAATCAGGCGATATCGCCCTTTCCCCCGCCACCGATCACGAATTAACTCTTCGACCGCATCCAGACGGTCACGGATCACATCTCTGTCTTCGCCTTCATTGAAGTATGACAAGCGCAGCACAGCTGGTGTCTTTGCGATCTGATCCAGCAAACGCTCCAACCCATCTTCAAACCGCTCTACGGGCTCAGTTCCGTCAAAGGCACGCGCCGACAGGTCGATATCAACGACACGGCCAATGGCGGCACCGAAGTTCATCTCTGTCAGAATGCCGGGTGTGACACGCAACGTGCGTGGGTTCTCAGTTGTCACACGATAGCCAGTGGGTAGACTGCGCGTGTCCAACTTCAAAGAAAAGTTCGTTCCGGTACGTGTCGGCAATTCTGCGCAAGGCACACTATAGCGGCCAAACTCATCCGTTGTAATGACGGTGCCAGTCGGTGTTACAAGCCGAACGTTCGCTAATCCGGTTTCTTCAGTTAGCTCGAATTCATCCGAACCGATCTTGCCCAAATAGGGTTCCGAGAAATCCGTAATTCCATCCGCGCTGACATCAGGATCATTCTGATAGCCATCCATGTTCAAGTCATTGAACACCTTGCCAATGATATCGCTACAATCAAAAACAGCCTCCGAGCGGCGGAATACCGTGGCCTCGGCGATGTTCGACAAACGTGCATTTGTGACTGGATCGCGCAAAGACACCGTATTGGTCAGATCCCCGGTCGGCGCTTTGGCTCCGACGCGAACAGACAGTGTGTATGTAATGGTCGTCGCACCGGGCAAAACTTGCCCCGTGAAGATTACGCTTTGACCTGACAACGTGGGCACAACCGCGGCACCTTCAACGGTCGCAGTGCCCGGAATAAATGTCATCCCGATGGGCAATACATCCACGACACTTATGGGCCCAACGGCAAAGGGGTTCGTGTTTTCGGCAGTGATCGTATAGGGCACAGAGTCACCAAGAACGACCGAACCAATACTGTTCGTCACCGATTTAGTGACAAGAAGTCCTTCGTCGGGCTCTGCCAAAGCCGGGATATCGATGACCGTTGGGTTATCGTCGTCGCCACCATCGGGGTCGATACCATCAGCTCCGCTTCCGCTGAGGTCATTGTCAGACAAATCCGTCACGATGGGCCCAGATGGCGGCGTACCCCCACCCAGGGCCGAGTTTTGCAACGGATCCGCCGCAGCCGGATCATTCGGATCGACATTCACAACGAACTGCACCTGGAAACTTTCGCCGGGTTCAAGCGACCCATCAGTACCCAGGATCAACGCGTTCGTGCCGTCGAATGCCGTCCCTGCGGTCGTTGGCAATTCAGAACCCAGGCCGAGCGTGCCACTGACAACCGGCGCAATGACCACGCCATTGAACGCACCGCCAAATTGATCGGCAGCGGTCATGTTATCAACCAATGAGATAGGAGACAGCGTCGAATTACCGGAATTCACGACTGTGATCGTGAAATTGACGTTCGACGTACCATCCACTTGCACAACTGGTGTACCGGCGGATTTAATGACCTCAATTTCAGAATTGATCAGCAAAGGCGTGACGGTTGGGGTGTCGTTTCCGGGGGCCGGGTCTGTGGTGTCCGAGGTGTCCTCGGGCGTGTTGCCCGCAGGGTCCGTGCCGCTGGCAAGGGCCGAGTTCGTCACGCCGCCGGCATTAATGTCGTCCTGGG
>CALKXV010000004.1 GCA_938005545.1 uncultured Paracoccaceae bacterium
CGGTCTTGCGACCGTACTCCCCAGGCGGAGTGTTTCACGCGTTAGCTGGGCCCCTGATCCACGTAGACCAAGGGCGAACACTCATCGTTTACGGCATGGACTACCAGGGTATCTAATCCCGTTCGCTCCCCATGCTTTCGCACTCCAGCGTCGGTAGGGACCCAGAGAGCTGCCTTCGCTTTTGGCGTTCCTTCGTAGATCTGCGGATTTCACCCCTACACACGAAATTCCACTCTCCTCTGTCTCACTCAAGTGAATTGGTTTCGAGAGCATTCCACCAGTTTTTGGCGACTTTCACTTTCAACCCGATTCACCGCCTACGTGCCCTTTACGCCCAGTCATTCCGAAGAACACTTGCCCCCCCCGTCTTACCGCGGCTGCTGGCACGGAGTTAGCCGGGGCTTCTTTACTAGGTACTGTCATTATCATCCCTAGCGAAAGAATTTTACAACCCTAAGGCCTTCATCATTCACGCGGCATGGCTGGATCAGGCTTTCGCCCATTGTCCAAGATTCCCCACTGCTGCCTCCCGTAGGAGTCTGGGCCGTGTCTCAGTCCCAGTGTTGCTGATCATCCTCTCAAACCAGCTATAGATCGTAGGCTTGGTAGGCCATTACCCCACCAACTACCTAATCTAACGCGGGCTAATCCAATTCCGATAAATCTTTCCCCCGAAGGGCGTATAAGGTATTACTCTCAGTTTCCCGAGGCTATTCCTTAGAACTGGGTATATTCCCACGCGTTACTAACCCGTCCGCCGCTCACCCGAAGGTGCGCTCGACTTGCATGTGTTAGGCCTGCCGCCAGCGTTCGTTCTGAGCCAGGATCAAACTCTCAAGTTGAAATGTCTTGCGACATATCCTTGACGTTCGAACCTCTGCACATCGTCCCATTGTTCAAATGGGACAGTCTCTGTTTGATGTGCTCCAGGTTTTCATCAGAAAACCAGAAGCCGTACAAACAGTGAAGCTGACCTCCCTATAATCGGGCCGAAACCCTAAGAGAGTCGATATGCAGGATTTGTCCATCGAAAGGACCAAACCGCCCACATATCTCTTCAGTAACCAGCGATTTCAAAGAGCGAGAGACAAAAAGAAACTGAGTGCGCCGTATCTTGTGGCGCGCCCCGCCTCATCTATCTCTATTTTTATTCTTGCGTCTCGTTGCGTCTGCATCTCTGCGTCTGCCCGTCTGGCGCCCCGTTGGTGCATCTCTGCGCCGCCGGTGAAGGGGTATCTACGGAGAGTGAGTGAAACCTGCAAGTGCTTTTTTTCATAAAGATGACATTTTTTTAAATCACTTTCAGGCATGAACAAAATATGGGGTTTTTCGCGACGACAGACGCCATAGGTGCACCCTGCGGATGACCGAAATCCGCGAATAGAAGCCCATTTGGGCTGCCGGGTGGAATCAACGCCCTGATTCCCCGGCAAGCCAGCGAGTCAGTAGCAGCGCAATCAACAAACCGGGGATCAGGCTCGCAAAGGCCACCGACAGTGAAAACGCCTCTGACAGCGTTCCGATCAATGGTGGGCCGACCAGAAACCCGCCCATTGCAACGGTCGCCATGATCGCAATGTTCGAAGCCTCATAGCGATCGTCCAGGGCGGCGATTGCCGAAACACCCAAGGGATAGGCCGACGACACCCCAAACCCGATCAGCGCGAACCCCACGAAAGCGCACCAGAGCGGTAGCGGCAGGACCAGTAGGCACATCCCAGCGACGGCGCAGCTTGTCGTCATTCGGGCCTGTAGGACAGCCCCCAGCCGAACCTTGAGCCAGTCTCCGATAAACCGCCCGCCTGCAAGGAACCCCGAGAACACCGTCACCGCGATCCCTGCCCGCGCTTCCGGGTTATCCAATCGCTCTGACAGGTAGACAGCTGCCCAGTCCGCCATGACGCCTTCGGCCAACGTAACCAGGAACATAAAGATGGCCACATAGATCAATGCCGACGGCAAGTCTTTGAATGTGCGCCGCGGCGGGGCATCATGAACTTCGTCGTCGCCAAGTTGGTGCATCCGACGTGCACCAAATACGCCAATGACAGTGGCCAACAGCCCGAGCGTGCCCAAACCGATCCACGGCGCGCCAAGCAACGCCGTCACATATGCCGAACCGCACGCAAGCCCAAGCGCCCAGAACCCGTGGCACCGGTTCATGACCGTAAAGCCCGAGCGTTTTTCCAAACGACCCGCGTAGACATTGATCGCCACTTCCAGGAAAGCGATTCCGATCCCAAGGGCGAACAGCGCTACAAAAAGCGAAGGCCCGCTCCATGCCACCAGCACCAGCAACGCTGCCAAGGACTGGATCGGGAAGAATACGATAAAAAATCGCCGGGGACCAAAGCGTGGCAATAGCCGCCCTGCGAATTGCAAGCTTGGAAGCAAAGCCAGCGGAGCGCCCAGAAGCGCGGCCGCAAGCTCGCCCTTCGACAAGCCGAGGTCTTCTTTCACCAGCGGAATAAGCGCCAACCAACCCCCAATCACCAAGGGCTGTAAAAAGAACAATGTCATGATCAGAAGTGTCGCGCGCGAAGCTGTCGTTTTTTCCATGCAGCCGACCCTAGAGGCCGACGCACAGATGGAAAGTCACTTCGTTGTATTACTTGCCGTCGTGAACCATCCAGAAAGTATCTTAGCGAAGTTTTTTTTTCGGAAGCCCTTCCAACGCAGAGCGATCAGAAAGATCGTAATGCCCAGATAGATCAACGGCTCGATTTGTTTGCCCTTAGCCAGCATCACAAAATGCATCGAACCCAAAAGCGCCAAGGGATACATCAGACGATGCATGGCATTCCAACGCTTTGGACCGAGCTTGCGCAACGAAAAGTTATTCGAGGTCGCCACCAAAGGCAGCATCAACAGGAATGATGCCATTCCCACGGTAATGTACGGGCGTTTGATGATATCGGCCCAGATCTCGGACAGGATCTGAACGTCTAGTACAAGCCAGACCAACAAGTGGCACAAAACGTAGAAGAACGTCACGACACCAAGTGCGCGACGATGTTTCAGTAGATTTATGCCAACGATTTCCCGCAAAGGCCGCACAGCAAGCGTGAACAGCAATATTTGCAGAGCCAGCTCGCCGATTTTGTGTTCCAAAGCTTTGATCGGCTCAACACCTAACCCACCGGTCAGCCCCTGGTACAAAAACCAGCACGGCGGGAAAACCGCCACAACATAAATCAACCATGGCGGAACACGACCAATAGTCTGATTTATGTGCTGAATAGCGGTCAAATCTGGTCCAAGCACGCTTGGATCAGGACATTCTCATCAAAAGAAGCGCATCGCGGCATCAGTGGTCTTCAAGCAAATCCATCCCGGCATATAGGCTGCCGACTTCTTCCTCATAGCCGTTAAATAGCTGTGTGGGAATTTGTTTTGCAAATAAACCACCACCCACTTTGCGCTCGAACTTTTGGCTCCAGCGTGGATGGTCGCGATCAGGGTTCACATTGGAATAAAACCCATATTCGCGAGGACTGTATGTGTTCCATGCCGTTACGGGCATCTGATCGACCAAACTGATCCGCACAACGGACTTGATGGACTTGTAACCGTATTTCCATGGCACCACCAAACGAATGGGTGCGCCATTCTGATTTGGCATCGGTTCGTCATAAAGCCCTGTTGCCATAATTGTCAGCGGATGCATGGCTTCATCCAGACGTAGGCCTTCTCTATATGGCCATTCGATAACATTTTGACTGACACCGCGCATCTCATCCGGGCGCAGAGCCGTTTCAAAGGAAACGTATTTCGCCGAGGGCTGTACCCCGACGCGGTTCAACAGATCGGCCAGCTCGAACCCAACCCAAGGCACCACCATCGACCACCGCTCAACACAGCGCAGCCGATAGATGCGTTCTTCCAGTGTCACATTCGCAAGGATGTCTTCCATCCCATAGCTTCCGGGATTGTCGATCAGGCCATCAATTTCGACGGTCCAGGGATCGGTTGTGAGGGCATGGGCATAGGTCGCAGGATCGCCCTTGTCGGTGCCGAATTCATAGAAGTTGTTGTAACTTGTGATGGCGTCCCAGTCGTTGGGCTCAAGGTCGGCACCATAGTCGGTTTTCTTTGCCGCCAAGCTGGCCATTGCAGGACCTGCAATCGAGCCAAGTGCCAAAGCACCTGAGCCTGCGATCAATTGCCGTCTGTTCATCCAAGCATGCTTGGGTGTGACATCCGACCATTTCAGATCGCTTTTGTACCGTCCCGCCATTTCGTCCTCCATCAAACGTTGCCCTTAAACTGCCTGTCATTTACCCCACGGGCAATCGGGTTCACGCATTCGTCATAACGAATTTGGAAGACAATAGGTCGATTCCTTCGCAAAACCATGACTATTTCCGGGAATTTCGTGACGTCACTTCGTATCAGCAAAAGCTGCCGTGGCAAAACCATCCCGGCGATTGTGTGCCACCGTGTCCAAAATAGAGCCAAAGCCGCTCGCCTGTCCGCGTGGTCACCCGCCAATAATCCCGCACACCAGTGCGCCAGTCAGGGTCATCCAGCCACCACTCAGGCGCAATCCGTTCCGGGCCCAAAGCGGCGCAGGTTTCCAAGCTACGTCCGCGCCATCGAAAGCGTGCAGGCAGGATCGCACCCGCGTCATCGGGCACGGTCACGATCTCGGGTCTCCACAATTCAAGGGGGCGCGGCGCGGGCGCGCGCGGCCAAGCCTCTGCTGGTTCCGACCAAGCTGCGGCCAGAAACTTCGCCGTTTTCTCGGGGATATGACTGTCGGCGGGATGCATCCGCGTGATCGTCTCCAACCCGACCCGCGCGCCAATCCGGCCCATCAAGTCCTCCATGCCGACACCACCGCCCAACCGGTTTGCCCCGTCTGACGCCGCTTCGCCATGACCCCGGTGCTGATGGGCGTGCACAGGTTCGGTCACGGTTGCGATCAGACGGATCATATCGATCCCGAAACCTGCCTCGATCTGGTCAGCCTTCATCATCAACAAAGGCCGGATGCGATCCGCTTCGCCCGAAGGGCGCGCCAATCCAACATCAATCCAGCTCATCGTATGATCACTTCGGTGACATTCCAGCCGCACCTTGCGTGCGCCCCGACCCGCAGTTTGCAACTTGCCGCCAAGCGCTGGCAAAAGCCGATCAAGCGCTGCGGCTATATCCTCGGTTTGACCCACAGGTTCGGGCAACGTCAGACGGATCGCAAAATGCAAAGGTGGACGCGCAGGGCTCACGGGTTCAGGCTCTATCCCCAAAGCCTGATCCAAACGGTGCACCAGATGACGGCCAAACCGCCGCGCCAAAGCCGCACGCGGTTGTCCCGCCAAATCCGACACCCGCCGCAATCCAAGCCGGTTCAGCATCGCGACCGTGTCGGCATCAATCCGAAGAGCTCCAACCGGCAAATCTCCAAGGGCCGCGCGCAAATGCCCCGGCGGTGCAATCCGCCCTTTGTTCAGCGTGGCCGATCGGGTTTTGGGCGCAGAACCACCTCGTTCCCAATGGCGTCGTTTAACTGCACGAGACCGCGTGGCGCGGGCTTCTTGGGCAATATCGTCGCCCGAACGCGCATTCTCTACCGACCCGCCTGCATAGCGCGCCAAAGCCCAAGCCGCACCAACGGTGTCCGCAATACCTGCACAGACGGTCAAACCCAGCTCGGAGCATTCCCCCTCCACCTGACCCATCACTGCCGCTTCCCCTCCGAAAAGATGGGCACAGCCTGTCAAATCAATCGCCAAAGCCTCCGGTTCGTCTTCAGAGACCCATGGGCTGAACTTACCGGCCCACCGCCTCAGAACGGTCAAAAAAGCCCGGTCCAACTCAACATTCTGCAATTTCGTCTGCAATTCAGGGCACATCGCACGGGCACCACGCAAGGGTTGGCCGCGCGTCAAACCTGCCCGCCCCGCCTCAAGCGAAAGCGAGGTCAGAACTTGCGCGTTCTTCTCTTCGCCCACAATCGCGAAGGGCACACCCGGCACCCCCTGGCCTTGCCGAATGGCACGTTCAGCCGCCAGTCGTGGGAACCAGAGCGAAAGGATACGTCGCTGAGACATGGTTGGCAGCACATATGTTCACTATATGTTCTACACCTAACAAAGCACGAACGCTGAGTCGAGAAAGAAGCGGGTGGCCCACTCCTCACACACTGCGGAATTAGCAATCGGTGAAGGCTTCGCAACAAACGACATCCTGCGCACGCATCGAGCAGCACCAAACAAAATATCGCGTGCGCCGAAGGCGCTCCATGTGGAAAAAGCCCTTTAGCCGCAATATACTTGGCTGATCTCGCCACCAGTTTCATAGACAACATTGGTGCGTTGTGGGATAAAGTCTCTCGTGACGATATCGTTGATGCTGAAAACACGCAGTCCCGCGATTTCAGGCAAAACGGCCTCGGAAACATTGGTTCCAATCAACGGGCGATACGTCGCGGCATCACAAAGCTCGGTACTGGTGCCCGCTTCCGAGCCTGCCTCGCTTGCACCCGATGGCACCGCGCCACTCGGAAGGCTCGCGCTAGTCGTAATATCTTCGAACACTTCAGCTTCATCGGTCGTACAAGACGCCAAAACAAGTGCACACAGAACAGACACAATGCGCAGAAGACAGGGGGGCATAAAGGCTCCTTTAATTTACGTTGATTTCGCTCTTCTCCTCGCGCAGGGTCAAGCCCAAATAGATGGAGGGTCAGATGAGAACGAAAGCCGCAGTTGCAACAGCCGCTGGAAAACCACTGGAAATCATGGAGGTCAACCTTGATGGTCCCAGAGCCGGCGAAGTTCTGGTCGAAATCAAAGCGACCGGCATTTGCCACACAGATGAATTTACGTTGTCAGGTGCCGATCCCGAGGGGTTGTTTCCAGCTATTTTGGGCCACGAGGGCGCCGGTGTCGTTTTGGAAGTTGGACCGGGTGTCACAAGTTTGGAACCGGGCGATCACGTCATTCCGCTCTACACCGCTGAGTGTCGTGAGTGCGAGTATTGCCTGCATCCAAAAACCAACCTCTGTCAAAAAGTTCGGGCGACCCAAGGTCAGGGACTGATGCCGGATGGAACAAGCCGCTTCTCAACTCTCGATGGTGATCCCATACTTCACTACATGGGTTGCTCGACCTTCGCGAACCACAGCGTTCTGCCTGAAATTTCGCTGGCAAAAGTGCGCAAAGACGCTCCGTTTGATAAAATTTGTTACATCGGCTGCGGAGTGACAACCGGCATCGGGGCTGTGATTTACACGGCTAAAGTCGAACAAGGCAGCCGGGCCATTGTCTTTGGTCTGGGCGGCATTGGGTTGAACGTGATCCAAGGATTGCGTCTTGCAGGTGCTGATCAAATCATCGGCGTCGACCTGAACGACAGCAAAAAATCCATGGCCGAACGTTTCGGCATGACAGACTTCGTAAACCCTTCCGAAGTCGAAGGCGATCTAGTGCCTTACTTGGTCGATTTGACAAAGGGTGGCGCGGATTACACGTTTGATGCCACCGGCAATGTGGATGTTATGCGCACCGCGTTGGAATCAGCTCACAAAGGTTGGGGCGAAAGCATTATCATTGGTGTCGCACCGGCTGGTGCCGAAATTTCCACCCGTCCGTTCCAGCTTGTCACGGGCCGATCCTGGCGCGGAACGGCTTTTGGCGGCGCACGTGGACGCACAGATGTGCCGAAGATTGTCGATTGGTATATGGACGGAAAGATCGAAATCGATCCCATGATCACCCATCAATTGACCTTGGAAAACATCAACGAAGGCTTCGATCTGATGCATGCAGGTAAATCAATCCGAAGCGTGGTGGTTTACTGATTTTACCGGACTGTACCCATCGCTGAGGTGGGGGGCTTGCTCCTCCACGCCCCCTATGTCGTGTCAATACAGTGTCTGAGCGCTCATGATTATTCGAGACGTCACTCCCGACGATCACGGTTGGGTTTGGGCCATGCTGGAGCCTGTGTTTCGCTCGGGCGAAACTTACGCGATTGACCGTGATATTTCGCGCAAAGATGCTCTGGCCTATTGGACCGGTTCGGCTTGTTACCTGATCGAGGACGACGCCCCGCTTGGCACTTACTATATCCGCCGCAATCAGGCCGGAGGTGGAGCACATGTTTGCAACGCAGGCTTTGTCACGACCGAAAGCGCCAGCGGTAAAGGCGTCGCACGCGCCATGTTGGACCATGCAATGAGCCAAGCACGCCAACTTGGGTATGACGCGATGCAATTCAATTTCGTTCTGGCCAGCAACACCCGCGCCATCGATATCTGGTTGCGCGCTGGTTTCACCGAGATTGGACGGCAACCACGCGCCTTTGTTCACCCAACGTTAGGGTATGTCGATGCATTGATCCTGCATAAGTTTCTGGATTAATTGCCGGGCTCCCTTGCTAATCGCGAGCGAAGCACCGACATTCCCGGAAACTTCAGGCAACGCAGGCGGAGAACCCCCATGGCCGACGATAAAAAAGACGACGACAAAGACGAAAGCGCAGGCCCAAAGGCAGGTGAACTGTTCTTCAAGTCGCGCAACGTGCTGATCACTGGCGGCATAGATGACAAGCTGGCCCATAAGGTTACGACCCAGCTGATCGCTTTGGCCGAAGACAGCGAAGATCCGATCAATATCTTTATCTCATCGCCTGGTGGCCATGTGGAATCGGGCGATATGGTCCACGATATGATCAAGTTCATCACTCCCGAGGTGCGATGCATCGGATCTGGCTGGGTCGCAAGTGCGGGTGCTTTGATCTTTGTTGGCGCAAAAAAGGCAAATCGGTTCTGCTTGCCTAACACACGATTCTTGTTGCACGAACCTCGCGGCGGTATCGGCGGGTCAGTCTCTGATATGCAGATCCAAGCCGAGCAAATTCGCATCATGCGTGCCCGCTTCCATCAGATATTTGCCGATGCCACGGGCCAGACCGCGAAGAAAATCGCCAAAGATACAGAGCGTGATTTCTGGCTGACCACAGATGAAGCCAAAGATTACGGCTTGTTGGGCAAGGTGATCGAAAGCGCCGCCGAGCTGAAGTAATGGCTGAACGTGATCGACCGCTTTACGCCGTCTTGATTGATGCCGACAACATCCCTGCGAAGTATGCAGGCGCAATCCTGAAAGAAATTACTTCTTTCGGGGAACCTGCCTTACGGCGTGTCTACGGTGATTGGTCGTCCGGACGGCTGAAGGCCTGGACCGAAGCCGTACGCACCTTAGGTTTGGTCGCGCATCAGGAAAGTGCGAACACTGTCGGAAAGAACGCCAGCGACATCGGGCTTGTGATCGATGCGATGGATATTTTGCACACAAGCCGGTTTGATGGCTTTGTACTGGTGTCGTCCGACAGCGATTTCACAGCACTTGCCAATCGGGTGCGCGAACAGGGCATGGATGTGATCGGTATAGGCGAGGCAAAGGCGCCTGAGAGCCTTCGGAATGTTTGCAATCGATTCGTTTTGATCGAGAACATTGTCGATGAGCCCGCCCCTAGCAATAAGAACGTCCAGGCCGCAAAGAAAGATCCAACTGAGGCCGTGCCGCTGATTATCCGCGCAATGGACAAAATCATTTCAGATGATGAGTGGTACACGCTTGGCCAGTTGGGTCAGTATATCACACGCGACGTTCCAGACTTCGATCCGCGCACCTATGGAAAGAAAAAGCTAAGCGATCTGGTCGAAGGGCTTCCAAGGTTTGAAACCCAAAGAATTGGCAACCAATTGAACGTACGTCGGGTCGACTAGCCCCGAACTTCGTACTTACACAGGAACAAATCAACGGCACCTGCAACCACACGGTCAATCTCTTCATCACTGGGTCGATCGCGCAAACCGATGGCCATTTGAAGGTGAAGACCCGCTTTGCAGAGTTCAGGAAACTGGTCTGCCGCCAGATCAAGGTCTTCGATTGCAAGTATTCCTTCGTCGACACCGCGTTGTAGGAAACTCTTCAGAATTTCGCGCACGCGAGCCGGGCCCGCTGCATAAAACTCGCGGCCAATTTCAGGAAACCGCTGACTTTCGCCGACGACAATGCGGTAAACCTGCATGCCAACGTCCGACATAAAGAAACGAACCATTCGTGTGGCGGCTTGCGCAAGAGCATCCCGAACGTCATCTGTCGCCTCGATTTGCGCAATTGCTGCTTCAGATTGCGCATGGCATTCTATCTTTGCAACTTCCAGAAACAACAGACGTTTGTCAGGGAAGTAACTGTAAAGCGTCGCCTTTGAAACGCCTGCTTCCCGTACGATATCGTCGACACTCGCCCCTTCAAAACCATCACGCATAAAGACTGTTCTGGCACCGTCCAGCACCTGAGACCATTTACGGCCTTGTTTCACAACGGGTTGAGGTGCGCTCATATCGGCGTTCTATCCATATGTTCAATATAAACTGTCTGGTTTAGTTTTTTCAAGTTGTGGCTTGCATCGAATGATTTCAAGTTACATTTGAGAATGGTCCTAAAACGAGGTGCTCCCGTGATTCCTGGCTTTGATCGACGCAGAAAATTTGCGGACCTGAGCGAACAGGAAATACTAGCGCTGGCGATTTCGTCAGAAGAGGATGACGCGCGCATTTACCGGATGTTTGCGGAAGGCCTTCGCGCTGACTTTGCAGGGTCCGCTGCCGTCTTTGAAGGGATGGCCAAGGAGGAAGACGAGCATCGCCGGCAACTCATCGCGCTGCACCAAAAACGTTTTGGCGAGACAATCCCGCTTGTGCGCCGTGAACATGTTTCGGGGTTCTTCGCCCGCACGCCGGTTTGGCTGGTCGAAAACCTTGGGCTTGATCGCATGCGCAGCGAAGCCCGCGCAATGGAACAAACAGCGGAACGATTTTACCGAGCTGCCGCCACAAAAACGAGCGACGCTGAAACACGTCGCTTGCTAGGCGATCTTGCCGCCGCCGAAGCAGGGCACGACAATACGGCGCAGGAGCTTGCCGACAAACATCTGGATCCCAACACAATTGAAGCTGAAGATGACGAAGCGCACCGCCAATTCATCCTGACATGGGTCCAACCGGGTCTTGCGGGCCTGATGGACGGCTCCGTTTCGACCTTGGCCCCTATCTTTGCCGCAGCGTTTGCGACGGGCGACACTTGGAACACCTTTCTGATCGGCCTTGCCGCCTCTGTTGGCGCAGGAATTTCGATGGGCTTTACCGAGGCCGCATCAGACGATGGCCAAATCTCGGGCCGAGGATCGCCGATCAAGCGGGGCTTTGCATCAGGAATAATGACCACTTTGGGTGGCTTAGGGCACGCCCTGCCCTACCTCATCCCTGATTTTTGGACGGCCACAACCATTGCCATTCTGGTGGTATTTGTCGAGCTTTGGGCAATCGCCTGGATACAAAACCGATTTATGCAAACGCCGTTTTTTCGCGCAACGTTACAGGTTGTCATCGGCGGCGCATTGGTCCTGGCGGCAGGCATTTTGATCGGTTCTGGCTGAACGGAAAAATCGCAAAAAAAACAGGTCCAACGTTGTCTAATGCGCAGTAAAATCAATGTCGTGCGCCGAAGGCGTTCATTTTGATGAAAGTTGCTTTTCGCTTTCCGCGTCATAGGCTTCGATGATCTTGGCAACCAACGGATGCCGAACGACATCTTTCGACGTGAAGTAATTGAAATCGATCTTTTCGATCTTGTTCAGTAACCTTTCAGCGTCCGCCAAACCCGATGGCACCCCACGCGGCAAGTCGACTTGAGTTCTGTCGCCTGTGATCACCATTCGGCTGCCTTCGCCAAGACGGGTCAGAAACATTTTCATTTGCATGGTCGTTGCGTTTTGTGCTTCGTCCAATACTACGAACGCATTTGCCAAGGTGCGCCCGCGCATAAAGGCCAGCGGTGCAATTTCGATCCGCTTTTCTTCCAACAATTTTGCCAGTTGTTTGCCCGGAAGGAAGTCGTTCAACGCGTCATAAAGCGGCTGCATGTAAGGATCGACTTTATCCTTCATATCGCCCGGCAGAAAACCAAGGCGTTCGCCGGCTTCGACAGCCGGGCGGCTCAGAATAATCTTATCGACATGACCGCCAACAAAAAGGTTCACCCCAACCGCGACCGCAATATACGTTTTTCCCGTTCCCGCAGGCCCAATGCCAAAAGCAAGTTCGTTGGTGAACAGTGATTTCACATAGGCTTTTTGGGCTTCGGTCCGTGGTTCGACAAGTTTTTTGCGGGTTTTGATCTCAACTCTGCCACCTTGGAACATCTCCATTTGATCGACGGAACCACTTTTGTCGCTTTCGCCCATCCGAATTTCAGCGTCGATGTCGCCCGGCGTAATGTCCTTGCCTGCCTCCAACCGACCGTAAAGCGCGTCCAACACTTCGGCAGCTTTACTGGCGTTGTTTTCGTCGCCATGTACCGTCAATTGGTTGCCCTGATGAACAATCTGGACACCCAACATGCTTTCGATGTGCGTAAGGTTGCGATTGAACTCCCCAAAAAGATCAATCAGCAGCCGGTTGTCCGGAAATTCCAATTGCGTTTCAAGACCATCATCGGACGACGTCTGCTGTTTCTTTGCACGAATGGTCAAATAGGGTCACTCCGATGATCTGGGTCAAGTTTCGATCCCGCAATGCTGCCAAGGCTTGGACATGGGCGCAAGCAAATCCCGCCGACTTTTACGAAAGCTTCATATGACAAGATTGTTTTGAAGCTATCATTCACCTTTTTGGTTGACCGGTGAACAAGTACGGCTTAATTCATCCATATGGTTGAACAAGAATCAGACGCCGCACTTACCGCGATCTTGAAGGCATCCGCTGATCCCACACGACGTGCGGTCATGACACTTTTGGCGCAAAATGGTCCGATGCGGGTCACCGACCTGGCTCGGCATTTCGAGATGAGCCTCAATTCTGTGTCCAAACACATCAAAGTGTTGGAAGCCGCCCAATTGGTCAGCCGCAGGACGGATTGGCGCGAACACCTAATCGAACTGCAAACAAATCGCATGTCCTTGATCGATGCTTGGTTTCAGAACCTGCAATCCATCTGGGCCATGCGCCTGGAAAGACTAGAAACCCTTATCGAAAAGGAAGACGAAGATGACCACAACGACTGAACTGAGTTTAGAGACATCGCGCGTGATCAATGCATCCAAGGAAGCATTGTTTGACGCATGGTTAAACCCAGAAATGCTGGCGAAATTCATGATGCCCGCACCCGACATGTCCGTGCCTGAAGTCAAAGCCGATGCCCGAGTTGGTGGGCGATTCTTAATTGTGATGCATGCAGGCGGAAAAGACTTGCCGCACGAAGGCACCTACAAAACCATCGACCGGTCCAACCAACTGGCCTTCACGTGGGAATCGCCCATGTCCCCAATCGATGGAAGCGTGGTCACGCTCGACTTCGAAGATGCGGATGGCGGCACAAAGGTCACTCTAAATCACGTACGCTTCCCGAACGAAGAAAGCCGAAACAACCACGAAGGTGGCTGGACACGCATCCTTGAAGCACTGGCCGGAGCCGTGTGATGGAGGCCGATCCTCTCAATACAACTGCTGTGATCGCAGGCGCAGTTGCCGCGTTTCTGTTTGGCGCTGTGCTCTATCATCCGCGCGTGTTGGGGCGTATTTGGGCCGAAGGTTCTAAAGTTGACTTGGATGGAAGAACGCCGGTGCTGGCGATGGTCTTACAGGCGGCGGGCTTGGTAGCGTTAGCTTTGGTGGTTGGGCTGACGGCCACGCTCAATCTTCTTGGAACTGCCGTTCTTGCCATTCTGGCCGTCGCGATGGTTGTGTCGGCAAGTGGAGCCTTCGCGCGAAAGTCATCCGGCGCAATTGGAATAGATTTTCTATTCGTGATCGTCGCCGGTGTCTTGATGATCGCCGCGCAAGGCTTGCTTTAGCACATCAAACGGAAAGGCCCGTGTGTCATTGACCGCGGGCCTTACCCCGACGAAAGCAATTCGCCCGCAAGCGAGTTACTGCTTGATTCGACAATACGGACATCGGACAGATCACCCGCGTCTATTCCATCCGCCGTCACATGAACCGCGTGCAAGTATTCGGATTTACCGACCATCTGGCCCGGCATTCGCCCTGGTTTTTCAAATAAAACCCGAACGTTACGGCCAACCATTGCTTCTTGAGCCGCGCGCTGCTGCTGAACCAAAAGCGACTGCAACTGTTGAAGCCGCGCGTTTTTCACGTCTTCAGCCACCTCTTCACGTTCGGCCGCAGGTGTGCCGGGACGAGCAGAATATTTGAAACTAAAGGCCTGCCCATAACCAACCTCGGCAACCAAGGTCATCGTGTCTTCAAAGTCAGCGTCCGTTTCACCGGGAAAGCCGACAATGAAATCGCCGGACATCAAAATGTCGGGTCGCGCAGCGCGAATTCGTTCCAGCAAGCGAAGATATTCTTCCGCTGTGTGCTTGCGGTTCATGGCCTTTAAAATGCGATCCGACCCGGATTGTACCGGCAGGTGCAGGTAAGGCATAAGCTTTGCAACTTCGCCGTGCGCTGCGATCAAGGCGTCGTCCATGTCATTTGGATGGCTTGTTGTGAAGCGAATGCGTTCCAATCCGTCGATCTCAGCCAACGCGTGGATCAGACCGGCAAGACCGCCGTCATGGCCGTGGTAGGCGTTGACGTTTTGGCCAAGCAAAGTGATCTCACGCACACCGCGTTCGACCAAATCCTGCGCTTCGTTCAATACACGGTCCGCCGGACGCGATACTTCGGCACCGCGCGTGTAAGGCACCACGCAAAACGCGCAGAATTTATCGCAGCCTTCTTGCACGGTCAAAAATGCATTAGGCCCGCGCGCTGCCTTTGGGCGCTTTGGCAGTTGCCCGAACTTGTCTTCTTCGGGGAAATCCGTATCCAACGCCTTTTCACCCTTGCGCACTTTGGCTTCCAGCTCGGGCAATCGGTGATAGCTTTGTGGGCCAACGACCAGGTCGACCATCGGTTGGCGCTTTATGATTTCAGCGCCTTCGGCCTGAGCCACACATCCTGCGACCCCGATCTTCAGATCAGGGTTCGCTTCTTTCAGCGGTCGAAAACGCCCCAGCTCGGAATAGACCTTTTCGGCCGCTTTCTCGCGAATATGACAGGTGTTCAACAAGATCATATCGGCATCATCGGCGCTGTCGGTTGTGACATAGCCTTCCGATGTCAAAGCTTCACCCATGCGTTCGCTGTCATAGACGTTCATCTGACAGCCATAGGTCTTTATAAACAGCTTTTTCGGCGCCGACATGACACGTCCCTCGCATTGAAGCCTTGCGTCCTACACCCAGTGCCCCGTCTTGCCAAGGGTCCCGCTGGCATGGAATAGATGACTGGAGGTGTTGAGAGGGGACGCAGGATGCACATCAAGGATCTGCATCACATGAGTGCGGCGCCTGCGATCAGCCAAGCAAAAGGCCCCGTCGCGGCAATCATCGTCGAAGACGACGTCGAAGTAGAAGCTACCATTTCGCATCATGCAGAGCTTGGCTTCAGCCCAATTGTTCTGATTGCACCTGCCGAATTGATGTTAGAAGCACGGGTTGAAGAGACAGTGATCCGCGTGGATTTCCCAACGCTTCAACTGGATGCGACGGTCAGCATTATAAACGCGCTCCACCGCGCGCTTCCGGAAAAAACCTGGTTGTACTACTGCTACAACGCTGAGTTTCTGTACTTTCCATTCTGCGAAACACGCACCATCGGCGAAGCGTTGACTTTCCACGCCGAGGAGCGTCGCTTTTCGATGCTGACATACGTCATTGATCTTTATGCGCCGGATTTGCGCACAGCGGACAACGCGGTATCGCTTGATGATGCACTTATGGATCGGTCCGGCTACTACGCTCTGGCCCGGTATGGCGAAGACGGCCCAAAGGATCGCCAGCTTGATTTCCATGGCGGGCTAAGGTGGCGGTTCGAAGAACACATAGACGAAACCCGCCGCCGAATTGACCGTATTTCGCTGGTACGCACCAAACCCGGACTTGAGTTTCGCGCTGATCACACGTGGTCGGACGAAGAATTGAACACCTATGCCTGTCCTTGGCACCACAATTTAACTGCGGCAGTGGCTTCGTTTCGCACCGCTAAGGCCTTGTGCGTCAATCCCGCCAGTCGATTTGATATCAACACATTTCGCTGGCACAATTCAGTCCCATTCGAATGGAAAAGCCAGCAACTTTTGGATTTAGGGTTGATGGAACCCGGTCAGTGGTTCTAGAAACTCGCGCTAGATTGTCTGTTTACGAGCGGCGATAGCGAGCGCGATCAATGCTACGACACCTATCAAAGAATAGACCGCCAGGATCCACCTGATCTCCGAATAGGCCATCGTGCCCACTTCGGACGCGGATGCGGACGCAATATATAAGCTCGCCGCAAAAGCCAAACGCCCCACGAAACTCTGGATTGACAAATAAGTCGCGCGCACTTCGTCCGGTAATTCGGGTTGAATTCGCGCCATGATAAAGGGACGCGACAAAGAATTTGGCACCATTCGCAACAATAAGAGCCCGATCGCAAAAGCGCTTCCCGTTATGGCCAATCCCGCCACCAACCCGATTTGCAATCCGAAAGCCAACAACAAGATGCCCGACAATCCCAAGCGCGCACGAATGTTAGGTGCCGCCCATGATGTCAGGATCGACAGGATCATCATAACTGCCGTGACACCGCCACTGACCAAAGGCGCATTTCCTGCCAATCCCAAACCGTCGAGGGCCGAAAAAATAAACGGTTGGCCAAAGACGAATGGCAGATGGCTGAAGCCGTACATCAAGGCGGATAGCGCGAATATCCACATCAATACAGGCGATTTAAAGGCCGCGCGTAGCCCATCCAGACGAAACGCGCGACACTTTGCCATCTCGGTTCCTTTGGGTTCTGTAAAGCGAAAAACGACCAACGTCAGCACGACGAAGGCCACAGCGCTTGCGAAGTATGGCACCCGCAAATCCCACATCGCCATAGCACCGCCTGCGACCGCCGACAATCCAAGTGCCGCAAAGTTAAACCGCCAAGCTCGCAATTCTTGCTTTTCTATTTCGTCTGCGCGCCCTTCTTTTTCCAACGATTCATACAAAAGCGCACTGTCGGTGCCCGAAGCGAATGCAATATGTGCGCCCAATGCCACTTGCGCCAAAGCAAAGATCCAGAACTCAGAACCAAAGCCCTGCATTAGCGTCGACAAAAGCCCGGCAATCCCGGAAAGGATCAGCGTAAATTTGCGTCCGACATGATCCGATAAATACCCCGATGGCACTTCCAAAGCCGTTGTCGCAATATCGTAAAACACATAAATCAATAGCGCATGTGCCGCCGATAATTCGCTTTGAAAAAACAGAAACCATGTCGCCTGCCAAAACAGCAAATTCTGAAAGAACTTGAACCAAGGATAAAGCGCAATGTTTCGCGCTGTTCCCGTCATCTGCCGACGACCGCGTCAATCCGATCAACAGGAAAAACAGGCTCTAATATCGCGCGCAATTCGCTGCGCCGTGGATGATTGGGGTTCGCGAAAACGAAGCAAAGATAATCTTCGATGATCGAGGCTTGTTGCTCGTATCCGAACGACAAAAATGCGGCTTCCCCCGGTGGCACAAAATAGGGATCAATCAGTTGCAGCGATTCCAGACCGGCCCGCAACGGTGTGTAGCCGGTTCTTTTTCGGTTTTGCCATTGCCAGACGTGGGTGAGTTCATGCGCAAAAACAAGCGCATTTGGAAATCGCAGCACGTCGGGCCAATTCAACACCATGTCGCTTGAATATAGGCCTGTGTGAAAATGAATACGGTTCGCGATGGCAAAGGCCTGCGCAGGTTGTCGTTCGGCCAACGGTTGGGGCACCCGCACGCAGGCCTTATCCGTTCCCTGGACGCGTGTGACTTTAGTGACCCGTGTCTTGCCTGGCGGTAAAATCCCCGCACCATGCGCAACCCGGACCTTTGACGTATCCAGTGAAGGTCCGAATACATCTTTGGCCAATTGTTCTTCGGCATCGGTCAACGGACGTGCACAGGCGGTAACAGCGAGAAACACGAAAACAGCCCAACTGCGCATCACAGCATCGCCGGCACCACCAAATCGGGCGGTCGGTGTCCGTCGTCAAACGTTTTGATGTTGATGATCACGCGTTCGCCCATTTCCAACCGTCCTTCGACAGTCGCCGACCCCATATGCGGTAACAGCACGACGTTCGGCAATTCGCGAAGCCGTGGATTGATCTCGTGCCCATGTTCAAAAACGTCCAACCCGGCACCGGCAATCTCGCCCGCCCGAAGCATCCGGGTCAAAGCGTTCTCGTCAATCACCTCACCGCGCGAGGTATTCACAATCACCGCATCAGGCTTCATGAGTTTCAAACGACGCGCATTCATCAAGTGAAAGGTGGATGGCGTGTGAGGGCAGTTGATCGAAATGATATCGGATCGACCGACCATCCTGTCCAGACTTTCCTGAAAGGTCACCTTCAGATCACTCTCAACTTCAGGCCGCAATCGGTGCCGGTTGTGATATTCAACCGGCATCCCAAAAGCCGCCGCACGGCGCGCCACCGCCTGGCCGATCCGACCCATGCCAAGGATGCCTAAACGACGCCCGCTCAATCTTGCACCCAAATGAGCCGTCGGTGACCACCCATCCCAATCACCAGTCTGCATCAAGCTTAGGCCTTCGGGAATTCGCCGCCCGACAGCCAAGATCAGCGCCATGGCCATATCGGCCGTATCCTCGGTCACGACACCTGGCGTGTTTGAGACATGAATGCCCCGCTGCCGCGCCGTTGCGACATCGATATGGTCCACACCTGCACCGAAATTCGCCACCAACTTCAAGCGCTCACCGGCTTGAGCCAAAAGTGGCGCATCAATTTGATCTGTCACTGTGGGCACCAGAACATCCGCCGATTTCACCGCCGCGACCAGCGCGTCCCGGCTCATCTTGGTATCGTCCGCATTAAGCGTAACATCGAACAATTCTGACAATCGCCGCTCAACCGGTTCAGGCAAACGTCGGGTAACCACTACATTCAGGCGTTGATCTGACATATAGGGAGACGCTCCTGTCTTTTCTTACGCTTCATATAATGTCAAAGTGGCAAGGAACAGACGATGGCACAAGACGTCAAATTCAAGACGCGGGCAAACAGGCAGGGAAATATGAGACTTTGGTCGGTCATCTTTTCATTGATCATTTTACTTTCAGGTCAAAGCTTTGCCAGTGATCGTGGCAAAGTTACCAATCTACCGATCCCACGATACGTTTCGCTTAAAGCCGAACAAGGCAATGTTCGTCGCGGGCCATCCCTGTCGCATCGGATCGACTGGGTGTTCAAACGTCGCAACATGCCACTTCAGGTCACGGGCGAACATGGTCACTGGCGACGCGTACAAGATCGCGACGGCCAAGGTGGTTGGGTGCATTATTCCCTTCTTTCCGGCGTGCGCCACGTTATCGTAGAAACTGATCTTACTCCCATGCGGGTCAAGCCCGCTGGCGAAGCCGAAGTGAACGCCTATGCCGAAGCGGGCGTGGTCGCGCGGTTGGGAACTTGCTCGCTTGACTGGTGCAGAATAAATGCCAATGGCAGCCGGGGCTGGGTCAATAAACAAGTGCTTTGGGGCGTCAAACCGCAAGAAATCCGCGAATAGTTCGCGTCCAAAGGCTTTTGCGCTCATTCAAATACGCTCCTAAAATTAGGGCGGAGGCGCGCGCCGGAGTTGCTGGAGGACAGGCAAATATAAATCTTGACCTCAAGTGGACTTGAGGAATTATCAACCCAAGGTACTCTCATCAAAAGGAGGCCATCATGGCACGTCTTGAGCACCTGAACGTTACAGTTTCCAACCCTCATGCAACTGCCGCTTGGATCAATCGCATCTTCGGATGGAACATTCGTTGGGAAGGCCCCGGCATGGAAACCGGCTATTCAATTCATATCGGCAATGACGACACCTACATTGCGCTTTTTCGCTTTGAAGGCGATCAATCGAATACGCCCGACACGTATCACACCAAAGGCGGCCTTAATCATTGGGCCGTAGTTGTTGATGATTTGGATGAAACCGAAGCAAAAGTAAAAGCCGAAGGGTTCGTCCCCAAAAGTCACGCCGATTACGAACCCGGGCGACGCTTTTATTTCTACGATGGCGATGGCATCGAAGTCGAAGTTGTCCAATACGACTAACGAAATGATTTGCGGGAGCCAAAATCCCCGTCTATAGCCGAACCTATGCAACAGACAATTTCCACAACGCCACGCGCAAGTGTTGGCGCACAGGCCCGTTCGCTTTTGGGTCTTGGGCTGCCGTTGATGGGGTCGCATCTGGCGCAAATGGCAATCGTCACCACGGATACGTTGATGATCGGCTGGTACGACGTGACCGCCCTTGCGGCTCTGTCGCTTTCAGGTGCCATCTGGTTCATCTTTTTCATCCTCGGCTCTGGCTTTGGATGGGCAGTCATGCCGATGGTTGCCACGGCGCTTGCGCAAGACGATGAACGTTTGGTGCGTCGTGCAACGCGCATGGGGCTTTGGCTGTCGACGCTTTATGCCCTTGCCGTCACGCCTGCGTTCTTCTTCTTCGAGCCGATTTTCCTCGCCATGGGCCAAGATCCAGCCGTTGCTAAGCTTGGCGGCGAATATATGGTGTTCCTTGGGCTTTCGATGCTGCCTGCGATGCTTGTCGCCGTTCTACGCAGTTATCTATCGGCGCTGGAACTTCCTCGTATCATTCTAGGCGTCACGCTTTTTACTGCCCTTTTCAACGCTCTGTTGAATTACGCGCTCATATTCGGGAATTGGGGCGCGCCGGAACTTGGGATCAAAGGCGCAGGCATTGCCTCATTGACGGGCAGCACTCTTGGAATTGCCTTGCTGGCGTATCTTGCGGCCCGAGCCCGCCCAGAACACGAACTATTCCGCAATCTTCATAAGCCCGATTGGGAATACTTCGCCCGGGTTTTTAAACTCGGTTGGCCAATTGGCCTCACGAACTTCGCTGAAACAGGATTGTTCGCGGCCTCCACTGTTATGATGGGCTGGGTCGGCACCATCGCGTTGGCCGCTCATGGTGTCGCGCTTCAAATCGCAAGCCTTACCTTCATGATGCACCTTGGTCTCAGCCAAGCTATAACCGTGCGTGCAGGCCGCGCTTGGGGAAAGAACGACCGCATCCAACTCAGGGCGGCCAGTCAAGCCGCGATGATCCTTTCGTTGATTGCCGCCGCCATCACCATGGTTGTTTTCTTTGCGATCCCCGAACAGTTGATCGGTCTTTTTGTCGATCCAAATGATCCGGATCGGCCTGCCATTCTGGCCGTCGGGGCCACTCTTTTGGCGATGGCCGCCCTGTTCCAACTTGTCGATGCAGGTCAAGTAATGGCCCTTGGAATGTTACGCGGCGTGCAGGACACTCTGGTTCCCATGGTCATAGCAATCGTCAGCTATTGGGGGATCGGCTTGCCAACAAGCTATATCTTGGGCTTCAATTTTGGCCTTGAAGGTGCTGGCATCTGGTTGGGCCTGACGGTCGGATTAGCTTGCGCCTGTGCAATGATGCAGGTGCGGTTTTGGCGCCGGTACACGCGCCAACCCTAGCGTCAGAAATGGCGCGCAAACCCGCGCATTCCCCTTCCCCGAACCCAATCCCTCAACTACGCTCAGGCGAAAGCGCAGTATTTGGGAGAATTGAAAATGCGAATCGGGATCATTTTGGCCGGATTTCTAGCCGTTTCATCGCCGGTATTTGCGCAATCCGCAGGGCTTTTGATTGGCAACGAAGATTATCGCCAAATGCGCGACGTGAACCGGGGCGATCGCCTTGGTCGGGCGAAAAGTGATCTTGACCGTGCAGGGATCGAAACCACTGCGCGAAGCAACGCGACGCTGGAAGATACGATTTGGGCGCTGGCAGATTTTGGTCAAAGGGCCGATCAATCTGACGTTCTGGTCATCGGTCTGGCCGGTCGTTTTGTACATTCAGCAACCGACACATACTTTATTCCCGTCGACGAACAGCCCGGCGCCCTTGGAACCGTGGCACAACGAACCCTACCCCTGTCAACCGTTTTTGCCTTTCTTGCCGCTCACCCTGGTGACGCGCTTCTGGTGCTTGCAACCGATTCTGTGAACGGAGGCGGCAGCCGTCATCTGATCCACGGCATTGGCCCTTTGGATATTCCTCAGGGCGTGACGGTTTTGACCGGAAATCCGACAGATGCGACGTCATTTCTACGGCGGATTTTGCCCAGACCTGGCCGCCCCTATACCCAAGACGCACGCCATTTAAATCTTAGCATTCAGGGATTCGTGTCAGATAATCATGTGCTGATCGATGATGGCGAAACGCCGACAGTTTTCACGGAAAACGATCGTAGTGCAGAAATTTTAGCCTGGCGTAATGCCAGCAAGGCCAACACGCCGCAGGCCTATGACAGTTACCTCAACACTTACCCAAACGGCGAATTTGCAGCGATGGCCGAAAACCGTCTGCGCGCTTTGACGGATACACCGCAAGCACGTGCAGAACGTGGCGAGCAAGCGCTTGATCTGTCTCGCGAAGCGCGTCGCGACATTCAACGCAACCTGACCCTGCTTGGGTTCAATACGCGTGGCGTCGATGGCATATTTGGACGCGGCACCAGATCGGCTGTCGCAGCCTGGCAAACAGATCGGCGCATCGCTGCAACTGGCTTTTTAGACGCAGATCAAATTTCGACCCTGAACACCCTTGCTGATCGTCGGTCTGTGGAATTGGAAGCCGAGGCACAGCGGCGGCGTCAAGACTTGCTAGCCGCCGACTTAGCCTTTTGGGACAGTACCGGAGCGACCGGCACCGAAACCGGATTGCGCGACTATCTCAACAAATACCCTGATGGCGAGTATGCCGAAGTGGCCTTGGCCCGGCTGGAACAATTCGAACAAAACAAACGAGGGCGCGCTTCAGCACCAGATCGCCGGTTGTGGCAACAGGTTCGCCAAATTGATACTGTTCCGGCTTATGAAGAGTATTTACGTCGTGCGCGCCAGGGCGCTTTCCGCGATGAAGCCGAAGCCCGCATTCGCGAACTGAATGTTGCGCGCGGCAACTCTGCACAACGAAACGCTGCGGCACAAACTGAACAGGCGCTTAACCTGTCCCCTCGCACCCGTCAGATTGTCGAAGCCCGTCTAAAGGGTCTTGATATGAAACCCGGTGCGGTTGACGGCATCTTTGATCGCGATACACGCCGTGCGATCCGCCGCTATCAGGCGTCGCGTAATCTTGAACAGACCGGATTTCTGACGGAAACTGTCGTGGTGCGCCTTTTGGCAGATAGCGTCAGGCAAATCTTCCGATAAGACGTTACGCACCAATCCATTGGTGCACCCAAGGAATTGGCAGTTCAGCCTTTCTTACCCATTTTGGCCAGCTGTTCTTGCATGGCCGCCAATTGCGAACGGATTGTATCCAGTTCCGTTGTTGCACTTTCAGTGTCATCTTTAGGTTCGTCACCCCCGGCAAAACCACCGGTCATTGCCTTGATGAACGCTTCCTGCTGCGCTTTCATGGCTTCAAAACCGGGCATTGAGGACATGGGGTTAGCCATACTCTCCATGACTTTGGATTGGCCCTCGCGGAGCATATCAAAACTCATCGCCAGAAACTCCGGCACCACGGATTGTGCTTGCGTCGTGTAAGATCGAACGAGGTCGGTCAAAACTTCCAATGGTAAAACATTTTCACCGCGGCTTTCGTGATCCGCAACGATTTGCAAAAGATACTGCCGGGTCAGATCGTCACCGCTTTTCAAATCAATGATTTGGACGTCACGACCATCACGAATAAAGCTCGAAATATCCTCAAGCGTCACATAGTCCGACGTTTCGGTGTTATAAAGGCGACGACTGGCGTAACGCTTGATGAGTAGTGCTTTGCCCGACATTGAAAACCCTCCAACAAATTGCTGCACTGCAGCCTACGTGGAAATGCTGTTAAATCAATGTCTTTCTGCGCAGCATAACTTTTCCGCGACGCAGCATTATGGATCAAAGAACCTCGGACCGGCCTTTGCCAGCAATTCTTCAGCCAGATCAGTGCCCATCGCAGCACCGTCTTGATAATTACCTTCGCGGTCGCCTACATGGGCCACCGACCCATCCGGGCGAAGAATTTCTCCACGAAGCGTCATGCGATCACCAACAAGTTCGGCCAAAGCGGCAATCGGCGTTTGGCAGGATCCATCCAGGCGATTCAGAAAAGAACGTTCCGCCGCCAATCGCGTTTCCGTTGGCCGATGACGGATCGCATCCAACATCGCAGCGACTTGGTCGTCTTCAACACGCCGCTCAATTCCGATGGCACCCTGCGCCACTGCGGGCAACATGTCGTTTTCGGAAACGGGTGTGGCGGCCACGTCACCGATCAAGCCAAGACGACTTAAACCCGCCATCGCCAAGAACGTACCCTCAGCGATATTTTTTTCCAGCTTGCTGAGGCGGGTCTGCACATTTCCGCGAAATTCGACAATTTGCAAATCTGGACGCCGATGCAAAAGCTGTGCACGACGACGTAAGCTAGACGTTCCCACCACAGCGCCGTCTGAAAGATCGCCCAGCGTCCGCCCGTCCAGCGTCACAAATGCATCGCGCACATCTTCTCGTGGCAGACATGCATCAACGACCAATCCCTCCGGTTGTTCGACGGGCATGTCTTTCATTGAATGCACTGCCAAATCGATATCGTCGGACAACAACGCTTCTTCGATCTCTTTTGTAAATAGACCCTTGCCACCGATGTCACTCAAAGATCGATCGGTTATGCGATCACCCGTCGTTTTGATCACAACAATCTCAAAACACTCATCTGAAAGATTGAATGCCGCCATGAGGCGTGCGCGCGTTTCACGAGCCTGCGCCAGCGCCAAAGGAGAGCCACGTGTACCGATGCGACAGGGGTAAGAAGAATTGGGCAATTTCATGGGCTCGTTGTTAAGCCCACCCGCCCCTTAACACAATCGTTCCATTGACAAGATCGCATCCAACTGGAACCAACCGCGAGAACCGCAAAAGGAAACGGAATGACCAAAAAGCTGCTCCGTACGCTCGCTGGCGAAACCTTAGATACGCCCCCCATCTGGATGATGCGTCAGGCGGGCCGCTATCTTCCCGAATATCGCGCCACACGGGCCGAGGCGGGCGATTTCCTCAGTCTTTGTTATAATCCAGAGCTTGCCGCCGAAGTGACGCTGCAACCTATCCGTCGCTTTGGCTTCGATGCTGCCATCCTTTTTGCAGACATTCTGCTGATCCCGCAGGCGCTTGGCGCAGATCTTTGGTTCGTCACCGGAGAAGGGCCACGTCTCTCGACCATCACAACTGAAGCCGATTTCTCGCCGCTCAAACCTGCCGATGAAGTCCATGATCATCTTGCGCCGGTCTATGAAACCCTACGTATCCTGACGCGTGAACTTCCTGCCGAAACCACTCTGATTGGCTTTGCAGGCGCGCCGTGGACTGTCGCCACTTACATGATCGCCGGGCGCGGCACACCGGATCAAGGCCCGGCTCACGCACTCAAGACTGAAAACCCCGCACTTTTCGACCGACTTATCCAGCGGATCACCGAAGCCACGATCACCTATCTATCCGCTCAGATCGACGCGGGCGCAGAAGTTGTGAAGCTCTTCGACAGTTGGGCCGGTTCCCTGAGTGGCGAAGATTTCGACCGCTACGCATTGCAGCCTACAAAGACGATCATCGCCGCCTTGAAAACTCGGCACCCAGACACACCTGTGATCGCTTTTCCGCGAGAAGCCAAAGATCGCTACCTTGGTTTTGCAAAGGCCACTGGCGCGAACTGCCTTGCGATCGACAACTCGGTCGACGCGAATTGGGCCGCCACCCACCTGCAAAAAGATGGCCCGATCCAAGGCAATCTGGCGCCAAAACACATGATCACTGGCGGCGCAGCCTTGATCGAAGAAACACGCGCCATTGTACGTGCCTTCCAAAGTGGCCCGCATATCTTCAATCTTGGCCATGGTATCACGCCCGACGCTGACCCGGACAACGTTCAGTTGATGATTGAAACTGTCCGAGAAAACGCGTCCTAGCAATCGGCGCAAAAAAAACGCCCCATCGATTGATGGAGCGTCTTTTTTTTAAAAAATGCTTCCAGTGCTTAGTCAGCAGTCAAAAGCGGTGGTTTTTTCTTTGTCGAGATCCGCTTTGTCTTTAGTTCGATCCGAAGTTCAAGCTTGCCATCTTTCACACCAACCTTGACGATCCCGCCCTTGGCCAATTTTCCGAACAGCAATTCTTCCGCCAGCGGCTTCTTGATTTCTTCTTGAATGACCCGCGCCAGTGGCCGGGCACCCATCTTGTCATCATATCCTTTATTGCCAAGCCATTCGGCGGCAGGTCTGGTCAGTTCCACGTGAACGCCCCGATCCACCAATTGGGCCTCAAGCTGTAGCACGAACTTTTCGACGATCTGCATGATAACCTCTTTCGGCAAAGCGCCGAAACTGATCACTGCATCCAGACGGTTCCGGAATTCTGGTGTGAACATTCGTTCGATTGCCGCCGTATCCTCGCCTTCGCGCTTGTCGCGGCCAAACCCGATGGCTTCTTTGGCCATATCCGCCGCACCCGCATTCGAAGTCATAATCAGGATCACATTCCGGAAGTCCACTGACCGGCCATTGTGGTCGGTCAACTTGCCGTGGTCCATAACTTGCAACAGGATATTGAACACATCCGGGTGCGCTTTTTCGATCTCGTCCAAAAGCAAAACACAATGTGGATGTTGGTCGACGCCATCCGTCAAAAGACCGCCCTGATCAAAGCCCACATATCCCGGAGGCGCACCAATCAGACGCGAAACGGCGTGTTTTTCCATGTATTCCGACATATCGAAGCGTAGCAATTCAACACCCAAAGTATCCGCCAATTGCTTGGCCACTTCGGTTTTTCCGACGCCCGTCGGACCCGCGAACAGGTAGTTGCCAATCGGCTTTTCAGGTTCGCGCAAACCAGCACGGGACAACTTGATCGCGGACGACAGCGCATCGATAGCCGCGTCTTGACCGAAGACCACCCGTTTCAGCGAGGCCTCAAGATCTTTCAGAACTGCCGCATCGTCTTTCGAGACATTCTTCGGCGGAATACGCGCGATCTTTGCCACGACATTTTCAATCATGGATACATCGATTGTTTTCTTGCGCTTTTTCTCTTCCACCAAATGCTGGGCCGCCCCGGCTTCGTCGATCACGTCAATCGCCTTGTCGGGAAGTTTACGGTCGTTGATGTACCGCGCCGACAATTCAACCGCGGTACGCACCGCATCATCGGTGTATTTAACGGCGTGATGATCTTCAAAGTAGGGTTTAAGACCCAACAGAATCTTCACACTGTCATCGACCGTGGGTTCAGCCACATCAATCTTCTGAAACCGGCGCGACAAGGCCCGGTCTTTTTCGAAGTGCTGGCGAAATTCTTTATATGTTGTCGAGCCCATGCAGCGCATCTTGCCGCCCTGAAGCGCCGGTTTCAGCAAATTCGAAGCATCCATGGCCCCACCCGAAGTGGCGCCTGCACCGATCACGGTATGAATTTCATCAATGAAAAGCACCGCATCCGGATGATCTTCAAGCTCTGTCATGACCGCTTTCAGACGTTCTTCGAAATCACCCCGATACCGCGTACCGGCCAAAAGTGCGCCCATATCCAGTGAATAGATCGTAGCACCTTGCAAAATTTCCGGCGTTGTTTTTTCGACGATCTTTTTGGCCAGACCTTCCGCAATCGCGGTTTTGCCGACGCCGGGATCACCGACTAACAGCGGATTGTTCTTCCGACGGCGACACAGCACCTGCACACAACGTTCAACTTCGTGGTCGCGCCCGATCAGCGGATCAACTTCGCCCTTCATGGCTTTTGCATTCAGATCGACACAATATTTGGCAAGCGCCGATTCTTTGGCTTCTTCTTCGCCGCTACCCGATATCGCAGCCGCTTCTTCTTCAAACTCCGGCGCGCCGGAAACTGAGCGTGCTTCGCCAAAGGACGGATCCTTTGCGACACCGTGTGCAATGAAATTCACGGCATCATAGCGCGTCATGTCCTGAGCTTGCAGGAAGTAGGCCGCATTCGATTCGCGCTCGGCGAAGATTGCGACCAGCACATTTGCACCTGTCACTTCGGTTCGACCGCTGGATTGAACGTGAATTGCCGCGCGCTGGATCACGCGCTGGAAAGCTGCCGTTGGCACCGCTTCTGAGCCTTCGATTTCCGTCACCAACGTCGAGAGATCATCGTCGATGAAATCGTTCAATGTCTTGCGCAGTTCGTCCAGATCGACCGAACAGGCCTGCATTACCTTGGCCGCATCCGGTTCATCAATCAGGGCAAGCAACAAATGCTCGAGCGTTGCAAGTTCATGGCGACGGGAATTGGCGATCGCCAATGCCGCGTGGATTGCATCTTCAAGGGTCTTCGAAAAACTTGGCACGCGCGCAAGCTCCTTAAACAATGGTCTTTAGGGCGAAGTGGCCCACATCGACCGTGGCCTTATAGTATTAGAGTTCGGTTAGAATTCCGAAGGTTCAAGGTCTTTTTCTTCACAAGAGGTCACATTTTGTCAGTTCGAGGTAAGATCACCCGAAAATTGAGACAAATTGTGGCTATATCAGAACGAATCCTTGCGGCGTCGAATTTCCCCAAAAACCTCTGCGTCGCTTTTGTCACTCATATTTAGGCCAGATTTCACCTCTGCCAAGTGGGCACGTAGAAAAGGATTGGTCGCGAGCTCCTCGGAAAGAATCGACGGTACGGTCGCTTGACCATTGGAGCGCGCTACTTTGATTCGTTCAATTCGAGCCAAAAGGTCAGGATTTTCCGGCTCGATTGTGATAGCAAAACGCGCATTGACCTCGGTATATTCGTGCCCGGAGCAAATCATCGTCTCAGGTGGCAAAGCGGCCAATTTGGACAGACTTGCCCACATTTGATCCGTCGTGCCTTCAAACACCCGCCCGCAGCCCAGCGCCATCAAACTATCGGCGGTGAACGCGGCATTCGCGTCGGGCATGTGAAACGCCAAATGTCCTATGGTATGGCCCGAAACATCCATCGTTCGAACGTCGGAACCCAGAAGAACAAAGCTATCACCGTCTTCCAACGCCAAATCCAGCTTCGGCAAACGGTGCTTGTCCGCGTTGGCCCCAATAACCCGAATATCACCGCCAAGATCCCCAAGAACTGTATCCAATCCCTGAATATGATCATCGTGGTGATGGGTGAGTATAATATCGGTTACTGAGACACCCCGATCCCGAACTGCCCGGATGATAGGCGCGCTTTCCGATACGTCCACAATCGCCGCTTCGCCGTCTTTGATGATCAAATAGGCGTAGTTGTCGAAATTACAGGGAACAGTGACGATCTCATAGGATCCGTGCTCGAAAGACATGGATTTACCCTCGCGTGCGGTTATGCTTGCGTCAATTGTCCGACAAAGCAGCCCGGAGAGCAATGCACCTCGACGTCCTCGATCTGCGCGCCTTTTATTACCGCACCCAACTGGGCCGGACTGCGCAACGCGCAATCCGCGGCCAGATGGTGGAGCTTTGGCCGCATACCGGCGGTATGACAGTGTTAGGATTTGGTTTTACCGTACCGCTTTTGCGACCTTTTCTGAGTGATGCCACCCGCGTCACTGCTTTGATGCCCGGTCCGCAGGGCGTGATGCCTTGGCCCGCAGGAAAACCCAATATCTCAGTCTTATGTGAAGAAACGCTTTGGCCCATCGAAACTGACAGCGTTGATCGTCTTGTTGTCATGCATGGCTTGGAAACAAGCGAGCACCCGATTGCGCTATTGGACGAATGCTATCGCGTTTTGGCCCCCGAAGGCCGCGGTGTCTTTATAGTCCCGAACCGTGCGGGCCTTTGGTCATCCCGGGATGTGACGCCGTTCGGTTTTGGCAAACCTTATACGCTAGGCCAATTGGCAAGCATGCTGGCAGCCATCGGGTTGAAGCCCGAGCGGCATGCGGGCGCGCTCTATCAGCCGCCCAGCGACAAACGGTTTTGGCTGAAAACGAGCCAATTCTGGGAAAATGTTGGACGCCGCGTGTCAAACCGTTTTGCCGGTGGCGTTTTGTTGGTCGAGGTGACCAAACAAGTGCCTGCACCACCTCGAACTGGGCTCCCGGAAGCCATTCGTCGGCCCTTGCGTGTGTTGGACGGGATAACAGCGCCCGAACCCAAACCGGTTTAAAACAGGTGGATGCCATCTGCACATTTGGGATCGACATTTGTGTCATCTACCAAAACAGCATCTCCATTTCCCGTTTAGGACACGGGAATCGTTAACCAATGCCCTCGAAAAACAGACTAAAAGCGATGCAATCGGTCGCACCCAAGCCTAACCCTATGAAATCAAACAATACCCACTCTAGCACCAACAACCTGTACCCTGTTGCGGGGTTCATCCACCTCTGCTACATCGCCGTTGATTTGTTCGCGGGGCCCACCTCGCGAGCTTGCCGGACGCGACCGCGAACCGGCTTTCGCAGAAATAACGTGGGAAAGGGGACACGTGTCAGAATCAGCCTCAATCTCAACCGGCATTGCAGCCCGCTACGCGACAGCGGTCTTCGAGCTGGCCAAGGACGGCAAGGACATTGCCTCACTTGAGACAGACATTGATACCCTGGACACTGCGGTGGCCGGCAGCAGCGCCTTTCGCGATCTGATCCATTCGCCGGTTTACACCCGCGAAGACCAAGGCAACGCCATTGCTTCCATCGCCACCAAGATGGGCCTGTCGGGTACAATGACAAATACGCTGAAATTGATGGCCTCAAAGCGCCGTCTTTTCGTGTTGCCGCAATTGGTTGCAGCGCTTCGGGGCCTGATCGCCGACGAAAAAGGCGAAGTGACCGCAGACGTTCGCGCCGCAACCGCGCTGAGCGCAGACCAGGAACAAACCCTTGCCGCAACGCTGAAGAAGTCGGTTGGCAAGGACGTGAAGATGAAAGTGACCGTCGATGAAAGTCTCATCGGCGGTTTAATCGTTAAAGTGGGCTCGAAAATGATCGATACGTCGATCGCTTCCAAGCTCGCGGCACTACAGAACACAATGAAAGAGGTCGGATAAATGGCGATCCAAGCAGCAGAGATTTCTGCGATCCTGAAAGATCAGATCAAGAACTTTGGCGAAGAAGCCGAAGTGGCCGAAGTTGGCCGTGTGCTTTCGGTTGGCGACGGTATCGCCCGTGTTTACGGGTTGGACAACGTCCAGGCTGGCGAAATGGTCGAATTCCCCGGTGGGATCATGGGTATGGCTCTGAACCTGGAAAGCGACAACGTCGGCATCGTGATCTTCGGATCTGACCGCGACATTAAAGAAGGCGACACCGTCAAGCGGACCAAAGCCATTGTGGACGTACCCGTGGGCGATGCCCTTCTGGGCCGCGTTGTCGATGGCCTTGGAAACCCAATTGACGGCAAAGGTGCCATCGCGACCACCGAACGGTCGGTTGCGGACGTGAAAGCGCCGGGTATCATCCCGCGTAAATCGGTGCACGAACCGATGGCGACTGGCCTAAAGGCCGTTGACGCGATGATCCCGATTGGCCGTGGCCAGCGCGAATTGATCATTGGTGACCGCCAGACAGGCAAAACTGCTGTCGCGCTTGATACCATCCTGAACCAGAAGTCGTACAACGACGAAGCTGGTGATGATGAAAACAAGAAACTCTACTGCATCTACGTTGCTATCGGCCAGAAACGGTCAACGGTTGCGCAGTTGGTGAAGAAGTTGGAAGAAAGCGGCGCGATTGAGTATACAATCATTGTTGCAGCAACCGCGTCCGACCCAGCGCCGATGCAGTTCCTTGCGCCTTATGCGGCGACATCGATGGCGGAATTCTTCCGCGACAACGGACGCCACGCTTTGATCATTTATGATGATCTTTCCAAACAGGCTGTGTCCTATCGTCAGATGTCGCTTCTTCTGCGCCGCCCGCCTGGCCGAGAAGCCTATCCCGGTGACGTGTTCTATCTTCACTCCCGCCTGTTGGAACGCTCGGCCAAACTGAACGAAGACAATGGTTCGGGTTCGCTGACGGCCCTGCCCGTTATTGAAACCCAAGGCGGCGACGTATCGGCGTTTATTCCGACCAACGTGATTTCGATCACCGACGGTCAGATCTTCCTGGAAACCGATCTGTTTTACCAAGGCATCCGCCCTGCTGTGAACACCGGCCTGTCCGTGTCGCGGGTTGGCTCGTCGGCGCAGACATCTGCGATGTCGTCCGTGGCAGGCCCTGTGAAACTTTCACTGGCTCAATACCGTGAGATGGCAGCATTCGCACAGTTTGGTTCGGATTTGGATGCTTCGACGCAGCAGCTTTTGAACCGTGGCGCACGCCTGACGGAACTCATGAAGCAGCCACAGTATTCGCCGCTGACCAATGCCGAGATCGTTGTGGTGATCTTTGCTGGCACCAATGGTTATCTCGATAACCTTGAAATCAGTAACGTGGCGCGCTTCGAGAAAGAGCTTCTGGCCCATATGCACGCGAAACATAGCGATGTCATGGATTGGATCACAAACGAAGACCCCAAGATCAAGGGCGATGCAGCGGACAAGCTGAAAGCCGCGATTGACGGTTTCGCCAAGGACTTTGCTTAAAGCACTTACCCCGAAAGGATAGGGTAGATGCCCAACCTCAAGGACCTGAAAAATAGGATCGACTCGGTCAAATCGACCCGGAAGATCACACAGGCGATGCAAATGGTCGCTGCTGCCAAACTCCGCCGTGCGGAAGAGGCAGCGGGTGCCGCACGCCCCTATGCTGAACAGTTCAACGCCGTCATGGCGGGGTTGGCGGGTTCCGTCGGCGAAGATGGACCGAAACTGCTGACCGGTACGGGCGGCGATCAAACCCATCTGCTGGTGGTGATGACGTCCGAACGTGGCCTTTGCGGTGGTTTCAACACCAACATCGTCAAACTGGCCAAAGCCCGCATCGAAGCGCTTCTTGCAGACGGAAAAACGGTGAAAGTCCTGACTGTCGGTAAAAAGGGCCGCGAGCAGCTTAAACGCCAGTACGAAAGTCAACTGATCGGCCACGTTGACCTCTCCGAGGTCAAAAACGTCGGTTACAACAATGCGCAAGATGTCGCCTCTGACGTGCTATCGCGTTTTGATGTCGGTGAATTCGACATCGCGACGATCTTCTATTCGGTGTTCGAAAGCGTCATCAGCCAAACGCCAACTGAATTGCAGGTCATCCCTGCCATGTTCGATGGCGATGCCGCCGACGGAACTGTGTTTGATTACGAACCCAGCGAAGAAGAAATTCTGACTGAACTTCTACCGCGCGGTGTGGCGACTCAAATATTCACGGCCCTGCTGGAAAACGGCGCGTCGGAACAAGGTGCCCGCATGTCCGCCATGGACAACGCAACCCGCAACGCAGGTGACATGATCGACAAGCTGACGATCAAATACAACCGAACCCGTCAGGCCGTCATCACGAACGAGCTTATCGAAATTATTTCGGGCGCAGAGGCGCTCTAAAAAGACCGGAGACGATAAATGGCAAACGCAAAAGGCAAGTTGACCCAGGTCATCGGTGCTGTTGTCGACGTTAAATTCGACGATAGCCTGCCCGAAATTCTGAACGCGCTTGAGACCGACAACAATGGCAACCGCCTTGTTCTGGAAGTGGCGCAGCACTTGGGCGAAAATACCGTCCGCTGCATCGCGATGGATGCCTCCGAGGGCTTGGTTCGCGGGCAAGAGGTCACCGACCTTGGCGCACCGATCTCAATGCCTGTTGGGACCGGCACATTGGGCCGCATCCTGAACGTTGTGGGTGAACCCGTTGACGAAAAGGGTGAAGTCGAAGCAACAGGTCGTCGCCCTATCCATGGTGATGCACCAAAGTTCGAAGACCAGTCCACCGCAACCGAAATCCTGACCACGGGCATTAAGGTCATCGACCTGTTGGCTCCATACACTAAGGGCGGCAAAATTGGCCTCTTCGGTGGCGCGGGTGTTGGTAAAACGGTTCTGATCATGGAGTTGATCAACAACATTGCAAAGGTGCACTCCGGTGTGTCCGTGTTTGCCGGTGTTGGTGAACGGACCCGTGAAGGCAACGACCTTTACCACGAAATGATCGAATCCGGCGTTATCACACCCGATAACCTGTCGGACTCGAAGATCGCGCTGGTCTATGGCCAGATGAACGAGCCTCCGGGTGCCCGTATGCGTGTGGCTCTGTCCGGTCTGACACTGGCCGAGCAGTTCCGCGATGATACCGGTTCTGACGTGTTGTTTTTCGTCGATAACATCTTCCGCTTTACTCAAGCTGGTTCCGAGGTTTCGGCTCTCTTGGGTCGTATCCCATCCGCTGTGGGCTATCAGCCGACGCTGGCAACCGACATGGGTGCGATGCAGGAACGGATTACATCAACGAAATCCGGTTCGATCACATCTGTTCAAGCTGTCTACGTCCCTGCGGATGACTTGACCGACCCAGCGCCCGCAACATCGTTCGCCCACTTGGACGCGACCACGGTTCTGGATCGTGCGATCTCGGAAAAAGGCATCTATCCGGCTGTGGATCCACTTGGTTCAACTTCGCGTCTTCTGGACCCACTGATCATCGGCGACGAACACTACAAAGTCGCAACAGACGTTCAGCAGATCCTTCAGCGGTACAAGTCGCTGCAAGACATTATCGCCATTCTTGGCATGGACGAACTGTCGGAAGAAGACAAACTGGCCGTGTCGCGCGCCCGTAAGATCGAACGCTTCCTGTCACAGCCCTTTGACGTGGCAAAAGTGTTCACTGGTTCGGACGGCATTCAGGTGCAGCTGGAAGATACCATCGCATCGTTCAAAGCGGTCGTGGCCGGCGAATACGATCACCTGCCAGAAGCAGCCTTTTACATGGTTGGCGGCATCGACGACGTGATAGCCAAAGCCGAAAAACTCGCAGCGGAAGCGGCGTAAGGGGGCCTAGATGGCTGATACGATGCAATTCGAACTGGTCTCGCCCGAGCGCAAACTAGCGTCCGGACAAGCCACCTTGGTGCATATTCCGGGCGCTGACGGCGACATGACGGCAATGCCTGATCATGCGCCAGTGGTCACCACACTGCGCCCCGGTATTCTGACAGTTGAGATCGACGGCAATGCGCGGGAATACGCAGTCACTGGTGGTTTCGCCCAAGTGACAGCCGAAGGGGCAACTGTCCTTGCAGATGCTGCTCTGCCCAAAGGCGAAGTGACGGCAGATTTTCTGAACGGTTTGGTCGCTGCCACCCAAAGCGGTGCGCCTTCAGACGAAGGCAATAAACGTATCGCCGATCTGCAGGCGCTCGGAGCCGAATTGGGTCTGTCCGTCTAGACGCGACTCGCCGAACCACAACGACAAAAGCGCGGCCCTCGGGTCGCGCTTTTTAGTGGCTTAAGCTCAGCGCCACGCCACTGACAGCCGCGCTAATTCAACAGTCTTACAAGCAACCCTTTTCGCACTCTGATCGTGGAATGTATTAGAACTTTGGCAATTTCCTCGAAGTTACCCGGAAATCTTCGCGAGCCTTGCTCAATCTGCATGGCGGGCAGAACGCCCTATCATGTCTCGCACAAAAATCCTTAGAAAACCGCACTTGTGTGCATTTATGAACCGATGAGTGTTTGTCTTTTGATCTAATCCCTGCCGTTCAAACGTATAGATGACTGACAACGGTGATTGAACATAAGGATGATTAAAATGAAACGCACTTCTAAACGAGTTTTTAGTAACGTCGTACGCGGTGCAGTTGCTGCGGCGGCCGTCACATTTGCAAACGTTCCTGCGTCTTTTGCAGATGACCAAAGTTTTGGTTTGCAAAACTTTCTGGCCCATCCGGCAAGCTTTGTGGCCATTTCCGGCGGCCTAACCGGCCCTGTCACGTCGGCCACCATGGCGAACGAAATGCTTGCCGTTCAGTTCGTGATCCCGACGCATGCTGGTGAAACTGTCGGCGAATACGTCGGTACGGTTGACGTGAATGGGTTTTTCGTAGGCGAAGGCATTCTGACCCCAGAGCACGGTGAAACCCGCAAAGTTGAGATCGTCATGTCTTTCGAAGACGATGGCACGGTCATTGCGGCCGTCGATGGTGAAATCGGGGCGTCCGGCTTTATGCCAACCGAAATGCACTACGGTTTCTAAACCTGACGGAAAGCCCCTCCCCCGCAAAAAAAGCGCGACCCAGCTGGGCCGCGCTTTTTTCGTATCGTGGAAAAGTCTCAATGGTGGGTTCAGCCCTTAACAGCCGATGGCACGCGCCCAAAGCTGGGAAGGTTTATCTACAAGTCCTCGCACCTCCATGATCCAGCCAGCAATCAGCGCATAGACGATGTGGCTCGATAGAGCGACATAGGTGATCTGACCCCATCCCAGGAACGGTTTGTTGCCGACCACACGGTGCGCCATCACATAAAGCGCGAAGACCCAAAGAACGACACCATAGATCACAGCTGTCACCGCCCACGGCATTTGCGGAAGAATGACCCGCCGCAAGCGACGGCCACCAAAGCCCATCCTACGGCGTAGAATACAAGCCCGGTCAATGCATGAAGCAGATGCACCGCGCCTGATGGGTTCGCTCCAAAAATGGTTTTTGTCGACGCGCCAGTTAACGGAACGGGCGCCAGTTTTGCTTAGCCGAATAATCGGCTGAGCGCTTGGCCGAGGGCATCGAACGCGATGGTTGCGAAAGCACCGGCGGTGAGAACGGTAATGGCAGTCTCGCGGATAGATGTTTCATGACAAAAGTCTCTGTGGTTGCTGTTTGACCAACAAATGATCAATGAGCGCTGACTTTAAAACAAGCCTCACACAAACGGGATCGATGGTGAGAAGTATTTCGAAAATATTGAAATAATACAGCATCTTAACTGAAATTTCAGTGAATGGCTGTCGCCATGATATAGGATTTGAGGTGTTGTCGGATCAGATATTTGCCGCTTTAGGGGAAAGATTGCGGATTACCGTTAAGAAATGCTGCCAAAGCGCAACCGCAACATGCCACGACACCAGAATTGGAGCGTCCAAGTCAATCAACGATATGAATTTCCACTGGTCGAAATAGACGATACCGGAACTAGAAAGGCGGCAGACTTGGTCTACCGCCCTTCCTCAAACACCTTACGAAAGCTGATCAGTTCGTCGGAGTGATCGTAATGTCCACACGGCGGTTTTGAGCTTTTCCGGCTTCCGTCTGGTTTGTCGCGATCGGCTGGCCTTCGCCTGCGCCGATCGTGCGCACCCTATTGAACCCGACACCACCGTTAAACAGCACATTTGCGACCGAATTGGCGCGTCGTTCGGACAGGTTCTGGTTATAAACCGCAGTCCCCGTACTATCGGTGTGACCCGTCACTGTCACAACCGAGTCTGGATAAGTGTTCAGACTGTCGGCCAGAATAAGAAGGTCGTTGCGAAGCGTGCCGTTCAAAGCCGCGCTATCGGTGTCAAACAGGATGTCGTTCGGCAAACGCACCACCAGTGCATCGCCGGTGTTGATCACACCAACATTGTTGCCCAGATCGTTTCGCAGTTCCTGCGCCTGGCGGTCAAGAATGTTGCCGGTTATACCACCAGCCACGCCACCTACCACGGCACCTGTGATAATGTCATCACCTCGGCTGCCGCTGCCTGTTGCTGCTCCGATCACACCACCCAGAATGGCACCTGCGATGGCACCTTCTTGGGTGCGGTTACCGTCGGTTCCTGGAATCTGCGACGGGTCGGTGGCACATGCACTCAGTGCAAAAAGCGCGGCCACCCCAACCAGCGCGGATTTCTTCATGGTAAGCATATCTGTCCTCATGTGTTTCACATCTCCAATTGGCCGCTATCACCGATTTTACAAGGCGACCAGCAACCATGGGCAAAGATTGGCCGAAACCGCGCGTCAAACAAGAACAACAAGCTGTTATCACATATCAAGCGGTTTCAGCGGTCTCCCAAGCCAGCATTGCGCGCTTAACCGGTATCCCCCAATGATAGCCCCCTAAACCACCTGATTTCCGCAATGCTCTGTGACAAGGGATCAACCAAGAGATTGGATTACGCCCCACAGCCGTTCCCACAGCCCGAACAGCCTTGGGTGACCCGATCACCCGTGCGATGTCCGAATAGGTTGTCACGTGGCCTGTGGGAACGCTCAACAGCGCCTCCCAGACTTTGATCTGGAACGGTGCGCCAATCAAAAATAGCGTCGGCGCGCTTTGCGTGCCGTCCTTTGGGAAAGCCTGCGCAACGAAGGGTGCCAAAGCGTTTGCATCTTCCGAAAACCGAGCCCTTGGCCAGCGCGACACAAGATCAACCATCGTGTCGTCGGTGCCGCATTCCGCTGAAAACCCCATCCCGCAGATGCCCTTTTCCGTTCCCATCACCAAAGCTGGCCCGAAGGGGCTTTCGAACCACCCCCAGGATATGTCCAATCCTTCGCCGCCTTTGGCATAGTCGCCCGGGCTCATGGCTTCCCAACGGACAAACAAATCATGTAATCGACCCGACCCTGACAATCCCACGGCATCCGCCGTTTCCAGGGTTGTATGCCGCGTCGCCAGCAAATCTTTGGCGTGATCCAAGGCTAACCATTGTTGATAGCGTTTCGGCGACACCCCGGCCCAACGGCTAAAAATCCGTTGAAAATGTGCCGGCGACAGCCGCATCTCCCGCGCGATGTCCTCCAACGATAGAACCTGACCACGCTCGTCGATCAATTCAATCGCGCGACGCATCAACTGGTAATGATATCCGGTTTCGATCTCGGTCATGGCGTTCATGTTCTCACTCCTCTGGGCGTGATCCAAGACGTAAAATATGACCAACCGGCAAGCGACCCGTTTCTTGCGGGAAACCGGTTAGAGCGTCGACAAAGAACCCAAAAACCGCGGCCTTCGCCCAGGCTACGGCTTCGCCCTTGCCGATAAGGTCGCAATCGGCCAAAACGCGTTTATGGCTAAACAACTCCCCTATCCTACAATCGTCGAGATTTTTAAGGCGTTCCAAGCGGCTGAACCTGAACCCAAGGGCGAATTGAACCATACCAATGCCTATACCCTGACTGTGGCCGTCGCACTTTCTGCCCAAGCCACTGACCTCGGCGTAAACAAGGCAACGGAAACGCTTTTCAAGATTGCGGACACGCCACAGAAAATGTTGGACCTTGGCGAAGAAAAACTGATCGAACACATCAAAACCATCGGCCTGTTCCGCAACAAGGCAAAAAACGTCATGAAAATGGCCCAGCTTTTGGTCGATGAATTCGATGGCGAAGTCCCGTCGTCCCGTGCCGCCCTTCAGTCGCTTCCGGGCGTTGGTCGGAAAACCGCCAACGTTGTCCTGAACATGTGGTGGCATCACCCGGCTCAAGCCGTCGATACGCATATTTTTCGTGTGGGCAACCGCACCGGAATTGCGCCCGGCAAAGACGTGGATGCTGTTGAACGCGCCATCGAAGATAACATCCCCGCAGAATTTCAACACCACGCTCACCACTGGCTGATCCTGCATGGACGCTATATCTGCGTGGCGCGGAAACCAAAGTGCAAGGCCTGTCCAATAGAAAGCCTCTGCCAGTTCGAGGAAAAAACAACATGAATTTTGACGTGGTCGGCATTGGAAATGCTGTGGTTGACGTGATTTCGCCCGCAGACGACAGCTTTCTCGATCTCATGGGGATCGAGAAAGGTATCATGCAACTTGTCGAACGGGATCGTGGCGAAACGCTGTACGGTGCAATGAAAGACCGCGTCCAAGCGCCGGGTGGATCAGTCGCCAACACATTGGCAGGCCTTGGGAATCTTGGTCTGACCACAGGTTTCATAGGGCGGGTGCATGATGATGCTTTGGGCAAGTTTTATGCAAAAGCGATGGAAGACGGCGGCACAACCTTCGTCAATGCGCCCGATCCATCTGGCGATCTTCCCACCTCACGCTCGATGATCTTTGTTTCACCCGATGGCGAACGGTCGATGAATACGTACCTCGGCATTTCATCGGAACTCGGCCCCGAAAATGTGCAGGACAACGTCGCAGGCGCAACACAAATCCTGTTCTTGGAAGGTTATCTTTACGACAAACCAAAAGGCAAAAAGGCCTTCGAACACGCCGCCAATCTTTGCCAAAAAAGCGGTGGTCGCGCGGGGATTGCCCTGTCTGATCCGTTTTGCGTCGACCGCCACCGCGATGACTTCCGCCGACTTGTGAAAGACCTCGATTACGTCATCGGGAACAGCCACGAGTGGGAAGCGCTCTATCAAACCGATCTGACCACGGCTCTGAAACAGGCGGCCGCAGACGCCGACACAGTTGTCTGCACACGTTCAGGCGACGACGTTTTGATTATTCAAGGTGCTGAAACCGCCAGCGTCTCGGTCAAGAAGATCGTGCCCGTCGACGCGACGGGCGCGGGCGATCTCTTCGCATCTGGCTTCTTATACGGTTACGCCACCGGCCAAACGTTGGAAACTGCCGGTCGTATGGGCTGTGTGGCTGCTGCTGAAATCATCAGCCACTATGGCGCTCGCCCCGAAGCCGACCTTAAGGCACTTTTTGTCAAGAACGGGCTTATCTAGCTTCTGGTTGTTCTTTTCGGTCGCAATACTCAGGCCGCAGACCGCGCCAAACGGTCCGGCAATCCATTGGCCCAAGCCGAAATCGTGCCCGCACCCAAACAAACCACGATGTCGCCCGGGCGCGCTTCGGCGCGAACAAGCAATTCCAACGCCTCCTCGCTGATCACAGAACGCGCATCGCGATGACCATGCCGGATCAGACCGGCCACTAAGTCTTCGTGCGATGCTCCTGCAATCGGATCCTCGCCAGCGGCAAAAACCTCTGCAATTCCAACTATATCCGCATCATTGAAACAGGTGCAAAAGTCTTCGAACAGGTTCGACAATCGCGAAAACCTGTGGGGTTGATGCACCGTAAGAACCCGAGCATCTGGCGTATCGGCCACCGCCTGGCGCGCCGCTTTCAACACAGCAGCAATCTCAACCGGGTGATGCCCGTAGTCGTCAATGATCGTCACACCGCCAACTTCGCCAACCTTAGTGAAACGCCGGTTTACACCGCCAAAGTTCTGCAAGGCATCTCGAATTTCGACGCGTTTCATACCCAAGTACCGCGCGACGGCGACTGCTGCCAAAGCGTTTGAAACGTTGTGATCGCCTGGCATGGGCAAAACGCAGCCTTCAATGACCTCGCCCTCGATCAGCTCAATGTCAAAATGCGCCGAGCCGCCGGAATAGGTTAAATTCACCGCCCGCACATCAGCTTGCGCATTAAACCCGTATGTCACCACCCGTCGGTCCGTCAATCGTCCGACAAGCGCCTGCACTTCTGGATGGTCTGTGCACAAAACGGCCAATCCATAAAATGGGATGTTCGAAACGAAATCGTCGAACCCCTGACGCAAATTTTCGATCGTACCCCAATGCTCCATGTGCTCGGGGTCAATGTTGGTCACGATGGCAATCGTTGCTGGCAAACGGTTGAAAGTGCCGTCGCTTTCGTCCGCCTCAACAACCATCCATTCGCCTTGGCCGACACGCGCGTTCGACCCATATGCATGAATTATGCCACCATTGATCACCGTTGGGTCGATGCCGCCACCGTCCAGCAACGCTGCAACCATCGTCGTCGTCGTTGTCTTTCCATGCGTCCCTGCCACTGCAATGTTCGAACGCAAACGCATCAGTTCCGCCAACATCTCGGCCCGTCGAACAACGGGCAGTCCCAAACGGCGCGCTTCGTCCAGTTCGGCGTTGCCCTTCTTGATTGCCGAGGAGATGACGATCACTTCGGCGCCTTCAAGGTTTTCAGGCCGCTGACCTTCAAAGATCACCGCACCTTGCGACGCCAACCGTTCGGTGATCTTTGAGGATTTCAGATCGGACCCTTGAACCACATAGCCTGCATGGATCAGCACTTCGGCGATGCCGGACATCCCGATGCCGCCGATGCCAACAAAGTGGATTGGGCCCATTTCGGTGGGAAGTTTCGTCGCGGCTGCAGCGTTCATATCAGTCTCCTGCCAGCGTTTCGATAAGGGTGGCAAGCCGTTCTGCGGCGTCTGGTTTGCCTTGGGCGACTGCATTGTCCCGCATTCGCATAGCAGCACCCGGCATCGTCAGTATAGCCATGATTTGCTCGGACAGGGACGCCGGATCAAGCGCCGTTTCAGGCACAAGGACGGCGGCATCGGCATCCATCAATCCGCGCGCGTTGGCTGTTTGGTGATCGCCGGTGGCTGCCGCATATGGAATTAGGATTGAAGGCCGGCCGATTACGCTTATGTCTGCCACAGATGAAGCGCCGGACCGACTTATCACCAAGTGAGCACCCGCGATCCGTTCGGCTATGTCATTGAAAAAGGGTTCTACGTCAGCGGCAATTCCAGCTTTTTCGTATATCCCACGCACCTGCGCTTGATCTTCTGGTCGTGCCTGATGCGCAACGCGTAAGCGTGGCCCCATGCCGCCATTAAGCCGTGCGATTGCATCGGGCACCACATCAGACAAAATACGCGCACCTTGCGAGCCACCGATGACAAGAATTGAGATCTCACCTTCGTCCGGCGCTTCATAGGGTGCACACGCCTTTTCCAAGACCTGAGCCCGCACAGGATTGCCTGTGTGCACAGCTTCGACGCCATCCGGCAAGGATGTCGGCCATGTGCCGCAAGCTACCTGATTAACCCGAGCGGCAAACAATCGGTTAACCCGCCCAAGGACGCCGTTTTGCTCATGTATCATCCGCGGCACCCGCAATATCCAAGCCGCAGACAGAGCCGGGATTGAAGGATAACCACCGAACCCTGCCACCACCTTCGGTCTGTCGATCAACATTCGTACTGTCGCGGCCAAAGTGCCCAACCCGATCCGCAACGGCGCAATCAGCTTGGACAGAACCCCACCCCTTGCAAAAGTCGCACTGGCAACTTGCCGGATCTCAACCTGATCCGGGAAACCACCCGCATATCGTGCTCCACGTTCATCCGTGGACAGTGTCACGTGCCAACCGCGCGCCAGCATCACCTCGGCCAAAGCTTGTGCGGGGAACATATGTCCGCCTGTACCGCCCGCAGCGATGACAAGTCGGCGCGGGTTCACCGCCCGCTCCGAACAAGGTAATCACGAATTTCGCCTTGGGGGCGCGCACGTGTAAATGCCAAAAGCATCCCAATAAGAATGCCACCCGCTACCAAAGACGATCCACCATAGCTGACAAACGGAAGCGTCATGCCTTTGGCTGGCAACAAACGTACAGCGACACTAATGTTGATCATCGCCTGCATCGCAAACGTACACGCCAGCCCAGTTCCCGCGAGCCGAATGAATGGATCTCGCTCACGCATCAACCGAAACAACGACCGCAGAACAATCGTTGCATATAAAACAATGATCACCAGCACCAAAAGCAGACCGTACTCTTCTGCTGCAACCGCAATGATGAAATCTGTATGGGCATCGGGCAACGACCACTTCACTGTACCTTCGCCTACACCAACACCAAAAAACCCACCTTCGCGGATCGCGTTCGCCGCATAGCCAAGCTGCGTGGTGGGATCGACTTCGGCCGATAGAAAACCGTCAATGCGTCGCGCGAAATGTTCTGAGTTCTGATAGGCAAAGGCACCGCCGGCGACGGTCAGGCCCGCGATACCGGCCAGCACCAGAAACGGTGCGCCGCCAACGAAATACATAACGCCCCAGGCGAAAAGGATCAGGCAGGCTTGCCCAAAGTCAGGTTGCAACGCCAACAGCATCACCACGATCAGCGCCAACCCGAATGAATATGTCTTACCCGGCGGGCCTGCGACTTCGTTCGAGGCGGCGATCATCCAGCCCACCAGAACGATAAAACCTGGCTTCAAAAACTCTGAAGGTTGAAACGAGCCGATGCCCAGCGAGTACCAACGCACTGCGCCTTTTCCGAAATCTGTTCCAAAGAACGGCAGCAAAGCGACCGCGATCAACGACAGACCAAATCCCACGACAGCCAGGCGCCGCACCGTTTTTGGCGACATTAAAGTTATTGCAAACATGACGATAAGTGCAATGCTGCCAAACATCACTTGTCGTTCGACATAGTGAAATGCCGAAAAGCCATTGCGTTCGGCCAAAGGCGGGCTAGCCGCCAATCCCAATAACAACCCCATACCAAACAAGGCGAGCACACAGCTCATCGACCACTTGTCGACTGTGCGCCACCATCGTGGGAGTATCGGCTCGCCATCCCCGCCGGGGATCGAGCCATGAACCATCTCCGTCATGCGACCTGCTCGTCTGCCTAAACGCCCGTTTTCCGGGTCTGTGTACAGACTAGCGAAAGATTGCCTCTAACGCCAGCCTCGTGTGATTGTGATTGGACGGCGGCTCGTCACGCTTTCCGAAGATGGGAACAGACCGTTTCCACCGAATTTCCCGAATTCGCAAGCAAGCCGTGCACCCGCCATCTTCCCGACGCACCTTGGCCATAATTCAACGCTTGCATGGGTCAACAACTGGCCCGTCCAAGAGGTGCCAACGAGGAAGATAGATGGATCTCACCCTAATTAACGACGCCGCCCGAGCCGTACACCTTTTGGGCCTGGCCCTTGGATTTGGTGTCGCCATTATGGCGGACCTTAGCGCTGCCCGGATGTTGATCCGTCCATTAGACGACCGCGAAGTCAAATTGTTACATGCATATCATCGCACTGTCGCCCTTGGCCTGACGCTGTTCTGGGCCAGTGGTCTGGTTCTCTTATGGCTTCGCACCGGTTTTCAGCCCGAAAATTTTTCACCAAAACTGATGGCGAAACTTGGCATTGTGGCCCTGCTGACCTTCAACGCCATCATGATCGGTCGGATTGGCTTGCGCGCATTGGACGAATGGTTCGGGCTGCGCTTTGGTGCGATACCTTTGGGCGAACGAGCCCGGCTGGCGGCCATGGCCGGGTTGTCAGGCGCCGGTTGGATTTCAGCACTGGTTTTGGGCGTCTTTTCCACCATGCGCACGATGAACTACGAGACGCTCAGCGAAGTGATTGGCGCGATCTACCTACTGGCGCTGCTGGGTGCCATTGCGGCCACTTTCTTATCGCCAGTTCTAATGTTCATTTCTGACCGCTGGCCTCGAAACATGCGCGCTTAGAAAAAACCTAAATCTCGGCGGCGAACTCGGCAACGCGTGCCTTAAATCGCCGCCCAATTGATCCCTTCGCCAGTTTCAACGAATGCACAAAAAGTCTGGATGACAAAGTTGTGGGTCGTAGATCCATCGATACAAATAAGCGCGTCCGGCTTTTTGACAGGGGCACCAGATCGACAACGCTCATGCAAATGACGCCGGATGACTTTCCTTCGATGGCATAGCCTTGACCGGCATCAATAGAGACCAGTTCGGCATCTAAGGCCTGTGGCCGTCCGCGCCAAGTGAATTGCGCCTTCCAACGCACTCCGGGCACATCAATTGGACAGGTTTCGTCTCGCGTGACGTCAACACCCCGGCGTAAGAGCCGGCGTTCGAACCCGTCGAAATCGGTAACGGCGGCATACACCGTGTCGAGTGGGGCCTCGATGTCTTCGCGGGTCGACAGTTTCATGAGTTAAAGAATTGCCTTTAGTCGAGCGTATCGGCAAGCCAATTCTCAAGCAAGAAGCGCGCTATCGACCCCTGTCGAGCGGGCTTCATGTCAGGCAGTTCGCCAGCCATGGCTTGCATCATGGTCTCACGAGTGACCCACATTGCGGCTTCGATCTCGTCAGGATCAATGGTTATGTCATCGCTTGTCGCGTGGCCCTGACAGCCAAACATCAAGGACGCAGGGAAAGGCCATGGTTGCGAGGCAAGGTATCCAACTTCACCGACGCGCACGCCTGCCTCCTCAAAGACTTCGCGTCGAACGGCAGCTTCGATAGTTTCACCCGGTTCGACGAAGCCAGCCAGCAACGAAAACATCGCGTCCGGCCATCCGGGCGACCGCCCCATCAACACCGAATTCCCGCGTGTAATCAACATGATGACCACTGGGTCTGTGCGCGGAAAATGATGCCCACCGCAAGTCGCACAATCACGCTGCCAACCTGCAACCGCCATCACCGAATGCGCACCACAGCGCGCGCAAAACCCGTGCGAACGGTGCCATTCCAAAATGGCTTTTCCCGTCGCAATCAATTCGGCATCCCGAGGCGACAACAGCATCATGTTGGCGCGCAACTCGCCAAAAACTCCGTTCTCGATCAAAGGATGGCGTTGTTCAGACGGATCGCTGAATGCGCCAACCGTCTCTGCAATGTCGCCCGGCTCCCAGGCCGAAATGTCTCTCGCAAAGCGCGCCTGATCCGCATCCAATCCAAGAAACACTGCCGCTTCAGTCGAGGATTCAAAAACGGCATGATCGGGTGGTAAAAACACCGGAACGCGCAAATCACCCACCACTTGAAGCAATGGTTTGCCTTGCCAAAAGGCCAGTACGTTACCCGCGGGCGGATCAGCGCGAAGATGAGCGGCACGGTCCAACCCCGAGCCTCCGAACGTCACTGATTCTGCGTGCTTCATAAGGATGGCCTTCTCAGTTCAGCGTTGTGTGCCACGAGGTGTCGAGATTGGCAAACCGGGACTTCGCCCGCGATTTCCGTGTCTTGCGCAACGCTCGGCGATCCCCACAACAACACCCAACGAAAAACATAGGTGTCACACGCGTTTCATGTTTTCATTGCACCTGTACAAAAAACTTCAGGGAGACTGCCATGCGGCGTTATACTGGTCAGGCCATGAGCCGACGTTCGTTCCTTGCAACTACAACCGGCGCTTCGCTGGCTGCCCTTCACCCGTTTTCGGTGAACGCCTCTGCCGGTCAGGCACACCTGCGGTTGATGGAAACGACGGATCTGCACGTGCACGTCTTTCCCTATGATTATTATGCTGACCGTCCCATCGACACGGTCGGTCTGGCCCGCACCGCCGCTCATATTGCTGACATTCGCGCCGAAGCAACAAATACGCTTTTGGTTGATAACGGAGACTTCCTGCAAGGCAATCCAATGGGCGACTACATTGCCTATGAACGCGGCATGAAGGATGGCGATGCACATCCGATCATCACGGCCATGAACGCCATTGGTTTCGATGCGTCGACAGTCGGCAACCATGAATTCAACTATGGTCTTGATTTCTTGATGAAATCACTGGCCGGTGCCGACTTTCCGATCGTAAGCGCCAACATTGCCAAGGAACTCGGCAGCGACCCCACGAAAGACACCACACTTTTGAAGCCTTACGTCATTCTGGATCGCATGGTCACCGATGGTTCGGGCACCGCGCACCCCCTGAGAGTTGGATTGATCGGTTTCGTTCCGCCTCAAATAATGAACTGGGACAGAAAGCACCTTGAAGGCAATGTCATCACCCGAGACATCGTTGAAACCGCACGCGCCTATGTTCCGCAGATGAAAGAAGATGGGGCCGACATTATCATCGCGCTGTCGCACTCGGGCATCGGCTCCGCCAAAGAAACCGACGGAATGGAAAACGCCAGCGTGCCTCTCGCTGCAATTGATGGCATCGATGCGCTGGTCACGGGCCACAGTCACCTTGTCTTTCCGTCGCCAACCTATGCCGATTACGCAGCCGTTGATGCTGACAAGGGGCTGATCCATGGCAAACCCGCGACCATGGGCGGCTTCTGGGGATCGCACCTTGGGGTCATCGACCTCATGCTGGAAAAAGATGGCAGCGACTGGCGCGTCGTCACTTCAGCCGTTGAAACGCGGCCCATTTCGAAGCGAAACGAAGATCGCTCGATCACGCCCTTGGTCGAAAGCGTCGGAGCCGTACTAGAGGCAACACAGAAAGACCACGACGATACCTTGGCCTATGTGCGCCGCGCAGTTGGAAAAACGGCGGCACCTTTACATAGCTACTTCAGTTTGGTTGCCGATGATCCTTCCGTCCAGATCGTGTCAATTGCCCAAAAGTGGTACGTGGCCGAAATGCTGGCTGGCACTGAATATGCGAGCCTTCCAATCTTGTCTGCGGCGGCGCCATTCAAAGCTGGCGGTCGCGGCGGGCCTGAATACTTCACGGATGTGCCCGCAGGCGACGTTGCCATCAAGAACGTCGCCGATCTTTATCTGTATCCCAACACCGTCCGGGCCGTGAAAGTCACCGGCAAGGAAGTGCGGGATTGGCTGGAACGCTCTGCGGGAATGTTCAATCAGGTTGTCCCGGGATCGAAGGACGGGCTTTTGTTGAACACTTCTTTCCCAAGCTACAATTTCGACGTGATCGATGGGGTTTCATACGAGATTGACCTTTCTGAACCATCAAAATTCGCACCGAAAGGCGAGTTGACGAACCCCGACGCCAACCGGATCAAAAACCTGACGTTTGAGGGCAAACCGGTGACGGACGGTATGGAATTTGTAATTGCCACCAACAATTATCGCGCCTCGGGCGGTGGCGATTTTCCCGGTGCAGATGGGTCGACGATCATTTTTGAGGCCCCGGATACCAACCGTGACGTGATCGTCAGATACATCGTCGAACAGGGCACGATCCAACCATCAGCGGATGCGAATTGGAAATTCGCACCCATGCCGGACACCGAAGTTCTGTTCGAAACGGGGCCCAAAGCCGCAGACTACGTCGACGACGTCAAAGGCGCTGACATTGCACCGGCAGGCGACGGCAAGGATGGCTTTGCGCTCTTCCGTCTGAAACTCTGAGGAAATGCTTATAGCCAAGAGGAGACAATGTCCTTCTCTTGGCGGCAAGGCCATCGGCGCACCACAAATCGAAGGGGATGAGGTGAGAGGCTGGACAACGACCCAAGCGGGGCTCGTTACGGCTGCTTCCTTCCGGACCTGACCGGGTTGGCGAGGTGCCTGCCCGCGCCAACCTCTCGACCGACTACATAGTCACCAAATCCAATTCACGCAAGGGTTCTCATCAGTTGATGGCGGCCCATCCGATGACACCTAGTATCCCAAAAATCAGCAAACCGGCCAGCATCAACGGCACCGCAGAATTTCGCCGCACGGCCGAACCCTTTGGCCAAGATCTTGCACACCCAAACACGCAAATCGCCAAAATCCCAGCGATTCCCTGCCAGCCCAAAAACGCACGGATCCGGTTCAGCCCACGTGTAAACCCGATGTCGTCGGGCGCCGTGATCGCAAATGCAACAAAGGAATAGACATAAGTCATCACCCATAGTGCGGCAAAAACCGTTAGAAGGAATCGCGGTTCTGTCTTGCCTTCAATTGTCATGGGCTCGACCCAAGCCTTTCATACATTGGACGCGCGGCCCACTTCAGTTGGGCATCCGATTCAACCGCACAAGGACGCGCTTCGCGCAACCGCTCTAACCCTCGGTCAGCATCTTCGCCCGCTTCGACAATCAATCGCAACGCGGCCATGCCAGCGCGCCCACATCCGCCATAGCAATGCACAAAAACACGACCTCCCTCACTCAAAAGCCGATGCGCCAAGTTCGAAGTCTCAGGCCAAAGCGCTTCTGCCTCAGGCGGTGGTGCCCCCATATCGGCAATTGGCAAATGGCGCCAAAGAACCTCGGCAGCTGCCAAATCCATACCGAACGCACCAGCATCGCCATACTCCAGCTCCTGCCGATGTGTCATCGTCAAAACCAATTGGGGCCTCCACTGCAGAAGCACGCTTAGATCGTGCACATAGGATCCGGTTCGCCCCGGCATCGGCGCGATCCCGATCATACCCGAACCAATGGAAACCTCAGAAATCTGATAGTCAGCCATCCTTTGTCTCCACAACGCGTTCAGGGTTTGCGTCAGACCATTCTGTCAGAAATTCAGCCAATTCCACGTCTCCGGCTGCCAATATGTCCGATCTGCGCAGCTTGGCACCCGCTTCCAATGCAAGGCGCGCGCACCCGATGTGATCCCGCGTCACACCATTATGTGCATTTTCCGAGCCGTGAAGTATCGTTGACATCAGATCACCGCCATAACCATTCACATGTTTCAGATCCGGTCCGAGCAACAAAAGATATTCCATCACATCCGGCAACCCTTCCCACCCGGCGATTTGAACCGGCGTTAACCCTTGCGGGTCGGGTCGATCAAAGTCCAAACCAATGGCGACCAGCGCCTTGGTCCGTTCCAAGGCCCTTGGCAAATGGATCTGTTCACGAATCATATCGCGCGTTTCCTTCGGCAGACGCGTGGGATCGATCCGACGAACGGGCTTACCCGAGACCGCTGCGGCAATCGCGGCTTCTTCCCGTGTTAGTGTCGTTTGGCAACCATGCGCTGCCATCACCGCGGCACCCGCATCATTGCCAAACATCCGTGCCAATGCATATGCCGTATGCCCCCACTCAACGGCGTCCGGATCGCCGCCAGCCTGCAACAACCGCTCAATAATCTCGCGCGAACACAAACGCCGTGCCGCCTGATGCAACGCCGGGATCACAAATGGCGCTTCACCGGAGGCTTCGGGCCAATGAACCCCTTCGTTTGGGTCTGCACCACCCTCCAGTAAAACCTCGACCATCTCTAAATCATTGAAATCCAAAGCTCTCGGCAAGGCATTTGTTCGTCGCACCCCGGCACCGTGTTGCAGCAAAAGCTGCAAAGCAGGCGCGCCCAGATCGCAGCCGTGATAAAGCGATTCTCCATCATTCGGGTTCGCGCCATTGTCCAAAAGGAACTCCGCCAGCGACAAATTCTGCGCGTGACCAATCGCCCCGTAAAGCGCCGACAATGGCATACCGGGCATCTGATCATAGGTGGCGTTTACATCCGCGCCCCGTTCCAACAACAAAGCCGCCGTTGCCAGCATGTCACCTTCGGACCCACGGTGTTTCCACCACCGCGAGAAAGCCAGATGCAGGATCGGGATACGCGGTCCTAAAATGGGTGCGCCAATCGCATCAGGGCGCGCTTCCAACTCCTCTGCTATCCTAGACACATCATAAAGCGCGCACATGATGCCTAAGTTATCCCGAGCTAAATCCGGCGTGTCGCCCAACAACCGTTCAACTTGTGCGCCGTGCCCGTTGAAAAGGGCCATTTTTAAATGTTCTAGCTTCGCCGCGCGGTTCATGGACTGCGTTTCAACGTCAAACTTGAGCTTTGGCCAACTCTCAAACCCAGCCTCACACGCAAGCACGTGTAAAGCCGCGGAATGGGTCAGGGATTTTGGTGAATGTCCGAGGACCGCACTCACTCGCTCCAGCGCCCCGTCATCGGGATAGGTTTTTCTCAGCGCCTTTGCATCCCGGCGCAGTTGATCAAGGGATAATTTAGTCATCGGGCTTCTCCTCATGGCCCGGGGTTCGCTAAACGGGCAGAGAAACTCCGACGTATAGTCGAACTTCAAATCAGGGGTGCCGATACCAGCTTTCCGCGAACCAGGATGCCGCCCCATACGGCGATTTAAGCCTAGCGCGTCAGACCTGACCAGGGCAAGTGTGGACCCTATCGCCTTCCCGGTTTACCCTTTCGGAATTGCGAATCCGGCGGGGCCCATGAGCGAGACAACCGAAAAAACCTATCAGGTGCTGGCGCGGAAATACCGGCCCGAGACATTTGTTGATCTCGTCGGTCAAGACGCCATGGTTCAGACCCTAAAGAATGCATTCGAGGCCGACCGCATCGCGCAGGCGTTTGTGATGACGGGTATTCGTGGCACGGGAAAAACGACCACAGCGCGGATCATCGCCAAAGGCATGAACTGCATCGGCGTGGATGGCACCGGCGGCCCCACGACCGAACCCTGTGGCACGTGTGAACATTGTGCTGCAATCACAGAAGGCCGTCATGTCGATGTCATGGAAATGGATGCAGCGTCACGCACCGGTGTGAACGACATCCGGGAGATTATCGATTCGGTCCACTACCGGGCAGCCTCTGCACGTTACAAAATCTACATCATCGACGAAGTTCACATGCTGTCGACCAGTGCATTCAATGCGCTGTTGAAAACGCTGGAAGAACCACCGGCCCACGTCAAATTCATCTTTGCAACAACGGAAATCCGCAAAGTTCCAGTCACGGTTTTATCGCGCTGCCAAAGATTCGATCTACGTCGAATCGAACCCGAAGTGATGATTGCCATGCTGCAAAAGATTGCCAAGGGTGAAAACGCGCAGATCACCGAAGACGCGCTTGCCTTAATAACACGCGCCGCGGAAGGCTCAGCGCGCGACGCGACATCCCTATTGGATCAAGCGATCTCTCATGGTGCCGGTGAAACAACCGCTGATCAGGTACGCGCCATGCTTGGCCTCGCCGACCGTGGCCGCGTCATGGATTTGTTCGAACACATCATGAAAGGCGACCCGGCAGCAGCGCTTGCGGAACTTTCAGCACAATACGCCGACGGAGCCGATCCAATGGCCGTCCTGCGCGACATCGCAGAAATCACACATTGGATCAGCGTCATTCGCATCACACCCGAAGCAGCAGATGACCCTACTGTTTCACCCGATGAACGCGCCCGAGGCCAGGCCCTGGCCGAACAGCTTCCCATGCCTGTCCTAAGCCGTATGTGGCAAATGTCGTTGAAATCACTGGAAGAAGTCGCAAGCGCACCGAATGCGATGATGGCCGCCGAAATGGCCGTCATCCGGATGACCCATGTTGCCGACATGCCATCACCGGGCGAGTTGGTCGCCAAACTGAAAGACATGAGCCCGCCACCAAAGGCGCCGCAGCCAAACGCATCCGCTCCAGGCCCCAGCAAAGGCGCCGAAGCGGTCGCTGCGCGGAGCGCGCAGATGTCCAGCCCATCCGCGACAGGTGCATCTCAAGCCGCACTTGCTCAAGTCCCCGAAAGCGCGCTTGCCCGTTTCCCGACGTTCCAACACGTTGTGGATCTGATACGTACAAACCGGGACATGAAGCTCTGTGTCGAGGTCGAAGACAGCCTGCGCCTTGTGTCTTACCAACCGGGTCGCATTGAGTTTGAACCTGGGCCCAAAGCCCCAAACGATCTTGCCCAAAGGCTGACGCAACGGCTGCAAAGCTGGACTGGCGTTCGATGGGCGATTTCAATCTCAGGCACCGGCGGCGCTCCAACGATCACCGAAATCCGGAACGCCGAAACCCTGAAGTTGACCGAGGCCGCCCAAGCCGACAACACCGTCGCCGCCATCCTTGCCGCTTTCCCAAAAGCTAAAATCGCCCCCCTAAAAACCGCCGAGACCATCGCGGCCACGATCCAAGAAACCGCCCTCGAGGAAGTTGAAGGCGAATGGGATCCCTTCGAAGAAGACTAGGGTGGTAGCATTCCTTGAGAAACACGCCGGGGAGCGCGAGGGGCAGCGCCCCTCGCAACCCGCGACGACAAAGTCGGCGCAACAATCCGATGTAAGCACCTTGCCGCCCCGCGTCTGCAACAATATCTAAAGGCCAACCACATCACAGGGAGAGACAGTATGTTCAAAGGTTTGGGCGGATTAGGCGACATGGGCAAAATGATGAAGGCCGCTCAAGAAATGCAGACCAAAATGGCCGAACTTCAGGAAAACCTGAATGCGATAACGGTCGTCGGCGAAAGTGGTGCCGGGTTGGTGAAAGCCACCGCAACCGCGAAGGGCGAACTTGTCGGCCTTGATATCGACCCGTCGATCTTCGCGCCCACGGAAAAAGAAGTGGTCGAAGACCTCATTTTGGCAGCGATCAAGGACGCGCAGTCAAAGGCCTCTGAACGCCACCAACGCGAGATGAGCGCGCTGACCGAAGGCATGGGCCTTCCAGCCGATATGAAGTTACCCTTCTAGGCCAACGTGAAGCATTTTATTGCCCTCCTCGCCGTTGGCCTTTTTGCCACCAGTGTTCGAGCTCAGGATTGGGTCACGAAAGAGTTTTGCTCAGTAACGACACCAACTATTTTCCCCGAAATCTTCGAGCAATTTGGTTTAGCCGCGCTCGAAGGGGACGCCAGAACAATTCAAAACGGCACGGGCCGGTTTTGGGAAATCACCGCGCCCAACGGTGCCGTTTCGCACCTCTGGGGCACATATCATTCCTCCGATCTACATATCCTACGGTTGCCCGCCAGTGTTAAGAAAAAGATTGAAGCCGCCAAAGTAGTAGCCATCGAAGTCGACTATACCGCTCCAGATCGCGAATTCTTTCAGCAAGGGCAGCAGTATGAAGGGTATTATCGGGACGCCAGCGACCCTTGGGCGCTCTTACCTGTAAGTCCGCAAACCGCATATTTGCCGCCAGAAATGTCGGATTGGGTCAACGACCGATTGTCTGGCCTTGGCTGGGGTGAGGACGCACAACTCGTTCTCTCGCTTCCTGGCCTGGCGGCTATTCTTCTGTCTTCACCCTGCGATGACTTCGCAACAGGCGTCTTCCCCATTCAGGATTTTTTAATCCAGCTACTGGGAACTCTGGCCGGGGCAAAGGTTTTGAGCTTTGAACAACCAAGTGACTTTTTTGACGACTTGAAAGACAGAGACGACACCGCCAAAGCCTTGATCGCGACCTATGCAAGCTATCTTAAGCCGCAAACCAACAACTGCGGCCTCAGCACGAACATAAAACTTTACCTTGAGGGCCGATTGGGCCTGATGATGGCTTGGGACACATCCTATGTCGAAGCAACGCTTGGACAAGGTGGCCGGGAAGCGGTCGAGCGCACAAACGACTATCTTCTCAGTGAAAGGAACGCCCGCTTCGTCGAAAAACTAAAAGGCGAGTTACCAAACGGCCGTATTTTTACTGCCGTAGGAGCCTTTCATTTACCCGGTGACACGGGATTGATCGCGCTTTTGCGCGACCAAGACTACACCGTGACCCGCGTTCCTCTACCCGGAAAAGCGCCATGACCCCACCAAACGAACTCGAAAACTTGATCGAACTCATGGCCAAGTTACCCGGCCTTGGTCCACGATCTGCCCGGCGCGCCGTATTGCAATTGGTTAAGAAACGAGCGCTTCAATTGATCCCTTTGGCCGACGCCATTGCACGGGTTGCCGAAACCGCACGCGAATGCTTGAATTGTGGAAACATCGACACATCCGATCTTTGCCCCATCTGCGAAAGCAACAAACGAGCCAACGGCGAACTCTGCATTGTGGAAGATGTGGCCGATCTCTGGGCTATGGAAAGGGCCGCGATTTTCAATGGCCGTTACCACGTCTTGGGCGGCACGCTGTCGGCGCTCGACGCGGTCGGTCCTGATGAGCTCCGCATCCCCAAGCTGATCGACCGGGTTTCAGCCGAGGAGATCACCGAGGTCATCTTGGCCCTAAATGCCACCGTCGACGGTCAAACAACCGCGCACTATATTGCGGATCAACTTGAAGGACGCGTTACCGTCAGCACGCTTGCGCAAGGCGTGCCCATCGGAGGAGAGCTGGACTACCTCGACGACGGCACCATCAGCGCTGCCCTCAAAGCCCGGAAATCTATCTAACCCTCAGATGCTTTCACATTCTTAAATCAGCCTACTCTGCCGCGTCGTCCAAACGACATTGCGCTCGATCTTCCGAACCACTTTCCACAAAAATCGCCACTACGAATATGCTGGTCAAAGGGGGCGCGACGGACGTCACCCGCAGACCAAATCAAAAATCGCGTGCGCCAAAGGCGCTCAATGTGATTGCAACCAATGATCCTCGAAACTAATATTTGACACCTCGGCCAAACGCGCGGTGCGTGCCAACGCGGCTTCCAACTTAACGATGCGGCCCTTGCCAAACGTCACACCCGCTTCCGGCCATAAAGCACGTACACCTAGCCGATCCCGGTCTCGATCAGCTTTCATATCGACGCGTCCCACCAAACGGTCACCTTCCAGAATGGGAAACACATAGTACCCGTATTTCCGCTTGGCCTCTGGAACAAATACCTCGATCCGGTAGGAAAATCCAAACAATCGCTCCGCTCGTTTTCGGTCGCGCAATGCTGGATCAAACGGGCTCATGATCCTTAATCTTGACGTTGGGACGGGCGCGATTTCGGACAATGTGTCGGGCCACAAATAGCTCTTACGCAAACTGCCATCTGCTTGCGTGATATTCGCTTCGACAATCTCGCCACGTCCATGTGCAGCACGACACCAATCCCTGGCCTCTGCGGGTGTGATCAAATCCCAAAACGCCGCAAGCTCGCCCGATGTGGCGAATCCCAATCGGTCCATGGCCGAACGACAGGCCCAATCGATGGTCTCAGCCGCACTGTAATCAATGCCCGAAACCTCTGCCGGAATAACGTTCTCGGTCAGGTCGTAAACTTTTCGAAATCCATCCCGACGCAAAACCGAAAGGCGACCCGTGCGCCAAAGCCGTTCCAATGCCACTTTCGAAGGGTTCCATTCCCACCAACCTCCAGAACTACGCGCCTCGCCCTCCCCAACATCCGCAGAACAACATGGTCCCCGGTCCGTGATCTGCGCCAACACGTCGTCCAGCTTTCCTGCCAGCTCTGTATCGTCGCGACCGCGTTCAGCTGCGCGGGCGGCATGGCGACGAAACTTCAGTTTCCAATGGGGAAAATGTGCCATCGAAATCATGCTGGCGTCATGAGTCCAGTGTTCAAAAACACCACGGTCACGGTCATGCAAAAGATGGATGTTCTTTGCACGATAGGCAGGCTGGCGCGCGTGAAGGATCATATGGTGCGCTCGGGCGACGGTATTGATCGAATCAATTTGAACAAAGCCAAGCTGATCCACCAACCCTTGAAGATCGCGACCTTTCCCTTGCCCCGATACCGCATCGGTTAGCCCGTGTCGGTTCAAAAACAGCGCACGCGCTTCTTTGTTTGTAAGTACAGGCAAAGACGTCACTGCAAATCCAGCGTCATAAAAACAACCTATCGACAAGGTCTTCAGGAAAATCGGAAGGCGCAGCAACTTTGACGAACCCAAGTAAGCGATAGATGTTATGGGCGTCCGGTATGGTGTGAAAACTGTCCAAAATTATCCGTTCCGCGCTTCCAGTGCGCGTATTCGCCTGCCAAATTCGCCGGTTTCTCTTCAAGACCATCAAACGTTGGCGCATCTTTCGTACTGGGATCAATCAATTTGGCCCAACCTGTGCACGTGCGCAACAGGTCTTGTGCCGCCTCGATATCGTTGGCGTTGAAATTTGCTCGACCGTGATCATCGAAGGCCGCTCCAACTCAATGAATGTGCAACGACCATAATCGGCCTACTTGGCATGTCTATCGCGTGGCCCCAAAAGAAACACTTTCGTGGTTTTTGGGAGAGTGCGCCAAATGAAAAACCCCGGCGTTTGGCGCCAGGGTTTCAAATTTATCAGTGAGATGGAAATGTTAGCTTTTGTCGTCGCCGTCTGCGTCGCCATCTTCGGAACCGCCATCATCATCGGGCAAGTTGAAAAAGCTCTCAGCATCCGGCATCGGTTCTTCTCGCTCAGGCCGATCTTCGCCAAGAGTAAAAGTCTCAAACCCGGAAATCGCAGATGGAATTTTGGGTTCGATATCCTCACCAAGCGATTGTTCGGTTGATACCAATTTACGCCGTTCCTCGTCCGACATCACCTCGCCCTCGCGGGCTTTCTTGGCGGCGGCTTTTTGCACAATTGCGTCCAGCTCGGACTGTTTGCATAGGCCCAAAGCGACCGGATCAATAGGTTGAATATTCGAAATATTCCAATGCGTGCGTTCGCGGATCGACTGGATCGTAGGCTTAGTTGTACCCACCAATTTTGAAATCTGCCCGTCTGACAGTTCAGGGTGAAATTTTACCAACCACAAAATCGATGCAGGCCGGTCCTGACGTTTGGACAGCGGTGTATAACGTGGTCCGCGACGTTTTTCCTCGCCCACAGCAGCGGCGTTGTACTTCAGCTTCAGCTTGAACATCGGATCGTTCTGCGCATTGTCGATGTCTTCTTGAACCAATTGATTGTTGGCAATTGGATCAAACCCTTTGACGCCCGTGGCGACATCACCATCGGCAATGCCCTGCACTTCCAATTCGTGAAGCCCACAAAAATCCGCAATCTGCTTGAAGCTGATCGTCGTGTTGTCAACCAGCCATACGGCAGTGGCTTTGGCCATGATCGGTTTGTTCATCTGGCAAACTCCTGACAAAACTTTCTTGCGCCGGGAAATCGGCTGGCCCTGCGGACCCTTTCCTCGATTTCGGGGAAGTGAGCGGTGTATGCGGTGTATAATGCCAAGGTGTGGAATAAGGAAGAGCAAATGCGGTTTTTGATGGCGCTCATCTTAATGACGGGCCTTGCACGTGCAGATGGCGAAAAAGCCGGCGATTTCGACTATTATGTGATGGCATTGTCGTGGTCGCCCACTTGGTGCGCGCTTGAAGGCGACGATCGGAACTCACCGCAATGCGAAACCACCGCGAACTTCGGTTGGGTGCTTCACGGGCTTTGGCCGCAATATGAAAGCGGTTGGCCCAGTTATTGTCCAACGAATGAACGAAATCCTTCGCGCGCCGACACCCGAGACCAAAGCGATCTTTACGGATCTTCTGGCAGCGCTTGGCACCAGTGGAACAAGCATGGAAAGTGCACGGCGCTATCAGCGGCAAACTACTACCGGCTGTCTCGCGAAGCGTATTCGCGCATCAACCGCCCGGCGATCTTACGTCAATTGGACAAACCAATCCGAGTGCCCGCGAATGTCATTGAGCAAGCTTTTCTTGAAGAAAACCCGTCTCTTACAGCCGACCAAATCACAATAACCTGCAAGGCTTCCCGGATTCAGGAAGCCCGTATTTGTTTGACCCGCGATTTGGAGCCACGTGCATGCAGCGCAGATGTGTCACGTGACTGTCGGATGACGGACGCGTTGCTTGATCCCATCAGATAGCCCGAGGATGCGCAACTGGCTGATTTCCATTGTGGTTTTCGGCCTCGCACTTTCGCTACTTCAAAGAACGAAAGATCTTTCATGACCTTTTTCCCCCATATTCAATGAAGGCCCGTCGAAGAACTTTTTTGCTTTGTTGACGTGTGCGTGAACTTGGAAATGCAACGGCGCCGCAGATTTCAATCATTCCGCTTTCGCTCACCTAAGCGTTCTAATGAGCTGTAAATCCGGGCGAAGCAGTACCAGTCCAGCTCAAATTTGATTCTGCGAACTCGGTTTTCACCGGAACCTGACATGTCATGTCTGCCAGCTTTGCTGACGCAGAACTGACTGTTCCTAAAAATGCGGCAGAAAGACAAAGAGCTCTAAATACACTGTGTGTCAAAATTCTCTCGAAACATTAACTCTCGACATTAAAATCTGGCGCTCAAAACGGCGCCATAACAACGAAAATATAATGTTATCGTGACCTTGCTTGAGAATTTGCCCATGTGCCGGGAACATCTTTGGCCTGTTGCGGCGGTCGCATGCGGCCCATGATTGACGACTGCAAATCCATTAATGGTTTGGTCAAAGGATTCTCGCGCATTTTGCTTTTTGCAGCTTCAAACTGCATCACATTCTCGATCCGACGGTCTATGAAGTCCGAAGTTTTCGAATAGCCAGGGCTGTCATCCCCTAACCAATACAGCACGACCGAACCCCAGACCGCGGACAATGTAACGCGTTTCGAGTACCAATTTCCGTCCGTCGATGTATCGCCAAGCGCATTCCAGATGTGGTCGGCAGTTTCCCAAATTAACTTAGCTCCGTCACGCGCGTAATTTGGAAGTGAAAACAATGTCGTAGCGCGGCGAACCGCCTCGCGATCAGACATCGCATCGATACGAAACTTCAAGGCGGCAGCAACGCGATCACTGTACCGCATAGCCGTCAAATCGGTGGCAGCCATTCGGTCGATCATCACCTGATCACCGCGCCGGTGATAGGCAATGGCCAGATCAACCGCCCCACGTGGTGCCAAGACTTTGGCTTCATCGCCGCTTAATCCCAAATCGGTTGCCGCAGCGTTAAACGTCGCCTCAGACCACCCATCGAACGGTACATGGGCCAGTGCAGCATCCAAAAAAACATCCAAATTGGCGGTATCGTTCATCTTAAACACTCCATATCGGCTATGTAGACAAGTGCCTACGCCACTGTTATATGGCCCATTCCTGCAATTTATGCACAACTCTAACTTAGAAAGGTGGTGGAAACCACATGCAGGTCAGTGTTCGCGACAACAACGTCGATCAGGCGCTACGTGCTCTAAAGAAAAAGCTGCAGCGTGAGGGTGTCTTCCGTGAAATGAAGCTTCGGCAGCATTTTGAGAAGCCCTCTGAAAAACGCGCACGCGAAAAAGCCGAAGCTATTCGCCGTGCTCGTAAGCTCGCTCGTAAAAAGGCACAGCGCGAAGGTATGCTGTAAAGTAACCTTCAGACACTGGGCGATTTCGGTTGCCAGACGACGACCCCCGCGGCCCAGCCCCGGGGGTTTGTTGTTTTTGGACCTGGCTTACGTTAATCATTCATTAAACATAGCATATTGATTTCAATGACTTAATTCTCAGTATTTGTTATGTTCTCGCTGTGGGGGCCTATTAAGTCGTGAGTGGTTTGGTATGGCACAGGATATGCAGCCCGTTCAGAGCGGGAATGGCAGACAGACATCGTCCGGTGGACGATCAACAAAAAATGACACCGACAATGAACGCGCCCAAACAGCAGATCTTGGCAACGAAAACGCTGCCGACTTTCAAGTCTCGCTAGCTTCTGCAACTTCGATTGCTGGCTTAACGGCCTTTGCCCCGGCCGCACCTGAACTATCAAATTACGTTGCTGGTGACGATCCGGTTGTACCGAACTTGATCCCACCTTCCTTCGAGCCATCCGAACACTTGGTCGGAGCTCAATTGTCGCCGTACGACAGTGAAACCAAAACAGTTGTTACAAATGGCTCCGTCGAAACCAGCAGATTGGAATATGCGTCGCCCAACACAACACCCCAAGGAATGGGCACACCTGATCTGGCAGCCACCGGCGGAAATGAGCCAACAACAATCGAACCAAGAACTTCAACAATCCCGGCATCAAATCTCTCCCGACCGGTCGACACCGCAAAATCATCAACAACTGAGTCTGAACAGGAATCAAAGCCTAAAGATGTGTGGTCACCCGATCGGGACTTGGTCGCCACGATTCTCGAAAACAGCGACGTTGGCACCGAAGCCTTGGTTCTGCCCGAAACCGATGCTTATGGCGACACAATCCAATACCAGATCACCGATGCCCAAGGCACACCGTTAATTGATGGCGCTTTCGAAGTTGTTGGCAATATAATTGTCGTGGCGGACGGAAATATCCTCGATTTCGAAAGCGGACCAGAACAAACGATTTACATTACAGCAACCACTGACGCGGGCACATCTGAACCGTGGCCTGTCGCCGTGACACTTACAGACGAAGCTGAAGACCTCTTGCTTGGGGACGACGGCCTTGGATTTACTGATGTAGGCGTTGGCGAGACCTCGATCACAGGCGGCGACGGGGCAGACACGATCACAGGCCACGACGACGGTGCCATCATCGATGGTGGCGGTGGCCGTGACGTGCTCAACGGCGGCAACGGAGCTGATACAATCGCCGGTGGCGGAAGCCGTGACTTTCTCAGCGGTGGTGCAGGAAATGATGTTCTGACGGGTGGACAACATCATGATACGCTCGACGGTGGCGCAGGCAATGATGTTCTGGCGGGTGAACGTGGCCATGATGTGCTCGATGGCGGTACAGGCAATGATGTTCTGACGGGTGGACGTGGCAATGATGCACTCGAAGGCGGTGCGGGCACGGATGTTGCGGTTTTCTCAGGGTCCTGGTCGGATTACACGATCACTGAGGACGCTGGTGTGTATACAATCACCGACAACCGCCTCGATAACCCCGATGGCACCGACAGCGTAACCGACGTAGAGGTTCTGCGCTTTGCCGACGGCGACGTCAGCCCGGCAGATGCCCTGAACGATGGCCCTGAACTATCCGCCACAGGCGGACAGGTTGCCGAGAACGACACGAGCGCGGTGGTTGGAACCGTGACAGTCACGGATACCAACGCAGGCGACAGCGTCACGCTCAGCCTGGACGATGCGCGTTTTGAGGTGGTCGACGGCGCGCTCCAACTGCGCGACGGCGAGAGCCTCGATTTTGAGACCGATGGCGAAACAGTCAGCGTCACCATAACCGCAACGGACCTCCACGGCGCGACCGACACCCAGGTTGTCACAGTGACGGTCGGCGACGAAGCCGAAGCGATCCAGCTTGGCGACGGTGGCGTTGAATTCACCGACACAGGCGTTGCCGAAACCTCGATCACGGGCGGCGACGGGTCCGATACGATCACAGGCCACAACGACGGCACCAACATCACCGGCGGTGCAGGCGACGACGTTCTGGCGGGCGGTGATGGGGCCGATACGCTCAACGGTGGTACGGGAAGCGACGCTCTGAGCGGTGGAGCAGGCGATGACGCTCTGTCAGGTGGCGCGGGCGATGATGTGATCGCTGGCGGCGACGGCTCTGATCGCGCCATATGGGATGGTGCGCTTGATGATTTTGCGATCACCTATGATGCCGATGCGGGCGTCTTCACCATCACCGATGAAAACCCAAGCAACGGCGCCGAGGGCAGCGACACTGTCAGCGGCGTCGAAACCTTCACCTTTGATGGCGTGGACTATACGGTCGCTGATCTGATTGCAGTTGCCAATGAACAGGCCAACACCGGACCGGGTGCGGCTTCGATTGCGGGCGGCGGTTCGGTTGATGAAAATGCAAGCTCGGGCACAGTGGTGGCGGTGCTGAGCGCGTCGGATGCCGACGGGGACGCGCTGACGTATCAGATCACGGATGCCGATGGCACGCCGGTGGCCGACGGTCTCTTTGAGGTTGTGGGCGACGAAATCCGGGTGCGCGACGGCGCGGACATTGACTTTGAAGACGGCGGTTCGCACGATCTTTATGTCACTGCATCAGATACTTACGCGACTTCCACACCACAATCCATCACGGTCACGATCAACGACACCGCCGAAGCGATCCAGCTTGGCGATACCGGCGTTGAATTCACCGACACGGGCATTGCCGAAACCTCGATCACGGGCGGCGACGGCGCCGATACGATCACCGGCCACATCGACGGCTCCAACATCGACGGCGGCGCGGGCGATGATGATCTGTCGGGCGGAGATGGTAATGACACCCTGACGGGCGGCTCTGGCAATGATGTTCTGGCGGGCGGTGAAGGCACGGATGTTGCGGTTTTCTCAGGGTCCTGGTCGGATTACACGATCAACGAAGACAATGGCGTTTATACGATCACCGACAACCGTCCTGGCAGCCCGGATGGCACCGACAGCGTAACCGATGTCGAGGTTCTGCGCTTTGCCGACGGCGACGTCAGCCCGGCAGATGCCCTGAACGATGGCCCTGAACTATCCGCCACAGACGGACAGGTTGCCGAGAACGACACGAGCGCGGTGGTTGGAACCGTGACAGCCACGGATACCAACGCAGGCGACAGCGTCACGCTCAGTCTGGACGATGCGCGTTTTGAGGTGGTCGACGGCGCGCTCCAACTGCGCGACGGCGAGAGCCTCGATTTTGAGACCGATGGCGAAACAGTCAGCGTCACCATAACCGCAACGGACTTCCACGGCGCGACCGACACGCAGGTTGTCACAGTGACGGTCGGCGACGAAGCCGAAGCGATCCAGCTTGGCGACGGTGGCGTTGAATTCACCGACACAGGCGTTGCCGAAACCTCGATCACGGGCGGCGACGGGTTCGACACGATCACAGGCCACAGCGACGGCTCCAACATCACCGGCGGTGCAGGCGACGACGTTCTGGCGGGCGGTGACGGGGCCGATACGCTCGATGGTGGCTTGGGCGAAGATACGATTTCCGGAGGTGACGGCGACGACCTGTTGATTGCTGGCTTCGATCTTGGCAATGGGGATCGTTTCGATGGAGGCGCAGGCAACGACACCTATTCGATTGACGGCTCCCAAGTGGACCATAGAAGTTTTGATATCAATCTAGCGACCGGAACAGATCAATTCTTAAACACCTATAATGGCATCGAAAACGTTATTGGAGGTTCGAACAATGACACGATTGTCGGGGACGACAGCGCCAATATTCTAGACGGAAGCGGCGGTAACGATGTATTGGCTGGCGGCGGCGGAGACGATACTCTGTCCGGCGGGTCTGGCTATGACGCAGTTCATTACGATGGTGCCATCGGTGATTTTGCGGTGTCTTACAATTCCGGAACGTCGACCTTTACGATAACAGATCTGAACGCGAGCGATGGTGATGAAGGGTCCGATACAGTCACTGGCGTTGAAACATTCACTTTCAACGGTGTGGGATACACCACTTCAGAGCTGATCATAGAAGCGGATCGTCAGGCGAATAGCGGACCGGGAGACGTGAGTGTCACCATAGGCGATGATGTCGCCGAAAACAGCTCAGCAGGCACAGTGGTGGCGGTTTTGAGCGCGCCAGATGCCGACGGGGACGCGCTGACGTATCAGATCACGGATGCCGATGGCGCGCCGGTGGCCGACGGTCTCTTTGAGGTTGTGGGCGACGAAATCCGGGTGCGCGACGGCGCGGACATTGACTTTGAAGACGGCGGTTCGCACGATCTTTATGTCACTGCATCAGATGCTTACGCGACTTCCACACCCCAATCCATCACGGTCACGATCAGCGACACCGCCGAAGCGATCCAGCTTGGCGATACCGGCGTTGAATTCACCGACACAGGCGTTGCCGAAGCCTCGATCACGGGCGGCGACGGGTCCGACACGATCACAGGCCACAGCGACGGCTCCAACATCGACGGCGGTGCAGGCGATGATGATCTGTCGGGCGGAGATGGTAGTGATACTTTGTTGGGCGGCTCCGGCAATGATGTTCTGGCGGGCGGTGCGGGCAACGACACCCTTCAAACCGGCACAGGTGACGATACGATCGACGGCGGTGCGGACACCGATGTGGTTTATTTTTCTGGCGATCTCGACGAATTCGCTGTGGCATTCGATCCTTCATCAGAGACCTTCACGATTACCGATCTAAATGCCGGAAACGGTGACGAAGGGGGCGACACAGTTTCTGGCGTCGAATGGTTCAGTTTTAATGGCTCATTCTACTCAGCTACTCAGCTCATCACCGAGGCTGAGAATTACAATTACGTAGTGAACGGATCCTTTGAGGACACTACAGGTGGCACGAATACAGGCGACGGGTATCTGTTTCCGACATCCAACAGTTGGACGGCAGCCAATGGCGATACGATTGAAACGCACAACAGTTCACATGGCAGCGGCTTAGCAGCTTCAGATGGGTCACTTTGGCTGGACTTGGTTGAAAACAACGGCGAAGGCAACGACATCAGTCAATCCATAGCGGGTCTACAAAACGGTGAGGCCTACGAGCTGAGTTTTGATGCCGCGGATATTCGCTACGCTCAAAACCTGACTGCTGATGTCTACTTTGGTGGAGAGTTGATTGCGAGCGTCGACCCCGCATCGAACAGAGCCTTCGAGACATTTAGCTATACGCTGACCGGCGGTATGGGCGACGGATCAAACACATTGCGTTTTGTCGACAGCAGCGGGAACAGACATTCCGGTGTTTCGCTCGACAATATTCAGATTTTGCACACTCCAGACATCTCGGGAAGCGAGCCGAGAAACTATGACATTGGGCAAGACGAAAGCGCAACGTTCGACGGCGACTCTGGGTCAGGTAGCTACTCTGGGACCTCGTCGCAAGATGTTATCTATGCCCGTGACGGTCACGACACGCTTAGTGGCGGTGAAAGTAACGACACAATCTATGCAGGCTCCGGGAACGATTCTGTTGATGGCGGAACAGGTGACGATGCCCTCTACGGTGGCGATGGCGACGATACGCTTCATGGCGACGATGGGCATGATTTCGTTCACGCCGGTTCCGGTAGCGATGCGGTCGCCGGCGGCGTAGGTGACGACGAGCTGTATGGTGGCTTCGGGAATGACACTATCGAAGGCGGCACCGGCTCTGACACAATAGACGGCGGTTTAGGTGATGACTTATTGGTCGGCAATGATGGCAACGATGTATTTTCTTTTTCAGTGCTTGAAGGCACTGATACAATCGACGGCGGTTCCGGGTGGACCGACATCATCGAGCTTGCCGGGTTTACCGGTGATGTGACGGTAAGTGGCAATACGATTTCAGGAGAGGGTTGGACCGCATTGTTGGATGATGGCCACTCGGTAACCGGAGAAACACTGGATTCAATCGAACTGAGCGTTGATGCAACCGGTGTGATTACCTTCGATGAAGGCGGCACCATAGATTTAACAGGGATCGAAAAAATCGGGTTCTAGGAGCTATCGTTAGGGCATTCAGGCCTCCTTAGGAGGAACGACTGACGATTTGTGGATTAACTATTTTTTGGCGGCTGATCGGTAAGTTGGTGAAAACCTAAGGCTTTGGGGAAACCAGGTGCGAGCAGATTCGATCTTAATTGCGTCCCGGCGCACGCCGTCGGTAATTTTCGCATCATTTGGTGCGAACTTGCTTTCGCTTGCCGTACCGATGTCCATGATCCACATCTATGATCGCGTCATACCACACCAGGGCCATGAGACTTTATATGTTCTTGGCATCGTAGTTTTCGTTTCAATTTTCACCGAAGTCACGCTTCGCTCTGCGCGCAGGCATATCCTTGAGCGCGCCGCTGAACGGTTCGAGCTGGCCGCCTACCCCGCCGCGCTAAAGTCATTGATTACAAGTGATCCGGCGATTCAGAATCGTGCAAGTCAGGGCGAGTTGTATCGAAGCGTCATGGCTATTGAACGGTTGCGAAGTCTGCACGTTGGCGAAACGTCAATGGCGCTCTTGGACCTTCCATTTGCTTTCCTCTTTCTTGGATTGATCGTTCTTATTTCACCTGTCGCCGGCTTATCTGTCTTTCTGATTTTGACCTGCGCATTCCTAATCTTGCGCGTCGCGCGTCGGCGCGTTCTGGCCATGCAAGATCAGCGAAAAGAAAACGAAGCCCGACGCCATAGTTTTTTAACCGAAACCTTGCGTGGACTTGATGTGGTCAAGGGTATGCGGATCGAAGACTTCATGATGCGCCGTTACGAACGTTTGCTTGGAAGTTCCGCTGAAATCAGCGCGGGCACGGCGCGGTCCGTACAAATGGCGCAGGGCTTTACCGCCGCCGTTGGAACATTGTCACCACTTTTGATGGGTTCGATTGGTGCCTTTTTGGTCATTCGCGGCGATATGTCGGTGGGTGCGCTGGCGGCTATTGTCTTGCTGACCGGTCGGATCATTCAGCCTATATTGCGGGTCGAAGCCTTTCTGGCTGGCATGGATAACGTTCGGCAGGATCGCCAAGATTTGGAAGATGTCCTGGCAACTCCTATGGGCAGATTTGGCGTAGCACCGCTAGAAAAAATCAAGACTTTTGAATTAAAAGATGTGTCGACTGCGGGCGTCCCCGGTCTCGGCTTTGGATTTGCAGGTTTCAACCTGACCCTCAAGCAAGGGGATGTCCTTGCGGTTACAGCCCCCGACAAGGCAACTAAAACTGCGTTTCTCCGGCTCTTGGCGGGCGAATTGCCTATTCAAAAGGGCGAAATCAACGTGAATGGTCGTCCGCTTTTTGAGTTTAATCTCGAAGACCGCCAGCGCCTTATCCGCTTGTTCAGCCCCGACAATGCGTTGATCGAAGGCACGCTGATCGACAATATGACTGTCTTTCGGCCTCGCATGTACAGGGATCGGGCGATTGAACTCGCCCAACAGATCGGCATCGAACGAAGCATCTCACAAAGCCCTGATGGCTACGCCCTGCGCGTTGGTCCCGGTGCAACCGCGCTTTTGCCGAAATCGCTCGCTGATGCCGCATGGATCATCGGCGGATTGGTGACTGAACCAGACATTATTCTTTTTGACGAAGCGAATGCTGCCCTTGATCGCGAAACCGATCAGAACCTTCTGGATATGTTGAAGAGGGGATGTGAAACCCGGATCACAGTTCTAGTCTCTAGCCGCCCGTCCTATCTGAAAATGGCAACTCAAACCATCGACCTGCTTAGCTTTATGGAAGAAGAAGACACAACTGCGTCCGCAACCGAGTATCTGAAAGTTGCAGGTGCGTCGTGACGGCAGAGAGCTCAAAAACCGATCACGATGAAAGCGCAGATCGGAACGCCATTGCCTCAAAACGTATGTTTGACCTCGACAATTTGTCCGACAGTTTGGTTTCCGGCCGACTATGTGGTCAGGAAATTGATCCAACGACGGTCGAACTCATGCTGGTTTTGCTGGAGCGGCTGGAGTGGATGCCCGAAACACGCCAGTTCGCTGGAGCGTTACCGCACTTTCCGATTACGTTTGGCATCGCCGAGTTCCGTGAAACACTCACAAATCTAGGCTTCCCCAGCACCGAAAGCTTGCTTCCGGGCAATCAGCTGGCAGCTTGCCCCCCCGAAACGTTGATCTGCGATGATCGCGGCGAACTTTGGCTTATTCGCCATCATGGGCGGCGCGTTCAGCTTGTCCAGCCATCGCTCGACCAAGAGCGCGTTCGCCGCGTTCGATCGACAAAAACATATCGCGTTTTCCAATTTGAAGACCCCAATGGCGAGGGGGCAGACATAGGTCGCAGCCAAGCTCAATCAAGCTGGATTGGCGATCTGTTTTACCGGTTTTCTGTTGAGTTACGATTGTTGATCGTCCTCACTCTCATGTCCGGTGCTACAGCAATTCTGATCGCATTCGGGATCACCAAGATTTTCGATACCGTCATTCCGACCCGGAACCTCGATACCTTAAAAGGCATATTGTTCGGGATTTTACTTATATTTTGTGCAGATTTCGCGCTGCGACGCATCAGAGCTGTGGCAATTGGACGAATTTCTGGGCGCATGGAATACATCTTGGGCAGCGCGCTTTTGGGCAAGCTTCTTCGGCTACCCGGCACCATGTTTTCAGGTGTCTCCCTAAGCGACCAGTTGGCCCGGCTTCGGCAATTCGAAACCATTCGCGATCTCTTTGGCGGACCGGTTGTGTTGTTGCTTTTGGAACTTCCCGTGGCTCTTCTGCTTTTGTCGACGGTTGCCTTAATGGCCTGGCAAATCGCGCTTCTACTGGTCGGCTTTATGGCGGTTTTCATCACCCTTGGTCTTTTCATTGCCCCTGCCATCCGGCGCGCCACAAAGCTTCAAAGCCTATCACAAAGCCGTCTAAACCGGACTGTTCTTGAAGTTCTGGCACAACGCCAACAAATCGGGCGCGAAGGCCTAACAGACTACTGGATTAGTGCCGTCGAGACCAAGACCCGCGATGTCGCACGAAGGCGCCGCAGCCTTTCCAGCCTGACGCGTTGGATGGATGGGTTGGCGCACGCCAGTTTACCCATCGCCGCGGCGACGGTTATTGGGCTCGGTTCCATCTTGGTCATGCAACAAACGATCACTTCCGGCCAACTTGTTGCTTCGACCATTTTAACGTGGCGCCTGTTCGCGCCCGTACAGCAAGCTTTGATGCTCCTGCCAAAGTTGCAAGACGTTGTCAGCTTGTTTGCACAAATCGACACCCTAATGCGTTTGCCCGACGAAGATAGCGGTGCACTGGGAACGTTTGGTGGAAACTGCCTTGGGCATATTGAAACGACGGGAGTTGTTCTTCGTCACCCCAAATCCATTGCTCCAACTCTAATTGGCGTTAAGCTCGACATTCCTCACGGTGCCCTGGTTGCAATGACCGGTCGATCCGGTTCCGGCAAGACAACACTGTTGCGCGTTATCGCGGGCCAACTGGCGCCACAGGCCGGTGTGGTCATGTTAAACGAATTGAACCTAACACAGCTTTCCCGCGAATTTCGCGCCCGCAATATCGCTTATGTCTCTCAAGAGCCGCTGTTTTTCTTTGGGTCAGTCGCACAAAATCTACGTTTTGCAGACCCAGCCGCCGATGACGCGCGGCTTTTTGACGTTCTGGAGGAAGTCGGCCTTGGCGCATGGGTCGCAACCCTACCCAACGGGTTAAACACGCGCATCGATCCGATTGTCGACGTGGGTCTTTTGACGTCCAGCATTCGAACCTGCATCGCAGTGGCGCAAGCGCTTCTGACCAATCCGGTTGTTTTGCTGCTGGATGAACCCGCCGGCGGGATGGATCACGATCTGGAATCCCATTTACTTGAGGCGCTTGAGCGACGCCGCGGCAGCATGACCTGCATCATCGTCACCCATAGGCCCAGCCTTATGGAACGCACTGATTCCGTCATATTCCTAAGCGCTGGCGCCGCCGTCATGCGTGCAACCGAAGATCTAAAAAGGGCAGCCTCATGACACGGCGCGAAAAGAAAAAGCAACGGGCCATCCGCCAGTTAAACATTCGACGACACGGCGCATTAAACGCAAATGCAAACCTGCCCGAAGCACACGATACCAGGTTCGCACGACACTTGGTCTTCATCATTCTGGCAACGCTTGGTGCTGCAATCGTTTGGGCTGGGAATACACCGGTGAATGAAATCGCCAGCGGAAGCGGCGTTATTCAGACACGAACCCTGGCCGAACGTGTTGAGCATCGAGACGGCGGAGTAGTGACAAATATTCTAGTCAAGAAGGGCCAGCGAGTCATCGCAGGAACGCCAATTTTAACATTCGACACCAGCACCTTAGAGCGTGAGTTAGGAAAGCTGCGCGCATCGCAAGTGGCGCTTCAGGCAGAACGAAACCGCATTGCATTTTTGTTAGAAAACAAAGGTGTCATCCCGGATTTTGACACCCTGTCTGATCTCGAACCAGATGAACTCCTTTTCTGGGTCGAACAATCCTATTTGGTGGCACAACTCGATCTGATCGAAGCTGAGGCACAGGCCATTCGAACAACAAAAACCATATTACGCGCCCGGCGTGAAAACCTTTCAAAGGAAGCGTCCTTGTTGGAGGGGCGTATGATGCGAAGCCAACGCGGCGAAAAGACAGGTGCGGTTGCGCGAAACTCTGTTGAACAGATCGAACGGGAATTCCTTCAAGTCCAACGTGCCCTTTTGGAGCTGGATGGCGACATCACAGCGCAAGGCAATGCACTTGAAACCAACCTCCTACAAAAGGCCGAGCTCTTGGCCAGCCGTCAGCGAGATGCCGCATTAAGAAGTGCCGAAATTCAAGAACAGATCGTCAATGTCGCACTTTCAGTCGCTGAAATAGAAGCCCGTATTGATCGATCTGAGGTATTCGCGACGGTGACCGGCACAATCATGGAACTGGCCGTCGCCAACCCACGGGAGATCATCGCGCCCGGCGACCTGATCGCAGAAATCGTACCGGACGGAAGCGCAGTAGAAGCCGAGGTGGAGATTTCAGCCGACAGGATCGGTAACGTCGAAGTCGGAATGGAAGCACGCCTAAAAATCCTTTCCTACGACTTTACCCGTTTTGGCGAAGTCGTCGGCCGTGTCGCGGCCATCTCGCCGTCAAGTTTCGAAACTGAAACTGGACAAACTGTGTTCCGCGTGACCGTGGCGCTTCCAGACGAAGGCGAAGACGCCACTTTGATTGGGCGACCCATCCGGCCTGGCATGACGGTCACTGCCGACATTCTGACTGACAGTAAAAAGGTGCTAACCTATATTCTGAAACCCTTGCGCGTCCTTGGTGATCGCGCCTTTTCGGAAGCCTAGAGAGGCTTCAGATAGCGGAGTAATGCAAAAGCCCATGAGATGTCAGAGCCCGTTCGAAAGGTTTCCAAAGCGCGCCAAAAGCAAATTGGTCCAATCCAAGTCCGGTGCGGATCGCGCCTAAATTTCGCCGCCCATCGATACGCTCAACAGCGGGGGCGACACCTTCCGGCACCTTGAATACTTGCGATTGACCGCCCGCTGACAACTTTACTTGGCCTGACTTTGCTATCGAGCGCGCCAATTTCCGAGAATCTATCCCACGCAATTTTGGGACCGCGTATGGTTTACCAAGTGGTGGCCCAATGAACTCACCCAACTTCTTTGCATAAACCACATGGGTCTTCATCGTTCCCCGCAAATCCTCGGCCAACTGCATTCTTTCGTTGACCGTCAAGCCCGACAAAGGCTTTGCATCTTTCAGAAAGACGGCAGGATCATAAAGTGCAGGTTCGGGAACACCCGAAAATTCCAAGCCGGCTTCCGTCAGACACTCATCCAGCTCTGTAATGGTAAAGGCGCGGTCCGAACTGTGTAGCAGCAGATCAAAAAACCCAGAATCGCTTGCATTGTGATCCACCAAATGGGGATTCACAGAAAATGGATGTCCTTTAGGCAACTGAGCAAATACATCGCGCGCCATAATCAGTTTCTGTTCTGGTGGCAAACCTTGGGTCAAACACCCAAAAGCGCGTTGCAAAGGATAGACGCCGGACCGTCCGTGAGGCGCATAAACCATAAGGCCAATCCCGCCCCCCGGTAACAAGGCAGCCGCCAAAGCATCGAATCCAGTTTGAGGTTCAGGCAAATGATGCAAGACACCACAACAGTCGATGTAGTCAAATTTACCGAAGTCAGGCGCATCCAGAAGACTGCCAGTTATAAACTCAATTCCTGTCAATCCGCGAACGCGCGCGCGTTCTTCCGCGATAGCTCGGGCAGCAGACGACAGATCAACGTAGGTTGCGTGATAGGGACGTTTAGCACTTGTCAGGACTTGGCAGAGTTGGATCAAACCATCGCCAGTTCCACCGCCCGCAACCAGAATGCGAAGTGGTTTGGTCCAATCCCTTTGCCCACCCCAAAGATTATGATCCATCTCTTGTGGCAACGAAGGCGACCCGGTGATCAGCCGTACAGCTTCATCTTTTGGGTTTCGCTCTGGGTAAGGATAGGCCTCGTATTGTGCCGTGACATCGTTTGTCAAGATAACCCCCATTTGCCTTCCAGCGTAGGATCGCATCGCCCCATCAGAATGAAAAGCTGCCACTGGTCAATTCCTTTTGCAAAGCCTATGCCCTGTTCCGCAACGAGGAGACGACAGAATGAAATCACGACTGACTTGGACCGGGGATCGCTGCTTTTTGGGCCAAACTGAAAGTGGTCACTCGATTGCGATTGGCACAGCGCACGGCGACGCTCCGAAACCTGGACCATCGGCGATGGAGCTCATTTTGTTGGGTGCAGGCAGCTGTTCAGCTTGGGACGTGGTTTCGATCCTTGAAAAGGGGCGACAGTCCGTCGACGACGTCATCGTTGAATTGGACGGTGACCGTGCCGAAGAACCGCCCAAAGTTTTTACCCGAATTCATCTGCATTTCATCGTTAAGGGGCACGGATTGGACGTCGCAAAAGTTGAACGCGCGATCAGTCTTTCGGTTGAGAAATACTGTTCAGCCATAGCAATGCTTGAAAAAACCGCCACTGTGACCCACGACTTTGAAGTCATCGAAACAGCTTAAGCGTTCAAACCGGAAGAGCCGTTGTTTGCCGAACGATCCGAAGTGCGAACGAAGAATGCATCTGGGCGACGCCCGGCAACCGCGCCAGTTTTTTGCGATGAATGCGTGCAAAGTCCTCGGTGTCTTCTGCAACCACTTTCAACAGATAATCTGCCGAACCCGCCATCAAATGGCACTCTAAAACATCCGGTATTCGCGCAACTTCACGTTCAAAAGCATCGAGCACTTCGTCGGCTTGCCCAGACAGCGTTATCTCGACAAATACGACGGTCGGGCATCCAAGTTTGCGCGGATCTAACAATGCGACATAATCACGTATGATACCCGAATCTTCAAGCCGCTGGACCCGCCGGTGACAAGCAGATGCCGACAGGTTTACCTCGTCGGCCAATTCGGCATTTGAAACCCGGCCACGGCGTTGCAAAACAGACAGTATCCGGGCATCCGTCGCGTCAAGTGAGGGCATCGCGCAAGTTTTCCTTTAAATCGGCCGATCTGTTCGAACATACTGCCGAAAAACTCGCCAACTGCCAGAAAAAACATCAAACATTCGCCTCAAAAATGAAGGATGTTCTTACCAAGAAGGAGATTCTGTTATGAAAATCGGATGCCCAAGCGAGATCAAACCTCAGGAATTTCGCGTCGGAATGACGCCCAGCACCGCTGGTGAAGTCGCACGCCACAACCATGATGTCATTGTCCAAAGCGGTGCTGGAAATGGTGCCGGTTTCACCGATCAAGACTATACCGATCAGGGCGCCTTGGTTGTTGACAGCGCAGCTGAAGTTTTCGCGACTGCTGACATGATCGTAAAGGTGAAAGAGCCGCAAGCCGTTGAACGTAAAATGCTCCGCGAAGATCAGGTGCTGTTTACCTATTTGCACCTTGCGCCAGACCCCGAGCAAACCCGCGATCTGATGGAAAGTGGCGCAACCTGCATCGCCTATGAAACTGTCACCGATGACAATGGTGGATTGCCGTTGCTGGCCCCCATGTCGGAAGTCGCCGGGCGTCTTGCACCTCAAGTCGGTGCGTGGACACTACAAAAGGCCAATGGCGGTCGCGGCATTCTCCTGGGCGGTGTTCCGGGCGTAGGTCCGGGCAAAGTCGTGGTTATTGGCGGCGGTGTTGTTGGAACACATGCCGCACGCATTGCGGCGGGTATGGGCGCTGATGTGACGGTCCTTGACAGGTCGCTTCCCCGCCTTCGGTATCTGGACGACGCTTTTTCCCGCGACTTTGGCAACCGGTATGCCAGCGCCGCGACAACAGCCGAACTGGTTGCCGAAGCCGATTTGGTGATTGGCGCCGTTCTGATTCCCGGCGCTGCTGCTCCAAAACTCGTCAGTCGTGCACAGCTTTCCACCATGAAACCCGGTGCAGCAATCGTTGACGTGGCGATTGATCAGGGTGGATGTTTTGAAACCTCAAAAGCAACCACACACGAAGATCCCATCTATGACGTAGATGGCATCATGCATTACTGTGTAGCGAACATGCCAGGCGCGGTTGCGCGCACATCAACCATTGCTTTGACCAACGCAACTTTGCCATTTCTTCTGTCGTTGGCCGACAAGGGATGGGCGGACGCCTGCGCAGAAGACCCGCATTTGCTGGAAGGCCTGAATGTCCACAAGGGCAAGCTCACTTATTACGCCGTCGGTAAGGCGCTAGGGATCGACGTCACGTCCCCGCAGCTTGCATTGAAACTGTAACTAAAAAGGCCCGCAGAAATCAGCGGGCCTTTTCGTCTCTCGTGATGTAGCTAGCTCGCTTTCAAAGCGTCACGAATTTCAGCCAAAAGCTCTTCCGCTGTTGGGCCTGCTGGCTCTTCTGGCGCTGCCTCTTCTTCGGCGGTCGAAGCGTCTTTGACTTTGTTGACGTATTTCACCAACATAAACACCACGAATGCGATGATCAGGAAGTTAATGATCGCCATGATGAACGACCCATATGCAAATACCGATGCACCCGTTTCCCGCGCTGCTTCAAGGCTTGCGCCTTCAGCAACATCACCAGAAAGAACGGCGTAGTTATTGGTGAAATCTACTCCACCCATAAACAGACCAATGATAGGATTAATCAAATCACCCACCAACGACGTTACGATCGCTGTAAAGGCTGCACCGATGATAATACCAACGGCCATATCCATAACATTGCCCTTGGCAATGAAGTCTTTAAATTCGCTTAGCATATTTTGTCCCTCTCCTGACAGTGTGCGGTATTCCTCCGCAACTGGGTCGGCGATAACACATCCCTTCCCGCGTCGTGCAAGCTAATTGTACGGGGATAATTATCGCAGGGGAAATTGCGGGCCAGCGTCGCAATGATGCCGCAATTTTCCCGCTTAGGTTGTATTTGAGCGGTTATTTCGCCATCCAAATCGTTTTGACCACTAGGAAAGCTGCCCACTCAGGACGTATTTCAGTATCTGTGCCACTTTTTGCGGATCGCTTGTAACCGCAAGCGCTGCTGCATGAACTTCTTTCAAAGCGTGGCCATGTTCCGGTGGATTAAGCACAATCAACGATTTTCCAAGTGCTGCGGCGTACCCCGCATCAAAAGCAGCATTCCACTGTTTGTACTCGGTTCCAAACCGCACCACGACAATATCAGCGTTTTCAATCCCGTGGCGGGTTCTGATCGCGTTCACTTTGGCACCTTTATGATCATGCCAAAACTTGTCGGGCTCAGCGCCAAGAATGACCACACCGCAATCATCCGACGCGGCGTGGTCTGTCACAGGGCCAGAAAACGTAACATCTAATCCCGTAGCGGCGTTCATGATCTGATCGCGCCAATCGGTGTGAATTTCGCCTGAAAGATAAATCTTCAACGTCATGATGTGCCCCCTGTCTGGTCGCCAACCCTAGTCAGCAACGCCAAAGCCACAAGCCAAAAAGCGCCAACCGTCCGCTGCGCACAATGCCACTGAATAAACGCACAACACTCAACGCTTTAATTCCCAGCGTGCATGGCTAAATGTACACCAACCTAAAATTGAACCGAGGCACCCCAAAAATGACCGATCTCACGAACCACCCGATAAACAAACGCTGGCCCGCACAACGGCCCGAAGTCATCCAACTCTATTCTTATCCAACGCCAAACGGTGTGAAGGTTTCGATCGCGCTGGAAGAACTCGGTCTCGACTATGAACCTCACTTGGTTTCGCTCAGTGATGTTGATGTCAAAAGCCCCGAATTCTTATCCCTGAACCCCAACAACAAAATCCCGGCGTTGATCGATCCGAACGGCCCAGATGGAAAAATGATCGAACTTTGGGAATCCGGCGCGATCCTGATCTACTTGGCTGAAAAAACCGGACGTCTGCTTCCGGCAGGTGCTGCCAAATACGAAGTCATCAAATGGGTCATGTTCCAAATGGGCGGGCTTGGCCCGATGTTTGGCCAAATGGGATTTTTCGTCAAATTCGCCGGCAAAGATATCGAAGACCCACGCCCCCGCGCGCGCTATGTCGACGAATCCAAAAGGTTGCTGAACGTGCTCGATAAATGCCTCGAAGGCAAAACCTGGATTGCCGACGAATTCTCAATCGCTGATCTCGCGATTGCGCCTTGGTTGAACGCCTTGGAGTTCTATGAAACCAAACCGCTTCTTGGCTTCGAAGACTTAAAAAGCGTCCCCGCTTACCTCGACCGGTTTCTGGATCGCCCCGCCGTGCAAAAGGGCCTGAACATTCCCGAACGTTCAGAGTAATGCGCCAACTGCGATCCCCGAAAGGGGATCGCGAAAATCGCGCCATGCCGCAGGCATGCCATTTTAACAGACGTTACCCGCGCAGTATGCCGCCGGTTGCTTTTGTAACCTTGGCCACAATGGATTGCCCAACCGCTTCAATCTGTTCGTCGGTCAGAGTTTTATCTTTAGGTTGCATTCGCACAGTGATCGCCAGTGACTTTTTGCCGTCACCTAATGCACCGCCAATAAACTCATCAAAGACGCGCACCTCTTCGATCAATGCTTTGTCTGCCCCTTGGGCTGCATTGACCACGCTGATGGCCTCAACAGATTGATCTACGACAAAGGCGAAATCCCGTTCCACGACCTGAAGATCGCTGATTGTTAGCGCACCTCGCGCCGCAGACTTTGATCGCGCTTCTGGAATCGCCTCAAGATGAATGCTAAACCCAACGACTGGTCCCTTTACATCCAAGGCCCGAAGCACCTTCGGGTGTAATTCGCCAAACGCCGCCATCACAACTTTTGGCCCCAAAGTCATCCGAGACGACCGGCCCGGATGCCACCAATGTTTTGCACCGCGTGGCATTTGAAACCGCGACGGCGCACCGAGCGCGGCCAACACCGCTTCGGCGTCTGCGCGGGCATCAAACACATCAACAGGCCGGCGCGATCCATGCGGATCTTTCGGCCCGGTTGCACCCACACGAATGCCTGAAAGAAGTATTTCATGTTCGTTTGGTTCACCGCCGTGAAAAATCGCACCAACTTCAAACAGCGCAAAATCGGCAACACCACGCGCCTGATTGCGCGCAGCCGCCTGCAAAAGTCCCGGCAAATGGGAAGGTCTGAGATGGGTCATTTCCGACGAGATCGGATTTGCAATCCGGCGCTCTTCATCACCACCGTTGAACAGCGCGGCCGATGCGCTATCGATAAAGCTGTAGGTCACGCATTCATTATAACCAAGTGCCGCAGCCGTGCGACGGGCGATTTGCTCACGTTTCTGGATGCGCGTCAGGATCGGCTTGGGCACACCAGCCACCATGCGAGGCATGGGTTTGGGCACCAAATTCGTTAAAGACGCGATCCGCGCAACCTCTTCGACAAGGTCGGCTTCGCCTTTGACATCCCCCCGCCAAGTGGGCGGAATGGCCATGTCGCCGTCCAGTTTAAATCCTAAGGCTTCTAGCGTTGCGCGTTGTGTTTCTGCTGGAATGTCCATGCCGACAAGGGAAGAGCATCGTTTTGTATCAAGACGATAGGCGCGCGTCACGTCAGGGCAAGCACCAGCCTCAACCACATCCGAAGCTTCACCACCACACAGATCAAGGATCATTTGTGTGGCCAATTCCAGACCTGGGCGTGTGAACGCCGGATCAACGCCGCGTTCAAACCGGTATTTGGCGTCCGAGTTAATCTTTAGCTTGCGACCAGTATGGGCAATGGTGATCGGATCCCAATAGGCACTTTCTAGAAAAACATTGACAGTATCTTCTGACACACCGCTTTGCGTTCCGCCCATGACACCGGCAATGCTTTCAGGGCCTTTGTCATCGGAAATAGCCATCATGCCCTCTTGGAAAGCATAGGTTTTTTCGTCAAGCGCAACGATTTCCTCGCCACCCTCTGCCCGGTGCACACGCAGATCGCCTTGCACTTTGTCGGCATCAAAGACGTGAAGCGGGCGGTTGCGGTCGAACGTGAAAAAGTTGGTAATGTCGACCAAAGCTGAAATTGGGCGAAGACCGATAGCTTTCAGACGGGCCTGAAGCCAATCAGGGCTGGGGCCATTCTTGACACCCTTGATCACCCGACCGGTGAAATAAGGAGCGCCGTCCAGCGTATCGTCGTCGATGGTGATGTTGATCGGGCTGGGGAAAGTGCCGTTGACGGGCTCAACAGCTTTTGTTTTCAACGTCCCCAACCCACGAGCTGCCAAATCCCGCGCGATGCCCTCAACGCCCAAAGCATCCTGACGGTTGGGCGTGATCGCAATTTCAATCATCGGATCGACCTTGGCCGGATCGTTCTTAGCCAACCAATCGGCAAAGCTTTGCCCCACTTCGCCCGACGGTAGTTCGATGATCCCGTCGTGTTCGTCGGACAGCTCAAGCTCTTTTTCCGAGGCCATCATGCCATGACTTTCGACACCGCGAATTTTGCCGACGCTCAGCGTCATATCAATGCCGGGCACATAGTCGCCGGGCTTACAGACTACGACAGTTATGCCTGCCCGCGCATTGGGCGCACCGCAAATAATCTGTTTTTGCCCCTGATCTGTGTCGACCATGCAAACCCGCAAACGGTCGGCATCCGGGTGCTGTTCCGCACTGGCTACTTTGCCAAGCGTAAAGCCCGCAAGTTTGTCGAGAGGGTTCACAACCTCCTCAACCTCAAGTCCAAGATCGGTTAGTGTTTCGGCGATTTCGTCCACGTTAGCCGTGGTGTTGAGATGTTCATGGAGCCAGGAAAGTGTGAATTTCATTTTTCAGATCCTTGGCGACAAAGCAGCAATCCATTAGCGATTAACCGCTCATTCAAGAACGGACGACAAAATTTCGACACATTTGACCATTCTTTATGTCTCAAATGACGAAAGAAGAGGGCATTATTGTGGAGCCAGAAACCGAAGCCTTGCGGCTGTCTGCCATGATCGCGTTGTTTGTTGGTGCGTTGATTATCATGTCGTCGATCGACAATTTTCACCAACAACAGGTGCCCTCCCGCATAGGCGAGGCGGAATGCTCGTGGTGGCGCACTAACTTCGGCGGTTGCAATGTCCGCACGGGATCGTTGAAGCAACTGACTAAACCGTCCAACAAGTCTCTCAAATTGTGACCAATGCAAAGGTCGGGTTGGGCGTCTAAGCCCGGCCAACCGACGTATGCGCGAGGCTTCTCGCGACGGTCTGCATGCATCCACTCCCATCACAGCCCCCCATGCAGCGTCGGCACCTGCAACGCACTGAACCCATAGTGCCTGAGCCACCGCAAATCGGAATCAAAAAACGCGCGTAAATCCGGAATGCCGTATTTCAACATTGCCATTCTGTCGATCCCCATGCCGAAGGCAAAACCCTGCCATTCCGCCGGATCGATCCCGCCGGCTTCCAGCACTTTGGGGTGCACCATGCCACTGCCCAAAACCTCAAGCCAGCTATCGCCCTCGCCCACTTTTACCGTACCGCCTTCGAACGAACACTGAATATCAACCTCAGCCGATGGTTCGGTGAAAGGGAAGTGCGAGGCTCGGAAGCGGGTTTTGACCTTGGTGCCGAAGAAAGCCGAAAAGAATTCCTCAAGCACCCATTTCAAATTCGCCATCGAGATATCCTTGTCGATCGCCAACCCTTCGACCTGATGGAACATCGGCGTGTGGGTCTGATCGTAATCGGCACGGTACACGCGTCCTGGACAGATTATGCGAATAGGCGCGCCCTGATCCAGCATCGACCGGATTTGCACCGGCGACGTATGGGTGCGCAACACATGAGGCGGGCGATTGTCACCTTCTTTGCGCGCCATATAGAACGTGTCCATTTCCGTGCGAGCAGGATGGTGTGACGGAATATTCAGCGCGTCGAAGTTATGCCAATCGTCTTCAATCTGCGGGCCTTCGGCGACGGCGAACCCCATGTCGGCCAAGATCGCTGTAACCTCTTCCGTGACTTGGGACACAGGGTGAATGGTGCCCTGGGGCCGGTCGCGCGCGGGCAGCGTGACGTCAAGCCATTCATCGGCCAGACGCGCGTCAAGGGCGGCGTCTTCCAGCGCGACTTTCTTGGCGGCAAGGGCCGAATTGATCTCGTCCTTCAACGCGTTCAGCATTGGTCCTGCGACCTGGCGTTCCTCGGGCGTCATCTTGCCCAACTCGCGCATCTTCAAACTGACCTCGCCCTTTTTGCCAACTGCCGCCAGGCGCAAGTCTTCAAGCGCGGTTTCGTCGGCGGCCCCGGCAATGCGAGTAAGGTATTTGTCTCGTAGATCGTCCATCAGAACGCCTCTTTCATTGTTCCAAATCCCCTAGCGAGCGGGGCCGATATTTGCAACCAAAGCACGCGCGATCCGGTCACCGATTATGGCGGACCCGGCCGGGCTGGGGTGAATGCGATCGTTGTCATAAAGCGCTGGTTTGCCGGTAATCGCATCGCGGATTTGAACCACAGTGACGTTTGGCCGTGTATCCGCAAGCCGCGTCAACCGTCGCTCCAATTCGATCAGATCGTCTTCGCATTCATCAAATTCGCCCCGTCGGTCGCCAGCAATGCCGTAATAACCAAGGATGAAAACCTGCGCATCACCTAGACGTGCAAGAACCGCCGGATAGTCCGCGCGCACCAACCGATCCAAAACAGCGTCACAGCCGTTACAGCCACAAGCCCCCAACAGATCGTTGCCACCGCCATTCAGGATCACAGCATCCCAGTCGCCTTCACGATACTGATCAGGGATCGAGAACCCAACTGCGCCACGCAAGCCACCTTGCCGAAGTTTGGCGCCCGCGACCGAGGCATCAACCACGCTCTCACCAAGCCGTGCTTCAACAGCATCCGATACCGATGCCCCTGCCCCACGGTTCCACGCAATGATACTGTCGCCCATCGCCAGTATCCGCGCATCGCGATCTGTGGCTTCGGGAATGATGACACATCCGGCCAGCGCACAAGTTGCTAAAACTGCTTTGATCCGCATAGGCGTGTTCCTTAAATGACAAAAGCCGCGAGACCAGATCGGTCCGCGGCTTCGTTGGTTTGCTCCGAATGAGCGACTTACGCGAGCGCGGCCTTCGCCTTATCGACGATGGCTGTAAACACTTCGGGTTCTTGCACGGCCAGATCGGCCAAAACCTTGCGATCTACTTCAATGCCAGCCAGCGCCAGCCCATTGATGAACCGCGAATACGTCAGCGCTTCGTCGTGGCTGCGCACAGCCGCATTGATCCGCTGAATCCACAAAGCGCGAAACGTGCGTTTGCGCGCTTTCCGGTCACGTGTGGCGTATTGATTGGCTTTGTCGACCGCTTGGCGGGCGACTTTAAACGTGTTCTTCCGGCGACCGTAATAGCCTTTCGCGGCATCGGTAACCTTCTTATGACGAGCGTGTGTGGTAGTTCCGCCTTTAACGCGCATATCTCAGGCCTCCTTAACGGCTATAGGGCATGTAGGATTTAACAAGCTTCTGGTCAGGCTCGCTCAGCACCGTTGTGCCGCGTGCATTCCGAAGAAATTTGTTAGACCGTTTGATCATGCCGTGCCGTTTGCCAGCCTGGCCACCAACAACCTTACCGGTTGCCGTCACTTTGAAGCGCTTCTTCGCGCTCGACTTTGTCTTCATCTTGGGCATTTCCATCTCCTATCAATCAGACGGTTCTAGGTTCGCTCGGCATGCCACTTTGGCCGGCGCACCCGTCAGAACGGTTCGCATACATGCGACCGTCCTGTCTGACAAGGATAAATTGGTCTGTTTCGCGCCCTAGATGCCGGCGACGACGCGCGCGAATACTTGGGGCATTTCAGCAGCCGAATAGCCACCTGGACGTGAAGAATTGGCGTAAAGTATCATCAATCCGCCAATAAATATCGCCAAGATCGCTGCACGTGGCGGTGCGCCACGCGAAAAGGCTCCCACCATGGATGGGAACGAAAGGCTAAAAATACACACGCCCAAGACCATTATGAGATCTAAATACTCTGGCATGCCCGTGATTCTGACGGCTGTTTTTGGCGATTTTACGGCAATTATTCGGGATCTGCGGGGAGTATTAGGTTTTCGTCGCAGGGCGCAACACGAAGAATATTGGTCGTGCCGGGCTTTCCAAAGGGAACACCGGCGGTGACAACAAGTTGATCCTGAGGCTCTGCAAATCCTTCTTTTATTGACGTCCGCGCCGAATTGACAACGGCCGACTTAAATCGATCAACCTCCGGTGTCTTCACGCAATGCAAGCCCCAGGACAGGCACAGTCGTCGAGCCGTTCCAATTTGCGACGTCATCGCAATAATCGGCACATGGGGCCGTTCGCGCGCCACCAAAAGAGCCGTCGTCCCAGATTGTGAATAACAGCAAATCACCTTGATATTCGCAGTTTCCGCGATCTCGCGCGCCGCTGAAACGATGCCGTCAGCGACAGATTGCTTGGGCCCGCCGCGCGTTGCGTCCACAACGGTGCGGTACGTCGGGTCGCTTTCCACTTCCAGTGCCACGTTGTTCATGGTCGACACGGCTTCGACAGGATATGATCCAACCGCGCTTTCCGCCGACAACATCACCGCATCTGCGCCTTCATAAATCGCCGCAGCCACATCCGAGACTTCGGCGCGTGTGGGGATCGGGCTTTCAACCATGGATTCCAGCATCTGCGTCGCCACAATTACTGGTTTGGCAGCGTTTCGACATTTCCGAACCAGGCGTTTCTGGATCGGTGGCAGGTTCTGTACAGGAAGTTCGACACCCAAATCGCCACGGGCGACCATGATCGCATCCGAAGCTTCTAAAATCGATTCAAATTCGCGCACCGCAGATGGCTTTTCAATCTTGGACATCAGAGCAGCACGGCCTTTGGTCAACTCGCGTGCTTCGTGAACATCTTCGGGACGCTGGACAAACGACAAACCAAGCCATTCGACACCCAATTCACACACAAATTCCAAATCGCGCTTGTCCTTTTCGGACAAGGCCGCCAAAGGCAGCACCACATCGGGCACATTAACGCCTTTACGGTCGGAAATTGTTCCGCCAACCATAACCATGCAGTTGGCAAAATCGGGCCCGTGTTCTTTAACTTTCAGGCGAATCTTCCCGTCATTGACCAACAAAGACGAACCTTTCTCCAAAGCTTCGAAAATCTCGCGGTGCGGAAGTTGCGCGCGCATTGCATCGCCGGGTGCCTCATCAAGATCAAGTCGAAAGGATTGACCTTCCTCCAGTTCTTCGCTGCCATTGGCAAAGGTCCCGACGCGAAGTTTGGGGCCTTGCAAGTCAGCCAAAATGCCAATCGGACGACCTACGTCTTTTTCGACCTCACGAATGGCTATGTGTCGCTTTTGGATGTCTTCGTGTTCACCATGGCTCATGTTTAAGCGGAATACATCGGCCCCCGCTTCATAGAGCGCACGTATCATCGAATAAGAACTGGACGCAGGTCCAAGTGTCGCGACGATCTTAACGTTTCGTAGGCGGCGCATTGGGGGCATCCTTTTTGGTTTGTTTTCGCGGCCTCTATTGCCGGAAATGTTAGCGTATGACAACTGGCCATCGACGTTTATCGGCGGTAAACGCGTGATTGACTGGCGGATCACACCTAATTTTGATGTGCCCCAAGCCCGACAGACCAAGGAGAATAACGATGGATGATCAGACGCGCATCGAATTAGAGGCCGCCGCATTTCGGCGCATGCAAAAACACCTGATAGAAGACCGCCCTGACGTCCAGAACATCGATATGATGAACCTGACAGGGTTCTGCCGGAATTGTCTGTCACGATGGTATCAGGAAGCCGCTGCCGAGAAGGGTATAGAAATCTCGAAAGAGACCGCGCGCGAAACCTTTTATGGCAAGCCATTTGACGAATGGCGGGCCGAGTTTCAGACCGAAGCGTCGCCCGAACAACGTGCAGCTTTCGACCAAACCCACAAGAGGCACGACTGAACGTGACAACACCTGCGTCAAGCCGTGCGCGACAAGACCCCTTGCTCAGACATGTAGGCCATAAGGTCCTTTAGAACCATCGGCGCACTGTAAAGCGCACCTTGTTGGCGGTCGCACCCTGTGTTTTGCAAAGCGCGCGCTTGATCGATTGTATCGACACCACAGGCTGTCACACCAATATTCATTGCGTGCCCCATGTTGGCGATGGACTGCACCATCTGAAGTGCCGAGGCAGACTGTGCGACGGGTTCAATCAAACGCGGATCAATCTTGAGGCGTTCCGGTGAAAGCCGCCTGAGCGCCACAACACTGCCTTTACCGCTGCCAAATGCGTTGACGACGAAACCGGCACCAGCTTGGCGCAGGTTTTCGATGCTGCGCAAAAAAGCGACTGTTTCGTCTTCCAAGAAAACCGTTTCGACCAGCTCAAGGCTTATTCCGGAAAGCAACTTCTGCGCCGCGATATCGCCAGCCAGAGTTTCGTCGACAAACCGGGCATGGCTAACGCTGAAAGACAGATTGGGCGTCGCGTCCGGTTCAAAAACGCCCCGACATTCCGACGTCGCCCGGTCGAAGATGGATTTGTCAATTTGTCCACGCATTTGGATATCATCTGCGGATTCCAGGAATTCACTCGCGTTCAGCAACCCACGCTCGGGATGCTGCCAGTTCGCAGACACCGAAAGACTTATCACTTGTCCAGTTTCCGGATCAATTTCTGGCAGATAGACTGGCAAGAATTCACCGTTCTCAAGACCGCGTAGAATATCGGCGCCCAGGTTCTTCACGGCGCGCAGTTGTTCCAGATCAGAACTATCAAAAATTCCAACGCGACCCCGACCGGCGCTTTTGGCCTTATAAAGTGCGATATCCGAACTGGTTAACAATTCATCGGTTTCGATCAGCGGCGTGCGGGCGATTCCGACGCTTGCCCCAAAATCACACGGGCGGCCTTCGAAGGTAACCGGCTTCGCCATTTCTTCGATCAGACGGGCACCAACTTTTTCGGGGTCATCCGAATCGATATTGCAGGCCAGCAAGATAACGAATTCATCCCCGCCGGTACGCGCCACAATATCAGTGTTCCGCAACACGCGCCGCAGGCGTTCAGACACGACCTCAAGAACATGATCGCCTGCCGCATGCCCCATGGTATCGTTCACCTGCTTGAAGCGATCCAAATCTACATGAAGCGTCGCAATCTCGCCGCCATTGCTTTCACGTGCATCTGTGAGTTCTTCGAGTTTCATGTTCAGATATCGACGGTTTCCCAAACCGGTCAGCTCATCGTGGAACGCCTGATAACTGAACTCCTGATTGGAATGCTCAAGTCGTTCCGCATAACGCTTTAGCTCGCGTTGCTGGCTCAGAAATTCAGAAATGTCAGTCTGCAAAAGCACCCGGTCACCGTTTGCCGCATGGGCTAAAACTACTTTGTACACCCTCCCGTTCATCCGAACTTGGAATTCGTTCATGTCCGGATCATTCCAAACCTTCAGGCTTCTTTCGATCCATTCATCAATACGCCCTTCAGCATCCGGAAAGCGTCCGTTTTCGGCACCAAGACGCAAAACAGAATTCAGCTTCATACCTTTCTTCAGCTCACTTGGGTCGTCGGTTAACGTTTCTGCATAGGCCGGATTCCAGATCAGCAGCTTGTTTCGGGCATCATAGATTGCGAAAGGATCGTTCGACGTTTCAATAGCCGAGATCAGCCGGGTTTGCGCTGCTTCAACTTTAAACAAAAGTTGTTCGTTCTCTATCAACGCCAGTTCGGCAGCTTGTTCACGATCCTTCAAATCATTGATATCGCGGATGTTTAATACACAGTGACGACCTTTGCCCTCTTCATCCCAGATGATGAACAGCGATACGCTTGCCCAGAATTCTGTACCGTCATCACACACACACCGAGACCCGACATTCAGATGTGTACGGCCTGCCGCCTTCATTTCCTCGATGCGATCTTTAAAATCCATCAGATAGTCTGGGTGATGGATATCCTCCGGGTGGCGACCCAGCGCATCCAGTTGATCAACTTTGAACATGGCGCAGAACGCATCGTTCACCCATACGATCTCCCAAGTTGCAGCGTTAGACGGTCGATAACCGATGACTACGGCATCCGCCGTGACAATTGGAAAGTTTGAGAGAACGTCTTCCAGAAGCATGCTTTTTGGGCCTTGAGTGCCCACGCACGATATTTAACTGTGCTTGCCGTAGTACTAATTTTCGCAGTCGAAGTATCTGCAATTTTAAGTTACTGAGCGGCGGCCATGCTTTCGGCCAGATAGATTTCCCGCAAGCGTTGCGCCACTGGTCCTGGCGTTCCCGCTCCGACCGAGACGTCGTCGATTTCGACGACAGGCATCACGAATGTCGATGCCGACGTGATAAACGCTTCGTCCGCAGCCTTGGCTTCATCGATGGTGAATGCACGTTCTTCGACCTTCATCTGCGCTTCCCGTGCGAATTTCAGAACCGCCTTACGCGTGATACCGTGCAAAATCTCATTACCCAAATGCCGTGTGATGATGGTGCCGTCTTTCACAATATATGCGTTGTTCGACGTCCCTTCGGTCACCTGGCCATCTTCGATCATCCAAGCGTCATCTTTACCTGCAGCCTTGGCCATCATCTTGCCCATCGACGGATAAAGAAGTTGCACCGTTTTGATATCGCGACGCCCCCAGCGAATGTCGTCGATCGAGATCACTTTCAATCCAATCTCTGCGGCCGCAGACTTAGAAATCGCCTTGGCCTGTGTGAAAAGAACCAGTGTTGACGGTACTTTATCTGGATCCGGGAAGGCGAAATCCCTGTCCGCATCCGCCCCGCGCGTGACCTGCAAATAGATCATCCCTTCGGTCAGATCATTGCGCCGCACCAACTCGCGATGGATCTCTAACAATGCGTCTTTGGTCACGGGTTGGGCCATATCAAGCTCACCCAACGACCGTTCAAGTCGCACTGCATGGCCATCAAAATCAATCAACTTACCGTCCAGAACGCTGGTTACCTCATAGACGCCATCCGCAAATAGAAACCCGCGATCAAAGACCGAAATATGCGCCTCTTCTTCCGGCACATAAGTTCCATTCACATAGACAATGCGGCTCATGTTCATCCCCAAAGTTCGGAAACTGGCGGATGAACGCCGTCTCCATCATATTTCAAAGCGTGGTCCCGGTCTTCGGCCAGAAGAAGCGGGCCGTCAAGATCAACAACTGCCGCACCCTGCGCGACCAAAACGGCAGGCGCCATGGCAAGCGACGTACCGACCATACATCCCACCATCACATCAAATCCTTGAGCAAGTGCCGCGTCCCGCAAGGCAATGGCTTCGGTCAGACCACCGGTTTTGTCGAGCTTGATGTTCACCACGTCATACTTGCCCGAAAGGGCTGGCAAGGATGCGCGATCATGGCAGGATTCGTCAGCACACACCGGCAAGGGGCGTTCGATCTCGGCCAACATCCCATCGTCATCTGCTGGCAGTGGCTGTTCGACCAGCGTCACGCCCAGCCGGACCAAATGCGGTGCCAGTTCGGTGTATAAATCAACGCTCCAGCCTTCGTTTGCATCAACGATAATCCGGGTCTTGGGTGCGCCCGACCGCACCGCCTCAAGCCGTGCCATGTCATCTTCACCACCCAACTTGATCTTTAGCAAAGGGCGATGGCTGTGCTTCGCCGCAGCCTTGGCCATGCTCTCAGGCGTCCCCAAAGAAAGCGTAAAGGCCGTGATCTCAGCGGCAGGGCGCGCCAATCCCGCCAGGTCCCAAACCCGCTTTCCGGCGGTCTTCGCCTCTAAGTCCCAAAGCGCACAATCAACCGCATTTCGTGCAGCACCAGCAGGTAGAAGGCCTGCCAAGGACAGCCGGTCCACACCTTGAGGAACCGATGCAACTTCAGTCGCAACGCTCTCCATTGTCTCGCCATAACGCGCATAGGGCACGCATTCGCCCCAGCCCCGTACACCTTCCGCTTCGGCCAGAACCGTCACCACTTCGGCGGCATCCTTAGACCCGCGCGCAATCGTAAATGTCTCAGCCAGCCGAAAGGTCTCGAACTTCGAGATTAGTTGCACCATGGCCACTTGAGCCTTTCTAAATCTGACAATTCCATCCGGTAAAAACGCCCATCAAATTGCCTGAAGCGCATCAACCAGCCGTCCCGCACCATGCCGGAAAGGATCGACCGTGGGCAAGCTCATCTGGGCTTCGATCTCTTTACAATGCGTTGCTGCCTCATCATCCCCAAGCGCTTTGGTGTTAACGGAAATGCCTGCGACCAACACGTTTGGGTTCGCTATTCTTGCAATCGGCAACACCATGTCCCGCAGGGCTTCCAATGATGGCAGGTCGTAATCCGGCAGACCCCGCATATGCGTCCGGGTCGGTTCATGGGCCAAAATGATCGCGTCAGGTTGCCCACCGTGGATCAATGCCATGGTTACGCCGGAAAAAGACACATGAAACAGGCTCCCCTGGCCCTCGATATGGTCCCAATGATCCGCATCATTGTCGGGTGTCAACCATTCAACCGCACCCGCCATGAAATCAGCCACGACTGCGTCCAAAGGCACACCCTTGCCGGTGATCAAAATACCCGTCTGCCCCGTCGGCCGGAACGTTGATTTCAACCCGCGCTTCTCCATTTCAGCGTTCATTGCAAGCCCGGTATACATCTTGCCAACCGAACAATCCGTTCCAATCGCCAAGCACCGTTTGCCGGACCGTTTCTTACCATCCGCGATCGGATAAGCGACACTTGGCACACGAACATCGTGCAACGTGGCCCCGGATCGTGCCGACGTGGCCTTCAAGACGTCTTCGTCGCGCAACAAACTGTGCAGCCCGCTGGCCAGATCAAAGCCGATTTCCATCGCCTCAGCCAAAACCGCCAGCCACGCTTCCGAGATCATGCCACCCCGGTTCGCGACCCCAACAACAAGCGTTCGTGCACCTTTGTTGTAAGCATCCTGCAAGGTCATATCCGCTACGCCGACATCTGCCTGACAGCCGGGCATCCGAAACTGTCCAACAACATTTTCTGGATTCCAGTCGGCAATGCCTTGTGCAACTTTGGCGGCCAGCTGATCCGGTGCATCTCCTAGAAAAAGCAAATACGGCGTACGAATCATTTTCATCCCCTTCTGTTTCGCGCGATTTTCTCCATATTCTGGGAAAGATCTTACGGTTTCTGGCGCATATCAGACCATACGCCGCAAGATAACGGAATTTTTCAGCAATTTCGCGCGGAATCTTGCAAGCCGCAATTCCCGGCATTACTGCGGCGCAAATGCCTTGCATGCTGCAACGCAACATAATACTTCAAACTCGTCGTCCAGCGAAAGAAAGTTACCCAGACATGAGCTTCCGACTCCAGCCTGCCGCCCCTGCCCGGCCCAATCGTTGCCAATTGTTCGGCCCCGGCTCCCGCCCATCAATCTTTGAGAAAATGGCGGCATCAGCGGCGGATGTCATTAACCTTGATCTGGAGGATGCCGTCGCGCCCGACGACAAGCTGGACGCCCGCAAAAACATCATCCAGGCCGTGGGTGATGTGGATTGGGGGACCAAAACTCTTTCCGTGCGGATCAACGGGTTGGACACGCCTTATTGGTATCGCGACGTCGTCGATGTGTTGGAAAATTGTGGCGACCGGATCGACCAGATTATGATTCCAAAAGTCGGCTGCGCAGCAGACGTCTATGCGGTCGATGCCCTTGTCACCGGAATTGAATCCGCCAAAGGCCGCAAGAAACCGATCAACATCGAAGTGATTATCGAAACTGCCGCTGGCATCGCCCATGTCGAGGAAATCGCCGCAAGCTCGCCGCGCATGGTCGCGATGAGCTTGGGTGCCGCAGACTTCGCAGCCTCGATGGGAATGCAAACAACGGGCATCGGTGGCACGCAAGAAAACTATTACTTGTACCGCGAAGGTCAGAAATACTGGTCTGATCCATGGCATTGGGCGCAAACGGCAATCGTAGCTGCCTGCCGAACCCATGGAGTTCTGCCGGTAGACGGGCCATTCGGCGACTTTTCCGACGACGAAGGGTTTCGCGCCCAAGCGCTTCGATCCGCAACACTTGGCATGGTCGGCAAATGGGCCATTCACCCCAAACAAATCACCTTGGCGAATGAGGTCTTTACACCGTCTGACGCGGCCTTAGCCGAGGCGCGCGAGATCCTCGCAGCAATGGAAGACGCGCAGAAAACCGGATCGGGCGCAGCGGTCTACAAAGGACGTTTGGTTGATATCGCCAGCGTGCGTCAAGCCGAAGTGATCGTGCGTCAGTCCGAGCTTATCAACGGCTAATTTTTGGGCTTTCTTAGGATTCTCACGTTATCGAAAGCGACGAGACTTTCGGAACCCAAAAATGCACGACCGTCGAACCTCGGAAGCGCCGTATTCCGCCATTGAAGAAGACATTGGGCTATTTAAGTCCGGTGTCGTTGACGTGCGCATTGATGTTTCCCCAATGCGGCGCACAACAACGCGGGGCGATCTGCTGTGCGTTGGCTATCTGAAAGAGGTTGAAATCGAAGTGGTGTTCCCGGGACGACGGCGGCGGGAAACCGGGCCGCTTGAGGTCGAACTTGACCAAACCTTGAAACGGCAGACAAAAAACGCTCTGGCTAAAAATCGCCCCATGCCGTTGCCCATGCACGTTCGTTATCCTCTGCGCGCGCGGGGAACATGGCGCACACGCCTTTTGGGCGAAGACACAGACGAAGTAGAGCGCCGGTATCAGTTTCTTATCGCCCACTGGACGATACGCGATGCAGCTGGAATGGAAAAAAACTTTGGCGAACCGCCGCAGTGCTGATCACCACAGCGGCGATTCAGGAAAAAGGGGCGCCAAAATGCCCCTTTTCAATTCGTTACTGTTCGTGACGACCTTGACCAGCCAAGCGTCTGCCTAACCGGCCGCTGTAACCGCGCGTTTGGCCATCACCTTAACCAGGTTCGCACGATAGACGCCGTCTCCGTGAAGATCAGACAACATGTCGCCTGCATCCACTGTGGCACCATCCAACGCGCTGGCCGAGAAATCGCTTCCCAAAGCCGCTTCCATGTCGCCCGCGCGGAATACACCGTCCGAGCCAGCGCCCGTCACCGCCACGCGAACACCTGCATCGGTTGAGGCAACAAAGACGCCGCACATCGCATAACGCGACGCCGGGTTCGGGAACTTAGCATAGGCACCCTTGGATGGTGCCGTAAAACTGACGGACGTGATGATCTCGCCTTCGTCCAATGCTGTGTCGAACATACCAGTGAAAAAGTCATCCGCTGCAATGTCGCGCGTATTCGTTTTGATCGTCGCCCCAAGCGCCAACATCGCCGCCGGATAGTCAGCCGCCGGATCGTTGTTAGCAACCGAACCACCGAGCGTACCGCGATTACGAACCGCCGGATCACCGATGTTCGATGCCAAATCACAGATCGCCGGGCAAATCGCCCGAACCTCTGAACTCCCCGCGACTTCGGCGTGGGTCATGGCGGCCCCGATGGTAACAGTATTGCCCGAAACCGATATCCCGCGCATGTCAGACGCACATGAAACATCGACCAGATCGGAAGGTGCAGCAAGCCGGGCTTTCATCGTTGGGATCAGCGTTTGCCCACCGGCCAAAACAGTTCCGTCATCGGCACCAGACAGGAGCGATGCGGCATCGGCGGCAGAACCCGCCTTGTGGTATTTTGTGTTGTGCATCCGTCTCTCTCCTTATTCTGCTGCGATTTTTGCGCCGGACGACTGGATCAGCGCCCAGACTTTCGACGGTGTCGCAGGCATGCTGAGGCTATTGTCCCCGATGGCATCCGTGATGGCGTTGATAATTGCAGGTGGCGTGCCGATAGCACCCGCTTCACCGCAGCCTTTAATTCCAAGTGGGTTTGTCGTGCAACGTGTGTTGTGGTGTTCAACCACGAAACTTGGCAGATCATCAGCGCGCGGCATGGTGTAATCCATATAGCTTCCTGAAAGCTGCTGGCCGTTGTCGTCATAAATGACTTCCTCCAACATAGCCTGACCGATGCCTTGCGCGATGCCGCCATGCACCTGACCTTCGACAATCATCGGGTTGATGATCACGCCAAAGTCGTCCGAGGCCACAAATTTGATGATCTCGGTGGTGCCTGTTTCAGGATCAACTTCAACTTCGGCAATGAAACAACCCATTGGGAAGGTGAAGTTTTCGGGGTCGTAGAACGCCCCTTCCTTCAAACCCGGTTCCATATCCGCGGGTAGGTTATGCGCGGTATAGGCCGCCAATCCGACCTCGTGCCAACCAAGGGCCTTGTTGGTCCCTTCGACCTTCACCTGACTGTCGCCGATGGTCAGCTCGTCTTCGTTGCATTCAAGCAAATGCGCCGCGATCTTGCGGACTTTCACTTCGACCTTGTCACAGGCCTTAACGATGGCCGACAATCCAACAGGGCCGGAACGAGACCCATAAGTGCCCATACCGAATTGCACCTTATCTGTGTCGCCGTGGACGATGTTGATGCTGTCCAACGGGACGCCGAAACGTTCGGCGACGACTTGGGCGAATGTGGTTTCGTGACCCTGACCGTGGCTGTGTGATCCGGTTAGCACTTCGATGGTGCCAACGGGGTTCACGCGAACTTCGGCGCTTTCCCACAGACCAACACCTGCACCAAGCGATCCGACGGCAGCCGACGGAGCAATGCCGCAAGCTTCGATATAACACGCCATACCGATACCGCGCATTTTGCCGCGCGCCGCGGCCTCAGCTTTCCGAGCTGAAAAACCGTTCCAATCTGCGGCGGCCATTGCCTGATCCAAGTTACCTTCGAAATCACCGGAATCGTAATTCATGATAACCGGCGTCTGATGCGGAAACTCTCGGACAAAGTTCTGACGGCGCAATTCGGCGGGGTCTTTGCCCATTTCGCGGGCAGCCGTTTCGACCATTCGTTCGACAACATAGGACGCTTCGGGGCGACCAGCGCCGCGATAGGCATCAACGGGATTGGTGTTGGAATAGACCGCCAGCACCTCGCAATAGATGTTCGGGATATTATAGGTGCCCGACAACAATGTCGCGTAAAGGTACGTGGGTACGGCCGAGGAAAACAACGACATATAAGCGCCAAAGTTCGCCTTGGTCGACACCTTGAAACCGACGATCTTGCCATCTGCATCAAAGCCCATTTTGGCCTTGGTGATATGATCGCGACCATGGGCGTCGGTCAGAAAGGCTTCGGAACGATCCGACGTCCACTTGATCGAACGCTTGGTTTTCATCGACGCCCAAAGGCAGACGATCTCTTCGGGGTAGATATAGATTTTCGATCCAAATCCACCGCCCACATCGGGCGCAATAACGCGAAGCTTATTCTCGGGTGCGACCGCATAAAAGGCCGACAGCACCAGCCGCGCCACATGCGGGTTCTGGCTGGTGGTATATAAGGTGTAGTGGTCGTCACTTTCGTCAAATGTCGCAATGGCCGCGCGGGTCTCCATGGGGTTAGGAGCCAGCCGATTGTTGGTGATGTCCATCTCGGTGACGTGCGCCGCACCTGCGATAGCAGCATCGGTGGCATCTTTTTCACCGATTTCCCAATCATAGATCACGTTACCCGGGGCGTTTTCGTGGATTTGCGGGGCACCACTGGCAATGGCAGCCTCGATATTGGCTGCAACGGGAAGAACATCGTAAGACACGTTGACCACTTCGGCAGCGGCACGTGCCTGCGCTTTGCTGTCGGCGATCACAACCGCCACCGCATCGCCGGTATAACGAACCGTGTCTGTGGCCAGCGCCGACCATGCACCCATGTTCATCGGGCTGCCGTCTTTCGAGGAAATGGCCCAGCCGCAGATGATGTTTCCGATGCCGTCGCCGGTCAATTCCGCGCCGTTCAAAACCGCAACCACGCCGTCCATGGCTTCGGCTGCTGACGTATCAATGTTCGTCACTTTCGCATGGGCGTGTGGCGACCGCACAAAAGCGGCATAGGCCTGATTTTCCATGCGTATGTCGTCGGTGTATTTGCCTTTTCCAGTGGTGAAACGCTTGTCTTCCTTGCGCTTGACCGGGGCTCCAATACCTTCGCTCATCTCCGATCTCCCTTACATTTCGCCAGCGGCTTGTTGGATGGATTTCACGATGTTGTGGTAACCGGTGCAGCGGCAAATGTTGCCTTCCAGCTCGTGACGGATAGCGGTTTCGTCCAGCGTTTTTCCATCGGCTTTATAGCGGTTCACCATGTCGATACCCGACATGATCATGCCCGGCGTGCAAAACCCGCACTGAAGACCATGGTTGTCATTGAACGCCTTCTGCATCGGGTGCAGATCGCCATTGGCCACGCCTTCGATGGTGGTGACATCCGCGCCGTCAGCAGTCACAGCCAGCATGGTACAGGCTTTCATCGCCTTGCCGTCCACATGCACAACACAAGCACCACATTGGGACGTGTCACATCCGACATGCGTGCCAGTCAGGCGTAAATGTTCGCGAATGTAGTCAACCAATAGCGTGCGGTCTTCGACATCGGCCGAAACAGCCTTGCCATTCACCGTCATTGAGACTGTGGTCATAAAGTTCCTCCCTTGGTGTTTTTTTTGGCAATTTTCCTACGACGATAGGTTTCGATTTACATTGCGCAAGTGAAAACTTCACGGAATGGTGGCCCCTGCAACATCTGGGGATCAGACATGACGGATTTTCTACTTCTCGCGTTTATATTTCTGATCGCTGGCGTCGTTTCCGTCCCGATTGCTTCAAAACTGGGGCTGGGATCGGTCTTGGGCTATCTGATTGCTGGCATTGTCATCTCTCCGGTTCTGGCCCTGCTTCATGTGGATGTCGTATCAATCCAGCACTTTGCAGAATTCGGCGTCGTCATGATGTTGTTCTTGGTCGGGCTGGAACTGGAACCCCGACAACTTTGGAACATGCGTGCCCAATTGGCAGGACTTGGAGGCGGCCAGATCATTCTAACGACAGGGGCCATCATGGGAGCCGCCATGTTGTTTGGCCAATCTTGGACCATCGCGCTAGCCATCGGGCTTGTTCTGGCCCTGTCATCCACCGCCATCGTTCTCCAAACACTGAATGAAAAGGGTTTGATGAAAAGCCCTGGCGGAGAGCGCAGTTTCTCGGTTCTGTTAACACAAGACGTCGCTGTTATCCCGATTTTGGCCCTAATCCCCTTGTTGGCCATGCCCGAACTGATGGATGTTAGCGTCGCAGCCGACACCCACGGCACCGAAGTGGCACAAAGTGCAGATCACGGTACGGATGATTCTGGGGATGATCACGGCAGCTCGATGAGCTTGGTAGAAGGATTGACGGGCTGGCAAGCGGCACTTGTTACGCTCGGTGCTATCGGGTTTGTCATACTTGCAGGCAACTATCTAACCCGTCCCGCATTTCGCTATATTGCAATCGCGGGTTTGCGTGAATTGTTTGTGGCCACTGCCCTTTCAATGATCGTCGGCATCGCGCTCCTAATGTCGCTAGTCGGACTCTCACCGGCGCTTGGCACATTTATTGCTGGCGTCGTTCTCGCCAACAGCGAATATCGACACGAACTGGAAAGCGATATTGATCCCTTCCGTGGCCTTCTTCTGGGTGTCTTTTTCATCACGGTGGGTGCAGGCATCAATTTCGCGCTTTTGTGGAACAGCCTAGCGATCACCCTCGCTCTTACCCTCGGGCTGATTTTCCTAAAAGGAGCTGTCCTGTTCCTGTTGGGTACGATTTTCGGGTTGCGTGGCACCGATCGTTGGCTCTTGACTTTAAGCCTCGCCCAAGCTGGTGAATTTGGTTTCGTGCTGCTTACATTCACTGCCGGGAATGCCGTGCTACCTCAGTCCATCGCCGACCAATTGCTCCTGGTAATCGCACTTTCGATGTTGCTGACGCCGGCGCTTTTCATTCTTTATGATCAAGTCATTTCCCCAAAGTACATCAAAGACGAGTTTCGCGAAGAAGACATCATTGATGAACCAGGCGAAGTCATCATTGCCGGCTATGGTCGGATTGGTACCGTGGTCGATCGCATTTTGCTTGCGGCGGGTTACAAAACGACAGTGATTGACTATGATTCCAACCAAATCGATAACTTGCGAAAATTCGGCGCGCGCGTGTATTACGGCGACGCGACCCGCCCCGATTTGTTGGTCGCTGCCGGAATCGAACGCGCAAAAGTCTTGATCATTTGCATCGATAGTCGAGAGAAAATCACGGCTCTCGCCAAATACGCTTACGAAACCTACCCCGATCTGCATATCATTGCAGCAGCACGCAACCGTCATCACGTCTATGAACTCTGGGCCGTGGGGTGCCGCGATATCATCCGCGAAACCTATGACAGCGCACTCAGGATTGGCCGCTCAGCCCTTGAAGGCATGGACATCCCGCGCGACAAATCTGAAAAACTGGTCGAAGCGTTCAATGAAATGGACCGACGTTCGATGATTGAAGTAGCCGACCTTCACGATCCGGTCATCCCACCCACGGAAAATGAACCCTACATGGCCCGCATCAAAGAAATCCGCAGTACATGGTATAACGAATTGAGCGAAAAGATGCAAAAAATCCTGAAGGAAAGCTAAGCGCCAATCCCGAGAAGAAGGCCCCAAGGGCCGCCGACGAGACGAAAGTGCGCGCCAAAAGGCGCACAATCACGTTAAGCGGCCAGCCCGGAATCACCGATAGCAAGGAACTTCTCGCGGCGATCTTGGATGATCTCTTCGCGCGACATCCCGGACAATTGGTTCAGAACGTCGTCAATGCAATGCCCCACAGATTTCATCGTTGTCTGGCCGTCGCGCTGGGCTCCACCCAAAGGTTCCGCAATAATCCGGTCGATCACATTCAACCGGTGCAAATCCTGCGCCGTCAGACGTAACGCCTCCGCCGCCTCGCGCATTTTCTCGGCGTCTTTCCAAAGGATGGATGCACAGCCCTCGGGTGAAATCACCGAATAAATCGAATGTTCCAACATCGCGACCCGGTTCGCGGTTGCAAAAGCCACAGCCCCGCCAGAACCGCCCTCACCGATCACAACGCTCACCAAAGGCACTCCAAGGCGCAGACACTTTTCGGTTGATCGCGCGATGGCTTCAGATTGACCGCGTTCCTCGGCCCCCTTGCCGGGATAAGCGCCCGGCGTGTCGATCAGCGTGACAACGGGGACATTAAACCGGTCGGCCAAATCCATCAGACGGATGGCTTTGCGATACCCTTCCGGGCGCGCCATGCCAAAATTTCGTTCAATCCGGGATTGTGTGTCGCTACCCTTTTCGTGACCGATGACCATCACAGGCCGGTCGTTTAGGCGCGCTAATCCTCCCATCACAGCCTGATCATCGGCAAAATTCCGGTCGCCTGCCAAAGGCGTGTATTCCGAAAACAAGGCTTCGATATAATCGCCACAATGGGGCCGATCCGGGTGCCGCGCCACCTGGCATTTCCGCCAAGCCGACAGGTCTTTGTAAAGGTCAGCCAGAAGCTGTTGCGCTTTCTTATCCAGCGCAGACGCCTCTTTCTCGATATCCATTTCGGAATTTGCCCGCGCCATCGCGCGCAGTTCCTCCGCCTTGCCCTCAATTTCGGCCAGTGGCTTTTCAAACTCGAGATAATTCATGCCTGCCCTCTTTATTTCAGTCTATATAGGGTGCGGTTGAGGCGGGCTGCAAGCTCATGGCACACGAACATCGATAATGTTCAACGTCGCTGGCATCGCGAATACCCCGTCATCGACATAGTCCTCATAGGCGCGGGCCAAATCTTCTTCGATTGCGTCCACATCCGCTTGCCGGGCTTCAAACAGACGGATTAAACGCGCCGCCGGTCCGATACGAATGCTAAGCGCGGCCATCTCGGCTGGCCCGCCGATGTAACCCAATGTGATCGTGGTCGGCGTTACAGCGAATTCTGTGAAACCTGCGTCAATCAACTGGCCTTCCAGAAACCCGATATCAGCCAAACCCATGGGCCCCGGCGCATTTGGGGGCGTTGGTGGTGGAGAGCCGAGCCGCGCTTTTGCGATATTCAGCGGCAATCGCCACCACGGATTAGCTGCAACCGGCGCCCATGCGGCAAACACCATGCGCCCGCCGGGGCGCAATGCCCGCGCGATGTTCGCGAAAGCGGCCGCAGGGTCGGCAAAGAACATGACCCCAAAACGCGACGTCGCCACATCATGGCCATTGGGCAAATCAGCAATCTGTGCGTCACCCAACAGCGTGTGCACCCGCGCTCTGGCTTTTGTGAAACGTTCTGCTGCGCGGTTCAACAAGGGTTCAGAAATATCAAGCGCCACAACTTCACCCGTTGGCCCAACGGCCTCAGAAACGGCCAAAGCGTGCGCACCGGTGCCACAGCCAATGTCCAGAACCCGTTGACCCGCTTGAAAACCTGTTAGGCCTAAAAGAACGTCCGAAACGGGCCGTAAAAGCTGATCTTGAAAGGCTTCATGTTCGATCCATGACCGACCACTTGTTGCCCAATATTCCGCCTCACGCGCGTTCGGGTCGTCGATCACCACATCGTCGCCTTTGCGCGGTCCGGCCACGAAATGTTGTACCTCTCGCCGTCGATTTCGCCCTCGGACACAGCCTGTAGCATATCGCCGGTACTGGGCAGACCCGCGCTTTCATCACCTGAAATCCATAGCCCCGCCCGCAGGATCGCGCGGGCACATTGGAAATAGACTTCGGCGATATTTATCATGATCACGGACCGCGGGTTGGTGCCTTTGCGGTCGAACCGGGTCAAATCGTCTGGGGCGACAGACAAGTATGCATTTCCGTTTATCCGCATCACATTGACCGAACCAGGCACCATAAACATCAGCGAAACACGACCATCGCGCACGATATTGCGCAGTGAATCCACACGATTGTTCCCGCGCCAATCCGGCATGGCCAAAGTTTTCTCATCGACAATCTGAACCACCGGGCCATCGTCGCCGCGCGGCGATCCGTCCGTGCCTTCTGGGCCAACAGTTGTCAAAACGCAGAACCGCGACTGTTCAATCCATGGACGATAGATCGGATGCAACCAATCCGTAACCTTGACGGTCGAAGGCGTGCTGGGCGTTCCGTACAACGCCTCTAGGACTTCAATGCTTTCAATTCGGCTCATGGTTGCCCTTTGCTTCCGCCAAAAGCGCATCGGATTTGGTTTCAACGGCCTCCTCCAGCGTCTTCATGAACTCGGATACCGACAGGCCTGGTTCCAAAGGGTCCAGAAACTCAACAACCGCCAAGCCCGGCTTGCGCAGAATGCCGCGTTTTGGCCAGAAGTACCCAACGTTCGCGGCCACCGGAACGCAAGGTTGCCCCAGTTGTTCGTAAAGAACGCCCGTACCCACCTTATAGGGCTTTTTGTGCCCCGGTGCGACCCGCGTACCTTGAGGATAGATAATCAACTGTCCCGGCTCGGCAAATTCTCGTTCGACGTCTTTCTTCATCTGCTCAATGGCAGCGCCCCGCTTGCCGCGATTGACCGGAACGCACCCCAACCGCAACGCATATTGACCAAGCAATGGCGCCCACATAAGCTCTCGCTTCATAATGAATTTACCGCGCGGAACCGCGTGATAGATCATGATGATATCAAGAAATGACTGGTGCTTCGCCGCGATCACCACCGCGCCTTTGGGGGGCGTGCCCCGAACTTCCGTCTTCAACCCAACCATCCAGCGCGCCGCCCAAATGACAAAGGCACACCACGCATGACAGGCCCGAAACGCCCAAGCTCGGCTAAAGAGCGCGAAAGGGAAAAACGCAATCGCATAGATCAACATCACCACGTAGATTGAGACGTTGAACAAAAGCGAACGAACCCATTGAACCGCACCCATCACAAAGCAGACCTAAGCGTGCGCCCCGCTGAAAGAAAAGTAGCACCTGCCGCAGTTCCGCCAGCGATAATTGGCACAAGCACCGGCCAGATCCATTCAGCGCCCTGAAAGCCCAAGCCGCTCAATATACCTGTTTCGATACCGCCGGGCATCAAAGCCACGGCCACGATGCCGACAAGAGTTCCAATGAAAGCGCCTAAAATCGCACGAACCGTAAACCGCAGGACGAAAGCCCCGGTGATCCAACCGTTTTTCGCCCCAACCAGCCGCAAGACATCGACAACCTGTGCATTTGCCGCCAGCGATGTGGAGGCCGCCAGTGTGATCATCACGCCTGTGACCACGGCGATCAGAAACAACGCAAAGTATCCAAGGGTTCGCAACCGGCCAGCGGCTTCGACCAAAGGTGCGCGCCAACGCCCATGGGATTCATAGACGGCACCCGGTGCTTCGGCGGCCAGTCGCTGTTCCAAACCAGTGCGGTCTGGTCCTTCGGCAGTTTCCATAATGTCAATCAGAACCGGTAAACGTAGTTCGTCCAACGGCAAACCTGTTCCAAACCAAGGTGCCAACAGTTCCAATTGTTCAGACAGGTCCAGGCGGCGCGAAGACACCACCCCGGGCGTTTGCGACAAAGCGGTCAAAACGGCCTCGGTTTCCGCCTCAAGAACATCGTCGGATGCCGTGATACGAACTGTGGCAGTGCCTGCCAGTTCGGCTTCCCAATTTGATGCCAAATCGCCGGCGGCCATTGCCAAAGCCAATGTGAAAACGGCTAAGAACGCCATCACCCCAGAACTCACCAACGTCAGAATGGCTGTGAACCCGCTTGGGGGTACGACCCGGTTCAGCGTCGCATCTCTGGATAAAAAACTTCGCAGATTCATAACCCGGCCCCCGCAATTTCGATGGCACCACCATGCAAACGCAGTACCTTTGCCGAAACACGAGACTTAGCCTGCCGGATAAGGTTCAAATCGTGGGTCGCGCACAACACGGTTTTACCAAGCTTGTTCAGCTCAATCAGCAATTCAAGGATGTGTATCGACATATCCCAATCAACATTGCCTGTTGGTTCATCGGCCAAAAGCACATCAGGCGACAGCATGACGGCTCGCGCAAGCGCTGCGCGCTGACGTTCCCCGCCAGACAGTTCTGGTGGTAAATTTTTCGCCTGCCCCGCCAAACCGACCCACGCAAGCAGCTCTTCCAGCTGATATTCCGTGTGTCTTCCGGTTTTCCCTGTGACTGCCGCAGGCAAAGCCACGTTTTCTGCTACGCTAAGGTGATCAATGAAACGGCTGTCTTGGTGCACGACGCCAAGGCGCTGGCGCATCGCTGACACGTTATTCTGGCTAAGCCCTGATACAGTCTTTCCCAACAGCTGAACCTGCCCGGAATTTGGCTGCATCTCCATAGAACACAAGCGAATAAGCGTTGTTTTACCTGACCCTGACGGGCCGGTTAGAAAATGAAAACTACCTGGCGGAAGGATCAGTGATACATCGCTAAACAGCGTTCTATCGCCAAAACTAACCGCAACTTTATCCAGCTCGATCACGTTGCCACCTCTGCTCTTCAGGCGGTTTTGCCCGTTTCTGCGCGAAGGTTCAACGCCACTGGGCTTCCCCGGCGCATTGTGAAGTGCTAAACTTAGTGCGAAGCAGGTGATACGACGCCGGAATAGGCGCAGATATCGAGGCGAGGAACTTATTGATATGCGGCTGATTTGTCCGAATTGCAGCGCTCAGTATGAAATTGATGTGTCGTTGGTGCCCGACGAAGGGCGCGACGTACAATGTTCGAACTGTGGGCATACGTGGTTTGAACTGCCACCCCCACCCGAAAACTTGGCAGAACCGACGCCAAGCGCGGATGTAGAACCCGACGTGGCCGCTTCGCCCGAACCTGAAACAACACCTGAAAAGGACGCGCCCAGCCATGCGGCTATGGCCATTGCGGCAGCTTCCGAGGATGACGAAGAAGACGACAGTTTCTTCGACCGCCCAGCACCGGAAGCAACGCCCGCCGTCACAGCCGCCCCAACTCAGCGGCGCCCCGCGGATGCCGCCGACGTTGATATTCTGAAAGAGGAAGCCCAGCGCGAATTGTCGCAACGCCGCGCACCGCCGTCAGAACCAATAGAAATGCAGACCGATTTCGGTCTAGCCGAGATTAGAAAGCGCCAGACACCATCGCGCGCATTGCGCGCAAGGATGGCGCATCTGAACGAAGAAGATGAACCTGCCCAAGACAACCAAGTCAAAGATAGACACACACGACTTCTCGATCCCGGCGGTCGCGCCGAAGTGGTTTCAGATACGGGCGCGGATACCCCCCGGCGCGATTTGCTGCCGGACATTGACGAAATAAATTCCACACTAAAATCAACGAAGAAACGGTCCAAAGCCGATCCAAACGCCGTTGCCCGACAACAAAAAGGGTTTCGCTACGGATTCTTGCTCATGACGCTTTTGGCGATTGTGATGATCATCGCTTACGCTCAGGCTCCTGCAATCGCGCGATCCCTGCCGGGCAGCGAAGCGGCTTTGTTGCCTTACGTAGATGGTGCCAACGCGGTGCGCGACTGGGTTGACGGGCTGTTGGGCAACGCGACCTAGGCACAACGTTTAGAACCGCTCAAGCAGCCTTTTCAAATACTCAAGCTCTTGGGTCGGGCGTTGTTGCTCGCCTGACCGCCGACGAATTTCGTCCAGCAATTCGCGCGCGCGGCGATAGACATCTTCACCTTGCAGCAATTGCTCATCCGTCCCGATCCGGCCGTTTTCGCCGGTGTCACGGCCCAGAGGATCACGTCCGCCATTTTGGTTGTTGCGACCAACGTCTTCGCCTTGCTGACCGCCTTGTTGCTGTTGCTGCTGCTCGGCCATCTGTTCGGCAAGATCGCGCATGCCTTCGCGCAATGCTTCAATGGCATCCGCCTGATTATCCAATGCACCCGCAAAATCTTCGTTTCGCAGGGCTTCTTCGGCCTGATCCATCGCTTCACCGGCGCGCCCCAACGAACGACGCGCTTCGTCACCACCGGGTGTTCCAGCACCGGGCATGTTTTGGGTCTGACGGTTCAACTCATCGCGCAACGCTTGCTGGCGATCCGCAAGGCTTCCCTGACCCTGACCTTGTTGTTGGTTTTGACCTTGTTGCTGATTTTGGCCGGGCTGCTGGCCGTTGCCACCGTGTTGCTGGCCCTGACCTTGCTGGCCCTGACGACCCTGATTTTGTTCGCTTTCGCCAGTTTGGCTATTGCCGAATTGTTCCTGTAAATCGCGGAAAGCCTCATCTGACAAACCCTGCTGTTCGCGCAGTGTTTCGGCCAAATCTTCCATCGCTTGCTGGCCCGGTGATTGTTGACCCTGCTGGCCTTGGGTGACCTGCATGTTCTCCATCATCTGGCGAAGCTGGTTCAAAAGCTGTTCCGCCTCAGCCATCCGGCCCTGTTCCATCAACTCCTGCAACCGGTCCAGCATATCTTGCAGATCTTGGCCCGTCATTTCCTGCATTTCGCCTTGGGCCATGTCTTGGTTCTGGTCGCCCTGTTGCTCGGCAAGCTGCTGCATATAGTCCTGCATTGCCTCGCGCAGCTCTTCCATCAACTGCGCAATTTCATTGTCCGTCGCACCGTTCTCGATGGCTTCGGCCAAACGATCCTGTGCACGGCGCAAACGCTCCAGCGCGTCAGATAGATCGCCCTCTTCAATCTCAATCGCCAGATCCCAAAGCGCCTCTGACAACTCGGCCACAGTTTCGTCGTTCAGCTTGTCGATTGAAACGCGGGTCTCCAGACGGCGCACGATAAACCGAAGCTTCATGTAGGCGACTTCAGAGCGGAAAATCGATTCCGGCCGGTGCGAGACCGCGCGCAAAACCTGCGCCACGCGCGCACCATTGATCCGGTTCCAAAGCAGATCACGACGGCTTTCGACGATTGCCTTTGCTAACGGATCAAAGAACCGCCGACCGGGAAGCTCTGCAAACTGCGGGGCCGACATGCCTTCTTGGCCCGCATCGTCCAGCGCAAAAAGCTCAGCCGAAATCGGCAGATTGGCCCATGGATGCTCAGAAAAATCATCCACAACCATTTCTGTGAAATCTGTCCTGTCGCCCGAGATTGTCAACGGCAAGTCCAGCACGATGGTCTCACGCGGTTCCGGGTCAACGCTCAGTCCATAGCGGCGTTCAACTTCACCAAGATCAAGTGTGATCTCGATCCGGCCACCGACAACACCATGGTCATCGCTTGCGGCAAAGGGCGCTTCCATGCGGCCACCCTCGCCTTGCGCAATGATCCCGTCGAACTCGATTTCGGGCGCCGCATCCTCAACGGCGTTAATCTTCCATTCCCGACCATTTGCGCCATCAATGCGAATGTCGCCGTCTTGTGTGATGTCAAAACTTTGGGTTGGATCCGTCGCCGGCGGAACATCTTCGGTGCGCCCCGAAACGGTTTCGAACAGACTCAGATCGCCCAAAGCTCCGTAAAACCGCAACGTCACCCGGCTTCCTTCAGGTACGGAAAGCGTCGCCCGATCGACATCGTTCAAATAGATGCTGGGCTTTCCGGTATAAAGCGGCGGTTCAACCCACCCTTCCCATGATGGACCGGCGGCAAGGCCTTGACCGGGTCCTGTGACGGCATCGGCAACTGTGGCCACGCGTAACAACGATCCAAATAGAACCGCGACCACAAGGGCCAAAAGCCCCATATAGCGCAATCCATAGCGATCGCGGCTCGACAGCGTCAGATCAGGATCAACCGCACGGGCGGCATCAAGTCGCTCGGCCATACGACGAACATGGGTGTTCCAAACCGCCTCAGACGCAGAATCCCCGGTTCCAATGGCTTGTTCGTCCGCCAAAGTTGCAATCGGGCGTCCTGGAAGGGTTTCGTCCAACCGAAGCAACGCATCGGCACGCTGCGGCAACTGAAACCGCCGCACCCCAAGGCCAAAGGTGGCCAAGCCAGCCAAAACAACGATCACGCTGATCGACCAAAGTGCTTCAAGTGGCAATGTTTCGTGCAATCCCAAAAGGATAGCGGCAACCGCAAACAAGATCACCGTCCAAAGCGGCCAAAAGGCGCGAACAATTTGCTCGGCCAGCATACCGACATAGGTCAGACGCATCGGCCACTTCAGCCGTTGTTTAGCCTCAAAGGGAAGATCGCGCGTGTCGGTCATGGACCTCAATCTAATGCGAAAGCTTAAGAATCCTAGCTCTCAAGCCACTCTGGGATGGTATCGCGATTTATCATTTCGTCAAAGGTGGGTCGGCGACGAATGACGGCAAATTGATGCCCATGGACCAGAACTTCGGGGATAAGCGGGCGCGAATTGTATTCTGACGCCATCACCGCACCATATGCACCGGCTGAACGGAAGGCGACAAGGTCACCAGCCTCAAGTGGTGGCAAGCTTCGCCCCTTGGTGAACGTATCGCCAGTTTCGCAGACCGGACCAACCACATCAAAAGGCGTCAACGCGACACCGGCCGGGGCTTCAACGATGGGCACAATGTCGTGGTATGCGCCGTACATGGCTGGGCGGATCAAATCATTCATCGCGGCATCCAGAATCAGAAAATCCCTGTCTTCCCCGGACTTTACATAGATCACATCCGACACTAACAAACCCGCGTTCCCGGCAATTAACCGCCCCGGTTCGATTTCAACCTCACAGCCTAGATCACCAACGGTTCGCTTGATCACTTCGCCATATTCAACAGGAAGCGGCGGTGCGTCATTTGAACGTTCGTAAGGAATGCCAAGGCCACCACCAAGGTCCAAACGGCGAATATCATGGCCATCTTCGCGCAAGATGCGCGCCAGATCCGCCACCTTGGTATAGGCCTGCTCAAACGGTTCCAGATCCGTCAGTTGCGACCCGATATGAACATCAATGCCAACCACGTCCAACCCGGGCAGCATCGCCGCCTCACCATAAACGTCGCGTGCCCGACTGATCGGAATGCCAAATTTGTTCTCAGCCTTGCCGGTCGCGATCTTTTCGTGGGTTTTGGCATCCACATCAGGATTGACACGAATTGTGATCGGTGCGCGCGTCCCAAGACTTTGGGCAACACCAGACAGCGCACGCATCTCCGGTTCGCTCTCAACATTGAACTGCCGAATACCCCCTTGCAGGGCCAACATCATTTCCGCACGCGTCTTGCCCACGCCGGAAAACACGATGCGGTCACCGGGGAACCCCGCGGCAATGGCACGGCGGTATTCCCCACCTGAAACAACGTCCACGCCAGACCCAAGCCGCGCCATCAGCGACAAGACCGCTTGGTTAGAATTGGCCTTCATCGCATAGCAAATCAGATGATCGAGGCCCTCAAGCGCTTCGTCGAAAAGCTTGTAATGCCGTTCCAGTGTTGCTGACGAATAGACATAGAACGGCGTGCCTACCTCGGCCGCGATATCCGGCACGGGCACATCTTCGGCATGAAGAATGCCGTTCTGGTACAAAAAATGATCCATTGTTGCGTCCTTCGGAGCGTTCGAATTCGGGTCATATCAGACCCTGCCAGTGGCGCAACAATCGATAAACGTTCAGCGAATGGAACTCGGCGGCACAGAATCGCGTGCGCCGAAGGCGCTCAATTGACCTCAATCTGGGTTACGGGTTCGCAAAAACAAATATAGCGGCAATCCACAACTGACACCGATGCAAAACGTGGCCGGAATCGCAATGAGTGCCAACCAGTTTTTACGGACCCAGGTTTCCGCAATAACCCAAACCGATAGTGCAATGGCGGCGATTGTAAGATCCCAAACCAATCCATGGGTCGAAGCATTGACGTACCAGGCATCAATCAGACCGGACAACCCGGTGCCTTGCGTGCGCATAAAGCTGATAAAATAGAACATCGGATGGATCGCGCCCCAGATGGCCAAGGCAAGATAAAAAACCCGAAGGGGGCTCACTAGAACGACCCACCAACACCAATCGTGACGGCGCCCGACACATGGACACCCGTTTCGCCCTTTGGCACGGGATCACCATCCGCACCACAAGCGGCAAGGCTGACAAAAGCAAAGATCTTAAATAGTTTCATGGGCTCACCGCCACGCCGACGCCGCCGATGCTGCCCGCAACCACAGGTGTAACGCTGGCCCCGCCCACTCCGATTGAGGTTCCGATCCCAACTGACGGATTTTCGCACCCTGTGGTCATTGTAAGGGCAAGAGCCGCGATCCATTTCATCCAAGCCGTTCCTTCCAGAAAGCAATCTGACTGCGCACCTGATCGGGTGACGTGCCGCCGTAAGATGTGCGGCTTTTGACCGAATTGTCCACTCCAAGAACACCAAACACCGCATCGGTGATCGCCGGATGAGCGGACATCATCTGGTCCAGCGACAAGTCAGGCAAGTCAACGCCTGTGCTTTCGGCCAAAGCCACAAGGGTTCCCGTGACATGATGCGCATCACGAAACGGCAGCCCTGCTTCGCGCACCAGCCAATCCGCCAGATCGGTTGCTGTCGAAAACCCCGACGCGGCCGCAACACGTAAGGCGTCAGGGTTCGCACTCATGTCAGCAACCATACCTTCCATGGCCGCCAAGCTCAGCATCAGGCTGTCAGCGGCATCAAAGACCTGTTGTTTGTCTTCCTGCATGTCCTTGGAATAGGCCAGTGGAAGACCTTTCATAACGGTAAATAGACCAACGGTAGCCCCCAGAATACGCCCGATCTTGGCGCGAACCAGTTCAGCGGCATCCGGGTTTTTCTTTTGCGGCATGATCGACGATCCGGTGGAAAACCGGTCAGACATGGTGACAAACCGGAATTGCGCGCTAGACCAAATCACCAATTCCTCGGCCAATCGGCTCAGGTGCATGGCTGTAATCGAACTGGCCGCCAGAAACTCCAACGCAAAGTCACGGTCGGCCACCGCGTCCAGCGAATTGGCCATGGGCCGGTCAAAACCCAAGGCTTGGGCTGTTGCATCACGGTCAATCGGGAACGAGGTACCAGCAAGCGCTGCTGCCCCAAGCGGACATTCATTCATCCGGGCCCGCGCATCTGCAAAACGCGACGCATCACGGCCCAACATCTCGACATAGGCCATCATGTGATGACCCCATGTGACAGGCTGCGCGGTTTGCAAATGAGTGAAACCCGGCATCACCCAATCCGCACCGGCCTCAGCTTGGTTCAACAACGCGATTTGCAATGCCCGAAGCCCCGAATGGGCCGCGTCACATTGATCCCGCACCCAAAGCCGGAAATCTGTCGCCACCTGATCATTTCGGCTGCGGCCTGTGTGCAAACGCCCTGCGGGTTCACCAATCAGCTCTTTCAGACGCGCTTCCACGTTCATGTGAATGTCTTCCAGCGCCGTGGAAAACGCAAACTCGCCCGTTTCAATCTCTGACAAGACCGTGAGCAGGCCTTCCCGGATCGCTTCGGCATCGCTATTCGTCAATATGCCTGTCGCTGCCAACATTGCGGCATGGGCACGCGAACCTTGGATATCCTGCCGCGCAAGTCGTTGGTCGAAGCCGATTGAGGCGTTAATCGCCTCCATGATCGCATCCGGTCCAGCGGCAAAGCGGCCGCCCCACATCTTGTTCGCGTCGTTTGTCATGGTTTCTCCGAAAGGGAGTTTAATGCGTTTATTCTTTGCCGTCCTCTACACGGGCCTTGCGCTCGCTGCAAATGTCGCCGTGGCCGACACCGCCGAGATCGAAGCCCTGCGTGAAGGCACAATGAAAAAACTAAGCTTTTCGGAACCGCGCCCTGTCTCTGACAGCCTCTTTACCGATCCCGACGGCGGGGAATTCACGCTGGCCGGCTTCCAAGGCAAAACCGTCTTGCTAAACTTCTGGGCCACATGGTGCGCGCCGTGCCGCAAAGAAATGCCGATGTTGTCCGAATTGCAGGCCGAATTCGGCGGCGACGCCTTCGAAGTGGTCACTATCGCAACGGGGCGAAATTCGGTTCCCGGCATGCGCAAGTTCTTTGACGACATCGGTGTCGACAACCTGCCCCTTTATCTGGACCCAAAGCAAAAACTGGCCCGCGAAATGGCCGTTCTGGGTTTGCCAATCACCCTGATTCTTGACACCGACGGCAATGAAATTGCACGGATGCGGGGCGATGCGGAATGGAACAGCCCCAGCGCCAAAGCAATCATTGCAGCATTGCTCGCCGAGGCCGGAAGTTAACCAAGGCTGGCGCTTAAAGGTCGCGCTACCCGCCAAATGTTTTTAAAACCTTGACTTTTTTCGCTCGCGCCACGATATGCGCAAGTGATCGCATACGTTCTGCCGCGTGAGCAGACCCAACACTTTGGGAACCGAACGTGCGATTACTGTTTCCTAGATCACGCGAGGAGGCAGCGCCGCAAAGTCGCGAGCGCGCCCACGTGTCTGCCTTTTGCCGTTTCGGCGAAAGGCCATAAATGTGCAGATTTGAACCTGCCAAAAGGACGAAATGAATTTTGAATCGATGGGGCTGAAGCCCCGCCTCGTGAAGATCCTGAACGATCAGGGTCTGACACAGCCAACTCCCATACAACAACAGGCCATTCCTCATGGATTGGAAGGCCGCGATGTATTGGGGCTGGCCCAAACCGGAACCGGAAAGACTGCAGCCTTCGCGCTGCCGCTTTTGGACAAAATCATGTCTGTCGGTGCCGCGCCCGAACCCAAAACAGCCACCGGACTGATCCTTGCGCCAACCCGCGAGTTGGCCAGACAGATTTGCGACAACATCGCAAATTACTCCAAAGGCAGTCACCTGAAGGTCGCCATGATCGTTGGTGGCAAAGCCATCAATCCACAAATTGAAAAGATGAAACGCGGGATCGACATTTTGGTCGCCACACCCGGACGTTTGATCGACCTTCTTGACCGAAAAGCCGTTCGTTTGGACCAAACACAGTTCCTTGTTCTAGACGAAGCCGACCAAATGCTGGACATGGGATTTATCCACGCCTTGCGCCGGATCGCGCCTTTGTTGCGCAAAGATCGCCAAACCATGATGTTCTCGGCAACGATGCCAAAACTGATGGCCGAACTGTCAAAACAATACCTGACTGATCCTGTTCGGGTTGAAGTCGCACGCCCCGGTACGGCCGCCGAAAAAATCACACAGTCGGTACACTTCGTGGCACAAACCGAAAAAACGTCCCTGCTGATCGACCTTTTAAACGAGCACCCAGGTGTTCGGTCGCTGGTTTTTTCCAGAACCAAGCACGGCGCAGAACGGATGATGAAAAAGCTCGTCGCAACCGGGTTTTCCGCCGCCTCAATCCACGGCAACAAAAGCCAAGGTCAACGGGATCGCGCAATTCGCGAGTTCAAGTCGGGCGAGATCGACATCTTGGTTGCGACTGACGTGGCCGCGCGCGGGATCGACATCCCGGATGTAAAATACGTCTACAATTTCGATCTGCCAAACGTCGCTGAAAACTATGTACACCGGATCGGGCGCACGGCGCGGGCTGGCACCTCGGGGCAAGCCGTTGCTTTTTGCTCAAGCGACGAAACCGGCGCACTGCGCGATATCGAAAAAGTGCTGAAGTCCAAAATTGAAGTTGCTGGCGGACGTCCTTGGCCCGAAAATCGCGATGCTGCGCCAAAAGGTAAAAAACCTGCGTCTGCAAAAAGCGGCAGACCGTCCAATCCCAAACATCGAAGACGGCGGAACAAACCCCGCAAAGCTGCGGCTTAACACTTGAGCGCGGTCGCCGACACCCACGCGACCGCGCGCCATCTGGCCCTACTTCGACAACACCTCTGGCCCTATTGCGACTCTCAAGAAAGCCTCAAGTTGAGGCGGGTTTTCTAGGGAGAGTTAGAAATGGCCACTGTTCCAAACGACATCAGCGATGTGATCGAAGCCGACCGTAAAAACGTCTGGCATCACCTTATTCAGCACAAGCCTTTTGAAAGCGTTGACCCTCGCGTCATGATCGAAGGCAAAGGCATGCGCGTATGGGACGCGACGGGCAAAGAACATCTTGATGGCGTGTCAGGCGGTGTCTGGACGGTCAACGTCGGTTATGGCCGCGAACGGATCGCAAATGCCGTGCGCGACCAACTGATCCAAATGCCTTACTTTGCGGGTTCCGCCGGATCGATCCCCGGTGCCAAATTCGCCGAAATGCTTACCGAACGGATGCCGGGTCTGGATCGCGTCTATTATTGCAACTCAGGCTCAGAAGCGAACGAGAAGGCTTTTAAAATGGTGCGCCAGATTGCGCACAAGAAATACGGCGGCAAAAAGCACAAAATCCTCTTCCGTGAACGCGATTACCACGGCACAACAATTGCCTGTCTTTCGGCAGGCGGTCAGCCCGAACGAAACGCCCAATACGGCCCATACACACCTGGCTTCGTCGAAGTGCCCCATTGTCTGGAATACCGCGCTCAGGTCGAAACCGAAAACTACGGCGAATGGGCTGCAAACCAGATCGAAGAAGTTATCCTACGCGAAGGCCCAGACACAGTTGGCGCGCTTTGCCTTGAGCCCGTAACAGCCGGGGGAGGCGTCATTACGCCGCCCGAAGGCTATTGGGATCGGGTTCAGGAAATCTGCAAAAAATACGACATCCTGCTGCACATTGACGAAGTCGTCTGTGGTGTTGGCCGAACAGGCGAATGGTTCGGCTATCAGCATTACGGCGTGAAACCTGACTTTGTCACAATGGCCAAAGGTGTGGCGTCGGGCTATGCGGCCATCGCCTGCATGGTTACCACGGATGAGGTCTTTGAAATGTTCAAAGACCCCGATGACCCGATGAGTTATTTCCGCGATATTTCGACGTTTGGTGGTTGCACGGCCGGCCCTGCGGCGGCTGTCGAAAACATGGGCATCATCGAAGACGAAAGCCTGTTGGCCAACACAACGGCCATGGGTGAACGCATGCTCGACAACTTACGCGCGCTACAAGACAAACACCGCGTGATCGGTGATGTGCGCGGCAAAGGCCTGTTCTGCGGTGCTGAATTGGTGGCTGATCGTCAAACCAAAGAAGCTATCGACGAAAAGAAAGCACAAGCTGTTGTCGCCGACTGCATGGCTCAAGGGGTGATCATTGGCGTCACCAATCGGTCATTGCCGGGGTTCAACAACACGCTTTGCTTCTCGCCTGCCTTGATATCGACAGCCGACGACATCGATCAGATTACGACTGCTGTCGACAAGGCACTGACCAAAGTCTTTTCCTAATATACGGCTGGTGCGAGGGGGCGTCGTCCTCCTCGCACCCTTCAAACAAACCCTTACATTCATAGCGTTACAACCATCGGTTTCCATTTTGGAACCGGTCTGTTTACCGATGGTAAGGCCGACTTGCCTTGTTTCACCCACCTGGTTGCCATACATTTGCCACACTCGCCTTTGGGTGGCGGGCTGTTGAAAATGTTATGTTGGGTGGGTCAATCGCAATGGGCGATTTTATTGCTGTAATTTTCGTGATCACGGCTTTAGCAACCGCAGGGAACTTTGCCGGTTCAACAACGTCGCTTTCGGGGTCGTGTGCCGGGAACTATGTCCGCATCTGCTGGTAACTAAAGCCTGCTAAGCAACTGTCGCGTTGGCCAGGCGTCTGCCGCCAATCCAAGACGCGCCTGTTCTTTCTGGATGGCTGTGCGTGTGCGTGCACCTAGAATTCCGTCGATCCCACCCACGTCATGACCGCGCTCGGAAAGCTTCTTCTGCAAAGCTTTCATCTCGGCATCACTAAGCGCCGGATCCGGGTTCCCCGCGTTATAAACTGCCGCGCCTTCAAGCCGTGACGCGAAATAGGCGGCGGTGGTCACATAGATAAAGCTTTGGTTCCATTCGAAAAACACTTCGTAGTTCGGATAAACCAGAAAAGCAGGCCCCTTGCGCCCTTGCGGCAACAAAATTGCGGCCTGAAGGTTTGGCGCGGCCAATTGGCCAGATCGCGGTGCAACACCATCTTTCACCCAATCCGATGCCTTTTTCCAGGTTCCCAACCCGGATTTCGACCAGTCGAACTCCGCTGGCATCGTCACTTCTTGCATCCAGGGCTGGCCGCTTTTCCATCCCAGACTGCGCAACATCTTTCCCCCAGACATCAACGCATCCGCAGGCGAAGTCTTAAGGTTTACTTCGCCGTCACCATCGCCATCGACGCCGTTTGTCAGAATGTCTTCTGGCAACATCTGAACCATGCCAATTTCACCAGCCCAAGCACCGGTGGTCCGCGCAGGATCAAGGTCGCCGCGTTCAAACAGCTCAAGTGCGGCAAAAACCTGAGGGCGGAAAAGTTCGGGGCGGCGGCAATCATGAGACAAGGTGACAAGCGCGTTTACCGTATTGAAACTGCCTTGAACGGCTCCAAAATCAGTCTCGAACGCCCAAAAGGCAAGAAGCACACCGCGTGACACCCCGAATTCACGCTCGACCCGGTCAAAGACACTGTCCCACTTCTGCCCATTTCGTTTACCGGAATTAAGCCTGTTTTGGCTGATCAACCGGCGCGAAAAATCGGTAAACGGCATCTGGAAGATACCTTGTGCGCGGTCTGCCCGGATGACTTTGCGATCCTGACGCACATTGGCGAAAAATCGATCAACAGCCGCCTTTGGGTGTCCCATTGCAACGGCTTCGGCCTTCATTCCTTGAACAAATGCGCCAAATGACCCCCCACACGTCTGTGCGACGGCCGAAAACGGCAACAGGATCAAGGTTGCTAAGGCGAACGAAAATTTCATAAGGAACACTCGTTTTGGCTGGATTTACCGATATCTAGCAGCCTTCGCAGGGTCGGCAACGGTGGGAAGCTGAATCTCGCCTATCGTTTAGAGAAAAATCATATTTATTAAGGTCTCGTTAACACATTTGGCAGGATAGTGATGCTATGGGGTGGCTTATACTGGCCAACTGCTGGCCTGAGGGTCTGATTTTGATTTTGATCGTCGCATCAAACGCCAACCTTTCACGTATCTGGGCTCGCCATCTCAGACGGAATGGTGAGGACGTCATTGTTTTGCAAAAGCAGAGCGAAGCCATCACGTATCTTCGTGGCGGTAAAGCAGACGTTATTGTACTGGATCTTATGTTGGAAGAAGGCAGCGCTTTTGCCATCGCCGACTTTGCCAGCTATCGCCAACCAGAGTCACGGATCGTTTTTGTGACGCGCAGCACGTTTTTTTCGGATGGCTCGCTCTTTTCGCACATTCCGAACACGGCGGCTGTTTTGCAGGAACAAACGCCCCCAAACGATCTGGCAGCGATTGTGTCCTACCATGGCCGGTCCAGCTAGGCGTTCATAGCACGCGCAATCTTCGCGATACCTTCTGAAATACGCTCTTCCGGGATCGAGCTATAGGCCAGCCTGAAATATCGATCTGGCGGATTGGTCTCTCCGGCAAAAAAGGGCGCGCCGCTTTCGATCAAAACGCTGTCGTCGCGCAATCGGTGCGCCAGTTCCCGCGTGTTCACACCTTTGGGTGCGCGCATCCAAAAACTTGAACCGCCCTTTCCACCACCCGCAATATCAAGCCCATGATCTTTGATCGCCGTCGCCATAATTCGACGGCGGGTCTTAAAAGCTGTCGCCGTTCGTTTGATCAAAGCATCGTAATGTCCAAGCGACATGAAAGTCGCTGCCGTTCGTTGCACATGCCCGGGCGGATGGCGAAGAACCGTCGCCCGTAAGGCGCGGGCTTCGCGAATAAAAGCTTGTGAACCAACCATGTAACCCAAGCGCAACCCGGGAAAGAGCGACTTCGAAAATGATCCGATGTGGATCACACGGCCCTCACCATCAAGCGACTTCAAAGCAGGCGACGGTGGCGTCAGGAACGACATCTCGAATTCATAGTCATCCTCTATCACCAGAAAATCGTCTTTTGTTGCGCGCGCCAGCAAGGCGCGGCGACGGTCCAAAGGCATGGTCACCGTGGTCGGGCAATGGTGGCTGGGCGTGACAAAGACCACATCTGCGGATGCAGGAACGTCTTCTGGCGACAACCCGCCCTCGTCAACGTCAACGGGATGTAGATTACACCGCGTCAGCGACAAAATCCCGGTCAGTCCGGGGTAACAAGGCCGTTCAATCACAGCCGTGCTTCTTTTGTTCAAAAGCACCTCAGACGCCAACCAAAGCGCATTCTGCGCACCAAGGGTTACCAAAATCTCGTCAGGATTGGCCAGAATGCCCCGACGCGGCAGCGAATGGCGCGCAATGAACTCGACCAGTTTGGGATCATCACGTTCATAGTAATCCGATGTCATCGCATCAAAATTCCGAAGCCCAAGCGCCTGCAAAGCGCAAAGCCGCCAGTTCGCATGATCAAAAAGCGTGGGGTCGGTTTGCCCGTAAATGAAGGGATAGCGGTATCGCTGCCAATCCTCGGGCTTTTCAAGTTGCGGGGCTTGGGTAAACCGCGTTCCGATCCGACGCGCCCAATCCACCGTTTCCACCGACTTGGCCTTGCCGTGCTTCATCCGGGGCTGAGGCGCCGTATCTGAAACGTAATACCCTGATCGACCTTTCGCGATGACATAATCGTCGGCCAAAAGTTCGGTATAGGCCAAGGTCACTGTGATCCGACTGATACCAAGATGTTTGGCCAAACGCCGCGATGACGGAAGCTTTTCACCAGAACGAAACCGCCCCGACAAAATGCCTTCGGCCACAAGCGATTGAATTTGCTGTTGCAACGTCCCTTCGAAAGTCGAATTCAAAAAGAACGTGTCTTCGGAGATAGCCATGGTCTGGACTTAGAGCATAAGTCCAGATTGTACAGACCATCAAAGTCTTTCACAGTCCTAAAAAACCAGCCAATGTGTCATTTGCCAAGCACCGGGCACGCGGTTGGCACCTGTCAGAAAAGGATGCGGCACATGAATATCTACGAAGGCCCCGAGCTCCGGAAAAGACCTGCAAACTTTACGCCTTTGTCGCCTGTTTCGATTTTGAAGCGCGCCGAACGCGTCCATGGCCACCGGATCGCCCATATCCATGGCGATATCCAACGCACGTGGGCCGAAGTCGCCGACAGGTGCCGCCGGTTGGCCTCGGCTCTGTCGAAACGCGGCATCGTCAAGGGCGACACCGTTGCTCTGCTAGCACCCAACGTGCCCGAAGCCCACGAATGCACCTTCGCCATACCCATGTTGGGGGCCGTCCTGAACGCCAACAACACGCGGCTGGATGCGGGCACAATTGCCTACATCCTTGATCACGGTGACGCCAGGGTTTTGCTGGTCGACACAGAATTATCAAACGTTGCCAAAGCCGCGCTGGAACAATCCGGGCGCGATATTCTTGTGGTCGACATCGAAGACAGCCAAGGCCCGGGCGGCCATCGCATCGGGTCCGTCACCTATGATGAATTGTTGAACGAAGGCGACCCTGACTTCCCATATAAACTACCCGACGACGAATGGGATGCACTGGCTTTGAACTACACATCCGGCACCACTGGCCGGCCAAAGGGCGTCGTTTATTCGCATCGGGGTGCCTACACCAACGCCGTGAACAACGTGATCAGCTGGTCGATGCCGCACTTCCCCGTCTATCTGTGGACCGTCCCGATGTTCCACTGCAATGGCTGGTGTTTCCCCTGGACCATCCCGCTTTTGGGTGGCACAAACGTGTTCCTGCGTGCGCCTCGTGCCGGTGCTATCTTCGACGCATTCGCCGATCACGGCGTCACCCATCTGGGCGGTGCACCGATCATCATGTCCCTGATTGCCAGCGCCACTGCGGACGAAAAACGCGACTTCACCCAAAAGATCGAAATGATGACGGCCGCCTCGCCTCCACCCGCCAGCATCATCGCTGCCATCGAAGAACTGGGCATCAACATCATCCAGGTCTACGGGTTAACCGAAGTCTATGGCCCGGCCGTGGTCAGCGCTTGGCAACCGGAATGGGACGATCTCCCAAAAAACGAACAAGCCCGTCTGAAAGCGCGCCAAGGTGTGTCAATCGAATTGGAAGAAGACGTGCTGGTGCTGAACCCAGACACCCTTGCACCCGTACCATGGGATGGCGACACCCAAGGCGAAATCGCCATTCGCGGCAACGTCGTTATGAAGGGCTACCTGAAACAAGAAGAAGCAACCGAAACCGCCTTCCGCGACGGATGGTTCTGGTCAGGCGACATCGCGGTTCAACACCCGGATGGCTATATCGAAGTGCGCGACCGCGCCAAAGACATCATAATTTCAGGCGGCGAAAACATCAGCTCAATTGAGATAGAAAACGCACTCTACACACATCCCGAGGTGGCATTGGTCGCCGTCGTCGCGATGAAAGACGATAAATGGGGCGAAGTGCCCTGCGCCTTTGTCGAACGTACTGAAGGGGCCAGTGTCTCCGAAGACGAACTGATCGAACACGCCCGCGGAAAACTGGCCGGTTACCAACGCCCAAAGCGGGTGATCTTTGACGATCTGCCCAAGACATCAACGGGGAAGATCCTAAAAACCGAACTTAGAAAACGGGTTTAAAGAAGTAACTGCTGGCCCCAGTTTGGGACACAGGCACCAAATCCCTAAAACGGCAGCTTTGCCGGGACTAACCGGGCCTTCGCCCCGCTTGCACGAACGGCCGCTTTGGTGTGCGGCATAGATTCTTGCTCACTTAATGCATTGTGCATGTCGACAGCAACGTCGATGTTGCAAAGATGGCCACCAAAATCGAGTTCTCTTTCGCAGAGTTGAACCCGTCAGCGCGACGGCACATTCGCGTGTTTCAGATAGGTGCGGTTGCCAACAGGGTCGTAGGCATAATCCTCGGTCGGGACAGGAGTTCCGTCATCGGCTGTTGGAACACCTTCCGCGACTTGAAGAAGGCGGTTGATGCCATCGTAGAACAGGGTTTCAGACTCGCCGGGTGTTTCCAGATCTCGGATCAGTTCAAGCGATCCGTCGGGCGTGTAAGCATAGCCTGAGCGTGCCACATTCACCTAACTGGAGCGCTTACATTCAAGAGGCCTACTCTTGCTAAGATCACCCGCTATCAACGCGTTCAAAGCAGCGTCGTTATGTTTGTCGTGACAGCGCGTTCATCAAACCCCATATCACTGGCTTCACCGTTAACGAAGGACACGACCGGTTCGCGCGGATCGCCCCTGCGCAATTGGAAGGCCGCATCAATCAGGGAATTGCCTATTCACCCGCGAACCGGCGCGTGGGATTATACTGGGTGCCCTTGTCGATGGTGAATTGCCCGCGCTCAAGCTTGCGGAACTTTCCCTGGCGCAACAACTGGCCAAACGATCGCAAACTTTCTTCGCGCGACATCCGAATGGTTGGATCAACGGCAGCCACGCGTTTCATGATCTCGGGGCGTGTGAATGACGACTGGCCTTCCTTGAAAACGGTAAAGGCGGCGGCGGCTTCCAGAAGTTCTGGCAGTTCTTTGGCACCCATGATTTCGGCAAACCCCGCAAAATTCTGCGGCTCGTCCATAACGTCCGACGTATCGGATGCGGCACTCTCGTCTTTGACCCTTTGAGATGACACCAGAACCAAGGGCGGCGATGCCGACGTTGGACGGTCAATTCCGGCGCCTTCAACGGTTGCCGTCCGAACAACTTCGGACAGATCGTCGCGGTAAGGGCTGCGTTCTTCTTCTTCAACCACTTCGCGCGACACTTGGCGTGATACCAACCGGTCGGCTTTAGTGGCGGCCACAGCTGCACGCATCTGGCTGATGACACGGCGACGACGCACCACTTCATCTTCGTTCAGTTTGTTGTCGGTTTCCTCAAGCAATCGTCCGACATCGCTTTCTTGCGCATCAGACAATGGCTGCGACAAGGCACGCGTTGGTGCACCAACGTCCGCAACCTCGTGATCATGGGCTTCGGCACTGTCATCGGTCGCAAGGCGTTCGCCCATGTTTCCGATGATGTCAGAAATCGTCCGCTTGATTGCCGCATCACTTCGTGCAGGTGCGGCATCTGTCGCGCGCGCGGTATTGTCCACAGCTTTGTCGTCGGCTGCCGCGATTTTCTTTGCGATACTATCCAGATCAGGCTCACCCGCCGCGTGTTCAAGAACGGCGTCGATTACGGTTTCATTCTGCTCAGCATCGACTTGATCGTCACTTGTCAGGAACAGCGATTCAGACTTTTCCGGATCGAAATCTTCGTCCTCGGCGGTGTCAGCCTTAACGTCAGAAAACTCGCCTTCGTCATTTTCGGTGTCATTCCGCAACAAATCGGCATCGGACGCCGCAGCCTCGGAGTCCGCGTCGCGGGTCCAAAGGGCCTCTGATGTATCGCGGGCTGCACTGTCGATGCGCGCACTGTCATCATCCTGATCGCCGTCAAAATCATCTTCTTTCGCGTCAGGTTGGTCCGACTTACCCGAAAGATCAGGCTTTGGCGCGCTAACTGCTTCTGTGGTCTTTTCAGCTCGTTTTTCTTTCGAAACTTCGATGTCGTCATCGGCGATATCGGCCGAAATTTGTTCGATGGTTTCTGTAAAGGCGCGATCCCGCTTTTCCGTGTCGATCACTTCCGCATCTTCGATGTCATCTGACGCGGCGGCCTCAACCTTGTCTTCGATGTTCTTGGACACGACCGACCGGATGCGGCGTAGCTTTTCGGCAACCGTTTCGGCCGGACTGGCATCGACAACGCGAGCATCGGGGTCAACGGCTAGAACATCCTCGGGTTCGTCAGACATCAGGAATTCATCATCGAACGTCAGCGGCCCGGTGCCTGCGTCAGACGTTGCTGGCTTATCGACGACATCCGTTGCCTTGACTGCGGTCACGACACTTGCCGCAATCGCTGCCTTGTCCTTGGGCGCATCTTTCGCCGCGTCAACGACGTCTGGCGTGTCGGCAACCTTGCGTTCAGCTTTTGGCGATGGTGCTGGCTCATCGGTGTTGTGCCGCTCGACCTGACGCAAAGCAACGCCAGTATCGCTGCGGCGAGCTTCGACCCGGCGGGTCACATCGCGTTCCGCAATGTTTTGAAGCATCTCGACGTCGGGCGTCAAAGGTTCGGCCCCGAAGTAACGGTCGTCAGCGGCCAGATCGCGGAAATACTCCGCAATGTCACGCATCGCGCCTAAGGGGTCGTCGAAACCTTCCAGCGTACAACTGAAAGTTCCGTAGGACACCGTCAGAATTTTGGTCGAGCCATCCATCGTGTCGATCGCTTTCTTTCCCGTTCAGCAACAATGTGTTTACCACCGGGGCAGTCGAAAATAGGAACAGTGGTGGGGAATTCACAAGAATTTTTAGCGGCGAAAGTATGGCAGCTTGGTTAACAATGAGAGACATTCACCTATGATTGCACGGAATGTTCACACCGAAACCGGTGTTTCATTGGTCGGAGGGGGGCTTCCCGCCCCATCAGATATTGTTTTTTCTGTGACACTCGCACCGTTCCTTATCGCGGCAGATGGTGGCGCAAATTTCTGCATTGAAGCGGGTTTGAAACCGGATGCAGTCATCGGTGATCTCGACTCAATTTCAGACGCCGCTCATGCGGCTTTGCCCCCTGATACGGTGATCGAATACGCCGATCAAACCCTTACCGATTTTGAAAAATGTTTGCGCCTGATCAAGGCACCATTTGTGATCGCAACCGGTTTTACCACAGGTCGCTTGGATCACACATTGGCCAATTTCGCAGTTCTGGCGCGCCAAATAGGGCCACCGACTTTGCTGATCAGCGATCACGACGTCGCCTTTGCAGCGCCTACCAAATTGGCGTTGGACCTGCCGATTGGAACCCGGTTATCGCTCTTTCCAATGAAGCCCATGCAAGGGCGTTCTACGGGCCTGAAATGGCCCATCGACGGCCTGACAATCGCGCCACTTGGGCGGCTCGGAACCTCGAACGAAACCAACGGGCCTGTTCGTCTAAACTTTGATGAATCCGGCATAATCGTGCTTATTCCACGCGAACATCTTGATGCGATACTGGCGGAGATAACCGGCTAAGCCTTTGTTCACGGTAAATTATGTACAATCCCGCTGCAACGGTCACCCCGATCCCGACCAAGGCCAAACCATTCGGAAAATCCCGAAATATCCACCACCCAATCAAGGCCGCGACCGGAATCTCCAAGTATTGCATCGGTGCCAATGTTGCCGCGGGCGCAAACCGCAACGACCATGTCATCAAAAGATGCGCGACCGTGCCCATGCCCCCCATGGCCAGCACCAGCCACCAGATACTTTGTTCGGGAATGTTGACTGCAAATCCCGGTGTTTCAAAAGGTGCCAGCACAAAGATCAACGGGATCAAAAGCGCACAAGCGACTGATCCCGAAACCAATTGCAAAACCACCGCATCCACGTCCTTGGCCAACTGCCGTGTGACCAGCATGAAGAAGGCGAAATCAAACGCGACGCCCACCGGCAAAAGTGCGGGCCAACCGACCTCTGCAAAGCTGGGCTGCATGACCAAAAGAGTGCCGACAAAGCCCACGCAACAGGCAATCAGACGGCGGCTTCCCACCTCTTCGCCCAGCACAAATCGCCCAAGCAAAAGCATGATAAAGGGCATGACAAATGCAATCGCCACCGCATCCGCCAGTGGAAGATACCGAAGCGACAGGAACATCATCCCAATGCCCAACATATGCAGCACCGCGCGAACAGCGATCAGCCGAAACCTGCCGAACGCAGGTGCCAAAGACAGTTTCAACCACCAAACCACCGGCAAAAGCAGCACCACTTGCACGGCCATGCGAATCGCTACCAGCTCGGCCACGTCGATATGGCCACCCAAAAGCTTGGCCAGCGCATCGCCCATCGGGGCCATGATGCAAAATCCCAGCATCAAAAGAATACCCAGAACGGGCCGGTCCTGTACCATGGGGCCACCTTAGGGCGCACCGATCCAAGGCGACATGCCTATCGTGCTTTACTGGCATGAAATATCCCTTGCCCGCCCCAACCGGACCCGGTTTAACACGAGACGACCAAAGGCAGTTCATTTTCCCATGTCCCAGACCCAAGGCCGCATTTCAGCGGTCCTCGGCCCCACCAATACCGGCAAGACCCACTATGCCATTGAACGCATGTTGGGCCATCGGACCGGCATCATCGGCCTGCCGTTGCGCCTTTTGGCGCGCGAAGTCTATGACCGGATCGTCGCCCTGCGCGGCCCGTCTGTTGTGGCGCTTGTCACCGGCGAAGAACGTATCGTTCCTGAACGCACCCAATATTGGGTCTGCACCACAGAATCGATGCCCGACGGTATGGGAGTTGATTTTCTGGCCGTCGACGAAATCCAACTCTGTGCCGATCCAGAACGCGGCCACGTCTTTACGGATCGGCTGCTTTATTCACGCGGGCTTCTCGAAACCGTCTTCATGGGCTCTGACACCATGCGCAAAACAATTGCTGCGCTCTTGCCCGAAGCCCAGTTTCAACGCCGCGAACGGTTTTCCACCCTTGAATACACCGGATCGAAGAAAATCAGCCGAATGCCAGGGCGATCCGCCATCGTCGGGTTCTCGGTCGACGGAGTTTACGCCATTGCCGAACTTCTCAGACGTCAAAAAGGCGGTGCGGCCGTCGTCATGGGTGCCCTTAGCCCACGCACCCGCAACGCTCAGGTCGAAATGTACCAAAATGGCGACGTCGATCACCTTGTGGCCACCGATGCCATCGGGATGGGCTTGAACCTTGATATCGAACACGTGGCCTTTTCCAGCCTCAAAAAGTTCGATGGTCGCCGCATGCGCGATCTTCAGCCGAACGAATTGGCCCAGATTGCAGGCCGCGCCGGGCGGTTTCAGACCAATGGCACCTTTGGCGTGACTGGCGAAGCCCCGCCCTTGGAGGATCGCGTTGCCGAAGCGATCATGTCGCACTCCTTTGCGCCGATCAAAAAACTTCAGTGGCGCAATTCGCGGCTGGAATTCGGCAGTGTGCATCGCCTGATCGCGTCGCTGGAAGAACCTGCAACCGGCGAAATTTTCGTGCGCGCCCGCGAAGCCGACGATCTGATGACCCTTAAAACACTGGGCGAGGACGCCGAATGCGCGGCCCGCGCAACCGATGGCCCCTCGGTTCGGCTGCTCTGGGATGTGTGCCGCATCCCCGACTTTCGCAGCATCAGCCATAACGAACACGCCTCACTATTGGCCACGATCTATGGCCATCTCCATGAACGTGAAACGCTCCCCGATGACTGGATCGCACGCCAGATCAACCGCATAGACCGCACCGACGGCGATATCGACGCTCTCTCGACACGGCTCGCTTTTATCCGAACTTGGACCTATGTTGCGCAACGCCGGGGCTGGTGCGGCGACAATTCCCATTGGCGGGACACCACCCGCGCGGTAGAAGACCGATTGTCAGATGCGCTTCACACGGCGCTGACCCAAAGATTTGTCGACCGGCGGACATCTGTTCTGCTTCGCCGGTTGAAACAGAAGGAGGTCCTTGTGGCCGAAGTGAATGACAAAGGTGAAGTGACGGTCGAAGGACAATTCGTTGGCCGTCTCGAAGGGTTCCGCTTCCATCAGGACGCGAACACATCCGGTGACGAAGCCAAAACCGTCAAAGCGGCCGCAACCGCAGCCCTTGGACCGGAGTTTCACCTGCGCGCGGATCGGTTCTACAACGCCCCTGACACCGAAATGGACTTCACCGAACAAGGTGGGTTGATGTGGGGCGAACACGCCATCGGCAAACTGACCCGTGGCGATGACCCCCTAAAACCCTTGGTTATACCTTTCGTCGACGATGAAGCCGGCGCCGAGGTGGCCGAAAAAGTCCAACGCCGCCTGCAACACTTCATCGACCGCAAGATTGCCGCCCTGTTTGAACCCCTCATGAACATCAGCCGGGACGAAACCCTGACCGGCATGGCCAAAGGCTTTGGCTTCCGCATGATCGAAGCCATGGGCGTCATTGACCGCCGCGCCATTGCCACGGAAGTCAAAGACCTCGATCAGGACGCACGTGGATTACTTCGCAAACACGGCATCCGTTTCGGTCAGTTCACGATCTTTATGCCGCTTTTGCTGAAACCGGCCCCAACCCGTCTGCGCCTCGTACTGGCATCGCTCGCAAAAGGCGCCGACGAATTCCCCGAAAGCCCGCCCCCCGGTCTGGTCACCATCCCGGCCATCAAAGGCATCGAAGCAGAAACCTATCTCATGTCCGGCTACCGCCCTGCCGGTGACCGAGCCATTCGCATCGATATGCTGGAACGCCTCGCCGATCTCTTGCGCGCCGAAGACAGCCGGGGCGGTTTCGAAGCCAAACCCGATATGCTTTCAATCACCGGCATGACGCTGGACCAATTTGCAAATCTGATGGACGGCCTAGGCTACAAAGGGGTGCGCGGCGAACGGGAAAAAAACCGCCCGGCACTAGTGTCCGAAACCGAACCCAAGGCCGAAGACGCAGTCACACCTGAATCTGATCCCGAAGCTACCGAAACGCCCCCGGAACCAGCCGAAGCGCCGGAACCCGAAGTCTTCTATACCTTCACATGGGGCGGCCAGCGCCAAGACAAGAAACCGCAGGCCAACCCCGGCAAAGGCAAGCGACCACCCAAAAGCAAACCGCGACAGGGCAACGACAAGCCGCGCAATTTCCAGGCCCGCCCCCCGAAAAAAGAAAAGAAGATCGACCCCGACAACCCCTTTGCACAAGCGTTGATGGGGCTGAAGACCACCGATAAATGATCGCTTCTTCTGTCCAAAATACTTTGGGGAGGTCCGGAGGGGTGAAACCCCTCCGGCTGGTCGCCGCAAAAGGCGGCGAAACCAGATGAGCGATACACAACGCCTCGATCAATGGCTCTGGCACGCAAGGTTCTTCAAAACCCGCAGCCTCGCCACAAAACTCGTGGCCACCGGCCAGGTCCGTGTCGATGGCGACAAGGTCCAAAAACCAAGCCATGCGCTCCGCCCGGGCCAGACCCTTACTTTCAAACAAGCCAAACAGATCCGTGTCATTCGCGTCAAAGCCCTTGCCAGCCGCCGTGGTCCCGCCCCCGAAGCCCAGGAACTCTACACCGATCTTTCGCCCGACCCTCAGAACAACACTCCGGAAAACCCCCGGTTCGAAGGAAAAGGACGCCCCACCGGCAAAGATCGCCGCAACGCGCGTCTTATGCGCGATCACCCGCTTGAATGAGCCGCCCGGCCTTGTTACTTGCCGTTCGTTACGTATGTGAGAGACCACCATGACCTATATCGTCAACGACAGTTGCATCGCCTGTAAATACACCGACTGCGTCGAAGTCTGCCCTGTGGACTGCTTTTACGAAGGCGAAAACATGTTGGTCATCCATCCCGACGAATGTATCGACTGCGGCGTCTGCGAACCCGAATGCCCGGCAGATGCAATCAAGCCTGACACCGAACCAGACATGGAAAAATGGGTCGAGTTCAACCGCAAATACTCCGAGCTTTGGCCCGTCATCATCTCCAAACGCGACCCCCTTCCAAACGCAGAAGAGATGGACGGCAAAGAAGGCAAGATGGAACTCTTTTCCGAGAAACCCGGCGAAGGCGATTGATTGAACCCTAGATCCGGTAGGCAACTCGTTTGTCGTCCCGCGAAGCAAATGCATCGACACGTTCCGTTCGCTCCTTACACTTCTCATCAATCAACCAGACACTCCTTTCAATGCTCCTTAACTCGACCGCACGCACTTCTGTACAAAACGGAAATTCGCCCCTCGCAGCCACGTACAAAAGTGCATGTCTACTCGGAACGGCGAACGTACGGCTAACGCCTTGGTAAGCGATCGACATCGCCGATCCCAAGTCTTGCCGGACATTGACGTGACGTCGCAGCACGCCCAAACACCTGATTTTCTTGAGTGTTCACGACTACGTCCTGCCTGTGCCTTGGAATCACCGCAAAAATCTGCTATGTTTCCATGACATAGGCGAAAATTGACCCATCGCGGTTCGAAATTCGTTAGCCATAACAACAAAAACGACGGGAGGATGCGCATGCTCCCGGCGTATTTTTTCGCCTAACTTTAGGGCTGAAAAGGAAAACTGAATGACCAAGCCTAAGAAGATGGAATTCCGTCCGAACGATTTTGTGGTCTATCCGGCCCATGGCGTTGGACAGATCGTATCGATCGAAGAACAAGAGATCGCGGGACTGACGCTGGAACTCTTTGTTATTTCATTCGAAAAAGACAAAATGACCCTGCGCGTTCCAACCAACAAGGCCGCTGATGTCGGCATGCGGACGCTGTCGTCGCCCGACGTTGTAACCAGGGCGATGACAACGCTGAAAGGCAAGGCACGCGTCAAAAAAGCCATGTGGTCGCGTCGTGCACAGGAGTACGAACAGAAGATCAATTCGGGCGATCTGATCGCGATTGCCGAAGTGGTGCGCGATTTGCACCGCGCCGATGATCAGCGCGAACAAAGCTATTCCGAACGCCAGCTCTATGAAGCTGCTTTGGAACGCCTGTCCCGTGAAATCGCCGCTGTGAATGGTGCCGAGGAAAGCGACGCTCAGCGCCAGATTGGCGAAGTGCTGATCAGCCGCGCCGCAGCTGCTTAAAGGGCCATAAAGCCTAACAATGTGAACGTCCGCAGGTGCGGGCGTTCTTTTTTTTGTGGCAATCCGCGCTATATTGTTTCCCGAAGGAGACTTGATCATGCGCATTCTTGCACTTGTTGCGGCCACAGCTGTAATCGCCTTACCTGCTTTCGCCGCGGACGATGATCCGACACCTCCTAAACCGACTGAGACGACAAAGGCTTGCAAAGACGGTCAAATCTTTGACGATAAAACAAAAACTTGTCTGGATGCCGACAAAGAATCTTTCAACGACAATGATCGTTACGATGCGGTACGCGAATTGGCCTATGCGGGCGCATACGACCGCGCATTGAAGGTCATATCTTCGGCCGACAACCCGAAAGACCCGCGGTTCCTAAACTATCGCGGCTTCGTTCACCGCAAAACCGGCAACGTAAGCGCTGCTATGGCCTTCTACCACGCCGCTCTGCGCATTGACCCCGACTACATCCTTGCACGGTCCTACATGGGCATGGGCTTGGCTTCCATGGGCCACAAAGCTGCTGCCAAAGCGCAGCTGGAAGAAATCGCACTGCGTGGCGGAACCGACACGTGGGCCTATGCAGCGTTAGACGCCGCTTTGAATGGAAAAACCGAGGCTGCGTACGAACGCAACCTCGACTGACCTAGTTGACGTTCTCAAGATTGTCAGGGCGTCCGACGACCACAAAACGGAGATCATCGGGGCGGTATATCCGCTTCACCACCCGGCGAATATCTTCCAGCGTAACAGCGTTTACCTTGTCATTCCGTGTCTTGACATAATCGAGCCCCAAACCATCAATCTGCATACCAACCAGAATGCGAGCAATACCAGCATTGCTGTCGAAACGAAGGGGATAGGCACCTGTCAGATAGGTTTTAGCCTCATTCAATTCGGTCTCGGTCAAGCCGTTTTCGGCAATCTTCGCCCATTCCTGACGGATCACATCAATCGCTTCGGCCATCCGGTCGTTGGCAGAAGCAAGCTGCCCAGCTACCAAGTGGGCCCGGTCATAGACCGCCAGATACGACCCGACGCCATAGGTCAAACCACGTTTTTCGCGCACCTCAAGGCTAAGACGCGACTGACGGCCAGAACCGCCAAAAACCTGATTTGCGACGAAAGCCGGAAAGAAATCAGGGTCTTCGCGCGGGATGCCTTCATGTCCGAAGAGCGCGACAGACTGCGGCGTATCGAATGGCACAACGGTTATTCCGCCCGTCAACGTCAGGTCTGCATCATTGGGCAGTGGCGCGCCTTCGGCCCGGACATCACCCAAAAGCGTATCAAGAAGCTCGCCAAGTTCTTCGGCCGTGATATCGCCAGCGGCCGCAACATACATGCGATCGCGGGCAATCGTATCTTCGAAGGCATGGACGACGTCTTGGCGGGTCAGCGCGGTTACGCTTTCTGTCGTGCCGTTGTTCATCGAGCTATATGGATGATCGCCATAGGCCATCGCATTAAAATTGATGGCAGCGATATTGTTTGGGTCGCCCTCTTCGCTGCGAAGCCCCGACAACACCTGCCCACGCACACGGTCAACGGCGTCCTGATCAAACCGAGGTGACACAAGGGCTTTGCGCAAAAGCGCGACCGCTTCATCGCGGTTCTCGGTCAAAAACCGCGATGTGACAGACAGGCTATCGCGCCCGGCATTGAACCTGAAGCTGGCTGCCAGATCATCCCGCGCCCTGGCAAAACCTTGGGCATCCAGATCCTCTGCGCCTTCTTCGATCAATCCCGTCATAAGATTAACAGCACCGCGCTTGCCGGGCCGGTCCAAACTCGCACCGCCCTGAAACCGGATTTCGAGAGCAACAAACGGGATCGAATGTTCTTCGACCAGCCACGCGGTTATCCCACCCGGCGACGTGACTTCCTGAATGTCGGCAGCCGCGCGAAGCGGTGCCGACAGGGCAAATGTCGCAACAAATGCAAGGATAAAGCGGATCATTGCGCCACCTCCGGTGATCTAACAATTCCGGTGACGGACCGTTTTCGGTCCAGGAAATTTTTGGCGGCGGCAAGGATATCTTCTTCGGTCACCGCTTCGATCAAATCTGGCCATTCCTCGACGTCGTCTAGCGTCAGCCCGACGGTAAGCGCACGACCGTATCTGTTAGCTATACTGGACACATTATCGCTGGCATAGATTTCAGAGGCTCGAAAGCTCATCTTGATGCGTTCGAGCTGTTCGTCATCCACACCTTCTTTCAGAAATTCAGCAATGGCGGCGTCCAGCAAGCTTTCGGCCTCGTCCAAGCTGACATCCGGTACAGGCACAATGGCCAACCCGAATGTCGCGTTGTCCGTAGTAAGACCGTTGTACCAAGCCGAGGTATATACTGCCTTGGGGTTCTCAAACTGCAACTTTTTCGCCAGCACCGATGTGGTGGATGATCCGCCCAAGACACGACCCAACAGCGTCAAGGCTGCGGCGTCTTTCTGATCGCCTGTGTTACGTTCTGGAACCAGATACACTCTGGATACATAATCGCTGCCGATCCTGGGGTCAGCATACCGCAAACGGCGCTCGGCCAACTGGGGCGGCTCAGAAGGTCGGTTTCGCTCAACGATGGCAGGGTTAGGTGCGATTACACCGTAATGTTTCTCGGCCAACGCTTTCACTTCATCAGGATCTACATCACCTGCGACCACAAGGATCGCGTTGTTAGGACCATAGTGTTTCTCATAAAAGGCGTTGGCGTCTTCAAGCGTCAGTGAATCCGCTTCGTGTTTCCAGCCGATGATCGGAATGCCGTAGGGGTGATTTAGGTAAAGCGCGGCGTAAAGCTGTTCGTTGAACAAGGCACCGGCGTCGTTTTCCGTGCGTTGGTTCCTTTCTTCGATGACCACGTCGCGTTCGGTGACGATATCGCCTTCGACCAAGGCCAAACCATCCATTCGGCTGGCTTCCATGCCCATCACAAGATCCAAACGGTCTGCGGCGATGCGCTGAAAGTATCCAGTGTAATCATAGGACGTGAACGCGTTGTCGCTGCCACCGTTTCTGGCCACGGTATCGCTCAACTCGCCGGACGCCAGTTCGTCTGTTGCCTTGAACATCAGATGCTCAAGGTAATGCGCAATGCCGGATTTTCCGGGCGGTTCATCTGCGGAACCCACGCGATACCAGACCATATGTACCACAACGGGCGCGCGATGATCTTCCAGCACGATGGCTTCAAGTCCATTGTCCAGGGTGAAAGTTGTCACGCCTTCTGCACGAAGCGAGGCGGGGACGAATACCAGAGCCGCTGCGATTGCAGCATGGGCGAGACGCATGAACAGTCCTTTCAGGTCGTATCCGCATACAAATGGTGTAAAGTCAGAGCCATTCAACTTGAATTTTACGTGATGACCTATACCTATTGCTCAGGTGGGACAGCCGGCGTGCGCACTCCGGCACGCCTTAAACGATCCAATTCGCCATATTGATCAAGCGACATGAAGTCATAAGCCTGGAAATACACATTTACGTCGAACAGGCGTTCCAGAAACAACCCACGGTTATTCCGACGAAATTCGGCGTCTGTCGCGGCCAGTTCGGGCCGTATCTGCGGGTTTACGCCAAATCGTCCGGTATGAGCCAGCAACGCACCGTCGTTCGATGCCCGCGACAGAACACCAGCGTTTCCACCAAGCGCGGCGGCAACGTCAAATTCCGGCGTGGGATCGGTGATATTGCTGCCACCCGGCGTCGGCGCGGGAAGGCTCGCCACATCTTCTGGAATTGTCAGTGGCTTAGTTGGAAGAACAGCAAATTCATCGGGGCCTTCGCCCGGCTCTTGCTTAATATTCAAAAGCCCATCGTCGTCACTGCACGCGGCTAGCGACAGGATCAGGCCAAGAAACAAAAATCGGTGCAGCATAGTCGTCTCCGAAACTTCACCCATGTTCTAAGCATGTTTCGCCTAAGAAGAAAGGCTGGGTTAACCCGGTTCGCCCTCACCGTTTGTCAGAAAGATCAATCCAAGCGCACCCATGAATATCGCGATGTCGGCCACGTTGAACGAATACGGGTTGTCATAACCACAACAGGAGGGATTCAAAAAGTCCGCCACAGCTCCGTACACTACGCGATCAATCACATTGCCAACGGCTCCTCCGATCACCATTCCTGCGGAGAATTGAACCAGCAGTTTCGGCCTGTCGCGCATCATCCACCAAATAATCCAAAGACAGATCAGTGCAGCTAGTCCAATCAAAACCCAGCGGTTCGCCAATGGAATGCCAAAGTTGATCCCTTCGTTCCAAGCCATTCGGAATAAGATGTACGGCTGATAAATCAGGATCGTGCCTACTTCCTTCAGGTTCATAGCGTGAACGACGATCAGTTTGGTGATCTGATCAAGGACAGCGATGAAAATCGCCATGCGGGTGAAGGGGGCTAAGCTGCGCATCAGTGTCTGAAATGTCTCATACCGGTGAATACCATGGCAAGCCCTGCTTGGTTAGCCGTATCAATCACCGCATCGTCGCGCATGGAGCCACCAGGTTGGATGACCGCCTTTGCGCCTGCTTCTGCAGCCGCCAAAAGGCCATCGGGAAAGGGAAAGAATGCATCGGACGCGACAACCGAGCCTTCTGCAAGCAACGTATCCAGCCCTAAATCGTCAGCCATGCGCTTCGCCTTCAGTGCGGCAATGGTCGAACTGTCTACGCGGCTCATCTGGCCTGCTCCGATGCCGACCGTGCCCAAGTCACGCGCATAGATGATGGCGTTAGATTTCACGTGTTTCGCAACGCGCCAAGCGAACAGCATATCGGCGATCTGAGACTCCGTTGGAGCCAATTTTGTAACGACCTTCAGATCTTCAGCACCAATTCGCCCCACATCGTCGTCCTGAAGCAACCAACCGCCAGACACCTGACGCGCCGCCAAGCGTGCTGCTTTCGGGTCTGGTAGCCCGCCGGTCGTCAGCAAGCGCAGGTTCTTCTTGGCCGCAAAAACCGCTCTGGCCTCGTCTGTTGCATCTGGGGCAATCACCACTTCGGTCAGAATGCCGGTCATCGCCTGCGCAGTTTCTGCGTCCAGCGTGCCATTGAGCGCAATGATCCCCCCAAAAGCCGACGTTCGATCACAGTCGAAGGCTCTCTGATAGGCATCCGCGAAGGAAGACCCACGCGCCACACCACATGGATTGGCATGTTTGATGATTGCAACGACCGGCCCATCTTCTGGCGCAAATTCCGACACCAGACGGAACGCGGCATCCGTGTCATTGATGTTGTTATAAGACAGCTCTTTGCCTTGGTGCTGTGTGGCGGTCGCAACCCCTGCAACCGCCGAACCATCGGTGTAAAATGCTGCCTCTTGATGCGGGTTCTCACCATAGCGCAACCCCTGCGCCTTGGTCCCGGCAAAGACACGACGACGCGGCGATGTTTCATTCAGCTCAGATGCCATCCATGTCGAAACAGAAGCATCATAAGCCCCCGTGCGCGCATAGGCCGTCAGTGCCAGTTTTTGGCGGAAGGCATAGCTGGTCTGACCATCGTTCCCGTCCAGTTCCTCAAGGACAGAAGCATAGTCTTCAACATCCACAACGACATTCACAAACCCGTGGTTCTTTGCCGCTGCCCGGATCATCGCGGGGCCACCAATGTCAATGTTTTCAATTGCGGTCGCATAATCCGCACCCGCCGCGACGGTTGCCTCAAAGGGATACAAATTCACAACCAAAAGATCTATTGCCCCGATCCCATGCGCCTCCATTGACGCCACGTGATCCGCTTCATCGCGCCGGGCCAAAAGCCCACCATGTACGACGGGGTGCAAGGTTTTCACCCGACCGTCCATCATTTCTGGGAAGCCCGTCAGATCGGCCACGTCGGTCACTGCCAAACCGGCATCCCGCAAGGCTGCGGCTGTGCCGCCTGTCGACACCAAATCAATGTTTTGAGCAGACAATGCGCGGGCAAATTCCACCAGCCCGGTTTTGTCAGACACAGATAGTAAAGCGCGGCGCACCGGCTGTAGGTCGGTCATAAAGCTTAGTTCCTCTCGCTCACTCCAACTGTAGCTCGTCTTCGTTGGAATAGTCGCGGACCGCCATAGGCGTGTCCTGCGCTTTTGCCAAAGACCAGCTAACGCGGGTGGCATACTCCATGGCTTGGCCAGAGAGAACGATCTGTTTGGTCGCACGTGGAGAAAGTCGCGATTTTTCTAGATAGACACTGGAATCAAGGGTCATTTGAACCGATCCGCGCGGTCGAAAGATCCAAATCTCGCCGCTTTTCAAGGCCATCGATACAGCAGAGCCGTTCAAATCAACTTCAGCATCCACATCCGGGTGCAAATGAAACCGGATCGAAAAGGCGACGCCCTCGAACTTCGATTTGTCATAAACCATGTCAAAACGTCGTTTTTCGGCCGGTTCAATCGCCAAAAGAACGTCCTCGCCACGCAGTTCGCGCCCCTCAAAACCGATGTGCATGGTGCGCACATGGGTCAATCCGTGGCTGGCCAAGTATCCGTTGTGGCCCACAACAAGCCTTGTACCACCTTCAACTTCGATCCGCTCGAAGCGAACGTCATTGGGTGCGTCGACCAAAAGTTCCGTCTTGTGCCCGGACACAACGCCAGCAACGCCCAGTCGCGACGACGAATATCCCTCAATCCCAAGGGTTGAATGGCTGGGCGTGGCACGGCCTGCCCTTCGCCAGTTCTTCCCGAAGGTTGCGCCCGACCCGCAATTCACGATCAAAGGCCTGCGCCCGCTGGTCAATTCAAACGCCAAAGTCGATGCGTGCGCATTACCTGACGCCTCGGGGCGTGGCGGGGGCGCTGCATCCACCACGATGCTGGTTCGACCATGGGCAATGCGTGCAAACCCCATCGACAACCCGTGGCCCGGCGCACTTCGAACACCAGCTGTTGCAAGCGCCCGGTCCAACCGGCCTTCCAATCCGCGACCGCCGCCATGGAACCGCGCCAAACTGCCATCCGAATGGCGAAGCGATCTCAGAACCGGCGCAATCGCGTGGATCGCCGCCAAATGTTCTTCGCCGGGCATGCGCCCTGCATCCTGAAGCGCGGCCGCAGCCCAATTGAGTAAGGTGAAAACTTCTAGCAATTCCTCGGGGTTTCGCGTCGATAGCCCGCCATCACTGTCAATCTCAGAACGACATTCCCGCGCCAAGGCCCGCATGGCCGTGCCCACGTGCCGGTCCATGCCGCTCAGCGCCAAACCCGCATAGACCAAACCGGTCAAAGCCTCAAAACGCGGCAATCCAGGCGTTGCGGCCCGCCAACGGCGTGACAAAAATATCGTCTGGGCCGCCAGCGAGCGAAAGTATGCCTCGCTCACCTGCTTGTCTTGCCCGTTCAGCAGCAAAATCGCGTGGTTGATCCACCGGATCAGACGTCGCCCCGTCAGGTCAGGCGTCCACCCTGCCCCTTTTCCCGATCCATACCGGTGCACCCAATCGTGTGTCCATTCCTGTGCGCGCTTCGTTGCATGTACATCGCCAACGGCGGCCAAATCATCCAACCATGTGCAGCCATGCAATTCTGCTTCAAACACACCGTCCGGCATCGGAAGTTCCCAGATGTTGGTTGACGGTGCCTGCACCAAATAACCTGCGAACAGAAAGTTCCCACCCGTGATCTGGCGACCACGTGCGAACACGCCAATCGTTCGTGGTTCCGGGGTCGAGGTAAAAGCCGTCGCAGGTCGCGACAAAGATGCGCCCCGCGCATGAGCCCGGTTCATCCAGCGCGTTTTACGCGCAGACCAACTTTCCTTTTCTGACGCCACCTACGATCTGCCTCCCTGCTCGTTTTCCGAGCCTTTGAGACAAATGATAGCCAATGCACCCTATGCTGTCATGACCGTTTTTCGAGACAGGCGATAAAGAACCCGTCAATCCCGCCAACGTCTGCCCAATGATCGGGGCGAAGCCGAAGGGTTCCGGCCTCGGTAAGCCATTTGGGATCGATCCAATCGGCCTGCACCGGGCGAATAGAAACGCCCTTATGGCGCGTCAACGCAGCCTCGATTTGCGCCTCGCCTTCTTCGGGGAACAACGAACAGGTGCAATATATCATCCGTCCGCCGGGCTTGAGCCAACTGACAGCGCGTCCAATCAGCTGTTCTTGCAGGGCGACCAATGTGTCGATCCCGCTGCCATCGCGGGCGTGGGCCAAATCGGGATGGCGGCGCAATGTGCCCGAAGCTGAACAAGGTGCATCCAGCAGAATGGCGTCAAAGGGTTGATCAGGCTGCCATTTCAATGCGTCAGCAATGACACACTCAGCGTTTAAACCCGTCCGCTCCAAGTTCTCTGTGACACGCGTCATCCGGTCTTTCGACACATCAAGCGCCGTGACCGTCGCGCCGGTTGCGGCCAGTTGCATGGTTTTTCCACCGGGTGCCGCGCATAAATCCAGAACGGTTTCACCGGTTTGCGCCGACAACAGGCGTGCACCAATGCTTGCGCCGGCATCCTGAACCCACCATGCGCCGTCGTTGAAGCCTTCCATAGCCGAAACCTGACCCACGGATTGAAGGCGCAACCCTCCATCCGCCCGGATATCCGCGCCCAACGTTTCGGCCCAGATAGCCGCGTCCTCAGATGGCTTCAGACTCAGGTCCAAAGGTGGCTCAGCGGCAAAAACCGTTTCCATCGCGGTCACGCTCTCTTTGCCCCAAGCCTTGGTCAGCCGTTTTTTAAGCCACTTCGGCAACCCAGGAAGCGGCGTGTCCTCCCAAACAGGGTCGCGGCGTTGAAGGCTTCGAAGCACGGCGTTCACAAAACCTGCTTTGGACCGTGCTGTCAAAGACACAGCCGCGTCCACAGCGGCGTGTTCCGGCGCACCAACGACATAAATTTCGTAAATCGCAAGTCGCAACACATTCAGCACCGCGTCTTCAGGCTTCATCCGTAAATGCGGCCCAAGTAGCCGATCAGCCCGGCCTGCCCAACGAAGCGCACCAGTAGCCAAACGTCCGACACGCGCGCGATCGCTTGCTTCCATGCCGTCAGTCAGGCGCGGAAGTGCCTCGCTCAAAAGTCGCCCTTCGCTGGTCACCGCGTTCATCGCGTGAACCGCTACTTTTCGTGCCTCTAAGCCCGCCTTCGCCATCGTCCTGCCTTGCCAGAAATTCGAAGCCCCCTATAACAGAAGGGTAGAAGGCCACAAGGAAACCCGCATGTCTGTCCCAGCCCGCCCTGATTTGACGCCCGAGGCCCAGCGCGCTTTGGCCGAAGCCGAAGCCCGGCGCAAGGCAGCCAAGGATGAAACGCTCCCGAAAGAACTGGGCGGACGCGATGGACCGGAACCCGTTCGCTATGGCGACTGGGAGAAAAAAGGCCTGGCAATCGATTTCTGAAGCGTCAGCCTATGGCCGATGAACATGCCCCATGATCCGCGCTTGTTTGTCTGCGATCATGTTTTCCACGCCCGCGCCGAATTCCTTAAAATGCGCGCTGGCCATATGATCGTCGAAGGCCGCCCGATCTTCATAGACTTCGTAAAGAAACACATGATCCGGCATGTCGTCATCCGTACAGATATCGAATTGATGACAACCGGCCTCTCGAGTGAGCGAATTTTTGGCCTGTAGATGCATCAGCGGCATGAACGTCTCCATAGAACCGGCAATCAATTTGAATTCGACGACAACTGCGATCACTTGATTTCTCCTGCGGCAATGTACACTTCCTTTCGCTGCAGCTGTTCCCTGTCAACCAATCTGCGCAAAAATTGCGTGACCCCATTGATTTAAAGTGGCTTTCCGGCGAGTTTGCCGCCACGCACTGGTCCAACAAAGGAAACCGACGACGTGGAGGCATTGGGCCTGACATTCGAGATGGTGGTCGTCTTGGCCGTGATCCTCCTGACAATCGGATTGTTCGTTTCGGAAATTGTGCGCGTCGACGTGGCCGCTTTTTCGATCATGGTCCTTTTGGGATTGTTGACCGTTGTGCCGGGGTTGGAAGACTTGGTGGACGTGCGTCAATTGTTCGACGGGTTCAGTTCGAACGCGGTCATTTCAATCATCGCCGTCATGATCATTGGCGCGGGCTTGGATCGAACGGGCGCGATGTCAACGGTGGCGACCTGGATTACCAAAGTCGGCGGATCAACAGAAAGCAGGATTATTCTGCTGATCTCATCTGTTGTCGGCATCATCTCGTCCTTCATGCAAAACGTTGGTGCGGCGGCACTTTTTCTACCGGTGGTCAGCCGTGTGTCGACACGAACGGGCCTGCCCATGTCGCGACTTTTGATGCCCATGGGGTTCTGCGCCATCCTTGGTGGCACGATGACGATGGTGGGATCGTCACCTTTGATCTTGCTGAATGACCTCCTGATTTCCATCAATGACACGTTGGAACCTAACACCCAGATGGAAACATACTCGCTGTTTTCAGTCACGCCGATCGGCGTTGGTCTGATTGTGACGGGTCTGTTGTACTTCGTCATTTTCGGGCGTCTCGTCCTCCCCAGCGGAACCCGCGACGACACCGGCACCGCGCAATCGACACTTGAGTACTTCAACGCTACCTATGGATTGGATGGCGTGATCCACGAAATCGACGTACCGCACGGAAGCCTATTGGCGGGGCACACCTTGGGCGATCTGCAAACAGCATTTAACGTTCAAGTGATTGCAACCGCCTTTCAGGGCCGCACCTATACCGCACCGCCGCGCGACGTGATGATTGAAGCCCCCGCCAAGCTTGCCATTATCGCCGACGCCACATCGATTGCGAGTTTCAAGGATGCCTTCAGCCTACCCGAAGCTTCAGAACTTGAAACCTTCGCCGATAGCCTGCATCCGGGCAAAGCAGGCATCGCCGAAGTCGTGATTCCGCCGGGCTCCAGCGTAGTTGGAAAGAACATGCGCGATCTTTGGATGCGCAAAGTTTACGGCCTGTCGCCGCTGATCATCTACCGCGGCGGCGAGACCTTGACGCAAGACAGCACCGATTTTGGCGGCATTGATCTTGCGCCCGGTGACACGTTGGTTTGTCACACACCCTGGGAAGCCTTGGTTCGCGTCGAAGCCGAACGCGACTTCGTCGTAGTCACAACAGATTTCCCGCACGAAGATTTGCGACCCAAGAAAATCAGTTGGGCGCTGTTGTTCTTTTTCATCGCAATTTCGCTGGTGTTGTTTTCTGATCTTCGTTTGTCGCTTTGCCTTTTGGTCGGAGCCATCGGGATGATATTATCCAAGGTCATTTCCATCGACGAAGCCTATGCCGCCGTCAGTTGGCAAACCGTGTTCCTGCTCGCAAGCTTGATCCCGCTCGGCCAGGCCGTTCAGGCCACCGGCACCGCCGGTTGGATCGCCGATCAGGTTCTTTTTGTCATGGACGGGATGCCGCTTTGGGTGCTTCAGGCCGCAATCGCAATCCTGGCAACGTTCTTTACACTCGTGATGTCAAATGTGGGTGCAACGGTTTTGCTGGTGCCCCTAGCGGTAAATATCGCCCTTGGTGTTGGTGCCGATCCGGCCTTGTTTGCCCTAACCGTCGCGATATCAACGTCGAATTCATTCTTGATACCGACACACCAAGTTAATGCCCTGATCTTGGGACCGGGTGGCTACCGCGTCATCGACTTTATGCGCGCAGGCGGCATCATGACGATACTATTCCTCGTCGTATCGCTCAGCATCCTAAACCTGCTTTATTAATGTACGAAGGGCAGAGCGATTTGCAGTCTTAGCGTCATTCGGTATCCTGACCCAATGTTCAAAAGAAACTTATAATCCGTGCCCGTCACACTCAAAGAAGTCGCCAAGCGCGCGGGCGTGTCGCGGTCGGCCGTTTCGCGCACCTATACCAAGGGCGCATCGGTTTCGGCCAAGACCCGCGCCAAGGTGATGGAGGCTGCCTCGGATTTGGGCTATAGCCCCAACGTTTTGGCATCATCGCTCACCACGGGACGTACAAAACTTGTCGGGTTGATCAGCGATAACTTCCACAACCCGATTTTCCTGCAAGTCTTTGACCGGTTCACCAAGCGACTTCAGGACAAAGGGCTGCGGCCCCTGCTGATCAACCTTTCGGGCGAAACCGACCCCGAACAATCTGTGCGCCTGTTGCAACAATATTCTGCCGACGCCGTCATCGTCGCATCGTCCACCTTACCGATGAGCTTTGCCCAAAGCTTCCACAACGCGGGCATGCGCGTTGTGCATTCATTTGGCCGTCATACAAGCACGCCCAAAGTGCATGTGGTCGGCATCGACAATATCGCCGCTGGTATGTTGGCGGCCCGCACCTTGGTCGAAGCCGGCTACAAACGGGTCGGCATGATGGCTGGCCCGGCAAGCGCCACATCGACCCAAGACCGCCTTGCAGGGTTTCTTCAGGTCATGCGGGAACACCCCGAAGTCGAAACAACAACATCCTTCGCGTCGGCCTATTCATTTGACGCCGGTCGCGCTGAAATGGGCAGGTTGCTGTCGGGGCGCTTTGCCGAAGCTTATTTCTGCGGTGACGACGTTCTGACCATCGGTGCGCTCTCGGCTGCTCAATCCAAAGGTCTGCACGTACCAGACGAATTGGGCCTGCTGGGTCTGAATGACATGGAAATCGCGGCTTGGGAAAACGTTGCTCTTACGACCATCCACAACCCCATTGACCAAATCGTCGATGCCTCGATCGAACTTGTCGTTGGAATGCTGGACGGCACAAATCAAAGCCCTGAGGCGCGTTTATTCGACTGTCACGTGGTTGAACGCGACACCCTGAAGCGGCGATAAGCGTTCAAACTATCCGCTAGCAGCCAATTGAGAACCGGCGTAGAATTCGGCCACTCACAGTTTAGTATCTCATTTCAACCGCCCACGCGTTTCAACTTCGCGCGGCCAGAATTACCGCCAACATATGTTTGCATTTTTTGAAAGCCTAGTTGATCCTTACACGCCGTACCGTGAAAACGATACGCCGACAAATCGCGTGGGGCCGTTTCTTGGCTTGATGCTGCGCCCCTTTCGCAAACTCATTGCGTTGAACCTTATGACGTCGGCAGCAACCGCCGTCGCTGAAGTTGCGTTGATCTTTTACCTCGGGCGCCTCATCGATATTTTGACAGGTGCGACACCAGATGAGTTTTGGAGCCTCTACGGGCTTGAATTGGCGATTGTTCTGTTTTTGGTGTTGGTGCTGAAGCCCATTGTGGAAACGCTGGACACCGCATTGATCAAGAATGCGATCCAACCCAACGTTGCGGCATTGGGACGGTGGCGATCTTACCGACACGTTCTGCGCCAACCCACAGGCTGGTTCGAAAGCGACTTTGCCGGGCGCATCGCCAATCGCGTCGTTCAGATGCCCGCGGCCATGGGTGATTTGGTATTCCTGACCATGAATTCCATCAGCTACACGGTTGCCTACATGGTCGGAGCCGCAACGCTTTTGGCATCGGCCAACCCATGGCTTTTGGTGCCCATCGGGCTTTGGCTGATCCTTTATGGGCTGTTACTGCGGTGGTCCTTAAAGCGCGTTCGGCCTGCGGCACGAGCCAGTTCGGCTGCGCGCAGCAAAACACTGGGCTTTGTCGTCGACAGCTATTCGAACATCCAATCGGTCAAATTGTTCTCACACACCGACCGCGAAACCGAGTTTGCGGTCGGGATTCTTGAGAACCATCGCAAAACCTATATGGCGGAAAACCGCATTGTGACGGCGATGGATGCAGGACTTGTCATCCTGAACGGCGTTCTAATCGTAAGCGTCATAGGGTGGGCGCTGGTCATTTGGACCAATGGTGCCGCCAGTGTTGGTGTCGTTGCATCGGCTGGTGCGCTCGCCCTCAGGATCGCCGGAATGACGGGAATGATTTTAAGTGCATTATCCAACTTTTTCCGTGCTTTGGGTGTGATCGCGGAAGGAATGGAGACCGTCGCGCAACCCATTGGATTGCCCGATGTCGAAGACGCCAAGGCATTGGCCGTAACGGGCGGCGAAATAACAGTGCGCGGGCTGACGCATCACTATGGGCGCGAAACAGGCGGATTGAACAACGTCGATATCCATATCAAGTCCGGCGAACGCGTCGGTATCGTTGGGCGATCTGGCGCGGGGAAATCAACCTTGGTCAAAGCCTTGTTGCGGCTTTACGATCCCGAAGAAGGCGCAATTCTGATCGACGGCAACGATTTGCGCGCCATTAGTCAGGAAAGTCTGCGCGCACAAATCGGCATGGTTCAGCAAGAGACCTCGCTTTTGCACCGAAGTATTCGCGAGAACATCCTTTATGGCCGCCCCGACGCGACCGAAGCCGAAGTTCTGGCCGCCGCCGACCGCGCAAACGCCACTGAGTTCATCGCCGAACTAAATGACACGATTGGCAACACCGGCTTTGATGCCCAAGTGGGCGAGCGCGGTGTGAAACTGTCGGGTGGGCAACGTCAGCGTATTGCTCTGGCGCGCGTGATTTTAAAAAATGCACCCATCCTTATTCTGGATGAGGCGACCAGCGCCTTGGACAGCGAAACAGAGGCGCAAATTCAGCAGACTCTTTATCGGATGATGGAAGGGAAAACCGTTGTCGCAATCGCACATCGGCTCTCTACGATTGCGCAGATGGATCGGATCATTGTGCTGGACGAAGGCAGGGTCGTCGAAGAAGGCACCCATGATGCCTTGATCGCGCAGGATGGTCATTATGCAAGTTTCTGGAAACTTCAGTCGGGCGGGTTCTTGTCTTTGTAAGGTAACCCGCCCGGAATTGATCAAAATCCGATGGATTTCAGGTATTCGCCATTCACTTTCGCATCATCCGCAGGAGATGTATCCCCTTCGGGGTCACAATCCTGTTCAACGGTGCACCAGCCCTCAAACCCATTGTCTAACAACAATTGACGGACAGTTGGAAAATCGACATCACCATCACCCAGATTGCAGAATATGCCCTGACCACAAGCTTCATAGAAACCAGTGCGCTTTGCAATCACGTCGGCCTTAACCGCCGGATCGATGTCTTTGAAGTGCATATAGCTGATGCGCCCAATGTTGCGCTGCATAAATGCGACGGGATCGAAACCGGCGTAGGAATGATGGCCGGTGTCAAAGCAGATCTTCAAAATGCTTTCGTCAACTTCGCTCAGCAAACGTTCCAGCTCAGGTTCAAAGTCCATGAACCCCGCAGCGTGCGCATGTATGCCCACCGTCAACCCGTAGTCTTCAGCCCCCATCTTAGCAATGGTTGCAATGCGGTTGCGGTAAGCCTCCCATTCGGCCTTGTCCATTTGCTCAGCTTCGGCGGCACGACCAGCCGTGGGCGCGCGACGCTCTGAAATCGAGTCGATCAACACCAAATGCTGCGCCCCGTGGGCGACCAGCGCTTTGCAGGTGCGCACCGACCCATCTTTCACATCATCCCAAGCGTCGGGGTCGTGGAACGGACGAAAAACCACACCACCAATGAGCGTTTGATCGAATTCATCCAAAGCTTCGGCCAGAATTGCAGGGTCTTCGGGCATATAGCCAACGGGGCCAAGTTCGATGCCTTTAAAGCCTGCTGCAGCATTTTCCTGCAAAACCTGCCGCCATGGCGGATTACGCGGATCATCTGCAAATTCGACACCCCAGCTACAAGGCGCATTCCCGATTTGTATCATAAGCTTAGTCCCTATTCAGAAGTCCTTAACAGAACACCAATTGCGCGAGGTGCTTGACGCATGCGCGGCCGCAATCACTCGGTTCACTTCCATTCCTTCTTGGAATGTCGGCCAAACGGGCTTGCCAGTTTCAATCGCAATCAGAAAATCTTTGGCTTCGATGATGATCTGGTCCTGATAGCCTGTGCCGTGACCCGGCCCCTGACAAAACGGCAGATAGTCGGGATGATCGGGGCCGGTCAGAATTTTGCGAAACCCACGTTCGGCCTCAGGGCCCTCGGTCGTATAAAGCCAGAGCGTATTCTGATCCTCGCCATCAAAGCGGATCGCGCCATGTGTACCATCGATCTGATAGGCATAACCCATCTTTCGCCCGGTCGCGACGCGGCTGGAAAAAATCGTACCCATAACGCCGCTTTCAAACCGAACCAGCAATGCGGCTTGATCATCATTGGTAACTTCAACACCGCCCCGATCTTTGTGAACGGTTTCGACCAAGGCGGAAACCTCGGAAATTGGCCCCATAAAGGCATGTGCGCAATTGATGATGTGGGGTGACAGATCACCCATATTACCGTTTGCAATACCTTCCGTGCGCCAAGTCGCAGGCAAATCCGGATCAGCCAGAAAATCCTCGGTCATTTCTGCTCGAAAACATGTGATCCTACCGATCCGCTGGTCGTCCAGAAGTTTGCGCGCATATTGCGAAGCAGGCGTGCGTATGTAGTTGAAGCCCACCATATTCACCGCACCCGACGCCTCGGCCGCGGCTACCATGGCGCGGCTGTCGTCGAGCGAGGCGCCTAAGGGTTTTTCGCACAGAACCGGTTTTCCAAGATCGAAAGCGGCACAAGCAATTTCGCGGTGCATACCTTGCGGGGTCGCAATCACGATCGCCTCTACCTTCGGGTCCGCCACAAGCGCACGCCAGTCATCTGTTGCCCGCGAAAACCCAAAATCTGCGCGGTAACGTTCGGCACTTTCCGGCGTGGACGCACAGATCATCTCCAATCGCGGACGCAAGATCGTCCCAAAGACGGCACCAACGGACGAAAACGCAACTGAATGCGCCTTGCCCATATATCCGCCTCCAATGATTCCAATGCCAATTTCAGCCATTGGATGCCTCCCCTTCATGATATCGGTTGCAACCGGTTGCAGAATCCGTATCTTCGCTTTTGCATACTGGGTCAATATCAGAATCGCAGGGAGGACTGCAGATGGCAGAAAATACAGTGACGCTTACGGTCGCTCAGGCCATCGTGCGGTATCTAGACAACCAGTTCATCGAAATTGACGAGCATGAATATCGGCTGTGTGGCGGCGGCTTTGGCATTTTCGGCCATGGCAACGTGACGTGCCTTGGCGAAGCTTTGCAGGACGTAAAAGACACCCTTCCATTGTATCGGGGTCAAAACGAACAAGGCATGGGTTTCGCAGCGGCGGGTTATGCGAAGACCTGGCTGCGGAAACGGTTCATGTTTTGCACCGCAAGCGCGGGCCCCGGAACGGCGAACTTGCTGACCAGCGCCGCCTTGGCCCATGCAAACCGATTGCCGGTTCTGATGCTGTGTGGCGATACGTTTTTGACGCGACTTCCTGATCCTGTGCTTCAACAGTTGGAACACTTCGGCAATCCAACTTTTGGCGTGAACGACGCCTTCAAGGCGGTCAGCCGCTTTTGGGATCGGATCACCCACCCGGCCCAGATCATCCAGTCACTGCCCGCAGCTTTGAACACCATGATGGACCCCGCAGATTGCGGACCAGCCTTCATTGGTTTGCCACAAGATGTTCAGGGATGGACCTACGACTATCCTTTGGGGTTCTTCGAAAAACGCTTGCACCGCGTCCGCAGTCAGGCGGCTGATCCCGCCGAAGTTCTGGAAGCCATCAAAATTCTGACCAAAGCACGCCGCCCAATGATCATTGCAGGCGGCGGTGTGCAATACGGCGATGCAGTTCGCGAGTTGACGGCTTTTGCCGATGCCACGCAAGTTCCGGTTGTCGAAACTATCGCCGGTCGCGCAAACATGCGCCACGACCACCCTTTGAACATTGGTCCACTCGGCGTGACGGGGTCCGACAGCGCCAACAAAATCGCCGAAGAAGCGGATGTTGTTATAGCCGTTGGCACGCGGCTTCAGGATTTCACCACAGGTTCCTGGACGGCCTTTGCCAAGGATGCCAAGTTCATCAACCTGAATGTCGGACGCCACGACGCAACCAAGCATTTGGGCAATTCCGTTGTTGGCGACTGCAAGCAAACACTGCCAGCGCTGCGTGCCGCTGGGTACAGTTGCCCGCCAGAATGGGTCGTGAAGGCCCAAGCCGAACGTGCCAAGTGGAATGACTATGTGGCTGACAATACGCGCGTTGGGAACCGCCCGAATTCTTATGCCCAAGCCATCGGAGTTGTGAACGAATTGTGCCACCCCCGCGACCGCGTCGTCGCTGCCGCCGGTGGCTTGCCTGCCGAGGTGACGGCCAACTGGAAGTCGTTGGATATCGGTACGGTTGATGTGGAATTCGGGTTCTCCTGCATGGGTTATGAGATCGCGGGCGCTTGGGGTGCACGCATTGCGCAAGAACAACGCGAACCAACCCGTGACACGATCACGTTCTGCGGAGACGGGTCGTATCTGTTAATGAACTCGGATATCTATTCGTCGGTTCTGACCCAGAAAAAATTGATTGTTATGTTGCTGGACAACGGTGGTTTCGCCGTCATCAACAAGCTTCAGAACAATGTCGGGCAAGAAAGCTTCAACAACCTGATCGCCGACACCCCGACCGCGACCCGCCAAGTCGCTGTGGATTTCGAAGCCCACGCAAGATCGATGGGTGCCGCGACCGAAACCGTGGAGCACGCCAGCGAATTGGGCGAAGCTTTCAAGCGCGCAAAAGCCAGCGACCAGACCTATGTGATCGTCATGAAGGTCGACCCCTACGAAGGTTGGACGACCGAGGGCCACACATGGTGGGAAGTCGGCACACCACATGTCACAGACAAGTCCGATGTGCGCGAAGCCCATGAAGATTGGGAAGCCACACGCGACCGCCAAAGGAAGGGCGTGTGATGCACACTTGCACCGATTATGATCCTGCGACAAACGCAGGCACCATTTTCACAACTAAAAAGGATGCCCATTCATGAGCGTTCTTTTGGATGGCATCGCTCAGAACAACTTCATTATCGTCGGGCGTGCGGGCATTGATTTCTTCACCGACGCTGGCATTGAGATTGAAAATGCCGAGCGTGTCACAGTGGATTTGGGCGGATCATCCGCTAACATTGGTGCGGGCATTTGCAAGCTGGGTGGCAAGGCCGCATTGGTGACGCGCGTGTCCGACGACTCAATTGGCAGCTATTGCATCAACCGCTTGAAGCACTACGGCGTAGACACCACCCACGTCGGAACCGTCGGCGGTGAGTTCCGCAATTCATTGGCGGTTTATGAAAGCGTCGTGGAAAACCATCGGAACGTGATTTACCGCAATGGAGCTGCCGACTTTCAGATGGATGACGCCGATGTGTCGGGCGTCGACTATTCCGCTTATGGCGCCCTGATTACCGCCGGTACAGTCTTCGCAGCTGAACCTTCGCGCGCAGCAACATTCAAAGCGTTCGAATTGGCAAAAGCAGCGGGCCTTCCAATTATTTTTGACGTGGATTACCGCCCCTATTCATGGCCTTCTGCCGAAGTCGCCTCGGACGTTCTAAGCCGCGCCGCAGCTCAAAGCGACATGATCGTCGGGAACGACGAAGAGTTCGGCTTTATGGCCGGCGATTATACCCTGGGCCTCGACAAGGCGCGAAACCTTTCTGAAAACGGCGTCGAAATTGTTGTCTATAAAATGGGCCACGAAGGCGCGATCACATTTGCAGGCGGTGAAGAAATTCGGACCGGCATTTATGCGGTTGATGCGTTGAAACCCACCGGCGCAGGTGACAGTTTTATGGCCGGGTTGGTGACCTCTTTGGCCGCAGGTCTTGACCTGAAAACATCGATCTTGCGCGGATCGGCTTGTGCCTCTGTCACCGTATCGCGCCCCGGCTGCGCACCGGCGATGGCCGACACACCGACGCTTGAAACATTCTTGGCCGAACACCCCGGCCCGACCACACCTTAAAGGAAGCCTCATGCACATCGCGCCCTATGACAACCAAAACAATCCGATTGTAGATGCAGGCGATGCGACAGTTCCGCTGAACTATTTTAACATCGTCAAGCTGACGGCAGGTCAGGCTTTTGAATACCAGGTGCCGGGTTACGAAACCTGCATCGTGCCTGCCACGGGAGCCGTCGATGTTGAGATTGAAGGCTTCAAGGCAGACGCCTTGGGTGGGCGCGGCGTTGACGTTTGGGATGGCGAACCCGAAGGCGTTTACGTACCTTCAGGTGCCAAGGCCACGATAAGCTGCACATCCAATGCAGCCGAAATTTTCATCGCAGGCGCAAAGTTTGACGACGTTCTTGAACCCTTTGCCGTTCGATCCGATGAATTGGACTTGGTGCAATACGGGTCGGACGACACGAAAACACACCGAAAAATCAAACATATCCTTGGTCAAAAGCAACATGGAAAAGTTGGCCGTCTGCTGGTCAGCGAGCTTTTCACTGTGGGTCAGGGTGGCTGGTCAGGTTTCCCCAGCCACAAGCACGACACGGATCGTTTGCCCGACGAAACACGCCATGACGAAACATACAACTTCCGCTTCCGGCCCAACCACGGCTCGGGCGTACAGATGTTGCAACGCGAAGATGGTAAAGCCGGAGACGCGTATCACATCGTGGATGGTTCAACGATTTGCTTGGACAACGGCTATCACCCCTGCTGTGTTCTGCCGGGGTATGAGATGTATTACTTCACCATTCTGGGCGGCCTCAGCCAGCGAAGCTTGGTTCAATATTTCCAACCCAGCCATGCATACCAGATCGAAACGATCCCCGGCATCAAAGACATGATCGCCAAATTCAAATGACACTCGCGACCTTATCCGATGTGTTGCAACCAGCCTTGCGTGATGGGTATGCGGTCGCCGGTTTGGTGACTTTAGGGTGGGAAGACATGCGCGCCTTTGTGGCTGCCGCCGAAGAAGTCGGCTGCCCGGTCATCCTGCAAGCCGGTCCCGGTTGCCGGGCTCATACACCTCTTCCCGTCCTCGGAACCATGTTCCGCCATCTGGCCGAAAACGCGAGCGTTCCGGTCGTGGCACATCTGGACCACGGGTACGAATTTGACGAATGTCAGGAAGCGTTGGACAATGGTTTCTCGTCATTGATGTTCGATGGATCACGCAAACCCTTGCAGCAAAACATCGACGAAACCGCAAGAATTGCCGAGATGGCCCATGCCGCTGGGATCTCTTGCGAAGGTGAGGTCGGTTTTGTCGGATATGATCAGGGCGAAGCCTCAGCCGGAACCAACCCCGATGAGGCGGCGAAATTTGCCCGTGAAACCGGCGTGGATGCCATGGCGGTTTCGGTTGGGAACCTGCATTTGCAACAAGACCGAACCGGCGGATTGGACGAAGACCGGATCGACGCGATTGCGGCTGTAACCAAGGGTGTTCCGCTTGTTATTCATGGCGGGTCCGGTGTGCCTCACGATCAACGTGCACGATTGGCGCGCGACACGTCCATCTGCAAGTTCAACATAGGAACAGAGCTTCGGATGGCTTTCGGACAGGCTTTGCGTACCGCTGTAGCAAAAGACGCCGACCGCTTTGATCGCGTGCAAATCCTTAGCGACGTAGAAGCCCCTATTGCAAAAGCGACAAAGCTGGTGCTGGACAACCTTTACACCAAGTGAGCACCATGTCTTTGGATCGGTCGCGCAAAAGGTGAGCCCATGAGCGGAAAAGTTGTTATCCTTGGCGTCTTCGTCGCCGATACGTCATATCGCGCAGACCGGGCACCCCGGATTGGCGAGACGATCTTGGGCAACAGCTTTGCCTTGGGCCCGGGCGGCAAAGGTTCGAACCAAGCCGTCGCCGCAGCGCGCGCCGGGGGCGAAACCCATTTCATCAGTCGGTTGGGGCGCGACGCTTTCGCGGATATGGCGCTTGAAATTTGGAAAGACGCGGGCGTCATTCCAGCGATCACTCAACACGACGGCGGCTATACGGGCGCGGCCTATATCTTTGTGGAAGAGGCGACCGGCAACAATGCGATCATCATTTGCCCTGGCGTCGCGAGCGAAATTTCACCCGGCGACATCGAAAGTAAACGCGCCTTGATCGAAAGTGCGGATGTATTTGTCACGCAATTGGAACAACCGATGGAGGCTGCTCACCGCGCCTTGGAAATCGCACGGGCCGCCAATGTGCGCACGATCCTAAACCCTGCCCCCGCAGCCGAGATTCCACAAGAAATGCTAGCACTATGTGACTTCGTCACACCAAATGAAGCCGAAGCCGAAGGCATCACCGGTGTACCAGTCGCCGCTGTCGAGGACGCCGAGCGAGCGGCAGATGTACTTCTATCGAAAGCTGTGGGATCGGCAATCATCACCCTTGGCGAAAATGGGGTGTTCTACAAAAATGCGGCCGGGTCGCTCCATGTCCCTGCGGTCATTGCGGGCGATGTCGTCGAAACAACCGGCGCAGGCGATGCCTTCAATGGCGGGCTCGCCGCAGCCTTGGCAGAAGGTCAGCCCCCAATCGACGCCGTCCGATTTGGTTGTGCTACTGCCGGTATTTCTGTCACCCGCCCGGGAACTGCGCCCTCCATGCCGACACGGGCAGAGATCAATGCGCTTCTAAATCGCTAGGCACGAAGTTTTTTGCCTGCCGGATCAAAAGGCGGCTTGGCCAAGATTACGCCCCGGTGCGGAACCCCAAGGATCATCACATCCACCTCATCGCCGGGCGACGCCTTGCCGATGTATCCAAGCGCCAGCGACTTGCCGACTGTATAGCCATATGTTCCTGAAGTGACACGACCAACCGGCGTACCATCGGGCCTGAAAATCGGCTCACCGCCCGTCGCATCCGCGTTCATCGGCGTGTCGTAGACTTCGATCACCTGTAACGTTTCGCGCGGCGCTTTGTCTTTCAACGCCAGATAGGCGTCTTTGTTCAGGAAATCCTTGTCCAACTTGATCAACCCGGCCAGCCCGGATTCCTGTGGCCACCATTCGGGCGAATACTCGCGGCTCCAAGACCCGTATCCCTTTTCAACCCGAAGGCTCATCAAAGCGCGGCTTCCCACCGGCCCCGCGCCAAACTCAGCCCCCGATTCCAAAAGTGCGTCGTAAAGTGTGGCTTGATCCTGCGTCCGACAGTGCAATTCCCAACCCAGATCGCCTGTGAAACTGACGCGCAAAGCCACCAGATCAACGCCCGCAAGAACGATCTGTTGCGACCGCATGAAAGGAATTTCATCTGTTGCAAGCGATGCATTCGTCATGCGCTGCAACAGATCCCGCGACTTGGGGCCAGCGACGTTGAAGCCACACATGGCCTCGGTTCTGCTTTCAAAACTGACGGTGTCAGGGCGCTCAACTGCCATAAAGAACCGCTTGTGATATCGTTCCGCCATGCCCGATCCGATGATCAGGAAATCATCGTAGCCGAACTTGGTCACGGTAAAATCCCCCGCCAGACCACCGCGCGCACCAATCAAAGGCGTCAAACAAGACCGACCCACCGCTTTTGGCATGTTGTTGGCAAAGACCCTGTCCAGCCAGTCAGAAGCACCCGCGCCGGTCACCCGATACTTGGCAAAGTTCGAAATATCGATGATCCCGGCCGCATCGCGCAGCATCCGACATTCACGCCCAACTACGTCCCACCAAGGCTGCCGCGTGAAGCCCGCGCTTTCCTCAACCTCATTCGAAAAGTAAAGCGGGTGTTCCCAGCCGAAGTTCAACCCAAACTTTGCACCCATCTCTTTTTGACGTTCATGGACAGGCCGCACACGAACCGGGCGACCGGCGGCGCGTTCTTCATTGGGGAAGTGGATCGAAAACCGGTGTGCATATTGGTCGCCGACTTTGGCCTTTGTGAAAGCAGCATCTGCCCATTCACCAAACCGTGCCACGTCCCAAGCGAACATGTCGAATTCGCTTTCGCCCTCGATCATCCATTGCGCGGCCATCAACCCCATTCCGCCGGATTGCGAGAACCCGGGGATGATCCCATTGCAGCAGAAATAGTTCTTCAAATCCGGGTGCGGGCCGTACAGCACGTTGGAATCCGGTGACCAGATCATCGGCCCATTGATGACACGTTTAATCCCGGCTTCGCCCACAGCAGGCACGCGGTCAATGGCGCGCATCATGTTTTCTTCTATCCGTTCCAGATCATCGGGGAAAAGGTCGTGCGCAAAGTCCAAAGGTGTGCCGTCTTCAGCCCAGAATTTCAGGTCACGCTCATAAGCGCCGATCAGCAATCCGTTGCCTTCCTGACGCAGGTAATATTCGCCGTCGCGATCCGCCACAGATGGCAACCGGCGATCCATCGTTTCGATTTCAGCAATCGTTTCCGTGACGAAATACTGGTGTTCAGTTGGTTGCAACGGCAGCGTGATTCCTGCCATCGCCGCCACTTCGCGCCCCCAAAGCCCGGCTGCGTTCACCACCCAATCCGTGCGAATGTCGCCCTTTGGAGTGCGCACGATCCAACTGCCATCGGTCTGCTGCTCCGTTCCCGTAACGGGTGTGAAACGGTGAACTTCCGCACCCCGCTGACGCGCACCGACGGCATAAGCATTGGTCACGCCGGATGGGTCAACATTGCCACCCGATTCCTCGAACATAATGCAACGGATGCCATCAAAGTTGACAAGCGGGTGCAAAACTTCGGCTTCGGCGCGGCTCACCTCCCGAAACTTCATGTCATAGTATTTTGCCTTGGCCGCCTGCAACCGCAGTTGGTGCTCGCGCGCTTCAGTCTGCGCAAGATACAAAGAGCCGGGCTGAAAAACACCGCAGCTTTGACCGGTCTCGGCTTCCAATTCGTTATACAGATCCATTGTATAGTTCTGGATGCGTGTGATGTTCGTATGGTCGTGCAGCCCATGAATATTTGCCGCCGCGTGCCACGTCGATCCAGATGTCAGCTCGTCGCGTTCCAAAAGAACCACGTCGGTCCACCCGAGCTTTGCAAGGTGATACAGGATCGAACAACCAATAACGCCCCCTCCGATTACAACTGCTTGGGCGTGGCTTTTCATCGGGCGTCACTTTCCTGATCGTTCATCCATTCTTTGTAGATCCGGCAATCCGGGTCAAAACATCGCGTTTACGACATCAAATCCATTTGCGCGACGTCACGACCATACTGGGCGAGCCGCAAATTCATCTCGCGCGCCGTGGGAAGACCCGCTTCCAAGGCAAACACATAGGCTTGCGTCAGAAAAAAGCACGCCGCCTCGATGTCATGTTCACGTTCGGACTGACTCGCGGCCTCAGAATAAAGCCGAGACAGTTCTTTCGTATCGCCTGCGTCATGTGCGGCAAGCAAAGCGGCGTTCAGCTCAGCTCGACCAATGGGCATCACCCGGCCTCACGGCCCGCTTCGATATTTGTTGCCACCCAATGATGAAAGTTATGCGTCGGCCCATCCATAGCGGGCGAAAATTTACCGCCATCAAACAAAATACCCTGACGGCCTTTCTGCATACCCTCAACAACAAAAACGTCTTCCACAAACACGTCCTTCCATTGGGTCGAATTTTTTTCAACTAACCCGTCAGGCAGATTTTCAGGCTGGGTCGCATAGTAAATCTCAATGTGCTCCAGCGTATTTGTCATATCTTTTGGTTCCAATAAGATCGCATATGTATGATCACGATGGACGCCAAACAGGACGTTTGGATAAACCGCGATGTATTCTGCACCCGTATCCCACTTGTCGCTTAGGCCTTCAAAATCTGGAAACACTGAACCATCATCACCTTCAAGCTGGCGATAAACCAATGTGCCCTGCCCGGAATAAAGGCCGCGCTTTTCGATGTTGTAATGGTCTTCTAACCGGGAATAACTGTTCAAGCCCGGATGCACCCAAGGCAGGTGATAGCTTTCGCAATAATTTTCGACCGCAAGTTTCCAGTTCGTTTTCACCTCCAACTGAAATGACGCGGCAGGCCCACCATGAAACAAGGGTTTGTCGAACTCCTTCCAACGGGCCAACAGATTGGCGTGCGCATCTTCGAAGGGGGCTGCATCGCCATCGATGTTCACAAATATAACGTCTTGCCATACATGTGCACGGACGCGGAACAAACCCAACTCGTCGCGCTTCACAGCATTATGAATGTTTGTGCCCGGCCCACCAACATGCGGCGTCGTCCGAAGCGCGCCTTTCAAGGTGTAACACCAGCTGTGGTAGGGGCATCGGATCGCACCCCGGATTTTCTGCGGCTCTTCAACAAGAATCATGCCCCTGTGACGACAGGTATTCTGATAAACATTGACCGCGCCGTCTTCGTCCCGCACCAGCAGCAATGGCATGCCAAGAAATGTCACTGGCTTGGCGTCGCCCGTTTCTGGAATATCTTTGCCAAACCCAATGCCTGCCCAGTTCGCGAACAAAACATGGCGCCGTTCCTCGTCGAAAACCACCGGATCGGTGTAATGCGCGTTTGGCAGGCCTTTGGCTTGCGTCACATCCTGAAGGACAGCGTTCAATCGGGACGGTGCATTCATCAGACAACTCCGAGCGGTTCATTGAGGCATGTAATCTTGGCTAGCCACCACCCGCTTTCCCCGCAATGCCCGAAATTTTCACCTTTGGATGAGTTTTATTCACCTAACAACGGATAAGAACGGCTTTGTATCCAATCGCGAAGCGCTTCGGCGTCGAGTGTCTTCGTTGCGCGCGTATCCATTGACAGGAAGAAAGACGTCGGCGCAGGCGTGGCAAATGCATCAAAACTGACAAGCCTTCCGCTGGCCAAATAGGGTGCAACCAGATGCTTCCAGCCCAACACCATACCCACCCCATCCTCAGCCGCTTGTAGCGCGATCATATAGTTGTTCACGACAATGCCGCGCCGCAAAGGGCCACTGTAACCCAGTTCATCGAACCAAAGCGCCCAACTGGTCCAACGCTTGTCCGGTGCGTCCAGATGGATCAGCGGCAGTTTTGCCAGATCATTCGGCGATTGTGGATTCCAGTCCTTGGCCAAAGCCGGGGCACAAACCGGAAGCAATTGATCGCGAAACAGCGGATGTCCCGTGTAACCATTTGTATTATATGGCCCATAGCTGATCACCAGCTCTGGACGTGCATTGCCGAAGTCCAACCGATCCGATACAATCTGGTTCACGCGCATCTCGGGATTTGTGCGCCAGAACCGCGAAATTTCAGGTGTCAGCCAAAGCGACGACATGGCCGTCGTCGAACCAACCGTGACCCCCCGCTGGTCCGATTTGCTTCGCATTGCATCGGTTTGATTGGCAATGTCCAGAAACGCCGTTCGAACCGTCTGATACAGCGTCTCGCCGTCCTCTGTCAGGTCAACTCCACGATGAACCCGCTGGAACAATGCGGTGTTCAGCTCGGTCTCCAAAGCTCGTATCTGATGGCTCACGGCGCTCGGCGTCACGTTCATCTCGGACGCGGCGCGCTTGAAGCTTTGATGCCGCGCCGCAGTTTCAAAAACGGCAAGGCTGGTCAAAGGCGGCAGGTTGTAAAGGAGACGAGACATGAGTTGAATTAAAGTAGCCCACCACGCTCAATTCAAGGTATTCTTTGATCAGTCACAAAACTAAGATCCCAAGTCACGAAAGAAAGTCGCCAGTTGGGTGCGATTAAGGCTACCCTTACCGAAACCAGCAGATCGTGGAGATATCCATGGATTTCGATCCCGCCCGATTTATCACAGCCGCCAAAGCCGAACTTCGAAAAAAGACTGACGTCAAATCCGCCTTCGCCAAGTGCCGTGATGCAACACGGCGCGAGGTCGAAGCAATTCGCAAAACTCACGATGCAGGCCAAACAGTGATCCCTGAAATCGCATACGAAGCGGTGCGCAACGGCGTTGTTTCAGACAAAGATTTGGCCAACATTCGAAAACGAGGCTGCGTGATCGTGCGTGGAGTCTTTGACCCAAGCCAAGCGCGGGACTGGAATGCGGAAATCGGCGAATACATTGATCAGAACGACTACTTCACTAGGGCCAAAGAAAAAGCGGGACTGGACAAGTATTTCAGCGACTTGTCCGACGGCCGGCCCCAGATATTCGGCTTGTACTGGTCCCGACCGCAGGTCATGGCGCGACAGGCTGAAAGCATGGCGGTTACAAAGCGTTTTCTCAATCGGTTGTACGACATCGACGCGCCCATGGGCCCCGAATTCGATCCCGATAATGACTATGCTTATGCTGATCGCACCCGTCGTCGCCAACCGGGCGATACAACGCTTGGGTTGTCGCCACATATGGATTCCGGGTCGTACGAACGGTGGTGTGATCCTGCCTATCAGGCGATCTATGCGCCGATTTTCAATGGGGCCTTGGAAACCTTTGATCCATGGAAAGCGGCTTATCGCACGCAAACGCGCGAATTTGCGTCACCCGCCGTCGCCTCGATGTTCCGAACCTTCCAGGGATGGACAGCGCTGACGTCCCAAGGTCCGGGGGATGGGTCGCTAAGTCTGATCCCGCTGGCGAATTCCATCGGATATTTCTTGCTGCGTGCCTTGCAAGACGACGTGGCCGAAGATGATCTCTGTGGCGCGCAACCTGGGCGCGCACTTGGCACGTCGCCGGAATGGCACGCAGATATTCTAGACGGGCTGATAAGCATTCCAACCGTCCATCCCGGCGACACGGTGTGGTGGTTGCCGGATGTCATTCATTCGGTCGCGAATGAACATTTGGGTCAAGACTACGCAAACGTCATCTACATCGGATCATCACCTGTTTGCACCAAGAACGCCGCTTATGTCGGAAAGCAGGCGAAGGCATTTATGTCCGGCAAAAGTGCACCCGATTTCGCGGCCGAAGACTATGAGGTCGATTTCGAGGGTCGCGCGACGATAGATGATCTCACCGAATTGGGTCGGGCACAGATGGGATTAACCTGAACCGCCTTTTGTAGTTGGCGACTTGCACGCCGCACCGCCAGAACTAAAAGGGCCTCATGACGTATGACGCGATCATATTGGGTGCCGGCGGCGCAGGCCTGATGGCTGCTGCCACAGCCGGACAGAAGGGCGCGAAGGTTTTGTTACTGGATCACGCCGAAAGAGCTGGCAAGAAAATCCTGATCTCAGGCGGCGGACGTTGCAATTTCACAAATATGGGCGTGGATGCCACGTGTTTTCTGTCCGAAAACCCTCATTTCGCGAAATCAGCCCTCAGCCGTTATACACAGTGGGATTTTTTAGGCCTGATCGATCAGCACAAGATCACATGGCACGAGAAAACGCTGGGGCAGCTTTTCTGCGATGGTTCAGCGCGCCAAGTCGTGGCGATGCTTTTGGGCGAATGTGCCAAGGGCAAAGTTGATGTGCGTCTGGATACGCAGATTGGTGAGGTTCACCACGCAGATGGTCTGTTTCATGTCGCCGGTTATTCGGCACGCTCCTTGGTAATTGCCACAGGCGGGCCGTCGATCCCCAAGATGGGCGCAACGGGCGTCGCCTATGATCTTGCCCAGCAGTTTGGCTTAAAGGTCATAACGCCTCGCCCTGCCTTGGTGCCGTTCACGCTGGGCGACAGCGATCAGGCGTTCAAGGCCATCTCTGGCGTGGCCGTGCCCGCGGTCGCGCAAGTGGGTGATGTGTCGTTCGAAGAAGCCGCACTTTTCACGCATCGCGGCTTGTCAGGCCCGTCGATTTTGCAGGTGTCGTCCTTTTGGGCGCCGGGGCAAACAGTGTCATTGAACATTTTACCAAGCGCACATGCGGTGTTGCGAGAGGCCAAGCGCCAGATGCCACGGGCACATTTGAAGGCGGCACTGACCGAGCACTTTCCAAAACGCCTGGCCGAAGTTTTGGACGTGATGTTTGACGTCACAACTGAACTGGCCAACCTGCCCGACAAAGTTCTGGATGGCATCGCAGACCGATTGACCGCTCTCGAGTTCACCCCGACCGGCACAGAAGGTTACGCCAAGGCCGAAGTCACCGCAGGCGGCATCGACACCGACGCCTTGTCTTCAAAAACGATGGAGGCAAAGGCCGTTCCCGGACTGTTCGTGATCGGCGAAGCCGTGGACGTAACGGGGTGGCTCGGCGGTTACAACTTTCAGTGGGCGTGGTCGTCAGGCGTGGCTGCCGGACGTGAGATTGGGGAACGTGCAATCACCAACTGATCGATCACATCACCGAATATCATTGGCCCATAGGCCATTGGCCCTTTTCCCGGACGAAACCTCGCGGTATAGCGCTTCCTCGTCCCAATCTTTAGGAGGTCAAAGTGGGTTATCGCGTCGCTGTTGTTGGCGCCACTGGAAACGTGGGCCGCGAAATGCTGAACATTCTGGCAGAACGCCAGTTCCCTGCCGACGAAGTGGTGGCCCTGGCCAGCCGCAAATCGCTTGGCACGGAGGTAAGCTATGGAGACGAAACCCTAAAGACTAAAGACTTGGACACCTTCGATTTTACAGGGTTCGACATTGCGCTGTTCGCGATTGGATCTGGCCCGACCAAGGATTATGCACCCAAGGCTGCGAAAGCCGGTTGCGTCGTGATCGATAATTCTTCGCTGTACCGCTATGAGCCCGACATTCCGCTGATCGTCCCCGAAGTGAACCCAGAGGCGATCGAAGGCTATAAAAACCGCAACATCATCGCGAACCCGAACTGCTCAACCGCTCAGATGGTTGTTGCGCTGAAACCTTTGCATGACCGCGCCAAGATTAAACGCGTTGTCGTCAGCACATACCAGTCTGTGTCGGGTGCCGGAAAAGGTGGCGCAGACGAGCTTTGGGATCAGACCAAGTCGATTTACAACCCAACCGATGATAAGCCACCGGTCCAGTTCCAAAAGCAGATCGCATTTAACGTCATTCCGCAGATCGACGTCTTCATGGAAGACGGCTCGACCAAGGAAGAATGGAAGATGGTCGTTGAGACGAAAAAGATCGTGGATAAATCAATCAAAGTCTCGGCAACTTGTGTGCGCGTGCCGGTCTTTGTTGGCCATTCCGAAGCGGTGAATATCGAAACGGAAGAATTTCTGGACGAAGACGAAGCACGCGACATCCTACGCGAGGCCCCCGGCATCATGGTTGTCGATAAACGCGAAGACGGCGGCTACATCACGCCCATCGAATGTGTCGGTGATTTCGCAACATATATCAGCCGCATCCGTCAGGACGGCACGATCGAAAACGGCCTGAACTTCTGGTGTGTGTCGGACAACCTGCGCAAAGGCGCAGCGCTAAATGCCGTGCAGATCGCCGAGTTATTGGGCAACCGGATCCTTAAAAAAGGGTGACGGGCGACTAATCGGCGGTCGAAACTTGGCTTTGACCGCCGTCCCAACCCCGATTTCCGCGCGATTCGAGTGTGTTTCGCCGCGCAGGTTCTTTCCAAAAAGCGAATAGTAACCTTTTGTTAACCACTATTGTTACCGCCTTGAGGAAAGACGCACACTTATTGAACATAAGTTTGCCTGATACCCAAAACGGGCCTGCTAATCTGAAAACTGCGGATTTGCGTTTGAAATAAGGCCAATTCCTTCTGCCCGCCCAAGTACTGGCAAAGCTCCGCCTCAATCGCACCACATTTTACGACGATTCCTGCCACAATTCCTGCTGAAATTGAGAAATGGGAGCACACGGGAAGGAATTCGCCATGAAGCCGATAACGGATGACATCATCCACTCTCTGATCGAACGTGCAGAGAGCCGCGAGCGAATCCTTGCGGCGGCCAATGACCCAATTCCCTTGTCACGATCTTCAATGTTTGCACGCCGTGGCGCACGGATCATTTTGTTCGAACAGGTGCACCCTGCTCTGCGATTGCGCGAAACTGTGAGCGGCGTGTTCTGCTACGCCCAACGTACTTAATCTGTAACGAACTCAACGATTACCGTTCAATCAAAGACTAGGAAGACCCTGCACAAATGGCCAGCACCACCACAATCGTACGAAAGGCGCCAATCCAGGTTGCCGATAAACGAAAACAGGCTCAAACGGCCCTGCGAAAATTTAAAGATGACCGCGCCACTCAAGGGAAACCTGTCTTCGTATCGGTACGAAAGACCGCTCAAAACGGCTCGGCCCTCGGCTGGACAGCCCTAAGGTCAATATCCCTCTAGGCATCAAATCGCGGAAAATTCGCGGCTATCAGCCTCGTACTGATACAACGCACCTTCGCCGATGTCGGTCCAAAGCCCGTGCAGGCTAAGTTCACCTTTCTCGCAGGCATCGGTGATGAACGGAAAAGTCAAAAGGTTTTCAAGCGATACAATCACAGATTGGCGCTCCAATGCGCGCAACTGATCCTCTTCCGAAGCCTTGCCATCGACCCGCTCATAACCGGGGCGTAGAATATCCATCCACCGGCCGACAAAACTGTTGTCCTGCTCCAATTCGGGAGCCGCACCGCTGCACATCGCGTGGCATCCGGCAACGCCACCACAATTAGAATGGCCAATGACAATCAGATGCGGCACATGCAACGCCGTAACCGCGTATTCGATGGCCGCTGATGTGCCATGGCGATCACCATCAGGCTTAAAGGGCGGCACAAGGTTCGCGATATTGCGGTGAATAAAGAATTCGCCAGCATCCGCACCGAAGATCGACGAGACGTTCACCCGACTGTCGCAGCACGAAATCACCATGCCGCGCGGGCGTTGTCCTTCGTCGGCCAACTTACGATACCACGCTTTGTTTTCAACGTAATTTGTAGCCTTCCAGCCCTGATATCGTTTGACAAGAAAACTGGGAAGCGGACGTATATTTTCCATCTCGGCCTCTGATAATTCTATTCAATTGCCGCAAATTTTGCGTTTTGCGTCAACCGTTTCTTTCCTAGCCCCGAGGTACACCGACATTGGGTAGAGGGAAAGGGGAACAAGGTGTCCGAGAACGTCATAATTTTAAGTCCGACCGAAGTGATCTCTTTCGAGCCACCGGTGATGAACCTGTCTGGCGACGTGGATTATGCAGGGGGGCTTGCACCCTTTGCCGAAGACGCGGTCGAAGAAATGGTGGTCTGCCTTGCCGGGATCGAAGCCGCATGGGGATCAGCGGAATTTCTGCGCCTAAGTGCAACGTTGGTGACCATCGTCGCACTGGCCGAACGCACTGGCCTGAAAGACGTGGCATTTGTGGCAGAACAGGCGCGCGAGATTGTCGGAGGTAAAGACGAAGTAGCCCTGGCAGCCGTGATTGCGCGTCTGGTCCGTGTTGGCGAAGCATCCCTCGCCACTCTTTTAGAGTTCAGCTACCGCCAAATCTGACCGCAGGATTAACACCTGCCATTCTTTGCCCTAGACTCTCCTGAAACATGCAGGAGAGTTTTTTTGAACGCGCTCAAATTTTCGACAGATACCGCCGCCGCCCGCCCGCTGACTTTGGTGTCCAAGGACGGTTTGGCCGATTGGCTCGCGAACCAACCAACAGCAACGCAAACCTGGGCCGAAGCCGCTGGATTTAAAGCTGGCGCTGGCGAAGTGCTGCTTTTGCCGGACGACGGACATGTTGGCGGCGCGCTTGGTGGTCTTGGTGGTACCAAAGACCGAACGCGCAAAAGATTTATCGCGGCTGACCTGCGTTCAAAATTGCCCGAAGGCACCTGGGCATTTCAGACAAACTTAACCGGCGATGATCTGACCGAGGCTGCTTTGGGCTGGCTTTTGGCAGGCTATCGGTTCGATCAATTCGCGGATGCACCCGCGCCAAAGGCGAATTTGGTTGCACCCGCTGGTGTGGATGCCGCGCGTTTGGAACGCATCGCAGAAGGCGAAAAACTTGCCCGCGATCTTATCAATATCCCGGCGTCTCACCTTGGACCCGACGAATTGGAAGCCGCAGCGCGCCGATTGGCTGACCAACATGGGGCCAAAATTTCAGTGACTACAGGTCAGACCCTGCTGGATGAAAATTTCCCGATGATCCACGCCGTGGGCCGCGCCAATCCACGCGAACCCCGCTTGATTGACATCCGCTGGGGCGATAGCGGGCCAAAACTGACATTGGTCGGAAAGGGTGTGTGTTTTGATACCGGTGGTTTAAATCTGAAACCCGGCGCTTCGATGGGATTGATGAAAAAAGACATGGGGGGCGCCGCCAATGTGCTGGGACTGGCGCATATGTTGATGGACGGCGGTGTGGGCTGTCAGTTGCGTGTGCTTATCCCAGCCGTTGAAAACTCCATCGCTGGTGATGCGTTTCGCCCCGGTGATATCCTGACTTCCCGCAAAGGGCTAACCGTGGAAATTAACAACACGGATGCCGAAGGCCGCTTGGTTCTGGCCGATGCCTTGGCACTGGCCGACGAAGAAAACCCCGATCTGATCTTGTCGATGGCCACCTTGACGGGCGCGGCAAGGGTCGCCGTGGGCCCAGATCTTGCACCGTTTTATTCCACCGAAAGCAGTGATGCCGCCGCGCTCGAAGCCGCTGCGAAAACAACGCGCGATCCGGTCTGGCAGATGCCATTCTGGGACCCTTACGAAAGCATGATCGAACCCGGCATCGCGGATTTGGACAATGCCCCAAAAGGCGGGTTCGCAGGCTCCATCACAGCCGCACTATTCCTGCGCCGCTTTGTGACCGAAACACCGCGATACATGCATTTCGACATCTACGGTTGGAACCCATCCGCCGCGCCGGGCCGAACAAAAGGTGGGGCGGGCCAAGCCATTCGCGCACTTTACGAGGCATTGCCAAAGATGTTGAGCGATGGCTAAAAGGGTTTTCTACGCCATTTCAAGTGCATGGATTCGGCCCGCGCCCGATGCCCGACCAGACCGGCAAATGCTGTTCGGCGACACATTTTCGGTCGAAGGCATAAAACACGGCTGGGCGCGAGGACGCGCCGAAAAGGACGGATATCAAGGCTTTGTCAGGTCTAAAGATCTCGCACCTAATCCCGCGATGGAAGATGATGCCTATGATCTACAGCGGCTCAAAGTTCGTTCAAGTTGGGGATATGCTGAACCGGATCTGAAATCAGAACCGCTCGTTGATCTTCACATGACATCACAGATGATGGTCACAAAGACCCAAGGCGACTGGTTGGAGTTTGCGTTTGGAGATCGCAAAGCCTTTGTTCCCAAATTGCACTGCACGACATCGGAACGCCTGTTCGAATGCCCCGTGGAGGCGGCGCGTTCCTTTTTGGGCGTTCCCTACGTTTGGGCCGGAAATACTGGATTTGGCTTGGATTGTTCGGGTCTTATCCAAGTTGCAATGCGTGCTTGCGGGCAACCCGTTATGGCCGACAGTCATGAGCAGGAAACGATGACGAAAGGGCAAAACATTGCGGAATACGATGCGGTTCAGGCGGGCGATCTGATTTTCTGGAAAGGCCATGTGGCAATGGCCACCAGTGCAACGCATATGATCCACGCCAATGCACACCATATGATGGTCGTCGAAGAACCAATCGATGCGGCCATTTCGCGGATTTCTCAAACTGATACGGGCGCTGTCACATCACGCCTGCGACCAGTGTTTTAAACCATCGCGTCTTATTTGACGGCACGGATCAATTTCCGTTCCAAAATCCGCAGAACCGTCTTCAAATCCGGCCCACGTTTCAGGATCTGACCGTCCATCGAAATGACCGAGTACATACCCTGACGGCTACGCAGCTTCGGACGCTTTTCAATGCGATAGATTGGAGTCTCTGCGGCCCGCCTGAAAATTGAGAAAACAGCGACATCTTTAAGGAAAGACATCCCATAATCCCGCCATTCGCCAGCCGAGACCATGCGCCCATATAACCCCAATATCACCGCCAATTCGCGTCGATCAAACGCAACCTGTTCAGGTATAGGCCGAATTTTCGGAAACGTCGTCGTGCCTTGGATCGTCATAGTTGTAAATCCTGCCCGCTTGGATCGTCTGAATCAAGCCTTGCCGCATCTTGGCCACAAAAAAACCTTCTGCCAGACGGATCTGGTTCGTCATGTTGCCGCAGTTCACCGTCATTCAAATCCCTGTAGCGACAATACGCTATCCCCGGTGCCGTGGATTCAACAGCCCCCACCCAGCCCGCGGTACCGGGGAACCCTTAATTGGGACGAGAAACCCTCGCTTCTGTAAAAAGAGCGGGGGTTTTTCTCTGTCTGGCGTTGCCGTTTCGGCCATTGCTTTCTACTGTCGGTTGCAGGCACATCAGGGGGCAGACATGACCGACAAATCCACCTTCATCGGCGTCATTGGCGGCAGCGGAATCTACGAGATCGACGGTTTGGATGATGCGCAATGGGTTACGGTGGATAGCCCCTGGGGGGTGCCATCCGATCAGATCCTCACCGGATCACTGAACGGTGTGAAGATGGCCTTTTTGCCCCGCCACGGTCGTGGGCATGTGCATTCTCCAACAACCGTGCCCTATCGTGCAAACATCGATGCTTTGAAACGGTTAGGCGTGACGGATGTGTTCAGCGTCTCGGCCTGCGGATCGTTCCGTGAAGACATGGCACCCGGAGATTTCGTGATCGTAGATCAATTCATCGACCGGACATTCGCCCGCGAGAAAAGCTTTTTCGGCACAGGCTGTGTCGCCCACGTCAGTGTCGCTCATCCCGTCTGCCAACGCCTGAGCGATGCGGCGACCAACGCGGCCAAAGACGTCGGCGCCAAGGTGCACCGGGGCGGAACCTATCTGGCGATGGAAGGACCCCAGTTCTCAACACTTGCCGAATCCAAAATGTACCGCGAAGTCTGGGGCGCTGATGTGATCGGCATGACAAACATGCCCGAAGCAAAATTGGCACGTGAGGCCGAGCTTTGTTACGCCAGCATCGCCATGATCACAGATTATGACAGCTGGCACCCGGACCACGGTGAAGTCGATGTCACCGATATTATCAAAACGCTCACTGGCAACGCCGCAAAAGGCCGTGGCCTGGCCGCCAACCTTCCAGAACGTCTCGGGGTCACACGTGCACCCTGCCCCGATGGCTGCGACCGCGCGCTTGAGTTCGCGATCATGACCGGCCCCGAAAACCGCGATCCAAAACTTGCGGCCAAATTAGACGCTATTGCCGGACGCGTGCTTTAACAGGATCCAGTCGCGCGGGCCGCCTCAAGCTCGATCAGTCGATCCAAAGTGTCGGGGCGCAAATCTCCCATGACCAATGTTTTGCCAATCGTCATAGCGGGCGTACCCCAAACACCAAGAGTATTGGCCAGCGCGTGATTGCGCCGCAACAAGGCCGCGACCTGCGGCCCGTCGAAATCTTCCAACAATAGGTCCGGATCAAGCCCAGCACGCACGGCTTCAACCAAGACATCTGGGTGTATGTGTGGTCCGCGCAACCGTGACATGGCTTGGGCGCGAAACGCGATACCACCCGGTTGCAAACTGGCCGCAAGCGCCGCTTTCGCAGCCGTTTCAGAACTCGGGCCAAGCAAAGGCAACTCGATCCAATTCAAGGCTAAGCGATCAAACCGCTGTTCAAGCTTCAATTCCAGGCTTCGACAGTTCGGACAATTGGCATCCGAAAACACGGCGACCGGCAGCTTGTCCGTCGCATCTGGGTAAAGCGTGGTGCAAAGCTGATCGGCAGGCCAGATGCCATGGTCAGCCTCCCCTATCCCAACAAGGACGGCGCCAGATGCACCACCGTCCGGTCGTGTAACGTTTTCGAAAGCCACCCGCCGCCATTCTGGCAGCCCTTCAATTGGTTCGAACGAAATGGATTTGGATCGACCAACATAAGTCTGCCACCCAGCCGCCACAGCTACGAGACCACCCAGTAAGATCAGCACATCGCGTCGTGATGTTGTCTTGTCTGTCAAAGCCTTGCCTTTTCCTGCTCAAGCCGTATCGATGACTGCGCTTTATACATAGGATCCTCCATGGAAAACCGGAAGAAGACCGTCAAAGACTATATCCGCACTATCCCAGATTTTCCCCATGAAGGGATCATGTTTCGCGATGTGACGACGTTATTTTCAGATCCACGCGGCTTTCGAATTTGTGTCGATCAATTGCTGCACCCCTATGCAGGCGAGCGGATTGATCGCGTGGTAGGGCTTGAAGCACGCGGTTTCATCGTTGGCGGCGCGATTGCGCACCAATTGTCTGTTGGTTTCGTGCCGATCCGCAAGCAGGGCAAACTGCCGGGTGCGACTCTAAGCCAGGATTATACGCTGGAATACGGCGAAGCCGTTATGGAAGTGCACGACGATGCCATCGAAGCCGGTGAAAAAGTGTTGGTCGTCGACGATCTTTTGGCAACTGGCGGCACGGCGGAAGCCGGTATCAAATTGCTTGAACGCATGGGCGCCGACATCATCGGCTGCGCCTTCATCATCGACCTGCCCGAACTGGGTGGGCGTGCGAAGTTGGAGGCTTTGGGCATGGATGTGCATGTCTTGTGTGAGTTTGACGGAGTTTAGATTGGGGGCATACGGTCAGTGCGGGACTTCAGGTCTGTTGGAGTGGGTTGTACCTAATGTCTGTTTTGCGGAGATAGTGTTGAAGAAGTCGATGTTTTGGCTGGTTTGACGGCTGTCGAGATTTGGGGTGACGCGCCCCGCCTTCATGTGGGGGCTTGTATTGGCACCAATTTCGCCAGTTTTCTGAGGTTTTGGGCGGTTGCGGCGAGTTGGAACTGTTCATTTGCGCCTTTGTGTCCTCGAAGCCGCATCGTTGCGACGCCGGTGTATCGTTTCAGTTGGGCGAAGCGCATTTCGACCTTCCGCCTCTGGATGAAC
>CALKXV010000005.1 GCA_938005545.1 uncultured Paracoccaceae bacterium
TTCAGAAAAATGAGCCGCAGCCGGGTCGTAGGCTCATTTTTCTGAAGGTATCGACATGCAATATTCCACCGGCAGCCACTGCGTCTTTTACCACCGGTATCACATCGTCTGGTCCACAAAGTACCGCTTCAAGGTCTTGAGGGGCGACATCAGGCTGCGCGTCCGGGACATTTGCCGTCACGTCTGCCGCGAGAAGGGCGTCGATATTATCCGAGGTGTGCTGTCCACCGATCATGTTCATATGTTTGTGTCGGTGCCGCCCAAAGTGGCCGTGAGCGACCTCGTGCGACTGATGAAGGGGCGATCTTCCCACAAGGTGCAGCGGGAGTTCCCGCAGCTGAAGAAACGCTACTGGGGAAGGCGGTTTTGGGGTCGAGGGTACTTCTCAACGACCAACGGCGCCATCACCGAAGACATCGTACTTCAGTACCTCGAACAACACATCGCCAATCCCACCGGCGCCAGCCGGTCGGTGGTTTAGTAAAACCGAACGAGGTGTCAGACCACAAAACCAGTGGTGCGACTGCTTCACCTACACCGAAACGATAACGTCGCGGTCTTTGCTCAAAAACGCGGATCAAAGTGCTAGGACATAGCTTGAGACGGCCATCGTTTTGATCCCTGAGGCGTTAAGTCAGGAGCAAAAGATTGCGGATGTGCTCAAATACGGCGCGCCCAGAGGCCGATCTCAGAAACTCGCGCCATCAATGCACGTTCACCGGGGCGAAGTCGTTTTGGCGGGCGAGGGCGAAGGCTAGTTTTCGGTCGCGGACAAGGGCCAGTCTTTCGCCGTCGGGTGAATGCACCGCATATATCCGCGACTGGCCATGAGCCTGAGCGCGCATGTTTTGGGGCAAGTCTGCGACGTCTACGGGTCGCACGTAAACCAGGCGATCCTTGTTCAAGTCTTTGAAATCAAATGGTGTATTCATCGCCTTACCCTTTGTCGATTCGGATCGTCTGCACTATGCTTTCCGGAATGGCCCGTGCAAGATCGATGTGCAAAAGACCATTTGTCAAAGCTGCTCCTGATACCTCAACGCCGTCCGCCAGCAAAAAGGTCCGTTGAAATTGACGAGATGCGATGCCGCGGTGCAAAAAGATGCGATCTTCATCTTCTGCCACGGTACGCCCGCGCACCACCAATTGGCGGTTTTCCACGGTAATCGAGAGATCCTCATCAGCAAATCCGGCCACGGCAAGCGTGATCCGAAAGTCATTTTCGCTGACATGTTCAATATTATAGGGAGGATAGCCGTTTTCAGACTTTGCCGTCCGTTCTACGAGGCGTTCCAACTGGTCAAAGCCCAGAAGAAAGGGATGTGTTCCCAGTGTGATTTTACTCATCTTTCGTCCTTAGAGTTCAAGCGACGATGGACCAAAGCCCCAAGCGGCGGCTTTGCGTAGATAAAATATGGGTACGGCTTCCTGTTTGCGCAAGGATTAAACGCTTTGCGGAGCCGCCCATTGAGGTTATTTTAAAGGAAATCATACGAGTATGACCATATAATGACCCAACAGCCGCCTGAACAAATGAAGACCGAAGATGTCTTGCGCGTTGAGCTTGAGACGTTCCGGCAAAAACACCGCGATCTGGACGAGGCGATTGCCGCGCTTGAGATCACGGGCGGCGATATTTTGACGATTCGACGTCTGAAAAAGCAGAAGCTTGCGTTGAAAGACCGAATTGCCGCGCTTGAAGATCGGATTACCCCCGACATTATTGCTTGAGCGATTGCGGGTCGCCTCGGCTGCGGCTAGGGTCTCGCGGTCTTTCGGGGGTATGAAACTATGACATCTGACGTTGGCATTATCATGGGCAGCCAATCGGATTGGGCCACGATGAGGGTTGCGGGCGAGGTGTTGGATGAATTGGGCGTATCGTTTGAAACCAAGATCGTCTCGGCGCATCGCACGCCGGATCGGTTGTGGGATTATGGTACGTCGGCGGTCGATCGGGGTTTGAAGGTGATTATTGCGGGGGCAGGTGGTGCCGCGCATTTGCCGGGGATGATGGCGTCAAAGACGCGGCTTCCGGTGATTGGTGTGCCTGTTGAAACCCGTGCTTTGAAGGGTGTCGATAGCTTATATTCCATCCTTCAGATGCCGCGTGGGTATCCGGTGGCGACAATGGCGATCGGAGAGGCTGGTGCGAAGAATGCCGGTTTGATGGCGGCCGGTATTCTGGCGATCAGTGATGCGGAATTGGCGTTGCGGCTTGAGGCGTGGCGCGCGGCCTTGTCTGCGTCCATACCCGAGGAACCCATCGATGAGTGAGCCATTGGAGCCGGGTCAGACCATTGGTATCTTGGGCGGTGGGCAATTGGGCCGGATGCTGGCGATGGCGGCGGCGCGTTTGGGTTTTCATGTTCACATCTATGAGCCAGGCGCGAACCCACCGGCGGGCGAGGTGGCGCAGAAAACCTATACTGCGGATTACGATGATCAGGCGGCTTTGACAGCTTTTGCCGATGGCGTCGATGTGGTGACGTATGAGTTCGAGAACGTCCCGGCGGAGGCGTTGGATTTGATCGAAGCCCAAGCGCCAATTCGCCCCAACCGGCGCGCTTTGGCGGTCAGTCAGGACCGGTTGGATGAGAAGCGGTTTTTGAATGAGATCGGTTTGGCAACCGCCCCCTTCGCACCAGTAGATCCGGCGGCGGTTGATGCGGCAGCCCAGCTTGCGCAGGCGATGGCCTCGGTCGGTGTGCCCGCCATCATGAAAACCCGCCGGCTGGGATACGATGGCAAGGGGCAGGCGCGCGTTATGGATGTTCATGGCGGCGGTGCCGCTTTGGAGACGATGGCAAAAGCGGATGCCATTCTGGAGGGTTTCGTCGATTTCGACCGCGAGATCAGCGTGATCGCAGCGCGCGGGGCAGGTGGGCGGATCGCCTGTTTTGAACCGGGTGAGAATGTGCATACCAATGGCATTTTGCACACAACACGTGTGCCTGCCGCCATCGACCGCGCGACCCGTGAGCGCGCATTTGGTGTTGCAGGAACGATCTTGGCGGCGCTGGATTATATTGGTGTCATAGGGGTTGAGTTATTCGTTAAGGGCGATGATTTGATCGTCAATGAAATCGCCCCGCGCGTGCATAATTCGGGTCATTGGACCGAGGCGGGCACGGTCGTTGATCAGTTTGAACAACACATTCGTGCCATCGTGGGGTGGCCTTTGGTCGATCCGGTGCGCCATTCGGACGTTGAGATGACCAATCTGATCGGCGACGATCTTGCCCAAGTTCCTGATATTCGCGAGGAAACCGGTGCACGTCTTCATCTTTACGGAAAAGCCGAAGCGCGGGCCGGGCGCAAGATGGGTCATGTCACGCGCATTCTTGGACCCGCAGGCGACAGATGAGCGCCAGGCCGCGCCTTGCCGTTCGTGGGTTACTGTTCAACGATGACCGGTTGCTGATGGTCAATGCCTGGCCGGACAATCAAAGCGATCTTTTGTGTGCACCGGGTGGCGGCGTTGAGGTTGGCCAATCGCTGCCTGAGAATTTGATGCGTGAGTTTCACGAGGAAACCGGACTGGTGATCGAGGTAGGGCAGATCGCCTTGATCAATGAATTCCATGATCCGCCGCGCAATTTCCATCAGGTGGATGTCTATTTTCGATGCCATCTTGTTTCGGGCGATCCTTACGGCGAATGGAGCGATCCCGAGGGCGTAGTGACAAGACGTTTGTGGCTGACCCGTGATGAGCTTGAAACGCATCGCTACAAACCCGATAGCCTGCCGGATGTCGCTTGGGGGAACGGGGATATCTGTGCCTATGACCCGTTGGAACTGATCGAGCGATAGGTGATGGACAGAGGTGCCTGCACTTCCTAACGTGCCGCTTATGGAACATCTGAGGCTGGGCATAAACATCGATCATGTGGCGACCGTGCGAAATGCGCGGGGCGGCGATTATCCGGACCCGATCCGCGCGGCAAGGCTTGCCGAAGAGGCCGGGGCGGACGGCATTACGGCGCATTTGCGTGAAGATCGCAGACATATCACCGACGATGATATTGAGCGATTGTCGGACGTCTTATCTGTGCCGCTGAACTTTGAGATGGCGGCGACGGATGAAATGCAGGCAATCGCGTTGCGCCACAGGCCGCACGCGGTTTGCATTGTGCCGGAAAAACGCGAAGAGCGGACAACGGAGGGTGGTCTGGAAGTCGCGCAGGATGAAAACCGCCTTGCCCATTTCATAGCGCCTTTGCGGGATGCCGGATGCCGGGTGTCTATTTTCATTGCCGCCGATCAACGACAAATCGTGGCGGCAAACCGTATTGGCGCACAGGTTATCGAATTGCACACCGGTGCTTACTGTGATGCCCATGCCGAGGGTCGTCTTGAAGATCGCGATGCGGAATTAGAACGGCTTCGACAGATGGCGGGATTTGCGCATGGGTTGGGGCTGGAAGTTCACGCGGGCCATGGGTTGACCTATGACACGGTTGCACCGGTGGCGGCCTTTCCCGAGGTTCGGGAATTGAACATCGGGCATTTTTTGATTGGCGAGGCGATTTTTCGGGGGCTTGCACCGTCGATTGCAGAAATGCGTCGTTTGATGGATGAGGCGCGGGTCTAAGGGGCTCTGCCCCTCGCCCTTTCAGGGCTCACCCCGGGATATTTTTACCAAGAAGAAAGACAATTTGAATTAAATTGGCTGTACGGTACAGGCAGGGATGCCGATGGCCGTCCAAGGAGAAGGGTTTTCCTTTTCGGCAAAGACGCTCCGATTGGGGCGTCTTTGTTTTTGGAGGAGTTTCGCGCCGCCCCATCGGGCGGCGCAATATTTGGAAGTTAACTGACCGCTTTGGCCAAGGCTTGATCCAGATCAGCGATGATGTCTTCGGCGCTTTCGATCCCGATGGAAACGCGCACCACATTGGGCGAGGCACCAGATGCTTCGCGCTGTTCGTCGGAAAGCTGGCGGTGCGTTGTCGATGCTGAATGGATGATCAGGGATCGCGCATCGCCCAAGTTGGCGACATGGCTGAACAGCTCGACCGAGTCGATGAGCTTGACGCAAGCGTCGTAACCGCCTTTGACCGCGAAGGTGAACAGCGCACCTGCACCTTTCGGGCAAATCCGCGAGACGCGGTCATAGTAGGGCGAGCTTTCGAGGCCGGCATAGGTGACCTTTTCAACCCGGTCGTCGGATTCGAGCCACTTGGCGACTTTCTGGGCATTTTCCACGTGGCGATCCATGCGCAAAGACAGGGTTTCGATGCCCATCAATGTGTAGTGCGCGCCTTGTGGATTCATCGTCATGCCGAGATCACGCATCCCTACAGCGATGGTGTAGAAGGTGTAGGCCATTGGGCCAAGAGCACTATGGAAGTTCAAGCCGTGATACGCAGGCTCCGGCTGGGACAGCGACGGGAACTTGTCAGAAGCCGACCAGTCAAATTTCCCGGAATCGATGACTACGCCGCCGGTGACTGTGCCGTTTCCCGTCAGATATTTGGTTGTCGAATGCACCACCAAAGTCGCGCCGTGCTCGATCGGGCGGCAGAGGTAAGGCGTTGGCGTCGTGTTGTCGACGATCAGGGGTAGGCCCGCTTCGTCGGCGAGTTTTCCGATGGCGTCGAGATCGGTGATGTAACCGCCGGGATTGGCGATGCTTTCACAGAAGATTGCCCGCGTGTTTTCGTCAATCGCCGCTTTCACCGCATCAAGATCGTCAAAGTCCACCAAGGTCGCGGACCAACCGAAGCGTTTGATGGTTCGGGTCAGCTGGGTATAGGTGCCGCCGTAAAGCCGGCTGGAGGCTACGATGTTGGTACCGGGCATCATCAAGGGGAACAGCGCCAGGATCTGCGCTGCATGTCCCGACGAACAACAAACTCCGCCAGCCCCGCCTTCAAGGACGGTGATACGCTCGGCCAGAGCCGCAACGGTGGGGTTGGTCAGGCGCGAGTAGATCCAGCCGACTTCTTGCAGATTGAACAGCGCTGCGGCGTGGTCGGCATCGCGGAACACGAAGGCCGTGGATTGATAGATCGGAACCTGACGTGCGCCGGTTGCTGGATCCGGTGATGCTCCGGCGTGGATTTGAAGTGTTTCGAATCCCATTTGGTCTGACATTTGAAGTCCCCCCTTTTAGAGTTCGGCTGCCGCGATTGGCAGCCACTGATTGCTTTGACTTCCTTTTGAGGGTTGGTGCGGCGGGAATCAACCGTTCACCGCATCCAGAGGCCTTCTCGTTTGATCCGGTTCCGAATGATTTTCTCAACGCGGGGCAGGGCGTCGCGGTCAAACATGGCACGCACGCGCGCACCTTTGTTTTGAAAAATCATACGCTTGAAGGGGTCATAGGCCTTTAAGACCTTCTTAACTTTGTTTGGTCTGGCGACTTCCATCAGCTTTTCAAGGGTGACGTCCGAAACCTTGGCGAAGAACAAAGGCATGGCACGCCAGTGGTGCGTCAGCGGCCCATCGAGGCCCGAAAGTGTTACGTTGGGCCGACCGCCGCCCAATTCCGAAATCACGACGGGCAGTGCGATCTGATCAAGCCAGGGGTTTAGCGACTGGCTGGCCAGTTCCGGGATGGGTTCGTCGCGGATATTGGTCATGACGCGGATCATGGCAGCAGCGAAAGTTTGCGGGCATTTGTAGAAAAACCATCCGGCGTTGAAATAGAGGTAGCGTTGCCAATGGTCTTGGGGTTCGCTGAGATCGAAGGTCGGCTCGATCGCGACGTTGAACCGGTTATAGACCGCGCGCCAAATGCCGTCGTAGCCGGGTCCGTAAAGCGGCGGTTTGGGCCATGTGTTTTCGCGCGCCATCGACGCGGAGGGGTGATCGAAATCGAATGGGACCTGATCGATGGGCCCTGTGATCAGGGTATCGGTGTCGAAGAAAACGAATGGGCGGTTCGGTTCCATTGCGGCCAATGCTTCGACCTTGTTGCCGTTGGGATAGGACGCGCCAAAGTGGTTGCAATCAAACGGCAGGAACTTTGCACCGAGGTCCAGAAGAAGCGTGCGTGCTGCATCATCGTCCATGCGGGGATCGCCGGGCCAAAGCGGACCGGGGCGTGGTTCGGCCACGATCAATTGACCTGCGAAGTCGGGTGCATGATGGCGGAGCGATGCGGCAAATAGGACGGCTTCATAAGTGAGCCGCCCGGATTGGGCCACGATTAGAATGTCGAACGCGCCTGCGGCTGGGTCGTTTTCGTTCATGCCCACCTGCCTTTTTAAACGCACGTTAACCTTTTGGACATCTCTAGTCGAGTGGGTCCCAATGGGGTGGGCGTTTCTCGATAAAGGCGTCGATGCCTTCGCGACTGTCGCGTTCCAGAAGGTTGGTGACCATGACGCGGCCTGCATATTCATAGGCTTCGTTAAGGGGCAGTTCGGCTTGAGCGTAGAACGCCTCTTTCCCGATCTTGAGGGTTTTGGGGGATTTTGACGCGATCTGTTGAGCCAGCGCCAGTGTGTTGTCTTCAAGCTTATTCGGGGCGACGACGCGATTCACAAGGCCAAGTTCGCGGGCACGGTCAGCGGGGATGATGTCGCCGGTCAGCAGCATTTCCATGGCATGTTTGCGGGCAACGTTCCGCGAGAGCGCCACCATAGGTGTCGAACAGAACAGCCCGATGTTGACGCCGGGAGTGGCAAAGCCTGCGTCGGTGGAGGCCACGGCCAGATCGCAGCTGGCCACCAATTGGCAGCCCGCGGCCGTGGCCACGCCCTGGACAGATGCGATCACGGGTTTGGGGCAGGTGACGATGGTTTGCATCATCGTCGAACAGGCCAGCATGATCCGTTCGAAGAACGCCCGGCCATCATCGTTGGCGGCGCGGGCTTCTTTAATTTCCTTCAGGTCATGACCTGCCGAAAAAACCGGACCTTCGGCGGAAATGACGATGACGTGGACGTTTGGGTCATTGGCGCATCGGGTTAAGGCAATTTGCAGGTGTTCGATCATGGCCAGCGACAGTGCGTTGCGGGCAGCCGGTCGGTTCAGGCGAAGATTTGCAACCGCCCCGGATTGCGATTCTAAAAGCATTTTGTCCATCTATTCTGTTTTTCAAAGCCGGTGCATTTGCGCAAGGTATACCGTTGTCGACCGATAACCCACGGAAGTTGCGTCAAAAAACCCAATGTCGTGATGTTGAATTGGCTGTTATGGCCTGGTTCAGGAGACGACATAATGGCAAAAATCCGCGATTACGAAGGCCGGTATCAGCTGGCGAACGAGCTGCATGCGCGGCCTTTTCCCGTTCTGACAGCCCCATGTCGTGCGGCATTTGTGGCGTTCAAACAACCGGTCAATGTGGCGGAGCGCGACCGCGAGGCGGACCGCGCGCATTTAATCGCTTTGTTGGAACGTCACGGTGTGGATCACCCGCAACCCGAGGCGACCCATTACTTTGGTAAGATCGGCAGGCACCACTTGAAGTGGGAAAGCCATACGGAATTCGTGACTTACACGATTTTTGAAGATGGTGTGGCGGAGGTTCCGTTCAGTGCCGAAACTTTCGAGATGTTCCCGCCGGATTGGATCGCAGATGCTCCGGGAGATCGGATTACTTCGGCACTGGTGCGTGTCGAGATGACGGATGACTACGACGCGTTGCCAAGGAAATTGGAAGAATGGTTCGTGCCTGAAAGTCTGGCGGCCAGTCGGGTTCTGGACGGCGAGGGTGTTGTGGCCGGTGACTTTCGGATTGATGCGGGCGGCCATGTACGGCTGGCGCTTTTCGTACGTTCCGAAATGGGAAGACGGCGGATTGGCCGCGTTGTTCAGCGGATGTGCGAGATCGAAACTTACAAGACCGTCGCGATGTTGGGGCTGATGGAAAGTCGCAAGTTGGGGCCGCGTTTGGAGGAAATTGACGGAGAACTGATTGGCCTGATGGACGAAATGCAAAGCAATGACGCGAAAGCGGATACGACTTTGCAGCATTTACTGGGTGTGTCTGCTGAGCTTGAGACGAGTTTGGCGCAGACCTCATTCCGGTTCGGAGCGACGCGTGCTTATGCGCAATTGGTCAACCAGCGGATCGAGGTTCTGCGGGAGCAGCGTCTTGGCGGACGCCAGACATTGATGGAATTTATGAAGCGCCGGTTTGATCCGGCAATGCGCACGGTGGAGGCGACCGAAGCACGGTTGAACGCGATGGCGGACCGAGCCGAGAGGGCCGGTAATCTATTGCGGACCCGGGTCGACGTCGAAAGATCTGCGCAAAATCAAAAGCTTCTGGCTTCGATGGATCGGCGCGCGGATTTGCAGCTTCGCCTGCAACGAACGGTCGAGGGACTGTCGGTTGTAGCGATAACGTATTATGCGGTGAACTTGGCCAGCTATTTGGCCGATCCGTTTTTCAAGGAATTGGGGTTGCCGTCAACCGCGGCGAAAGCGGGATTAACGGTAATTGTTCTGGCCATTGTTTGGGGGGTGTTGCGCAGATTGCAACGTTCGGTCGAGTGACATTCGTCTTTCGGCGAGTTGCGTTGTCACTCCAAAGACGCAAGTCTTTGCTTGCTTGAGGCTTTTCCCTTTCAACGTGGGCTGCTTCTTGTCATAACGCGCGCGATGACCAACCGGATCGCTTTGGGTATTGCAATTGTATTAGGTGTTGTCCTCGCGCTCGACTATGTGCTGGGTCTTGGCATCGCGGTATTTCTTGCCCGACGCTTTTTGGATTTGATCCAGGCCTTGGCGGTCTGGCGCTAAGCAACTGAAGGAGAGCATCTTGGCTGTCAAAGTAGCAATCAATGGATTTGGACGTATCGGACGGAACGTTCTGCGCGCGATTATTGAATCGGGCCGTAAAGATATCGACGTGATCGCAATCAACGATCTTGGGCCGGTGAAAACCAATGCTCATCTGTTGCAGTACGATTCAGTTCATGGTCGGTTCCCTGTAAAGGTGAAATCCGGCAAAGGCTGGATCGACGTCGGTCGCGGCAAAATCAAAGTTACCGAAATTCGCAACCCTGCCGACCTTCCCTGGTCGGACGTCGATGTGGTGATGGAATGTACGGGTATCTTTACGTCTAAGGACGCGTGCCAGGCGCATTTGGAAAACGGATCCAGCCGGGTTCTGATTTCGGCGCCGGGATCGGATGCGGACAAGACGATCGTTTATGGTGTGAACCATAGTTCGCTTACCAAGAAAGACATCGTTGTTTCGAACGCGTCTTGCACAACGAACTGCCTGTCGCCTGTTGCCAAGGTTCTGAATGATGCCATCGGTATCAAAAAGGGCTTTATGACGACGATCCATTCGTACACCGGCGATCAGCCGACGCTGGATACGATGCATAAGGATTTGTATCGTGGACGTGCAGCGGCGATGAACATGATCCCCACGTCAACCGGTGCGGCCAAGGCCGTTGGTTTGGTTTTGCCCGAGCTTAAGGGCAAGCTGGACGGCGTAGCGATCCGCGTTCCGACGCCCAATGTGTCGGTTGTGGATCTGACGTTTGAATCCAAGAAGAAGACCACGGTCGAAGCGGTCAACGCAGCCATCAAGGCCGCCGCCAAGAAAGGTCCGTTGAAGGGTATTCTGGGCTTTACCGAAGAACAGTTGGTGTCGACCGATTTCAACCACGATCCACATTCGTCGATTTTCCATATGGATCAAACCAAAGTCATGGACGGCAATATGGTCCGTATCCTGACGTGGTATGATAACGAGTGGGGGTTCTCGAACCGGATGAGCGACACGGCTGTCGCAATGGGTAAGTTGATCAAGTAGATTTTAAAGGCCCCGGCCAAACGGTCGGGGCCTTTCTTCATGGATTGTCCGGCGGTTCGGCGTGACTTCTGGGGTCGATCAGCAAAGCCATGATCCAGCCCATGACGAAGCCGCCAAGGTGCGCTTCCCACGCCAGCAACCGATCCATCGCATAATAGAGCGCAACGTTCAGCAGGGCGAGCAGGAGGATGGCGCGGGCCACCGGCCAGAGCCGTTCGTGGAGCGTGTAGCGATCCACATAGTCCCAAGCCAGGATTGCGCCGGCCAACCCGAATAGAGCGCCTGATGCGCCGACCATGGGGCGGAAACTGTCGGACAACAGAGCAAAACCCAGACCGCCGCCAAGGATCGACGCGCAATAGAGCAAGATAAGGCTTTTGCTGCCCACGCGTTCGGCAATGGGCATGGCGAGTGAGACCAGCGTCACCATGTTTAGCCCAAGATGCAAAAGGCCAGCATGAAGGAAACCGTAAGTGACAAACATCAGCCAAGGTTGCGCGACATAGTTCGGGCCCCAGTCTTTCAGGAGCCCGGACCAAAACCCGCCATATTCATAGACCACACTGCGAAAGCGCGGCATGCCGAAGAGACCGGCATCGCCCAATTGCAAAAGCACTTCGATGGAAACGCAGATGACGACAAGCACCAAAACTGCCGGGCGCCCGGACGAAACCGTGCCGTGCAAGCGCCCGCGTGCTGCCATCGATCAGAAGCCGAACGTAATGTCGCGTTCGATATTGAAGAACACAGTGTTCGAGGTGGTGTTGTCTTCGCCGCTTTCGATATCGCGAATGAATTCAACGCCCGTACGGATGTTCCATTCTTCTGTTAAATCACGCGTATAACTTAAGATCGCGGAAGCGCGGCTGTCGTCATCGGCGCCACCGAGTTCTTCCGTGGAAGAATAGGTAAGTCCCGCTTGCCAGCCAGAGATCGAATTGATGATGTGGCTATAGTCGAGGCTAAGTTCTGTATTCAGGAAGGCAACACCATCGCGGCTACTGGCATCTTGGTTAAGGCTGGCAACGACTGTGCCCCTTGCCAGTTCGCGCGTGTAGTCCAAACCACCAATGAACTGGAGCTGATCGTCACCGTCTTGATCGACAACCCCAACAGAGACCGACAAATCGGCTGTGGGCATTATCAAGCTGCGTGTCACAAGTGCCGAGTTTCGTCGACCGGCTTCATCAATACGACTTGAAAAGGCCAATTCGATTGCACCATTTGGCCGTTGCTGAGTTACTCCAAAATCGACACCAATTCCGTCTGTTGTTTCGTCCGAAGGAGCATTTGTGGTTGTCTCAGATCGGTCAAAGAGGATGTCGCCAAAGAGGAAAAGACCGCCGGCGTTTTCGGTTTCGGCACCAAGCCCAATAAACGAGACGTCGCGTTCAGTTTCCTGGGCATCTTCTTCATCGGTGACGGTTATTCCAGCGACTGCCCGAAGCGATGTCGTCGGATTCAGGCGAAAACGGGCCAGACCGTTTAAGGAATATTGGTCTTCGTCAGAAAGAGTGAGATCGATTGTGTCTTGATAGTTGAGCGTTCGATAATTTGCATCCAAGGATACCTCGAACGGTCCGCCTTCGCCAAGCACGACACCAGCGCCCAGGCTAAATCGTGCAAGCGAACCCTCATCGATGATGATTGAGCCGTCATCCCCGAGTGCGAAAATGGAATCGTCCAACTCGGTTTCAACATACGAACCGGTAAAGCGAAGCGATGCCGTTGCACTCGAGCGGGTATAAATCCCCTCGATACTTGTATTCTCGAAATCGAAATCATCTCTGAGGTCGCTGCCGAACTCGCCAACAACTTCGGTTCCAATACTAAAGCGCAGCAATTCTGTTCGCGTTTCAGATTGAAACGAGAGCCCCACGCCAGTTCTGGACGTGAAACCGCTAGCCGACGGATCCGTCAAATTGACGTTGTCGCTGTACTCAAAACCTTGTGAGAAGCTAAAGGTACCTAGGCGCGATGGACCCTCCTGCCCGAAGGCAGGAGAGCACAAGGCCGTAACCGTTAGCGCGAGGGTTGTTTTATTCATTATTCCCATACGCAAATATTTCATTCCGCCCTACTCGAAGATGCGGCGCTCAGGCACGATGATCACGTCACCATCCTTTAGGACGATGTCACGGCCAATCGCTGCCCCGTCCGCGATTGCCTTATAGTTTATTCTGTGGATGGACTGTTTGCCCGTCCGTCGGTCACTGCGACGCAAAATGATACGTTTTTGAGCCGCAAATCTTGTAAAGCCTCCGGATTCAGCTAGAGCCTGGATCAAAGTGGTCCCACGTTTCAGGCTTTTTGCACCCGGTGTCGTGATTTCACCCATCATAAAAATATCCGTTGTCGCAGCGCGACCTGTAGAAACTGGCGCCTCGCTTAACGTCGCAACCGTTACGAAAACCGTTGGTTCCGTCGCGAACTGTGACGAGATCCCGGACCGGATGGCTTGGCCGACTTGCGTCGCCGTCTGGCCCTTGGCACCTAAACTTCCCGCGAACGGAAAGGAAACGGTTCCATCTGGAAGAACCAGAACCGATCGATTTAAAGATGGATCTTCAAGGACTTCAACCTGGAGAGTATCTCCAGATTGGATTTTGTATCCCGATTGGGCCACAGCAGCAGTGGCAACAAATAACGAGATGATTGCAACAAGAAACTTTTTCATCGTCTCACTTCCCCTAGGCGGCTAGATAGCACATGTGTGCAGACAGATGCCAGTTCTAATACATTTTGGCCGATTCTTTTCATTTTCCGGCGGATTCTCGCGACCGTTTTGCCAACCGATGCCATAAGGTCACTCTTGAACTGATTGAGAAAGCTCGGATTTACGACTACTTGCGTCAGAAATTTGCTGGCGGGGATCGTCTTCGCCAGCAATTTCGATTGCTGCTTCGTATTGCCTAATAGCATCGTCTTTTCGACCCAATTTCTCGTAAATCCGACCCAAATGGTATTGCACGATCGGGTCTGTGGAGAGGACGTTGGCGGCAGGTTCAAGATAGGTCAGTGCTTCTTCCGTTTCGCCCCGACGGAACAATATCCATCCGTAGGTGTCCTGAAACGGCGGAACTTCGGTGTTGCGCAATCGGCGTGCGACCGAAAACGCGCGATCGAGGCTGGCTTCGTCATCGCGATATGTGGCCAATAGACTGGCAAGGTTGTTTGCAACGATTTGCGACGAACTGTCGGCTTGATAGATGCGCTCATAAATTTCGATGGCACCATCAATATCGTTGGCGCGTTCCAAGAAAGACGCCTTGGCCCAAAGCAGATCGGCGCTTTCGGGGGATGCCTTTAGCCCATTTTCGATGGCTTGTTCGGCTTCGTCAGATTTTCCCAACGCGCCCAATACACGCGCATATTGCAGTACATCGCCGCCGTTGCCGGAACTTTCGGCGACTTGGCGGAGGATATCTTCGGCAGCTTCAACGTCACCGATGGCGAATTGAGTGTTTGCCAAAACTTGCTTTGCGTCCGTGCTGTCGGGGAATTCCGCGACCAGTTCTTTGGCCAAAGCCAAGGCGTCATCCGACCGGTCTTGCGACAGGCGGGCGCGGATCAACGAGATTTTGGCCGCGCTGCTGCTGTTTTCGTCTTCGATCATTTCTTCAAGGAATGCGATGCCTTTGTCCCGGCCTTCAACGCGCGAGATGATTTGAAGACGGAGTTGATCCCCGGCGGCCTGAGCGCTTTCAGATGGGTTGCGCTTTAGGGTATCAACGACTTGCCCTGCGCGCGCCCAATCTTCGGTGTTCAGGTAGACCTGGCCAAGCAAGTTCAGCAATGGTTCATTGCCGGGTGCAACGCGCAGCGCATTGATCAGCGCGCTTTCTGCGGCTTGAAACCGTTCTTGTTCGACCAAAACGCTTGCGAAACGAAGGGTTTCGCCGGGCGCATTCCCAGAGGCTTCGACTGCCAGCGCCAACAAATCCTGGGCCAGTTGCGCGTTGCCGTTGCGTTCGTGCGCGCGGGCCATCAGTGTCATCGCCTCGGAGTCCTCGGGTGCTTGGTCAAGGGCTTGGCGCAAAGTGCTTATGGCATCGTCGGCTTTGTCGCTTTCGATTAACCAAGCCGCAGACATTTTCAGAGCTTCGATCTGAGTGGGGTCGCGGTCCAGAACGGTGCCAACCAATTGGCGGGCCCCGGTTTCATTGCCTGTTGAAACAAGCATTCGTGCAAGCGTGACCATGTACCGGTCTGTGTCGTTTCCGGGTTCGGATCCATCAACAACGGATTGTAAAAGGCTGATCGCCTCGGATTCTTTGCCACTGTCGAACAGCAGGCCGGCCTTCAGCGCTTGAACGACGCGGTTGTCTTCATAAAGCGGCAGCGCGACTTCGATCTCTTCGAGCGCTCGGTCCGAGCCTTCGCTTTGTTGGATAAATGCGATCAAGGTCACATGAGCGGAGATTGGATCTTCGGCGCCTTCGATTTCACTTCGCAAAAAGTCTTGAGCCCCGGCCATGTCGCCCTGGCGCGCCAAAAGACGAACGAGGAACGACTTTGATTCGGCGTCGTCCGGGAATTTCGTGATCGTTTCGCGCAGATGATTTTCAAGAAGCTCGGGATCTTGCTTTTGCGACAACAGCGATCCTTTTACCCTATAGAACAGGGGGTCATCGGACGCATTGGAAATCGCGAGGTCTGTAATCTTGAGAGCCTTGTCGACTTCGTTTTCGGCCATATAGCCTTCGATCAGGATGCGATACAAAATCTCGTTGTCGGGATTGCTCTCTAACAACGCCTCAGCTTCGCGAGTGACGTTGCGAGCCGCCACTGGATCTTCAGCCAATACGGCCTGGCGGAATTTAAGTGCCAAAAGTGCAATTTCGCTTCCGTCGACACTGGATTCTGCTTCGATCAGCGCCGCGCCGTGGCGTTCTGCTTCATCCCAGTTTTGTGCGACAATCGCCATTTCCGTTAGAGCCAGCCGCGCTTCCATATTTTTGGGGTCGCGTTCAGACACTGACAAAAAGTTCGTATAGCTCTCTGAGATATTGCCGAGCGTTCTGGCGGTGCGCGCATAAGCCAGGCGCGCGTCGGTGTGGGCGTTGTTCAGGGCAAAGACATTCCGAAATTCAACTAGCGCCCGCTTGGTGTCGCCGGAGTTCAAGAGCTCGAGCCCGCTTTGAAAGTGCTTTTCTGCGCGCTCTTCAGCTGAGTCGCAGGCGCTGAGGGCAAGGGCGCTCACCACTATAAGTGAACGGAACAAAATTGGCATATAAACAGACTCCTGAAATTCGGACGGGCTTAATAGCAAAGCTAGCGTATTTCAGCTAGCTGCCAGTCACAAAGATTTGAGAGAGGCGTGGTTTATACACCAGTTCCGCGAAGAACCACGCCGACTGTTTTTGCGATGATCGAAAAATCTGTCGCGAAGCTGACGTCACGCTCATACGTGTCGTCGTAGCCAGCGCGCGAGGCGAAGGTCGAATCGCTTCTTGCAGACACCTGCCAGCTTCCAGTCATGCCGGGACGCAAACGATAGTAACCGTGCCCAGGATAGAGCGCCTGCTGATTTGGCAGCATTGGGCGAGGACCGACGAGAGACATATCTCCGGTCAGTACGTTAAACAGCTGTGGAAGTTCATCCATCGAACTGCGGCGCAACAGCTTGCCAAGCGCAGTACAACGAGGGTCTGAAGATAGCTTCTGTTTGGATTCCCATTCAGCGCGGGCTTCCGAATTCGCGTCAAGATGACGCTGCAACAGGGCCTCGGCGTTTGGAACCATCGTGCGGAATTTCCACATGCGGAACCGTTTGCCGTTCAGACCAACGCGATCCTGTTTGAAGAACGGCGAATGACCATCCTTGGCAAAGATCGCGATCGCCAAGACGAAAAAGAAGGGAACAAGGAATGGGAGTGCCACCAAAACGACCAACACATCCAAGCACCGCTTCATAAAGGAACGGTAAATCCTGCCGGAAACGGCAGTGGTGGACGCATAAGATTGCTTGGTAACGTCGCTCGAAACATCGATGCGTGTGGCTTGTACAGTCATTACTTTTTACCGAACCGCAGCCGGCCCCCCAAAACACAAAATAGTCCAAAACAACTCAGGCAGCAGATCGCCTGCTGAGGTGTGTGTAACACTATGGAAAGTCTTTGGGAAGAAATTCATAAAAAATAAACTGCGATTTCCTGCGTGATTGGGGGGGAAAAATCGCGATATGAGGTCAAAATGTGCACAGTGGCGTCAGAATAGGCCATAATTGTGGCGCTTGTCTGCAGAATGCCCATCTTCCGCCTCATTCAACAATGTCATGTAAGTTTCACTATTGTTGCAGTCTGTGAGACAATCAGATGCCGGAGGCAAGCCGTGCAAACGTTTTGATTCGACCAGATGCTAACGATTTCATACTAAAATATTGCAGATTTGTCTCATAGACGCCATGTTATCGCTTTAGACACGAAGCAAGACGACAATCACCTTGGGCTGGACTATATCCGCGCCAAGAAATCAGTGAGCCCCATGACGAGTAAAGATCTTTATATGGATTTCTTCGGGTTCTCGGAGCGGCCTTTTACGTTGCTGCCCGATCCCGACTTTATCTTCTGGTCCCGAGCGCACCGCCGTGCGTACTCGGTCCTAGAGTATGGCGTGATTACACGGTCACCAATTACCTTGGTGACAGGTGAGGTCGGCGTCGGAAAAACAACCCTTGTCCAGAAACTTCTCCAGACGCTGGATGAAGATGTGACGCTTGGCTTGATCTCGAACGCGCAGGGCGGTCGCGGCGAGTTGTTGCAATGGGCGTTGAATTCGCTAGGCGTCGAGACGGACCTGACGGCTGCCTATGTCACGCTGTTTCAGCAGTTGCAGGATTTTGTCATCGAAGAATACGCCGCCGGACGCCGCGTGATTCTTTTGATCGACGAAGCGCAGAACCTGTCCATCGAAGGGCTGGAAGAACTGCGGATGTTGACCAATATCAATTCAAACAAGGATGAGTTGATGCAACTTATTCTTGTCGGGCAGCCGGAGCTGCGCCAAATGGTTATGCGACCCGAACTGCGCCAGTTCGCGCAACGGGTTACGGCAACATACCACGTTGGGCCGCTCGATCGTGCGGCAGTGGCAGGATATATGCAGCACCGTTTGACGCATGTTGGCGGGACGGGCTCAGAATTCACAGACGAAGCGATTGATCTTGTGAGCGAGCATTCGCACGGAATTCCGCGTCTTGTGAACAGATTGTGCGATTTTGCTATGGTATACGCAGCGACAGAGGAGCGTCGTGTGGTTGACGCGGCTATCATCGAAGAAGTGTTGGAAGATGGCATCTTCTTGCCCTCCGTCCATTCTACGGGAGAAGCCGCCGAATGAACTTTGATCTGAATTTCTATTATCAACTGATCTTACGGCGAATGCCGGTGATGGTCGTGATTTTTGCACTTTGCGCCGGCATTGGTGTTGCGTTGGCGGTGACCATGCCGCCTCGCTTTGAGGCGAGCGCCAAGTTGTTGGTTGAAAGCGCACAAATTCCGGGCGATTCATCGCAACAAAGTGACGCCCCAAGACAGCTTGAGATCATTCGCCAACGTCTCATGACACGCGCAAATTTGGTTGATATCGCCAACAAATACAATGTGTTCGCCGGTGAAGGGCAAATGACACCCGACCAGGTTGTCAGCAATATGCGGAGCCAAACCAGAATCGTTCTAACGGGCGGGCGCAATCAAGCGACGTCGATGGGGATTTCGTTCAATGCAAGCAGATCCCGTGTTTCGGCGGACGTTGTAAATGAATTTGTAACACTGGTTCTGGCAGAGGACTCGGGCATTCGAAAAAGCAAGTCTCGCCAAACTTTGGAATTTTATGTTCAGCAAGTTCAGCGATTGAATGACGAACTATCGAAACAAAGCGCGCAGATCGTGGCATTCAAAGAAGCCAACAAAAGTTCATTGCCCGAAGGGTTGGACTATCGTTTGGATCGCCAGTCGACCTTGCAAGAGCGTCTGAATTTGGCGGCACGGGACCGCGCATCGATCATTGATCAGCGCGACCGGTTAGAAACATTTAAAGCGCCGATTGGAAGCCCGGAAGTTGTATTGACGCCAGACCAGCAGCAACTTCGGACGCTGGAGGCAGAATTGAATGCAGCTTTGGCGGTTTATTCGACGGGCAATCCAAAGGTGCGGTTGCTACAGGCGCGCATTCAGCAACTTCGCGAAAAAATGGAGGCTCAGCCGGTTCGAGACGTCGGTGATTCAACCGCGCCGTTGACGGCCGCCGCAACAGTGTTTGATTTGCAATTGGCCGAACTGGATTCGCGTCTTGGCTTTATCGACGAAGAAATACGTCGAACGACAATTGAGTTGGAAGTTCTGCGTGATTCCATCGAAGCAACACCGACGGTCGCTATTCGGCTGGACGAACTGGAGCGCGAATACGAGAACACCCAACTTCTTTACAATCAGGCTGTCTCGGAAAGAGCCACCGCACAGACCGAGGACCAGATTGAAGAGAATGCGAAAGGCGAGCGGGTTACCGTCATCGAACAGGCTGTTGCGCCAAGTGCGCCCAACTCGCCCAACCGCAAACTTATCGCGGGCGGGGGGGTCTTTGTCGGTTCGGCGTTAGCGGCGTTTTTCTTCCTGCTCACTGAAATCTTGAACCGCACGATTAGGCGGCCAATCGATCTTTCGCGGTTACTTGGTGTTCAGCCTTTGGCGACTATCCCATTTCTTGAGGATGCGCATGTACTGCGCCGACGTCGCGCGATGAAAACGATCCTTGTGGTCGGAGCGCTTATAGCGATTCCAGTAGGATTGTGGGCCATACACACATTCTATTTGCCACTTGAATTGGTGATAGAGATGATTTTGGAACGTGTAGGGCTTTGATCGGGACGTAACGATGGAAAAATTGCAAGCAGCGCTCGCTCGGGCACGTGAAAAACGCGACAACGATGGTCACCCGATTCGGAAGGCAACTTCGCGGGTTCCTTCGCGAAACATTCGAAACAGTGTTCAGGCTGATATCAATACCGATCTGTGGGACAATATTCCCATGTTTGAACCGCAGGAAAAGAAGATGCACCAATCGCGCATCTACGCGGGTGAAGTCAGCCCCGAAGCCAAGCACTTCGACATATTGCGGACCAAGCTATTGCTTGAGATGCGTCGGAACGATTGGACACGGATTGCTATTACCTCGGCGACGCCGGGCTGCGGCAAGACGACGACGGCCTGTAATCTGATTACGGGATTCGGGCGGCAGCCTGAGGAATACGGTATGTTGTTCGACATGGATTTCAGACGCCCTGCTGTTTCCAAAGCTTTTGGCGCGGCACCTGCGGCGAGTTTAGAAGACGTATTCTTAGGCGAGGTTGGATTTGCGAACCAAGCTTTACGGATGCACCCAAACACGTCGGTGTCGATGACAACGCGCGCGGTGGCTGATCCGGCGCGTGTCATTCTCCATTCGCAAACGGCAGAAACCTTGGACCAGGTACAAAATGACTATCGACCGGATTTGATGTTGTTCGACATGCCTCCGGTTCTTGTCAGTGACGAAACGCGCGGCTTTTTAAAGCTTGTCGACGCGGTTCTTATCGTTGCTGGCGCTGAAAGCAGTACGGTATCTCAGGTCGATGAAGTGGAACGCGAAGTCGCTCAGTACAGCGATGTTGCAGGTATCATTTTGAACAAATGCCGGTTCATGGAAGACGACTATGGATACGCGTATTAACGCATTGATCTAAAAAAGAAAAGCGAGCCTCCACGATTGGCGGGGCTCGCTTTTTTGCTTTGGAGTGGCGTTATTCGTCAGGGAATGGGCGTCGGCCAACCGAGGTATACGCTTCAAATCCGGCGGCTTTGGCGTCGTCTGCATTATATACGTTTCGCAAATCCGCCATGCGAGGTGTACACATGCTTTTTGCGATCCGACCCAGATCAAGCGCGCGGAATTCGTTCCACTGGGTCAGTATGACGACCAAATCGGCATCTTTCGCTGCGTCGTATACATCCGAATTCCATTTCACATGTGGCAGCAGCCCCTCTGCCTCGCGGTGGCCTTGAGGATCAACTGCATGAACTTCGGCGCCGCCGCCCACCAATGCGGGAACAATCGTCAGCGACGGCGCATCGCGCATGTCGTCCGTGTTCGGTTTAAAGGTGACACCGAACACCGCAACTTTTTTGCCATTGAAACTGCCGTCGCACATGTCGCGAAGCTTTTCGATCATCCGCCGTTTGACTGTGTCGTTCACCTGAATAACCGCTTCGGTGATCATCATAGGTGACGCATGTTCCTGACCGATCCGCGCGAGTGCGGTGGTGTCTTTTGGAAAGCACGACCCGCCGAACCCCGGCCCGGCGTGCAGGAATTTGTTACCGATCCGGCCATCCAATCCCATGCCCCGGGCGACTTCGCGAACGTCGCCGCCGGTCTTTTCGCAAAGGGCCGCAATTTCATTGATGAACGTGACTTTCGTCGCCAAGAAGGCATTGGCCGCATATTTTATCATTTCCGCGGATTCCAAATCGGTTGTGACAATCGGAAACTCGCGCAAGAACAGGGGCCGATAGATGTCAGCCATCACTTGTGCCGCCCGGTCGTTTTCAACACCAACAACAACGCGATCCGGTTTCATAAAGTCGTCGATCGCGGCGCCTTCGCGCAGGAATTCGGGGTTCGATGCGATGTCAAATTTTAAGTCGGGATTTGCGGCGCGGATGGCTTCGGCCACTTTGCGGTTCGTCCCCACGGGCACCGTCGATTTTGTGGCAACGACAACGTAATCCTTGGCGGTTTTCGCGATCTCTTCTGCGGCAGCCATAACGTAAACTAGGTCGGCATGGCCATCGCCGCGTCGAGTTGGTGTGCCGACGGCGATGAAGACAGCTTCGGCACCTTCCATGGCTTCCGCCAAATCTAGTGTGAAAGACAAGCGACCTGCTTCAACGTTCTTGGTCAGCAGTGCCTCAAGGCCTGGCTCGTAAATCGGGACTTCCCCGTTTTCCAATCGTTCGATTTTTGAGGCATCTTTGTCGACACAGATGACGTCGTGCCCAAAGTCCGAGAAACAAACACCCGAGACGAGGCCAACGTAGCCGGTTCCAATCATTGCGATACGCATAGTAATAACCTTTAAATATCGATGTGTTGCGTGCTTAGTTTGTCAAGTTGCTTCCGACGCGATCTGGTTCAGGTAGGCACCATATGCGTTTTTGCCCAAAGGTTCAGCAGCCCGTTGAAGTTCTTCTTTTGAGATCCATCCCTGATCGAATGCGATTTCTTCGGGCGAGCCAGATTGCAAACCTTGCCGGGACGTGAGCGTTCGAACGAAGTTTCCGGCGTCCAAAAGCGAGGCGTGGGTTCCCGTATCGAGCCACGCATATCCACGGCCCATACGTTCGACCGTTAGTGCGCCATCGTTCAGATACAATTCCAGAAGATCGGTTATTTCAAGTTCGCCACGATCCGAGGCTTTCACTTCTGCGGCTCGCGCGGGCGCGGTACCGTCTAAAAAGTACAGCCCTGTGACCGCGTAGTTTGAGGGCGGGTTTTCGGGCTTTTCGATGATTTGGCTGACTTTGTCGCCCTCGTAGGCCAAGACGCCGTAACGTTCCGGGTCCGAGACGCGATAGCCGAATACGGTGCCGCCGCTGGGTTGTGCGTCGGCGCGGGCAAGAATGTCGGGGAGGCCGTGGCCAAAGAAAATGTTGTCGCCAAGAACCATGGCAGAGGGTGCGCCATCGAGGAAATCGGACGCCAGCAAATATGCCTGTGCCAGACCGTCCGGGGAGGGCTGCACGATCCAAGTCAGGTTTAGCCCCCATTGCGATCCGTCGCCCATAAGGCGTTGGAACTGGATCTGATCGTCGGGCGTCGTGATCACCGCGATCTCGCGAATACCCGCCAGCATCAGAACCGACAGGGGGTAATAGATCATCGGCTTGTCATAGATCGGCAAGAGCTGCTTGGATACACCGATTGTGATCGGATACAGTCGCGTTCCCGAGCCGCCTGCAAGGATGATGCCTTTGCGATTTGTCATGCGCTGTCCGTTTCTTCCGGTGATGTGGTGCCGGAGCATTCCAGTTCTTTCAGTCGTGTTTCAAGCGCTTCTATACGGCGATTGAGTGTCGCCACAATGGCCCCATCATGATGCATGCCGACTGGCAGCGTGGCGGCTTTGCCATTTGACGCGGTTGCCGGAATATACCGGGGCTGGGTTTTCTTGTCTTCTTCATAGTCCGGAAAAGCTGTGCGCTTCCAATTTTGGATTGTATCTTTCGGCTCGGTGAGGACCGAGCCCCATAAGTATCTTTGGTGGTGGGGTGTAACATGTGAGAAGTGTTGGTCATGGCGTGACAGAAATTCGGCTTGGTTCACTTCGCATTCGTGAAATGGGTTTGGCTGGTTTGGATCAGACTGCGCCTTGTCCGGTGCGCTGATGTGTTCGGTTTTTTCGCGCGGCGTGACGAGTTTGATTGAGCGGGTCACGATGATAAGTCCTGCAAGACATCTGCCAGTCCCAACCGCCAATCCGGGCGCTCGATCCCAAAGTCGGTTTTCAAGGTGCCACAATCCAAACGGGAGTTTAGCGGTCGAGCCGCTGGCGTTGGCCATTGCGTTGTTGAAATGGGCGTGATCGTAGCGGGGAGGGCGGCTTGTTTCATGATCTCGCAGGCGAAATCGGCCCAGCTGACATCAGGTGCCCCTGAAAAATGATATGTTCCGCCCTTATGACCATCGCGCATTTGGCGAGCAATCACGTGGCATGCGTCGGCAATGCTGCTTGCCGGTGTTGGGCCGCCGATCTGATCGTCGACGACTTTTAATTCCGGGCGTTCCGCGCCGTATTTAAGCATCGTTTTGACGAAGTTGTTGCCATGCGCACTGAACACCCACGACGTGCGCAGAACGACGGACGTTAGGGGGCTGCAATGGCGAATGGCCTCTTCGCCCAGCAGTTTGCTTTGACCGTAAGCCCCAATTGGACCGGTCGCATCGCTGGCGTTCCAAGGTTTTTTGCCGCCGCCGTCGAAAACGTAATCGGTTGAGATATGAACAAGTGACGTGTTGGACGTTTCGCATGCCTCAGCCAACCGCGCAACGGACGTGCCATTGATGGCGATGGCGAGGTCGGTTTCGTCTTCCGCTTTGTCGACGGCAGTATAAGCCACGGCGTTTATTACCGCGTCGACATCCAAACCCTTGGCGACGTCGAAGACCTGGTCGGGGTTCGAGAAATCTGTCTGATCACGTCCGATGACTTTAAGGGTTGTTCCCTCGGGCGCGCGGCGTTGAAGCTCGGTCGCGACCTGTCCAGAGGTGCCGAAGATGGCGACTTTCAAGACCCGGTTCCCCGGCGTTCCAAGGCGACTTTCAGAAGCGGACGCCACCAGTCTTCGTTTGCAAGGTACCAGTCGACGGTTTTGGCCAACCCTTCTTCCCAGGTCACCGAAGGTCGCCAGCCCAATTCTTTGCGGATGCGGGTTGGATCAATGGCATAGCGTTTATCGTGGCCGGGCCGGTCGGTTACAAATTTTATCAATTGGTCATGCGGAGCGCCGTTTGGCCGTCGTTCATCCAAGAGCGCGCAGATCTTGCGCACCAGATCAATGTTGGTCACTTCGTTTTCGCCACCGATATTATAACTGCGGCCCAGCTCGCCTTTTTCCAGCACAAGGATCAACGCATCCGCGTGGTCTTCGACATAGAGCCAGTCGCGCACGTTGTCGCCCGCACCATAGACAGGGATATCCCGCCCATGGATTGCGTTCAGGATGACGACGGGGATCAGCTTTTCCGGGAAGTGGTACGGCCCGTAGTTGTTGGAACAATTGGTCAGAACAACCGGCAATCCATAGGTTTCGTGCCAGGCGCGCACCAAATGGTCGCTTGCGGCTTTTGAAGCGGAATAAGGGCTGCGCGGGTCATAAGGCGTGTCTTCGGTGAAAAGCCCGGTTTCCCCCAGCGACCCGAACACCTCATCGGTTGAGATGTGGTGGAAACGGAAATGGTCCGGACGGTCTTTGGCGTCCCAATAGGCGCGGGCGGCTTCCAGCATGGTATAAGTGCCGGTGATATTGGTGTCGATGAACTCGGCCGGGCCGTCAATGGATCGATCAACATGGCTTTCGGCGGCAAGGTGCATCACGGCATCAGGCTGGTGGCGGGCAAAGACATCGTCCAAACCGGTGCGGTCGGTGATGCTGACTTGTTCGAAAGCGTAGCCGGGCGCGTTGGACACGGGCGCAACATTGGCAAGGTTGGCCGCATAGGTCAGCGCATCAAGGTTGATGATCTCGTGGCCTGCGCGAACAGCTTGGCGCACCACGGCAGAGCCGATGAAACCCGCGCCACCCGTCACAAGGAGCTTCATGTGCTTTTCCATTCAAAAGGGCTGTCAAAGTCGGCGAGGGTTTGCGCAGCTTCGTCTTTTTCTGAAAGCATCGGTGCCGACGTCAGGCCCCAGTCAATGCCGCAACTGTCCCAACGAACGGCGCCATCGCTGGCTTTGTCGTAAGGCGCGCTCACTTTATAGATGATTTCAGTATCCGGCGCGCGTGTTACAAAGCCGTGCAGGCAGCCTTCGGGCACCATCAGCTGGAGGCCGTTTTCAAAGCTGAGCTCGATGCCGAACCATGTGCCGTAGGTTGGCGAGCCTTTGCGCACATCGACCACGACATCAAACAGAAGACCCCGACCGCAGCGTACCAATTTGGCTTGAGCATAAGGCGGCGCCTGGAAATGCAGACCGCGCAGGGTGGCGGTTTCGGTGGAAAGCGAATGGTTGTCTTGCACGAAATTGTAATTCAATCCGGCTTCGATCATGCGCTGTTCGTTCCAGCTCTCCGAGAAAAAGCCCCGTTCATCGCCAAAGCGCGTCGGTTCCAGAATGAGAACGTCAGGTATCTCGGTTTTTGTAACCTTCATGACTTCGCATTAACCCTTTAATAACAGTACCGTCCGCCCCGGTGGCGTCCCTAACATCTATTGGGTAAAGCGTCATTACCTTGCCATAAGAAGGCTTTGGCGCGTGGCTCTTGGGAAACAGTGGTTCGGTTGCGCGGATCGCGTGAACAGGTTTCGCAATTATGTATTTAAGATCAGTATTTTGCAGGTTATTCGTCGGTATATTTTTTCGCCGATGGCCCCCGGTATTTCGCGGTCAGTTCCTTAGGCACTTCGGTTCCATCCATCAAAAAGGGCAAAACGCCGCGCCGCATGGACCGACCGCGCATTGCCTTGATGTCGTCCTCGGATTTCGTGACCCTTTGTGACATGCGGCGACCCCATTGGGCCAAAAGCTCATATAGGTGCGCCAATTGCTCTGTGTGGTCCGGGCCTTTGACCAGATCGTGAAATTCGTCGGGATCGGCTTCAAGGTCAAATAGGATGGGACGAAAGCCGCCTTCGGCGTGGATCAATTTGTAACGCCCGTCAAAGATCATAAAGAGCCGGGCATCGCGCGGTTCGACGCCCAGTTTTACGGCTTGGGGCGTTGCGGAATAGTCAAATTCGCTGACGACAAAATCCCGCCAGTCTGGTTTCTGTCCGTGTAACCACGGCAGCAATGACCGGCCTTCCAGAATGTGATCGGGGATTTTACCGCCTGCCGTTTCCACAAATGTCGGCACCAGATCGATTGCTTCCACGAGCGCGTCGCAGGTTTGCCCGCGTGTTACATTGGCCGCAGCGCGAGGATCGTAAATGATCATCGGCACCTTCACGCTTTGTTCGTGGAACAAATCTTTTTCGCCGAGCCAGTGATCGCCGAGATAGTCGCCGTGATCTGACGTCAGGACAATCATGGTGTTGTCGATCTGGCCTGTCTCTTCCAGATGGGTCAGCAACCGCCCCAATTGATCGTCGCATTGCTTGATCAGCCCCATATAGGCGGGGATCACCTTGTGACGCACGTCGTCTTGCTGGAAAGCCGTCGCGATCTTGTTCTGCATGTAAGCGTCGTAAATGGGCTGGGGGTTTTCGCGTTCTACCGCGTGGCGTTTTGCCGTGGGCACGTGATCTTGCCCGAACATGTTGTGATAGGGCGCCGGAACGATGTAGGGCCAGTGGGGTTTGATGAAACTTACGTGCGCGCACCACGGTCCAGTCGCCTGATCGATGAATTTGATGGCTTCGCTTGTCAGCCACGGCGTTTCGCTGTCTTCTTCGCGGATATTGGCGGGCTTGTCGGCATTCTGGAACATCCAGCCGGTTGCTTTGTCTTCTCCATCAAGGCTGGCGTTGGCAAAGTCGGCCCAGGGGTTGTGACCGGGGTAGCCTTTTGACTTCAGGTATTCGTTGTAGGGCGAGCGTTTGTCGTCGTAAAATCCGTCAGGTCCTTCGGCCCAAAGCCCGTCGTCGCGCACCCAAGCGTCAAACCCGCATTCCGCTTGGCGCGCGCCGATTTCGCTGTCGGATGCAAGACCAAGGCGCGCCATCCCTTCTGCATCTGCTTTCATGTGGGTTTTACCGATCAACCAACAATCCATGCCGGTTTTTCGCAAGTGATCGCCAAGGGTTTGTTCGCCGACACGCAGCGGGAAACCGTTCCATTGCGCCCCGTGCGATGATGCGTATCGCCCTGTGTAAAAGCTCATCCGCGAGGCCCCGCACACCGGAGACTGCACATAGGCATTGGTAAATCGCACTCCCATTTCCGCAACACGGTCGAAGTTCGGTGTATGAAGGTGTGGGTGGCCAGCGCAGCTTAGGTAGTCGAACCGAAGCTGGTCATACATGATGAACAGAATGTTGGGGCGTGAGTCGGCCATGATCTGAAGTCTCCGGGTTTGGCGTCTTTGGTGGCATGGGCTGCATGGGTTCGCAACCAGAGACGAAAAACGCTTGATTGGCACTTATTGACGGGCGCAGTGTATTGCACACCTAAGGGGGCTACAGTGACGGACCAAGAAACCAAGCTTCGGGCCGAGATCATCGCACAATGTCTGGCGATGAATGCGGCGGGATTGAACCACGGCGTTTCGGGCAATATCTCGGCGCGGTTTGAGGATCGGATGCTGATCACGCCGTCAGGTGCGGCTTACGAAGGTATGACGCCCGACATGATTGCTTCGGTATCTTTGGAAGACCCGGAAGGCGAGTGGGCTGGGCCTTTGAAACCATCGTCAGAATGGCGCTTTCACCAAGCGATTTTCGCAGGCCGCCCGGATGTAAACGCGATTGTGCATGCGCATCCGATCTATTGCACAGCCCTTGCGATGGCGCGCAAACCGCTTCCGGCGGCGCATTACATGGTCGCGATTTTCGGCGGATCGGATGTACGGTGTTCGGGCTATGCAACCTTTGGGACCAAGGCGCTTTCAAACGAAGCATTGGCGGCTTTGAAGGATCGGACAGCGTGTTTGCTGGCCAACCACGGGATGATTACTTTGGGTGATACTTTGGACAAAGCCATGTGGCGCGCGACGGAACTGGAAGTTTTGGCGCAGCAATATTGCGTGTCCCTTACGATTGGTGGCCCTGTTGTTTTGGAGGAAGACGAAATGGCTGAAACCCATGCGAAAATCGCGGGTTATGGAAAGCAAAGTTCATGAGCCGCCGCGTGGTGATTACGGCCGGGGCTGCCGGAATTGGGCTGGTTTTGGCCGAACGTTTTATGGGTTTGGGCGACCGGGTGGCGATATGTGACGTCGACCCTGATGCAGTTGAGGCGTTTCGCACGGCCTATCCGAATGCGATTGCCCAAGTGGCGGATGTCACGTCTGAAGCCGAGATGGCGGTTTTTCTTGGTGACGTTGAGGCCACGTGGAGCGGGGCGGATGTGGTCTGTGCCAACGCGGGCACTGGCGGTCCGGCCGGGCGGATCGAAGAGCTCGACTATAACGCGTGGCAGGGGTGTATTGCGGCCAATCTACACGGTGCTTTCTTGACCTGCCGATGGGCGGCGCGGGTTATGCGGGCGCAAGGGTCGGGGGCGATCATTTTGACGACCTCGACGGCTGGCATCGCGGGATATCCTTTGCGCAGCCCTTATGCCGCAGCCAAATGGGCGTTGGTTGGTTTGACCAAAACCCTGGCGATGGAGTTGGGCCCGGTCGGCGTGCGTGTGAATGCAGTGGCACCAGGCGCGGTGGAAGGTGAACGTATGGACCGTGTCGTTGCGATGGAAGCCAAGGCGGGCGGCGTGTCGGAAGCCGAAGTGCGCGACGCATATGTTAAGGGCGTATCGCTTCGCGCGTGGGTCAGTGCCAGCGACATCGCAGATATGGTCGCGTTTTTGGCGTCGCCGCAGGCGTCAAAGATTTCCGGGCAAGTCATGGCCGTCGATGGGCATACGGAGACTTTGGCTCCGTAACCCTTGGCTAAGTGGCTGTGGCGGTTCGTTCTTTCAAAAGCGTGGTCAACCAATCCGGGTCCATTTCCGGTACCGATGACAACAGCAATTCGGTGTAAGGATCATGGGGCGGCTGGAACATTTCGGACTTGGTGCCCTGTTCGACGACGACGCCTTCTTTCATCACGACCACTTCGTCGGCAATGGATTTCACTGTCGCCAAATCGTGGGTGATGAACATATAGGCCAAGCTGAACTCGGATTGCAGTTTGTCGAGCAGCTTCAAAATTCCCTCCGCGACCAGTTGGTCCAGGGCTGATGTCACCTCATCGCAGATGATGAATTGCGGTTCTGCGGCTAAGGCCCGCGCGATGCCGATCCGCTGTTTTTGACCCCCCGAAAGTTCCGACGGCAGACGGTCAATGTAGTTATCCGGTTCAAGCTCGATCAATGATAACAGATCGCGGGTCCGGTCTTCGAGAGCTTTCCCGTTTAGCCCAAGATACATTTGAGCGGGGCGACCGATCAATTCGCGGATTTTCAGCTTTGGATTCAGGGCGGTGTCGGCCATCTGGTAGATCATCTGGGCCTGGCGCAATTGTTCGCGGGTGCGCTTTTTGTAGTCGATCGGAAGTGCTTCACCGTTGAACAGGGTCTCGCCCCGACGCGGCGGCAGTAGCCCGGTGATGACCCGAGCCGTTGTGGACTTTCCGGAACCGCTTTCGCCAACGACTGCCACGGTTCGGCGTGGATGAATATCGAAACTAACGTCATGCAGAACGTCGGTGATGCCGTAGGCCGCTGTGACGTTTCGCACCGAAACCACTGGTGTACCGTCGCCAACAGGTGGTTGTTCGGGGCGCGCATAGCTGCGAACAGCCCAAAGCGATTTTGTGTAGTCCTCGGTTGGATTGGATAGCATTGTGCGAGTGTCGGCTTCTTCGACTTCTTCACCTTTCAAAAGCACTTTGATCCGGTCTGCCATTTGCGCCACGACAGCCAGATCATGGGTAATGTAAATGGCGGCTGTGTCGAACTGTTCAACGATGTCGCGGATGGCCGAAAGCACCTCGATCTGGGTGGTCACATCCAGCGCCGTCGTCGGTTCGTCAAAGATGATCAGATCCGGGCGGCAAGCCATGGCCATAGCCGTCATTGCGCGTTGAAGTTGTCCGCCGGAAACTTGGTGTGGATAACGGAAACCGATGTCGTTGGGTTCCGGCAATTGCATCCGCGCATAGAGGTCTTTGGCGTCGCTTTCAGCTTCGCCGCGGCCCATGACGCCATGCTGGATCGGGGCTTCGGAATATTGGTCGATCAACTTGTGCGCAGGATTGAAACTGGCAGCCGCCGACTGTGCCACATAGGCAATGCGCTTTCCGCGAAGGTCGCGGCGTTCGGATTCTGAGGCCGCGCGCAGATCGATGCCGTCGAAATTGATTTCACCGCCAGAAATCCGGCAACCATCGCGGGCAAACCCCATGGCAGCAAGACCGATGGTTGATTTTCCTGCACCGGATTCGCCAATCAGGCCAAGGACTTCGCCCTTGTGCAACGTCAGGTCGACGCCTTTGACAATCTCGGACCATGTGTCGTCTGATCGGCCTTCGATCCGGAGGCCCTTTACGGTGAGAAGGATGTCTTTATCGCTCATGTGATCACTCCTTCAACCCGCTTGCGCGGTGCAATTGCCAGTCTACAACAAAGTTCACGCTGACCGTCAAAAGCGCGATAGCGCCTGCTGGCAGCAAGGGTGTGATGTCGCCAAAGGAAATCAGTGTGGCGTTGTCTTTCACCATGGAACCCCAGTCTGCGGTGGGGGGCTGAATGCCAAGGCCAAGGAACGACAGTGCAGAAATTGTCAGAAAGACGAAGCAGAACCGCAGGCCGAACTCGGCGACAAGTGGTGCCATGGCGTTCGGAAGAATTTCCCGCGTGATCAGCCGCCACAGGCTTTCGCCGCGCAGACGGGCGGCTTCGACGTAGTCCATGACCACGATGTTCATGGCAACAGCGCGCGCCAAACGGAAGACGCGGGTGCTGTCGATCAGGGCGATCACAAGGATCATATTGATGACGGATGTGCCGATGATTGTCAGCAGCAACAACGCGAAGATCAGGGCGGGGATTGCCATTAACACGTCAACGGCACGGCTTAGCAGTTGGTCGACCCAACCGCCTACGACGGCGGCCAAAAGTCCAAGGACTGACCCCAGTAAGAAGGCGAGCGCGGTGGTGATAAAAGCAATGCCAACCGTGTTGCGCGCCGCATAGATCAGTCGAGACATCATATCGCGGCCCAGATTGTCGGTGCCCAGAAGATGAACATTGTCCCAAGCTTGATATTCGCGGCCCACGATCTCGGTTTCCGAAAATGGCGCGATCACGGGGGCGAAGAAGGCAGCCAGGATGTAGAGAATGATCATCAACATCCCGAAGCTGGCGGTCAACGGTGCGGTGCGCAATTCCTTTGCGACGCCTTTGGGGCTTACTGCGATAGCAGCCTGGCGGAACACCCAGCCTGCGGCCATTGCAGCGATGATTGCGACGGCGAGCCAGAAAAGACCTGTAAAAAATCCCATGGTTCTACCTCCCGTGTACCAGACGCGGATTGGACAATGTCGCCAATACGTCTGCGGTTAGGTTCAAAAGGACATAGGCTGCGGCAAAGATCAGTGCGACGCCCTGCACGACCGGCATGTCTCGGGCGGCCACACTATCGACCATCAACTGGCCAAGGCCGGGATAGACAAAGACCACTTCAACCACGACGACGCCAGTGATGAGGTAGGCAAGGTTTAAGGCAACCACATTGATGATCGGGGCCAGCGCGTTGGGCAGGGCGTGTTTCACGATCACGCGCATCGGCTTCATGCCTTTCAGCCGGGCCATTTCGATATAGGGCGAAGCCAGCAGGTTAATGATCGCAGCGCGCGTCATTCGCATCATGTGAGCTGTGACAACCAGGGTCAGGGTCAGTGCCGGCAAGAATGCGCGGTGCAGGTATTCGGTAAAGCTTGGATCTGTTCGGAAGCTTGAGATCGAGGGGAACAACCCTTCGCGTCCGGCTAGCAGGAAAATCAGGATGTAGGCCACGAAGAATTCTGGGAAGGAAATTGACGTCAGGGCCGAGGCATTGGCGAAGCGGTCAAAGAAGCTGTTGCGAAACAGCGCGGCCAGAATACCAAGGCCAAGTGACAGCGGCACCGCGATGGCAGCGGCATAAAGCGCAAGAGACAGTGTGTTGCCCAAGCGTCGCCCAATCAGATCGGCTACGGGTTGGCCGTTGGCAAGGCTTTCGCCGAAGTCTCCGCGTAGGATATCGCTCAGCCAGCCAAAGTAACGAATGTACATCGGTTGATCCAAGCCCAGCTTTTCGCGTAGTGCTGCAACGGTTTCCGGCGTTGCGGATTGGCCCAGAATTTCCTGAGCGAAATCACCCGGCAGCAACTCTGTTGCGCCAAAGATGATGAGCGACACGATGAACAACGTCAAAAAGCCAAGCGCCAGACGCTGAAATACCATGCTCCAAATATGTGACATATGATCCCCTCGGTGTCGTGCATTGGCCCGCACGGCGTGGGCAAGAAAAACCCCCGGACGGTGGAACCGTCCGGGGGGAATTTAGATTAAGCGAACCACCAGCGTTCGCCGATGCGGTGACCGTCGTTTCTCCAGTTGGAGGCGACCTGGTCGGGCTTGGCGAGCTTGTCGCTGTAAGCGCCCACGTAAGCGGCGAACATGGGGATGATCGTGCCGCCTTGGTTCGCAACAAGATCCTGCATTTCGAAATACATTTCGCGACGCAGGTCGTCGTTGAGTTCCGAACGCGCCTTTACAAGCAGTTCGTTGAAACGTTCGTGGCTCCAGAAACTTTCGTTCCATGCAGCGCCTTCGGAATAGGCAGTTGCGAACATCCAGTCTTCGGTTGGACGGCCACCCCAATAGGTGCCAGCGAAGGGTTTTTGCATCCAGACGTTGGACCAGTAACCGTCGTTTGGTTCGCGCACGACGTTGATGTTGATACCGCCCGCTGTCGCACTTTCCGCGAACAACACGCCTGCATCCATTGCGCCCGCGAACGCCGCGTCTGCCAGATGAATGTCGACATCAAGCTTATCCAGTCCGGCTTCTTTCAGGTAGAACTTGGCTTTGTCGGGGTCATAGGCCTTTTGTTCGAGCTCGGTGTTGAAGAACCGCTGGCCTGGGCCAATCGGGTGGTCATTACCCAGCGAACCGAAGCCGTTCAGGATCGTATCGACAAGTTGCTGACGGTTGATGGAATACTTAAGCGCTTGGCGCACGTTCACATCATTGAACGGTGCGGCGCGCGTATCCATCGGCAGCCCATAGTGCTGGGTGCCGGTGACCGCCAGGATTTCAATGCCGGGGGATCGTTCCAACAAGGACACAGTGTTCAGATCAGCCGTGTCGATGTAATCAACTTCGCCGGACAACAAAGCATTCTGACGGGCGGCGTCATCGTGGATGACGATCTGTTCGATGCCGTCAAAATAGGGCAGGCCGGCTTTCCAGTAACCGTCGTGGCGTACATAACTGGCGCCGACGCCGAATTCGATGCTGGCGATCTTGTAAGGTCCGCAACCGTCTTGGGTTGTGGGATCAATCTTACCGTCTTTGGCGGGCAGGATGGGCAGGTGATAATCTGACATCACAAACGGGAAGTCAGCGTTGCCATTGCTCAGTGTGAACGTGACGGTCAGGTCGTCGGCCTTGATGTCGGTGATGCCTTCAACGATCGGCTTGGCTGCGGAGGTTGAATCCTCGCCCAAGTGGTGTTCGATCGAGGCTTTGACGTCTTCGGCGGAAAGCTTGTGACCCGAGTGGAATTCAACCTTTGAGCGCAACACAAACGTCCATTGGGTGGCGTCTGCCGAAGCTTCCCAGCTTTCAGCGAGTTCCGGCACCAGACTGCCATCGGCGGCGATCTCGGTCAGGTAGTTGTTGCGCGTGTGCGCCTGGAAAATCATAAAGTCGGCTTCCCATGTGCCCGGGTCCATTGCGTCGGTGGTTGAACCATGCGCCATGCCGACACGCAGTGTGCCGCCACGTTTCGGAGCCGCGCGCAAAGGCGTGCCGTATGGGGTGATCAATGCGGCCGTTCCAAGCGCGGTTGCGCCTTGTAGAACGCCGCGGCGGCTGATGCCGTGCGATCCTGATAGTCGTGACATTATGTCCTCCACAGTTGTGACTAAGCCCGGATTTTCCCGGAATTTATTACAATCATAGTGACGGCATTTCCTGATATTTCAACAGTCTATTTAGGGTTCGCAGGCCCTTTATGGGTTGGCCCCAACGGCCCTAACCGAACGCCGGCGCGTAATTTTTGGTAGGGAATCGCTTGGATATCGCAATGTAAACTACCGGGCGCACCCGCAGAAATCACCGCTTGGCTGATCGGCTCAAAATCTGCGCGGTAGTGCACAGTGCTTTTGACGGCGATGATGCGCACGGTTTCCGGTTCAATGCCAATGTGCCTAAAATATCCGCGGTCAAGGCATTGATTGCGAACCGAAGACAAGACGATCTGAATGTCAGTGTCGGGTTTCAAAAGCGCGAGGCAAGCGGTTGGTCCGATCTCGGCGATACCGCCGCCATACATTTCGCCTTCGTAAGTGACGCGTCCGTTGGAGAGAGCGTTGACGCGGAAATGGCCGATGAAAGGCGCGTCGCCATCAATGCCCGAGCGTCCGCCGATGGCGGTTTCAAAGGTTGCGCCAACGCCCAGTTCGTGGGCCTGCGCCGCGACTGTCGGATCATGGATCAAACCTAAAATTGCACCTTGCGCGTTTTTGTCGACCAAGGCGCGCAGCACGCCGGTTGTATCCGAAGGCGTTCCGCCGCCGGGATTGTCTTGCACGTCGGCAATGGTGACAGGCTTGCCGGCAGGACAGTTCATTGCAGTTTCCACGGCGTCACGGGCGGTGGGTAAGTGGCAATCGAATTCGGGTTCTGCGTTCAGCGCCTGCTTTAGCATTTCGTCGGCGGCTGTTTCGGCTGTTGCTTGGTCAGGGGCATGGGCGATGATTGATGGACCTGTATCGGCCATGTCGCCGCCCGTAAATCCAACGGCCAATTCGACTTGTACGGTTGCGTCTGACGCTTGGATTGCGATTTCGTAGAGGCGTTTCATCGCGCCGTCGCCGGTGAATTGCGCGTGCATCGGGATGATGTAGGGGATCTGCCGAAAGGCTTTTGCGGGGCGTTCGTCTTGGATGTGCCGTTGAAGCTGCGCGAAGGCGCGCGCGCCGGTTTCGGCCATATCAAGGTGTGGATAGGTTCGATAAATGCTGATCGAAGTTGCGTGCTTGACCATTTCCGCGGTGACATTTGCGTGCATGTCCAGACTGATTGCCACGGGTAGGGCATCGCCAAAAACCGCCCGTATCCGCCGGAGCAATTCGCCCTCACCATCGTCATGGCGTTCCGTGATCATTGCGCCATGAAGATCGAGGTAGAGACCATCTATCGCACCGGCGGATTTTATCGCGTCTATAATTGCGGTTGAGATCACTTCAAATGCCTCGGAGGTGACGGGGCCGGATGGTTCGGCGGAGCCCCAAAGGATTGGAATGATTTCAACGCCCGCGTGTTCTGCCGCTTCGATGGCGCCCGTGATTGGCAGATTTAGGCCCTGCGTTCCGGTAACGACAGCGATGCCGTCCAGCAATCCGGGCCAGCTGTCGGCCATGCGGTATTCTTCTAGCCCGGCTTGACTGGAAACAAAGCTGTTGGTTTCATGTTGAAAACCGGCGAAAGCAATCCGTGTCATCATATCTCACATGTGGTCGCGGGGAATTCTGAAGGACCAGTCGCGCTTGAAAACCTGATCGCCGTCCTGTTGCGCCTCGATAGCGGTTTCCACAACCCATTCGGTTGGCGTCGCCTTGATCGAAGCCGTCGCCAGCTCGGAGGTTTCAATGCCATCGCGACACCGCAGACCATCGTATTGTTCGGTTCCCGCGATGCTAAGCGGGTCGCCACGTGTGATCGACCATTCCGAGCGTCGGGTTTCTTGCCATTCCATTCCATGCGCAGGGTGGCGTGTTCGCCCGGTGTCAGACGTCACGATGACGGTGGTGCGATCTGCGCTACGGTCGCGATGAATTTGCCGGTTCTCAGATGGGGGCGAGCTGTAGGGATAGCTTGGTATTGGTGCGTCGGTTTCGGGCAAGTCGATGGCGCGAAAAACGTGATACGGAAGGTGGAGAGCGGCGGTGCCGTCGAGCGTAATTGTTGCGGTGACATCGGTTGGTGGCGGTAGGATCATGGGGAAGTAGGCAGTCGACAGTGCAAGTCGCAATCGGTGGCCGGAGCGGATGCGATACGCCGTTGCGTCAAGTGTCAGGGTGATGTCTTCCGCCTGTCCGGGTATCATCGGTTCGGGATCATCGCTTCCGTGTCGGTGCGACAGGTTCAGGATACCAAGGCTGATCCGGTGCGAGGTGCCGTCGGGATGCACGTCGAGCAAACGCGCGACCAATGTGCCAATCGGTGCGTCAAGCGAAACGCGCATCCGCACCGAGGGGCGACCGATGATATCCAAGGGTGCATCCTGAGCGGGCGTTTCAAAGCAGACAGAGAATCCATCATCGCGTCTTTGATCCCCCGGCAAGTCTGCGCGTCCGCCTTGGGTGAAAAACTCACCTCCATCAGCTCCGCAATCGAGCGGGGTTTTGATGGTTAGTTCGGTTTTTTCGGATGGGGCGTTTTCGCTCAATCGTCCTGGCGTAAGATAGAACATGCGTTCCGTTGGGTCGGTCTGATCAATTGCGATCCATTGGCCGGGGTCTTTGTCGCGTGTGCCGTCTGGCCGGACCGCTTCGGAGAGCCAAAGCCGGTGTGCGGGCAGGTTTTCAACGCCTGTATCTTCGCCGAGAAGCCAGCGTTTCCACCATTTTTCTGCTTCACCCAAGAAGTCCAGCCGGGGTTCAGGTGTTGCGAAGTGCGGGTATAGATGGACCCAAGGCCCGGTGATCGATCTTGCGCCATCGCCAAGTCCGGCGCGTGCGTCCCAAGGCGCGTTGCGATAGCCGTCGGCCCATCCCGCGACCATCAGGGCTTTGGCGTTTACGGCCCCAAAGTCTTCGGAAATTGATCCGTGCCGCCAATACGTGTCGCGTCTTTGGTGGGTGAGCCAGGGTTCTATCAAGGCAGGTAGATTGTTTAACCGATCCAGCCAAATGTTGCGCCAGTTTTCCCCAACGACGCGTGCATCGGGGGCCCGTGCGGCGCGGCCCAGCATTTGTGTGGCCCAGTAAAGGTTCGCCGACATCAAAGCGCCGCCCTTGAAGTGAATGTCGTCGGCGAAGCGGTCGACCGTCGATGCGATTGAGATCACGGCTTTCAATGCGGGTGGTTGGCGAGCGGCCACTTGTAGCGCGTTAAAGCCGCCCCATGATATGCCCATCATGCCGACGTTTCCGTTGCACCATGGTTGTTCGGCAATCCATGCGATGACCGCTTCGGCGTCCGACAATTCGGTTTCGGAATATTCATCGTCGAAGTGGCCACTCGAATCACCGGTCCCACGCAGGTCGACGCGGACGCCTGCGATTCCCGTGGCTGCAAAGACCGGATAGACGCTTTCATCGCGTGCAGCAGTTCCGTCCCGTCGGCGATAGGGAAGGTATTCCAGAACCGCGGGCACGGCAGTGTCGCGGGCGGTTTGGGGCAACCAAATGCGCGCCGCCAGTTGGGTTCCATCAGAAAGCGTGATCCATTCGGTTTCGATTTCTTCAAAGCTCATGCGTTCAGTACCCGCGGTTCGGATCGACGATGTTAAAGAGCGGCTTACCTGCGACCCAAAGTGCAAGATTGTCGAGAAAAAGCTGAAATGATGCGGTCTCCCATCCATCGAACACGGATGAACAATGGGGCGATAGGATCAGATTGTCCAAACCCCAGAGGGGATTGTCGATGGGCAGGGGCTCGGTTTCAAAGACATCGACGCCCGCGCCCTTGATGTGTTTTGTCGCAAGCATGTCGGCGAGAGATGTCTGATCCACCACACCGCCTCTGCTGACGTCTGCAAAAAGGACGCCGGGCTTCATTAAGGCGAAGGCGGTCGCATCAATTAGCCCGCGTGTTTCATTGGTTAAGGGCGTTGTGATTGCGATGGTGTCTGCGTCTGGCAAAAGCGTATGGAGTTTGTCTGCGGCTTCGCTGCGATCTACATTGTCCATTGGACGCGGGGTTCTGCGGGTGCCAATGACCCGCATGCCGAAAGCTTTTGCACGAAGTGCCAAGGCTTGGCCTGTGTGGCCAAGCCCAACAATCAAAAGGGTTTTCCCCTTTAACGGTGTCACGCTGCGGGCCTGCCAAAGGCGCGCGGATTTGTCTGATGTTAAACCCGGAACGTCCATCGCGAAGTGCAGGAATACGCCCATAATGTATTCGGCCATGGCATCTGCCGCGACGCCAGCGGCATTGGTGACGGTTGTTTTCGTTGGTTCCCAATGCCCGAAGTGATCGATACCAACGCCGCCGTTTGCGACCCATTTCGGTCCATCGTCGTTGAAAAGTGCACCGCGTGGATATCCTGGCGTCCCTGCAAAGCGGACTGTGTAAACCACCTCGGGGCGAAATGTGGATAGCGCGTTGGGCAAGCTTTCATAGGTTGCACATTCGGCGATTTCGACGCCCGGATGTGCGGCGCGAAGTGTCGTTGCAAGCGATGCCGTCTCAGTGTTGTGAAGAAGGATGCGAGGGGTTTGGTTCATGTGTCTGTGGGCGCATGAAGTAAGGTCAACAGGTCGGCGAAGGGAATGTCCGGGTCCATCATTTGCTCACGCATCGCCCAGATTTTCGACCGGCGGGCGTCGGTCAGTGCGGCCGCCATGGTGTGGAATTTTTCCTCGACCTCTGAAAGCGACATCGGCACCTCTTGGCCGCCTTTGGCTTGGGTGTCGCCGGACGCAAAGGTTTGTCCATCCGTTGTAACCACAGTTACATCCGACCATCGATCAATCGGGAAACGGTCGGAATGGCTCCTGTCTTCGGTAACGGTGATTTTGTCGAGCACGGCTGCGATCTTTGAATCGGTCAGCGCGTCGCCCGCGATTTCGTCGGGGCCAACCCGTCCGTGAACCAGCCGCGCGCCCAAGGCGAAGGGTAGCGAATATTGTGCCTGCGACGTTGTGCTTGGCATGGCAGGGAACAAGGCGGCGGCTTCTTCGAACGTTCGCACGTCGATCTTTGCAACATCTGATGCGCTCAGCCCATGGGTGTCTATCAGCGTGCCCAATGCATCAATTGCCGCATGGGCCCAACGACAGATGGGATAGGGTTTGATATAGTTCTCGACCACCGTCCAGCGTTGCCCAAGGTCTTGCCAGTAAGTGGCTGCTTCTTCGGCTTCGATGGTGATTGCAGGTGCGCCCTCAAAACCATCTTCAGCAAGCAGAACTGCCATAAGACCGGTGAACGCCCCCATACCTGACCCATCATGAAGCATGGTTGGGTTAGCAATTTCGCGCATCATTTGGCTGCGGGGGCCGTGATATTCGGCAATGCCGAAAGCATCGCGCAAACGTGCGGCATCCATGCCACGCAACCGTGCACCAAGGGCCGCAACGCCCAGTGCATTCCAAGCGCCGGAGGTGTGATAGTCGCTGACCGTTCCATGAAGCGCGAGACCCGCGCGTCCGGCAATTTCATAGGAAAGTGTCATTGCTTCCAAGGCCTTGCGCGCAGAAAGTGCGGGCATGTGTTCGGCCAAGGCGCAAAGAGCGGGCACCACGGCGCAACCAATGTGACCTTTGACGGGGTTGAAGCCATCGTGGGCATCAAGGTTGTCGATTTGGGTTGCGGCGGCGAATGCAGCACCCGGGATTGAGGCGCGCCGACCATCAAACAGAAGGGTTGCTGCGTCGTTATCGGAGGCCGCGCTCATAAACCGTGCGGCATGGTTGCGCGCGATGTGGCTGACCTCAAGCCCGGCTGCGCCAGCAGTCACACCAAGTGTGTCGATGAGAAGCGTTGCCGCGAAGTCCAGAGCACTGTCTGGGATCGCGGTTGCGCCAAGAGTGAAATCAGCGATGTCGTCGAATGTCATAGGCGTGTTCTTTCCAGCAATTGACCAAATCCGGTCACGGGCTCCGCTATTTTCAGCATTCGTAGGGCTTCGAACGCCAAGGCTTGGTTCGAGGATACAACAGGCTTGCCGAATTGGTCTTCCAATTGTGCGATGATTTCGACACTTCGCATGTCGGTGCAGGACAACAGGACGGCGTCTGCGTCTGGGTGGTTCGCACCCAATGCCAAATCGGCCACATCGGCGGGTGTCATAGCCCCTTGTTCGTCATTGCTTAAAGCTTTGGGCATTTCGGCGCGGGCGACAATATTGAAACCGCAGTGGGTCAGGAAAGCAACCGCCAGATCGTTGATGTCGGCGGCATAGGGGGACGCAAAGCCGATGCGTTTGACCTGTAAAGTTTCAAGCGCCGAGACCACGGCGCCTGCTGCCGTTACACTCATTGCCCCGCTGTCGGCTTTGATCCGGGCGGCAAGCGCGCGATCAAATTCTGGGCCGTGCGTCAGTGTGGCTGAGGTGCAGCCGTATAGAATGACATCAGGTTTGACGCCCGCCAACAGGCGCAAGGGTTCGTCCAGATCCGATGTGCCCAATCCGGCCATTTGATCGGCATCGGGGGTTTCGTTTTCATCATAGCCGCCCAGCCTTGCCGAATGGAGCGTTATGTCCGGCGGGCACATGAGCGCCATGTCGGGTTCAAAGTTGGTGTTTGTGAATGGCACCAAAAGCCCAAGACGGGCGCGTCCGCGACGGGTGATCATGTAGCGGCCCTTTTTTCGGCTTCCAATATTTCAAGCGCCTTTTCCATGTGTTCGGACGGCCCGACCGTCATGCGCAGGCAGTGCGGCAATCCTGCACCGTCCTGAGGGCGCAGAAAAATGCCTTTGCCGCGAAGTATGTGATCAATGCGGATGGCTTCGGCGGGCGTTTCAAGGTCGATCAATAAGAAATTTGTAAAACTGGGATAGATTTTATAGCCTGCTTTTTGCAATCTGGCTGCCGCCCCGTCGCGCAGCTCAATGGTTCTTGAACATGTTTCGCGCATATAGGCGTCGTCGTTGAGAGCAGCCATGGCTGCGGCTTCGGACATTGTCGTTAAGGAGTTTGGGTTCATGATCTTCCGAAGCTCAATTGCGATGTTGATCGGGAAAACACCCCAGCCAACGCGGCACCCGGCCAATCCGTAAGCTTTTGAAAATGTGCGCAGAACTACGGTGTTTCCTCCAGTCACCATGTCGAATACGCGTTCGCCAAGGTGATCTGCGAATTCGCCGTAGGCTTCGTCGATGACCAACAAGATATCGTCTCGAAGGGCTGCGCGTAGTCGCTTCAGTTCGCTTATTGGTATCCGCGTGCCCGTTGGATTGCCCGGATTGGCGATGAACAAAAGCCCTGTTTCGCGGCGCACCGTGCGCAACAAGGCATCAACCGAAGCTGTCGCTTCAATTTCCGGTGCCGTGTGAAATGGCGCGTTCGACATCTGGGCAACAGTGCGGAAAAACGGGTAGGCATGCGCCGGTGCAAGGACCGCGCGATCAGGCCCAGCAAAGCAACGGGCCAAGCAAGAAATCAAATCCAGCGAGCCATTTCCGCAAAGAATATTTTTCGGATCAAGCCGGTGATGTTGGCCGAGTGCTGTGCGAAGGTTTGTCCAATCGGGGTCAGGATAAAGCGCGGAATCTGCTAGCGCGTGCGTGGCGGCTTCAATGGCCAAAGGGCTGGGTGACCGCAGACTTTCGTTTTGCGACAGCGAGATCAGCGGCACTCTTTCGGGTGACGAAAGGTCAGCCAATGCATAAGGTGCCATCGCCTGAATATGAGTTTGGGCGCGCGTCATGATGTTTGACCATAGTGGTTTCGCGCCGCATCGACACTAACAAGACCGGCATCGATGTCGCTTTCAAGCCGCCCGCGGTCTCGTTCGCTGGCTGGTCCAAAACCACCGCCACCGGGGGTTTCAAAAATCAGACGATCGCCCGCCTTGATGATGAACGTCCCCTTGCCGGGTAGGTCTGTTCCGTTTTCGGCAAGCTGAATGCGACCTGCGGCACCATCACCGGCCCCGTCGCGACCCTTTGCAGGCGTTTCAATCCGTTCAACGGACAAAAACAGTTGCAGGTCTTGGTCTTCCGACGCGCTCATCTCGATCCTTTGGCCCAAACCGCCGCGTTGCCGACCGGGCCCGCCTGAATCCATGCGAAGTTCGCGGCGATGGATCAACACAGGCGCAACGGCTTCCGTCGTTTCCACCTGACTGCCCCATACGCCGCTTGGAAACGCGGTGGCAGACAAGCCGTCCAATGTGGGCCGCGCGCCTGTGCCACCATTAAAGACCAATTCCAAAGCGAAAAGCGTTTCGTTCCGGTCTTCGGCTCCGGGTGAATGCCGAAGCGGCAGGTCGTACATACATGACGCCCCTTCGGCGGGGACTTGACCCGGTAAGGCTTGTGCCAAACAGCCATAGACCAGGTCGGGCGTCATTTGCCCAAGTGTATGCCGCATGGCGACAGGGGCAGGATGTTGCGCGTTCAATATGCATCCTGTTGGGCCGATGACCCGAAAGGGTTCCAGTGATCCGGCGTTGTTCGGGATGTCTGGGCCAATGATACATCTTAGTGCAAAGACGGTGTATGCCGTTGCATAGTTTAGTGGAACGTTGATGCCCTTTGTGATGCACGGCGCGGTGCCATCGAAATCGACTAACAAGTGGTCATCTGCAATTGTGAGCGTTGCGTTCAATTCAAGCGGCGTGTCATATCCATCCACCTTCAAACTATTGTGCCAGATGCCTTTAGGTAATTCCGCAATTGCAGAAATTGTTCCACGACGCGATGTTTCAATAATATATGTCGCTATTTCATCTAGATCGGTTAATTCAAATTCCCGCATCATTTGGCAAAGCCGATCAGCCCCTGTTTCGCAGCACGCAATAAGAGCGAAAATATCACCCTCGTTTGCAATTGGTTCGCGGGAATTGGAGCGGACAATGTCCATTAGAAGCGTATTTAGCTTACCACCGTCCAGTAGTTTACAAGGAGGGATCAAAAGACCTTCGTCAAAAATATCGGTGCCGTCTGGCCCCATGCCAAGCCCACCCATGTCGACCAAGTGGGATGTGCACGACGTGCATCCGATCAAGCGGTCATCGTGAAACACCGGCATCATCAACAAAAAGTCGTTTAAGTGCCCGGACGCGATCCAAGGATCATTGGTCACGTAAATATCGCCGGGGCGCATGTCGCAAATTGGAAAATGGTTGCGCAGCGTTTCAACTGCCATGGCCATCGTATTGATATGCCCCGGTGTTCCGGTCACGGCTTGGGCTAGCATGCGGCCCTTCGCATCGAAAATTCCAGCAGAGATGTCGCCGCATTCTCTGACAATTGGACTGAAAGCCGCGCGCATCAAGGCTTGGCCTTGTTCTTCGACCACGGCGAGCAGGCGATCCCAAATAACTTGCAGGCGGGTGTTTGGGATCATGTTGCGCCTTTCGGGATTTGTGTCAGCCAAATGTTTCCGTGTTGGTCAATTTTTGCACTGAAGTCCGCGCTGACAAATGTCGTAGACTGCGGTTCGGTAATCAGCGCAGGGCCTTGGATTTCAGTGTCGGGCAACAGCGATTGCCGGTCAAGCACGGGTACAGAGCGCCAATGGCCGGTCACGTCGCATAGTATCTTTCGGGTTTCGGCGGGCGCACCATGTTCGACGTCGAGTATATTGTCCGTCACGGAATCCATGTGAATAGGTATTGAAATCGATAGTGACCAATTCAAGATTTCGATTTTCATATCCGGGATAGCACGGCTGAATTGTCGAGTGTATTCTCTTTCGAAGGCCTGCTTCAGATTCTCAATATCAGAAGAAATTAAGTCGCGAGGCGGTAACTCAATTTCGATCTCATGTCCTTGGCCATGATACCGCATGAATGCGATGCGGTTTTCGTTTGCCTTTCCGTCTGATGCGCCTGAGCGTACGACAGTTTGTGCCTTGTCGACCATACCGCGGAAAAACCGATTTATGTCGGCGATGTTCAATTTGTCCAGAATTATATAATGGGATCGAACAATTTCGAAAGACACTGGCGCTGACAAGAATCCAACCGCCGAACCGACGCCCGGATCACGCGGGACCAGAATGCGGGAAATTTGTGCTCGTCTGGCCACTCGGGTTGCATGCAATGGGCCATTGCCGCCAAACGCGATCATCAATCGGTTGCTCAGGTCTTTACCGGATTCGACCGCGTGCATCCGAGCAGCGCTTGCCATGTTTTCGTCTACAATCTCGCTGATGCCACGAGCCGTGTGCGATGCGTCAAGCGAAAGAGCAGGGCCGATGGATTTGTCTAACGCGTGTTCCGCAACGGCGGGATCAATCGATAAACGGCCTTCGGCGAATCGGGCGGGATCGATCAGGCCTTGTGACACATCGGCATCCGTTACAGTCGGGTCTGTGCCACCTTTGTTAAACGCGGCGGGCCCCGGATCGGCGCCAGCACTTTGGGGACCAACACGAAGCCGACCAAGCCGATCAATCGTAGCAATGGATCCACCGCCTGCGCCGATTTCAATCATTTCGACAACCGGTATCCGAACCGGCATGCCAGATCCTTTGATGAACCGTTCGGTCCGCGCGATTTCAAACTTTCTGGCCATCCGTGGACGAAAATCGTCGATCAAACAGAGCTTGGCTGTCGTGCCACCCATATCAAAGGAAAGCACCTCTGGCATATTTACCTCGCGCGCGATGCGGGCGGCCAGGACCGCGCCGCCTGCGGGACCGGATTCGACCAGTCGCACAGGCAGACGTCGAGCGGTTTCTACTGTCGTCATTCCGCCGCTCGCCGTCATCATAAGGATGGGGCATTTAAGACCTTCGGCTTCGAATCGTGCTTTGAAATCAGAGAGGTATCCTGCCATCAACGGTTGGATGTAGGCGTTTGCAATGGTCGTGCACAGCCGATCAAATTCGCGCGCTTCGGGGCTGATCTCGTGGCTTTGGGACATAACAAGATGCGGCAGCCGCGCCTGTAGCAATGCGACCAGCTGACGTTCGTGATCGGGGTTGGCATAGGAGTGGAGGAGGCAGATCGCGAGCGCTTCGAAGCCGCCGTCTTCAAGGTTTCTGACCAACCCATCAACCGTAGAAACGTCCAGCGGAGTCAATTCCTGACCAGAGGCGTTCATCCGTCCTTTGATCGTAAAAGCCGATTGGCGCGGTACGATCAGATCCGGTTTTTCGATATTGATCGCATATTGGCTGTAGCGACGTTCGTAGCCGATTTCGAGGATATCGCGAAACCCTGACGTGGTGATCGTTGCAACCTTTGCGCCGCGTCGCTCGATCAAAGCGTTTGTCGCGAGGGTCGTGCCATGAATAAATCCCGTGACATCACCCCAGTCGATACCGGCTGATTTCAGGACATCCCGCGCCCCGGTCAGAGCCCCAAAGACGGGTTTATCGGGCGTCGTTGGGGTTTTGGCAGTTGCGCGGATCGATCCGCCATGCACCAGAACGGTATCCGTGAACGTGCCGCCGATGTCGATGGCCATGCGATAGGCATTGGCTGCTGTCATTGTGAATTCCGAATGGGTGGTCTTGGCCGACAGGCCGGGTGAACAGGGCTAGCGCCCGATGTTCTCGCGCGGAACAACCAGATCGCAGCCGGTGTTGCGGCGCACGGTCGAGATGGGTTGGGCATTCGGCATATAGATGTGTCTCGCGCTTAAGTTCTCTCCGAAATCTGCGCGATAAAGACAGGTTCCGTCAATTAAAATCCACCACTTACGAACACTCTAGCCAAGTGCAAACCGTTTCAAAACGCGATCAACGGGTGTTCCGTCGTTAAGTGGTACGCCCGGGATAACCGAATGATCCTGAAAGCCCATCTTCGAATAATAGGCGAGGCCGGGCGCATTGTCGGCGCGAATTTTCGCGTTGATCGCGGCAAGTCCGACGTCTTTTGCGACTTGCTTTGTCGTTTGGAACAGAGCCGCGCCGACGCCGCGAACAACGGGATTTTGGCGTGCAAAAGTCGAGATTTCACCTACGCCGGGCCCGTAGGCATCCGAATGTTCGACCGCTTGGAAACCGGTAATGTGGCCAGTGTCATCAACGGCGACATGGCAAAAAAGTGCGCCGGTCATGTACCAACTTTTTATGTCTTCCACCGTAACCTGGGTTTCAATTGCAGTGGTACCGCCGATTGCAATAATTTCATTCAAAACCGCCGCCATTTGGGTTGCATCTTCGGTTGTTGCCGGGCGTATCTCTGAAATTGTTGACATGGGTCTAAATTTTCAACTTTCGAGAAAAGCCGCCGGTTCGTTCGGCCAGATACTGCGCAAAATCATAGTTGGGCCGTTCCAGATGGCTAAGATGACCGGGTGCCGAGAGCCCCGCCAGCGTGCCACGATAAACCTTCTCTGTACAACCGCGGTCTTCAATATTCACTTTATCTAACAAGGCCTTGGTTTGTCGCAAGCTGTCTTGCGCGCTGTCCGAATCCATATAGTCCGGCGACATACCTCCGCCAAAAGTTATGTGAACTTGACCGACGCCTTTGGGGTGCAGCGACAGATACCAGAAATAACCGGGCGTCAGGGTGATCAGCAAGCTTGGATAGATCGCGAGCAGAAATGTCGTTCGTCGACGGTCACCTTTCAGTCGCGTGTTGTTAGGGTGCGCCAGTGCAATTGGCAGACTGTCGTCTTTCAATATCCAGTGGTAATTGAAGGCCGCTGATCCCGGCGGGCAAACCATTTCGTCCAATCGCGACATGCCGCCGATTGTGTCGGCATGACAGACGGGGAGGTGATAGCTTTCCATGAAATTGTCGGCAAGGATTTTCCAGTTGGTGTCCCAAACGTGGGTTTCGACGAAAGTCTCGGTATAGGTTTCCATTTGGAAGTCGTCGATCAGCCCCTCAACTTCGGCGAGCTGGATTGCAGCCGATGGGGCGTCGGCGTTCAACGTTACCATGATCCAGCCCAACCATTCTTCGCATCGCACTTGCGGTAGTCGATAGGCGTCTTTCGAGAAACTTTCGTTTTTGGTCATTGCTGGTGCACCGCGCAAGCAGCCGTCCAAATTGTAGGTCCAGGCGTGATACGGGCACACAATCAAACCTGCGTTGCCGCGTCCTTCCAAAAGCGTCGACATCCGGTGCAAACAAACGTTCGCCATTGCGCGCAGGCTTCCATCTTGATCGCGGATCACAAGTATTGGCTGACCGGCCAATTCATATGTCAGGTAGTCGCCCGTGTTGGCCAATGTGCTGCTGCGTCCAACGCAAATCCAATCTTTGGAAAAGACGTTACTCAATTCGCGGTCCAAAAATGCTTCGCTGGTGTAAACAGATCGCGGCATAGCGCGGGCATTTTCAAAAGGTGTCGATGCGTTTTCGACCAATTCGGCGACAGGGTCTTTGGGCATTATCTCGGCTTATCTTTCGGGTTGGTTTCCACGACGGCGGTGTCGTTGAGCGATGCAATCTCCTTGTCCGAGAATCCCAGTTCGCTCAACACCTCGCCGGAATGCTCGCCCAAACGGGGGCCAACGTGTTTGATTTTACCGGGCGTTTCCGACAACCGCGGCGATATACCGTGCATCGGAAATACGTCCATGTCATCGTCGGGGTGCTCGATGATCAAAGCGCGGCTTTCGATATAGGGGTGCCCATCCAAGTTTGCGGCGCTGGCGACGATCCCGGCCGTCACGCCTGCGTCGGTCATCAGGGTAAGTGCCTCGTCGCGGTCCAGTGTCGCCATAAAATCCGCCACGATCTGGTCGCAGGCATCAATGTTCGCGACCCTGTCCGAGTTGGTTCGAAAGCGCGGGTCGTTGATCAATTCAGGTCGCCCGATGACCTTAAAAACCCGTTCAGCCGTTGCTTGGGTGGAGGCGGATAAGGCGATGTACCCACCATCCCGCGTTCCATAAATGTTGCGGGGTGCGGCAACCTCAACCATTGAACCCAGTCTTTTCTGCACACGTCCGGTCAACCGCCAGTTGGCAACTTGGGGGCCTAGTGCCGCAAAGATCGGTTCGAACAAAGAAACGTCCACGACTTGTCCTTTGCCGTTGCGATCACGCGCACGTAAAGCAAGCAATACTGCTGTCGCCCCGCTTTCGCCGGCGATCATATCGGCCAAGGCAATGGGCGGCAGCACGGGAGGGCGGTCGCTGAAACCGTTCATTGCGGCGAAACCCGACATCGCTTCGACCAGCGATCCAAACCCCGGACGGTCTCGGTACGCGCCATCTTGACCCCAGCCGGAAATACGCACCACGATCAGGCCTGGGTTCGTTTTATGCAAATTTCCAGGGGCAAAGCCCATCTTTTCCAGAGTGCCAGGTCGGAAATTTTCAACGAGCACATCAGCACTGTTGATCAGTTTGTGCAGAACTTCTTTGCCCTCATTATTTCGAACATCCAAGGCGATGGATCGTTTGTTTCGGCAATAGGCTTTCCAAAACGTCTCAACCCCTTCGACCCGCCAATGGCGCAGATCATCGCCCCGTCCCGGTTTTTCAACCTTAATCACATCGGCACCGAAATCCGCCAATTTATGGGTGACGATATTTCCCGCGACAAGACGAGACAGATCAACAACACGCAATCCGGTCAGAGGAGGGTCAGATGCCATCCCAGCACCAAAGACTGGCACGTTAAGCGCGTCAAGGTATGGTGCCGTTTTGGCATTCGGTCCGCGGTAATGAAAAAACCTTTGACTTTTTCACGAAACTCCCGTGAAAATAGGCCAAGATTCTTCACGGACATCCAATGCCAACCCAAACTACTTCTGACAGCCTTGGCCAAGACCTGCGTGTTCTGCGTAAACGCCGAGGCCTGACACTTGCCGAAGTTGGCGAAAGTGTAGGGCGGTCTGTCGGCTGGCTCAGTCAAGTTGAACGCGACATATCCGAACCGTCCATGGATGAACTGAAGGCCCTTGCGAAAACCCTCGGTGTCACGACACGGTCATTCTTTGGCAAAATACCGACAGACCCCCGTGAAGAAGGATGCGTCGTTCGAAAGGGCGCACGCCGTCCTTTAAGTGCTCGTTTGCCCGGGCTCATAGAAGAATTACTGTCGCCGGATCTGACCGATGCATTTGAAATGGTGCATTCGACATTTGCGCCGGGATCGGGGCGATCCGATGATGTCAGCCGAGCCACACAAGAGGTTGGCTATATCCTTTCGGGCCAGTTGGATATCACGCTCGACGGAGAGACTTTCACACTTAACCCCGGTGACAGCTTTCGCATACGTGGCGAACCTTTCCGCTGGGCCAATAAATCATCTGAACCATGCGTTGCGATCTGGGTGATCGCACCGCCCGTCTATTAAGGAGCCGAAAAATGGCAGAGTTTCCAACAACTGCACGCGTGGTCATCATCGGGGGCGGGGTCATTGGCACATCGACGCTTTATCACTTGGCGAAGGCGGGCTGGACGGATTGCGTTCTTTTGGAAAAGAATGAACTCACGGCAGGGTCCACTTGGCACGCTGCGGGCAACTGCCCGAACTTTTCGACGTCCTGGGCGGTTTTGAATATGCAGCGGTACTCGCTTGAGATGTACCGGACGCTGGCCGAAGACGTTGATTATCCGATGAATTATCACGTCACCGGGTCCATTCGATTGGCGCACAGCAAAGAACGGATGCAGGAATTTGAACGTTTCCTGAGCATTGGGCGGTATCAAGGGCTCGAGCTGGATATGATGTCGCACGACGATATGAAAGCGGCCTATCCCTTTTTGGAAACGCACGACCTTGAAGGTGCGCTTTGGGATCCGATGGATGGCGATATCGATCCAGCTCAGCTTACCCAAGCGCTGGCGAAAGGCGCGCGTGATCTGGGCGCGGGCATCCAAAGATTCTGCTCGGCAACGAGTGTCTCACGAGATGGCGAAGACTGGGTGGTTCACACAGAAAAGGGCAATATCCGCTGCGAAATCGTCGTGAACGCCGCTGGATATTATGCACAGCGCGTTGGCGAATGGTTCAAACCTTTCGGAGGTAGAACAGTACCGCTTGCGGTGATGAGCCATCAGTATTTCTTGACCGAGGAAATACCAGAAGTAGCTGAATGGTCTAAGGAAAACGGGCGCAAGCTGCCACTGATCCGCGATGTGGATTCTTCGTATTATCTGCGGCAGGACAAGAATGGATTGAACCTTGGTCCTTACGAACGAAACTGCAAGGCGCATTGGGTCACGCCCAGCGATCCAATGCCCGATGACTTCAGTTTTCAATTGTTCCCCGACGATCTGGAACGGCTGGAATGGTATATCGAAGACGCGATGGCGCGTGTGCCTGTTCTTGGGGCGGCAGGTGTGGGTCGCAACATCAATGGCCCAATCCCCTATGCCCCCGACGGTTTGCCGATGATTGGCCCGATGCCCGGCGTAAAGAACGCATTCGAAGCGCATTCCTTCACTTTCGGCATTGTCCAAGGCGGCGGGGCAGGCAAGGTCATGGCTGAATGGATCACCGAAGGCGAAACCGAATGGGATATGTGGGCCGTCGATCCGCGTCGCTATACCGATTACACCGACGCGCAGTATTGCATCGACAAAGCGCTTGAGACCTATGGCCATGAGTATGGGATGCATTTCCCGTGGAAAGCATGGCCAGCTGGGCGGGACAAAAAAATGTCGCCTGTCCATGACAAGATGATCGAATTGGGCGCGCAAATGGGTGCCTATAATGGCTGGGAACGCGCCGAATGGTTTGCGCAACCGGGTGATGACACGTCGATCGAGGCAACCGAAACATGGGAACGGGCCGGTCCTTTCGAAGCCCGCATTCGTGAAGAATGCGAAGCGGTTCGCGACAACGTCGGTGTCATCGACATCTGCGGGTTTTCGCGTTTTGCGTTTTCCGGCGAGGGCGCGGCTGAATACTTGCGGGGCCGCATTACCGGAGGATTGCCAAAAGCGGGCCGCATGAACCTTGGATACTTTGCCGATACCCGCGGGCGCATCCTGACCGAGATGTCCATCATTCGCCACGGTGAAAATGACTTCACGCTTATCACAGCCGCAAGCGCGCAATGGCACGACTTTGAAGTTCTTTGGCGCACATTGCCTGACGGTCTGACACTGGAAGACCGAACCAAGGACGTCTCGGTTCTTTTGGTTACAGGGCCAAAGGCGCGTGATCTGTTTGCAAACATCAGCGACGCCGATCTTTCCACTGGATGGCTTAGCCACCAAGCCGCGACGGTTGCCGGAAAATCGGCCCTTCTGGCGCGCGTTAGTTTTGCAGGCGAATTGGGTTGGGAAGTTCATGCTGCCATCGCAGATGTACCCACGATTTACGACGCCATCCTTGCAGGCGGCGCGAAACCTTTCGGGATGTTCGCGTTGAACAGTTTGCGTATCGAAAAGGGCTATCGGACGTGGAAAGGCGATCTGTCCACGGATTACTCGATGTTCGAAGGCGGCTTGGATCGTTTCGTCAAGCTCGACAAGATTCAAGATTTTCCCGGAAAGGCGGCCTTGCAGAACGAAAAACAGCAAGGCAGCAAGAAGCGGTTTGTGACGCTGACTGTGGACGCGGGTGCCGCTGACGCGCCTTATATGTCGACGCTGATCCATGACGGTGAAATCGTCGGCGAAACCACGTCAGGCGCTTGGGGATACCGGGTGAATAAGTCTGTTGCGTTGGGCATGTTGCGCCCGGATCTTGCCGTGCCGGGCACCGAAGTCGAAGTGGAAATCTATGGCGAGCGTTGCAAGGCCATCGTTCAGGAAGACCAACCGCTTTGGGATCCTGCAAACGACCGGCTGAGGGCTTGAGCCGATGACAATAACTTTTCTTGATGGTGGAATGGGTCAGGAATTATTGGCGAGAACCGGCGCTAAGCCGACAGGGCTATGGTCGACCCAAGTCATGATTGACCACCCTGATGCGGTATCCGCCGTTCACGCCGATTACTTCAAAGCGGGCGCGGACATTGCGACGACGAACACTTATGCGATCTTGCGCGACCGTTTGGCACCGGCAGGTCGCGAAGATGAATTCGAAGCCTTGCATCTTCAAGCAATCGAGCTGGCTGTCGCGGCGCGCAATGCTCATGGTGCGGGGAAAATAGCGGGGTCACTTGGACCGCTCGGGTGGTCCTACAAAGCGGAATTTGCGCCACCCAGCGAAATTGCCGCACCGCTTTACGCTGAAATCGTAGCCCTCCATGATCCCTTTGTGGACATGTATATCATTGAAACGATGTGCGGCATTGACCAAGCGCGTGGTGCCTTGATGGGGACAAAAGAAACCGACAAACCGATTTGGCTTGGTCTTAGTGTTGACGACGCAGACGGAACACGTTTGCGGTCGGGCGAGCATTTGTCGGACGCGCTTCCTTTGGTCGATGAGTATGGAGCAGCGGCAGTTCTTTTGAACTGTTCGCGCCCCGAAGCAGTGTCGCAAGGTCTGGCCGTTCTACAATCGGCAGATGTGCCTTTCGGCGCCTTCGCCAATGGATTTACGTCGATCTCGGACAGCTTCAAAGAAGCCGCCGCAACGGTTGACCGTTTAGAAGTGCGTCGCGATCTTGGCCCCGGGGCCTATGCAGATTTTGCGGACGCATGGGTCGAACTCGGCGCCACCATCATCGGTGGTTGCTGCGAAGTCGGCCCCGCACATATCGCCGAAATTGTACGCCGCCATTCCGCGACAGTCGGAACTAATACATCGGAACTCGCAACATGAGTAATCTTCCAACTGAAGCCCGTGTCGTCATTGTCGGGGGCGGTGTCTCGGGCTGTTCAGTCGCCTATCATCTTGCGCATCGCGGCTGGAAAGACATTGTTCTGCTTGAACGCAAACAGCTGACATGTGGCACCACATGGCACGCCGCTGGTCTGATCGGGCAACTGCGCCCGAATGAGAACATGACCCGGCTCGCAAAGTATTCTGCAGATCTGTACGGACGGCTTGAAGAAGAAACGGGCGTCGCGACGGGCCTGAAGGTTACGGGGTCTTTGACCGTGGCATTGACGGAGCATCGCCGCGAAGAGATCCTTCGCCAAGCTTCACTGGCCCGCGCTTTTGGCGTTGAGGTCGAAGAGGTTTCGCCCGACACCGCACGTGAGATGTGCCCGTACTTAACGACCGAAGATGTTGTCAGCGCTGTTAGTCTTCCGGGCGACGGTCAATGCGATCCGGCCAATATAGCGATGGCGTTGGCGAAAGGCGCGCGGCTGAAAGGGGCCAAGATCGTCGAGGGCGTGAAGGTCAATTCGGTCACCGACGACGGCGACAAAGTGACCGGCGTTACATACACTGACAAAGACGGTAATACAGGCAGCATCAGGGCTGACCATGTCGTCAATTGTGGTGGCATGTGGGGCCGTGATCTGGCAGCTCAATCCGGTGTGACGCTTCCTTTGCATGCTTGCGAGCATTTCTATCTTTTGACAGAACCTGTTGATGGACTTGGGCAAATTCCTGTCCTGCGTGTGCCTGATGAATGCGCGTATTATAAAGCGGACGCGGGGAAAATGATGCTCGGTGCCTTTGAACCCGTGGCCAAACCTTGGGGCATGAACGGCATTTCAGAGGACTTTGAATTCGACTCCTTGCCCGAAGATTTCGACCACTTCGAACCGATTCTGGAAAAAGCCATGCAGCGAATGCCACTGTTCGAAACGGCCGGTGTGCATACGTTCTTCAACGGCCCAGAAAGCTTCACACCGGACGATAAATACTATCTTGGTGAAGCGCCTGCTTTGCGGAACTATTGGGTTGCTGCGGGTTACAACTCGATCGGTATTGTGTCGTCGGGCGGTGCTGGCATGGCACTGGCGGCATGGATGGACGAGGGTCATCCGCCTTTCGATCTGTGGGATGTCGACATTCGTCGCGCACAGCCGTTCCAAAAGAACCGCAGTTACTTGCGTGAACGCGTGACTGAAACGCTCGGAATGCTTTATTCCGATCACTATCCTTTCCGGCAAGTCGAAACGGCGCGTGGTGTTCGCCGTTCGCCGGTACACGATTTGCTGAAATCACGTGGCGCGGTCTTTGGCGAAACCTCTGGCTGGGAACGCCCCAATTGGTTCGCCAGGGAAGGGCAAGACGCGACGTACAAACACGACTGGCACCGTCAGAACTGGTTTGACAACCAACGCGACGAACACATGGCGGTTCGCGAGACCGTTGGCTTGCTTGATATGACGTCCTTCGGAAAAATTCGCGTTGAGGGACCCGCTGCGCTGACATTCCTGCAACGGGTTTTTGCGGGCAACCTTGATCAACCACCGGGTGCGATCACCTACGGGCAAATGCTGAACCACAAAGGTGGTATTGAAACGGATTTGACGGTGACGCGTCTGTCGGAAAACGCCTTCCTGTTGGTCGTTCCTGCGGCCACTGTGCAACGCGATCTGGCTTGGCTGAGACGGCACCTTGAAGACGATGTGGCAGTTATCAGCGATGTTACCGCAGGCGAAGCCGTCTTCCCGCTGATGGGGCCAAACGCCCGAGACTTGATGCAAGCGGTTTCTCCAGACGATTTCTCGAACGAGGGGTTCCCGTTCGGCACTGCGCGCGACATCGAAATTGGTCTTGGTCTCGCGCGTGCGCACCGTATTTCCTATGTCGGTGAACTCGGTTGGGAACTTTACGTCTCAACCGATCAAGCTGCCCATGTCTTTGAAACTCTGCTGGATGTGGGTGCCGATCACGATCTGAAACTTGTCGGGTTGCACGCAATGGATTCGTGCCGCATCGAAAAGGGTTTTCGGCATTGGGGGCATGACATCACGGATGAAGATCACGTCGTCGAAGCGGGCCTTGGATTTGCGGTGAAGACCAAGGCGAAAGCCAGTTTCATCGGTCGCGATGCGGTGATTCAAAAACGGCAAGAAGGTGTAAAAAATCGCATGCTTCAGTTCAAATTGGACGATCCAGACCTGATGTTGTTCCACAACGAAGCACTGGTCCGTGATGGCGAGATAATCAACGTCGTGACCTCTGCAAACTATGGCCACGCCTTGGGCGGTGCTATCGGGATGGGCTATGTCCCTTGCGAAGGCGAGACGGCGGAACAGGTCTTGGCCTCGAGTTACGAAATTGAGATTGCAGGCACGCGCGCCAAGGCAACCGCCAGCCTTGCACCGATGTATGATCCGAAATCGGAACGAATGAAGATGTGATGTCGCATTTGGGATAGACCGTGCCGCTCGTAGGCCGACGATAGATCAACTTGCGTTGGGATATCAAAGAGGCTCGCCAATGTTATCGAAAGACACCAAGCTTTGAGCCGTCGTGCTGGTGGTCGTGCCGCGCGCGTGGCATTGCGTGCCGCACCTTTGGCCGAAGACGTGAAGCCCATACGTGCCGGGATGAAGGGCGGACGCTATGAGCCCCTGTCAGTAGAAGGGGTGCAACGTATTAACGAAGCGGCCCTTGAGGCGTTAGAAACGATTGGTCTTGCCGATGCACCACCTTCGGGCATCGAAGCGATGACAGCGGCAGGCGCGGAACTTGGCGATGATGGGCGGCTTCGGTTTTCGCGCGCGCTTGTCGAAGACATGTTGGCAAAAGCTGCGCGCAATATCACGTTGCATGGCCGTGACCCAAAGCACGACCTGTACTTGGAAGAAAACCGCGTGCACTATGGAACGGCTGGCGCTGCTGTTCATATGGTCGATCCTTTCACCAAAGAATACAGCGAACCGACGGCTCAAGATCTGCATGATACAGCCCGACTGGTGGATAACCTCGACAACATTCATTTCTTTCAACGCGCCTTGGTCGCCCGGAATATTCCGGACAATCTGGAACTTGATCTGAATACCATCTACGCCTGCGTGTCCGGCACAAAAAAGCACATCGGCACATCTTTTTCAGATCCCGAATATGTCGCCCATGGAATGGAGCTTATCCATATGTTGGCCGGCGGAGAGGAGGCGTGGCGCGCGCGTCCGTTCATTTCGAATTCAAATTGCTTTGTCGTGCCGCCGATGAAATTCGCCTACGAAAGCTGCATTACGATGGAGCATTGCATTCGTGCTGGTATGCCCGTTTTGTTACTGTCGGCAGGCCAAGCCGGGGCGACCGCGCCTGCGCCGATTGCTTCGGCCATTGTTCAGGCGGTTGCGGAATGTCTGGCCGGTGTCGTCTATGTCAATTCCATCATTCCGGGACACCCGGCAGTTTTCGGCACATGGCCTTTTGTGTCGGATCTTCGGACGGGCGCAATGTCTGGAGGTTCAGCCGAACAGGGATTGCTCACAGCAGGATGCGCCCAAATGCACCGGTTCTACGGGTTGCCGGGTGGCGCTGCGGGCGGGATGGCCGATAGTAAACTGCCAGATATGCAAACGGGCTGGGAACAAGGCATCACTAATGTTCTGGCCGGGCTGTCTGGGCTTAACATGGTATATGAAGCGGCAGGGATGCAGGCTTCGCTGCTGGGATTTTGCTTGGAAAGCCTCGTGCTTGGTGACGATGTCGTGGGACAGGCGTTGCGCTGTGTGCGCGGGATCGAAGTGACAGAAGATACCATGTCGTTAGAGACGATGCGTCAAGTTTGCTTGGACGGGCCGGGGCACTATCTGGGCAGCGACCAAACTTTGGCGTTGATGCAGACCGAGTATACATACCCGGTTCTGGGCAATCGGATGAGCCCGAAGGAATGGGAAGAGGCCGAAAAACCTGAGCTTCTTATTGCAGCACGTGCGCGAAAGGAAAAAATCCTGGCCGAAGCACCGCTCCTTGTGTCGCCCGAGATGGACCGGGCGGTTCGCGAAAAGTATGCTATCCATTTTGGCGCCAGCGGTATCTAAACCAGAAACCAGACCGAATAAATTTTCTGCTTCCCCCGCGATCAGAATTTTCGGATAAGCAAAGCCATGTCATTTGATCGCAATATAAAAATCGCACCATCCATCCTGGCTGCGGATTTCGCTGACTTCGGGCGCGAGATACAAGCCGTTGAAGCCGAAGGCGCGGATTGGATCCACGTTGACGTCATGGATGGTCACTTTGTTCCGAACCTGACGTTTGGGCCACCTTTGGTCAAAGCCATCCGACGTCACATTAAAACAGTGATGGACGTGCACCTTATGATTTCGCCGGTCGATCAATATATTGATGCCTACGCCGATGCGGGTGCCGATATTCTGACCGCTCACATAGAAGCCGGACCGCATACGCATCGTACGCTTCAGGCGATCCGTGGTGCGGGTATGAAAGCGGGGCTTGCGCTCAATCCGGGAACATCTGTTGAAACGGTTGCCCCGTTGCTCGACCTCTGTGATTTGATTTGCATTATGACCGTGAACCCCGGTTTCGGTGGTCAAAGTTTCATCGAAAGCCAGATTGCTCAGGTGGTTCGCCTACGCGAGATGATTGGTGACCGGCCCATTCACATTGAAATTGACGGGGGTGTTGACGCAAAAACGGCTCCGCTTGTGTCGGCGGCGGGCGCCGATGTTCTTGTTGCGGGATCGGCTGTTTTTCGAGGTGGAAGCGTCGATAACCCAAGCCCTTACGGTGAGAATATTCAAGCCATCCGAACAGCTGCGGTTGCTGCGGCATAAGACAGATCACAAGGTTTCGCTATCCCCAGATGCTTCGCCGGATCATGTTTAAGCCTATGATCAGAAAGACATAAAGCACGGCCTTCTTAAATGCTGCTTCCGAAAGGCGCGCGCGCAAACGTTCGCCCAATAACATGCCAATCGTTGTTGGGATGACCAGACCAAGCGACAAAAGCGCAATCGGTCCGGTCAAGAAACCGGCCCAGACATAACCTGCAAAAAGTGGAACGCTTCCGACAAACAACATCAGTCCCGAGGCGCGTATGAATTCGTCTTTCTTCACGCCGCGCGCGGTCAAAAACACCACAATCGCCGGAAGCCAGATCGACGTCAGCCCGCCCAATATCCCAGCCGCCGATCCCGCCAAGAGTTGTGCCGTTCTGTCGTGCCGATCGGGCACGCGATAGACAAACCGTAATAAGTTCAGCGCGACGAAAAGCAAAATGACGGTGCCTAGCACACCCAATAAAAACCGCTCGGACGCGCCGACAGAAAGCATCAGGACCACAAGAATGCCGACGCTCATACATACCAGAAATACATGATATCGCCGCACGGCGTCACCCACGGCACCTGCGCGCAAGAGTTGCAAAAAGTTGGACAAAAAGATGGGCACCAATGCGCAGGCGAAAGCGGTGCGTGGATCGGTAAAGAACGTCAGAATTCCAAGGGCTGTCATTGGCAAGCCGACGCCCGCAATGCCCTTGACGCCACCGGCCAACAGGAAAGCCGCGAAGACGATCCAAAGGGCCGGGAGTGTTTCCATTAACAGATCACGCCACCATCGCCTCGGCTTTTTTCAGATCGACCGACACCAATTGGCTTACACCCTGTTCGCCCATCGTCACGCCGAACAAGCGATCCATCCGCGCCATCGTCACCGCATGGTGCGTGATTATCAGGAACCGGGTTTCGGTCCGACGGCACATTTCGTCTAACAGATCACAGAATCGCGTGACGTTGGAATCGTCGAGAGGCGCGTCGACCTCATCCAGCACACAGATCGGCGCGGGGTTCGCAAGGAACACCGCAAAGATCAGCGCCAACGCCGTCAACGTCTGTTCACCACCCGACAACAGGGACAAGGTCGATAACTTTTTGCCCGGCGGCTGGCACATGATTTCAAGGCCGGCTTCCAGCGGGTCGTCGGACTCGATCAACACCAATTTGGCTTCACCGCCACCGAACAAGTGTTTGAATAGCATCGAGAAATTTGAATTTACCTGTTCGAACGCAGTCAGCAAACGCTCTCGGCCTTCTTTGTTCAGACTTGCGATGCCCGCGCGCAGGGTACGGATCGCTTCTTCCAAATCTATCTTTTCGGTGGTCAAATTATTGTGCTCTTCTTCGACCTCTTGGGCGTCTTCTTCAGCGCGTAAATTCACCGCTCCCAGCCCATCCCGGCTTCGACGCAGACGCATAACGTCAGCTTCGATCTTTTCGGCTGATGGCAATGTCTCTGGATCAGCGTCCAGCGTTTCCAAAAGCGCTTCGGGTGTCGTTTCCTGTTCTTCGGCGATGCGTTCGGCAGCACCTGCGACCGTTTCGCGGGCCGCCTCAAATCGCGCGCCAGCACCTGCGCGGGCTTCGCGGGCTTCCGATGCCGCGCGTTCGGTGTTTCGTTCCGCTTCTTTGGCATCACGTTCCACGGTTTCGGCTTCGGCCAAAGCGTCCGCAGCGACGCGGCGGCGGTCTTCGGCTTGGCTTAAATCGTCGGCAAGCGAGGCGCGTTCTTCGGCAATCCGGTCAGGAACACTTTGTGCTGTTTCCAGTTCGGCTTCCGACGACGTGCGTCGCTCCGCCAATTCGGCCATGCGGGTGTCGGCGTTTTTCAGGCGACCGTCCCATGTAGAACGTTCGCGTGCGATTTCTTCCAACCGTCGTCCACGCGCAGCGCCTTCGCGTTTCAATTCGTCATGTCCAGAACGCCGCGCCATCATTGTCATGCGTGCAGCTTCGACGGTGAGTTTGATATCTTCGGTTGTGTCGCGCAGTGTGTCCAGATCATCCAGACCCGCCAAAGCCTTTTCTGCTTCGGCCAAGTTTTGGCGCCCGGCGGTCGCTTCGTCGCCATGACGGCTAACGGCCATTTCGGCAGCTTCCTGTTTGCCGCCTGCAATATTTTTGTCGGCTTCAGCGCGGGACAAGGCACGGTTTGCTTCGGTCAAGGCATGGTCGGCCGCGCGGCGCGCATCGCGTGCGTTTGTGACTTGCGCCACCAATCCGTCCAACTCGGTTTTTAGCAATTCGTGGGCGCGCAACGCACCGTCTGCGCGTGCGGTTGCCTCCTCAAGGTCTTGCTTCAATTCTTGTAGCCGGTTCAGCTGTTCTAACCGAAGTGCTGCCGCCGATGGCGCGTCGCCAGCACCTGCGCGAAAGCCATCCCATCTCCAAAGATCGCCTGCTTGACTGACCAACCGTTGCCCTGGCAGCAGTTCCGCTTGCAGGCGTTGCGCATCGGCTGGATCAATTAATCCTACTTGGCTGATACGACGGGACAAGACCGGCGGCACATCGACGTAATTGTTCAGCGCCGCGACACCTGACGGCAAATCTTGTCCAACTGAATAGTCCGGCAACGAAGCCCAGCCGGACGCTGCACCACCTTCAATCACGGGTGCGCGCAGATCATCTGCCAGTGCCGCACCCAGAGCTTTCTCAAATCCAGATTTGACGGTCAGCAAGTCCATGACTTGACCGCCTTCAGCGGTGTCGCGATCCACAAGGTTCGAAAGGGCGGCAACTTCGGCCTGTAAGGCCTTCACTTCACCTTCTGCGGATGACCGACCTGCGCGGGCTTCAGCCTCTTTTCCTTGCGCGGCCTCACGGGCATCATCTGCGCTGGCCAGTGCTTTTTCTGCGGCTGTCGCTGTGTCAGATGCAATCTTCAACGCGGTTTCGGCAGTTGAGAACGAAGCTTCGGCCTTTTCCAATTCACCTCGCGCGCTCGTGGCTTCGATTCTGGCTTGGCCTTCTGCGGTTTCGCTACGATCCAACATAGTGCGGGCATCGTTGGCCAAGCGTTCGGCAGACTGATGGCGCGCGGCCAACCGCGCGACGTCTTCGGTGAGTTGGGAAAGCTCGTTCTCTTGATCCTGCAAGATACGGGCGGCGTCATGAGCCTCTGCGTTGGCTGCTTCGACCGCTTCCTCGTGACCTTCGCCCGCGGCTAACAGTTCCGCTTCTTCAGTTGTCAAAGCCTCCAGCGTTTTGATCGCGTCGGAGTTCAAATCACTTTCACGTTCAGCATCGCGACTAAGTTGCGCGATGCGTGCTTCCAATGTTTCAATTGCTTGTGCGGCACGTGTGTCTTCTTCGTCCAAACTCGAAGCGCGAAGCTGCAACCGGGTCAATACAGCTGCGGCGATCGCTTCTTCTTCACGCAATGGGGGCAGGGCTTCTTCGGCTTTTGCGCGATCTCCGGTCGCCGCACGTGCCAACCGTTCGGCCTCTGCCGCCACCCGAGATTGCTCTGCTAAAGCCGCTTCGGCCGCTGTCCTTGCGCTTTCCGCTTCGCGCCAGCGCAGGTACAACAGTAATCCTTCGGCGTGGTGAAGCTGACTTCCGATCTCGCGATAACGTTTCGCTTGCCGTGCTTGACGCGCCAATGACGAAAGCTGAGCCGCCAATTGTTCGATCACGTCATCGACGCGGGTCAAATTGGTTTCGGCCCCGCGCAGTTTCAGTTCGGCTTCGTGACGCCGTTGATACAGCCCAGAAATGCCCGCAGCTTCTTCAAGAATACGTCGCCGGGCTTGCGGCTTGGCATTGATCAGCTCTGATATCTGACCCTGGCGCACCAAAGCGGGCGAATGAGCACCTGTTGACGCATCTGCAAACAACATTTGAACGTCGCGCGCGCGCGCATCTTTCGAGTTTACTTTGTAGGCCGAACCCGCGTCCCGTGTGATGCGGCGGATCACTTCCAACGTATCGAGCTCGTTAAACCCCTGCGGAGCAAGACGATCTGAATTGTCCAGAACCAGCGCCACTTCAGCAAAGTTTCGGGCAGGCCGGGTCGAGGCACCGGCGAAGATCACATCTTCCATGCCGCCGCCACGCATCGCAGTGGGTCGATTTTCGCCCATCACCCAGCGAAGCGCTTCCAAAAGGTTCGATTTGCCGCACCCGTTCGGCCCGACAACACCTGTCAGGCCATCGGTGATGATCAGATCGGTTGGGTCGACAAAGCTTTTGAACCCGTTGAGGCGTATACGATTAAAGCGCAAGGCGGTCGTCCGTGGGTTGATTCCAAGGCCCAGAGTGTCCGACCGGGCCGCGTCAGAGTCAACGCAGATCCCCATAGATGCGGGGCATCTGGCAGAGTTATCCACAACATATTGCTAGAAGTTGCCGTTTTCCGCCAAGGAATGTTATGTCGGCATCATGTCACAACCCGTTGTCATCTCCGACCGCATCGATCCAGCCCGCGCGGCTGCACTTTTGGCAACTTTGGGCAATTCCAGCACCGTTGATGTTGGCGCATCTCTGCCACCTCTGGCGCATTTTGCATTCTTTTGGGAACCGGTGACCGAAGATAATATTGGTCACGACGGCCATGAGAAACTGGGTGGCTTGATCCCCGATTTAGGGCTTCCAATCCGCATGTGGGCCGGGGGACGCATGACGTTCCACGGCGTGTTCCGTGCCGGAGTGGCAGCGGAGAAAATATCAACTTTCATCGGGGTCACACGCAAAGAAGGTCGAAGCGGAAAGCTTGCTTTTGTCACGCTTCGACACGAAATTCGCCAACGCGGTGCGCCGATTTTAACCGAAGAACAAGACATCGTTTACCGCGCCGCCGGTTCCTCGCATGGTGAAGCGCCCATTGAAACCGCCGAAGCAGATGAACGCCGGGCTCTAAGGATCAGCGAAGTCACGCTTTTTCGCTACTCAGCGGTGACGTTCAACAGCCACCGCATCCACTATGATGTCGATTATTGCCGCGAGGAAGGCTATCCCAATCTGGTGGTTCATGGCCCATTGCTCGCAACCCGGTTGGCCGGCTTTGCCGCGGATCACTTGGGGGTGCTCAAAACGTTTTCTTTCCGGGCAACGGCGCCGTTGTTTCTTGGCGATGTCGCTTGGCTGTGCCGGGCTGGAGAACGGTACTGGGTCGAAGGCCCGCAACGCAGGATCTGTATGGTGGCAGAGGCGCGCTAGGTTTGGATCAGGTTGGTGTGGAAGTCGGGAGGGATGGTGTCGCGGCCCTCCAAAACCAAATCCACCATGATTTCCGATATCTTAGGAGCCATTCCAAATCCAATTTTAAAGCCACCATTCGCGATAAAATGCCCAGACCGACTGGGCCACGGCCCTAATAAAGGTGCGCGGTTTTTCGCCCGTGGTCGGACGCCTGCCCATCGTTGCAAAACCGGAGCATCGGCGATTGCGGGAACGATGTCGCGCGCCTGTGCGATGATCGCATCTAAGGCCTCATCTGTTGTGTCAGGCGTTTCGAATTCCCGTTCCGACGTTGAACCAACGGCCAAAGTGCCGTCCAGATGGGGTACCAAATGCAAGCCATCTGCGTAAATTTGCGGCTGTCCTGCCGCGTTGTATTCCAATAATGCTGCTTGCCCTTTCACCCCGTTTCCAATGGGTTGCTCAAAGAGCTTCGAAAGCTCCAACAATCCTTGCCAGCCCGTTGCCCATACCGTAGGGCCGTCAGTCTTCGCCTCGGTTGTGATGTCTCCGCCTTGTGACTGGATCGCCTTCGCAAGACTGTCGATGGCCTTTCGCGGGTTCAAAATGCCGGACAGAGTGTCGCTGACATAAAGCCCGGTTGGTGAAGATGGGCACCATGAGCCTGAAACTTCAACGATCTCCCATAAGGCATTGTTCCCCCACCGAAACTCGGCATGCTTGCACCGTGATCGCGCCAAAGTAACGTCTTGATCCGTGGCAAGTGGCATCAGTCGGCCAACGCGACCATAGCCACTTTCAAGCCCTGAATTGTAATCAACGTCGCGCCAGAAGTCCTTGGCCATCAACAGACTTTCCAACTGAAACTGTTTTTTGTCGTTCCAAGGATCGGGCGTGTGCGGCTGAAGCGCACCAACGATACCCCCAGACGATCCCGCGCCCAAACCACGGGGATCAACCACCCGAACACGTGCGCCTCGTCGCAATGCGGCCCAAGCGATCGACAGGCCGAAAATCCCGGCGCCGCGCACTGTCAGATCGACCATTGCCAAGCCATGCCCCCCAAGCCACTGTCCCGGAACGGGACGAAGGCGAGTGTAGGGCAGCCTGTGGAAGACAACCAGCATTCTCAGATCGACTGGCGGGGCGATGTGCCCGTTGCGCGGCGCTTTGACGACCCGTATTTTTCGCTTGAGAATGGGTTGGCAGAAACGCGCCATGTTTTCCTTGCGGGAAACGGATTGCCGACGCGCTTTCGCCCAGGGTTTCACATAGCTGAGCTTGGATTTGGCACCGGATTGAACGCGCTTGCGGCTGTCGCTTCCTGGGACGACGCGGGCATAGATGGCCCTTTGCATTTCACGTCGTTCGAAGAGTTTCCGATGTCGGTTGATGCGATGGAACGTGCTTTGTCCGCTTACCCCGAGTTGGACATATGGAAAGTACCAATGATGGAGGAATTTCGATCTGGTACATTAAAAGTTCGATCCAACAGTCTTATTCTAAACGTTATTCTTGGGGACGCCCGGATGACAGTTCCGAAATGGGCGCAAATGGCGGATGCCTGGTTTCTTGACGGTTTCGCACCTGCAAAAAATCCTGAGCTTTGGGAGCCGGGCTTGATGGCCGAAGTCGGACGCCACACGAAAAAAGGTGGTACAGCAGCCACTTATAGTGCGGCGGGGCACGTTCGGTCGGCTTTGGTCGATGCAGGCTTCGACGTTGAACGAATACCGGGTTTTGGCCGAAAACGGCATATGACGGTGGCGCGGAAATGATCGAACAATCAAATCGCGCCGGTGTCTTCCTGATGATCGCAACAACTTTGGTTTTCGCAACGCAGGATGGCATCTCGCGGCATTTGGCCGAAACCTATAACACCTTTCTGGTTGTGATGATCCGGTATTGGTTTTTTGCGGCTTTCGTCATTTTTATTGCAGCACGCCAGCCGGGCGGTATCCGCGCAACGGCAACGACAAAGCAACTGGGCCTGCAAATTTTTCGCGGGCTATTGTTGGCGGGCGAGATTTGTGTGGCGGTCTATGGTTTCACCTTGTTGGGGTTGGTTGAAAGCCATGCGATTTTCGCATCCTATCCATTAATTGTGGCCGCGCTTGCAGGTCCGTTCTTGGGGGAAAAAGCAGGATGGCGACGTTGGCTTGCCATTTTTGCCGGATTTCTGGGGATGTTAATCATCCTGCAACCGGGCTCGGGCGTTTTTCAAGCGGTTGCGATCATCCCTTTAATCTCGGCCTTTATGTTCGCGCTTTACGCGCTGACAACACGGTACGCTGCACGACAAGACGCGGCTCTGACCTCGTTCTTCTGGACCGGGATTACTGGGGCGGTCGTCACCACTGGTATTGGCTTGCCAAATTGGGAGACGATGGCGGCTGACGACGCGTTTTGGATGCTAGCGCTTTGTATCACTGGAGTTCTTGGGCATTGGCTTTTAATCCGGTGCTATGAAGTTGCCGAAGCGAGTGCAGTGCAACCTTTTGCCTATTTCCACTTGGTTTTTGCAGTTTTGATCGGGATTCTCGTATTTGGCGAGGCAGTAAAATCCAATGTCGCCTTCGGCGCGGCTTTGATCGTGGGAGCGGGCGTTTTTGCCCTTTGGCGGGCGCATGTCACCAGAAAAAGCGCATGAAAACCCCATAAATCAGGGCGTTGCTTGAATCTGTCCCTATCTCTATTATGGTCCGCGACCTAAGGGACGGGGTATGATGGGGACGACGCGAACGATTGCTTTGGCGATACTGCTTACGACGTTTTGCAGTAGTGTTTTGGCACAGGATTTGCGCATTGCCACGGTAACGCGCACGCCTTTTTCGATGATAGAAAAAGATGTGGATACGGGGTTTTCGATCGATCTTTGGGCCGCCGTGGCCGACGAACTTGGATTCAGTTATTCCATAGATCGATTTCAGACATTTTCCGAAATGTTGGATGAAGTGGAAGCCGGACGCGCGGATATTGCTGCGGCAAATATTTCCATTACGGCCGAGCGTGAGACCAATATGGACTTTAGCCAACCGATCTTTTCATCGGGTCTTCGGGTGATGGTGCCTGCGAACATGCAAGGGGGGTCTTTGATTACGGTGCTTTGGTCGCGTGATTTGGCTTTGATCGCATTGGCTGCGTTCGGGCTATTGATCGGTGGCGGTATGTTGATGTGGCGGTTCGAGCGGAATGCGCAGGAATACTTCAAAGGCAATGCACGCGAAAAGCTGTTTCCGTCGTTTTGGTGGGCCTTGAACCTTGTGGTGAACGGCGGGTTCGAAGAACGCGTGCCGCGTACCGCTCTGGGGCGGGTGTTTGCGACACTTTTGGTCGTTTCGTCATTGTTTATTGTGTCGATTTTTGTGGCGCATATCACGGCTGCGATGACGGTGGATGCGATCCAGTCGAATGTGAATTCAATCAATGATCTTTATGGCAAGCGCGTCGGAACCACATCGGGATCAACTTCGGCCACCTACTTGGAACAACGCGATTTGCGCTATCGCGGGTTTGACGATCTGGAACAATTGATTGCGGCATTTGAAGAAGGTGAATTGGACGCCGTGGTCTTCGATTCACCCATCTTGTCGTATTATGTGAACACAGACGGGGCGGGGATTGGTGAGCTTACCGGGCCGGTTTTTTTGCATGACAACTATGGATTTGCCATGCAGACGAATAGCCCGCTGCGCGAGCCGATCAATCGAACGCTGCTTCGGTTCGCCGAAGACGGGACATACCAAGGTCTGTTGACGAAATGGTTTGGGTCGGAAACGAGCCGATAGTGGTGTTAGCCCAGACGTTTCAGTTCTTCGGTCAGCTTGTCAATGTTGCCGCCAACCCGGTCCAGCACGGCGCCAATTTCAGACCGTTCAGCCTTCAAAAGGCTAATGCCTTCAATCAGCAAATCAAAGAATTTATCTTTGCCTGATCTGTCCGACACAACAAAAGACACGTCAAAGGGTGCATATCCCGGTGCCCGCACAACGCCGCGTACTTCCTGGAAGTTTCTGACAGCACGCGCGCCGGTCACTTGGACTTCGCCGCCGACAAACTGACGAAACCTTTTGCCGTATTTACGGGACAAATAGCCGGTCAGTGATTTTGAGAACGCCCGCAGCTGACCCGATGATGCCGAGCGCGCTGGCGGGCCGAGGATAGCACGCGAGATCGTTGGCACATCCGCATAGCTGTTGAAAATCGATTCGAAGTCGCGGAACAGAGCGTTGCCACGTTTGCCAGAGTTTATCGCGCGGTTGATATCGTTCACGACGCTATTAATGAGTTTGGTCGCTTCGGCCTCGGTCAACGCAAATGCAGGCGACAGTCCAAAAGCAATGACGCTGGAGGCTCCGGTAAGAAGTACACGACGACGATTCATTTTAGAAATCTTCATAAAGTCCTCCATAAACCCCTTCAAAGAGGTCATCAAAGGGATCTACCCCGTCTTCGGCAGAACTTTGCTCGCCAAGTGCAAAACGACGGCTCTCGGTGTAGAAAAGTCTGAGCTGGGCGTAACTGTCTTCGCTATCATACAGAAGGCTATCAATGGTGTCTGAGAATTCGAACCGTGAATTCAGGCCTGACGGGACGGACGTGGCGACCTGAACGTCACTCGAGTCGCTAACAATTGCTGACAAGGGATTGGCCACGATGTCGACGATCAGGCCCACAGAATCGCGTTCGTTAGATGGGCCCAAAAACGGCAATTCGAGGTAAGCACCTTCGCGCACGCCCCAAGTCGCCAAAGTGTCGCCGAAGCCAGTATGGCGTTGTTCCAACCCGAAATCACCGGTGGCCGGGTCAAAGAGCCCGAACACGCCAATCGTCGAATTCACCAAAAATCTGAAAAAAGTGTGTCCCGCGTCCTGAAGATCGCCTTGCGCGATGTGGTTCACGATTGAACGCGGTTCGTCCAGGTTGGCGGCCGCATTCGAAATGCTGCGTCGTATCGGGTTAGGAACAACCTTGCCGTAGACTTGGCTGGCAGGCCGCAAAACAACAGTATCCACACCTTTGTTCACTTCATGACTGGCGCGATTTACGCGTTCGTACGGATCGTTGGTGCCGCCGCCTTCGGGCGGTGCAGCACAGGCGGACAGGCCGATAAACGCGACCGAGAGAACCGCAAAACGGTTAATAAGTTGGTTTTTATAGGTCACGAATTATCCAATGGCAGCATGAATTCGAGTCGTTTCACCACACATATGGTATCTGATTTGAGAATTACAGGCTTTGCTTGTGTCCTGACAATTTTGTGCGACGGATGTTGCGCCTGCGTTCTTTGCAGTCAATATGATGCTTGAAATGGGTCAATGGACCAAAAATATACAAGGAAAACATCATGAACGCGTCTATCCACGACAAACTGACAGAAAAGAGCTTAAGCTTGCCATCAGGCGCTGCACCGGCTGCCAACTATGTGCCGTTTGTGAAATCAGGGTCGCTCCTTTTTGTGTCGGGCCAGATCTCGATGGACGCGTCCGGGGCTTTGATCACCGGCAAGCTTGGTGCTGAACTGGATGTGGAACAAGGCGCGGCGGCGGCTGAACGTTGCGCGCTTGGGTTATTGGCGCAAGTGAGTGCGGCCTGCGACGGCGATTTCGCGAAGTTGAAACGTGTGGTCAAATTGACCGGGTTTGTGAACTCGACACCGGATTTTACGGACCAGCCCAAAGTCATCAATGGCGCGTCCAATCTGCTGGTTGATCTTTTGGGTGATGCCGGACGACATTCCCGTTCTGCGGTCAGTGCCGCTGCGCTTCCGCTTGGCGTTGCCGTCGAGATCGAAGGGATATTTGAGTTGGTATGAGCCCCCTACTGCCTGACACCTTCCTGAAAATACCGTTGGCCCATCGGGGTCTGCACGACCGTGACCAGGGGCGACTTGAAAATTCGCTTCCCGCTGTCGAGGCAGCTATCAACGCAGGCTACGGCATTGAGATCGATGTTCAAATGACGTCTGATTCTCAAGCCATTGTGTTTCACGACTACGAATTGAGCCGGCTGACGACCGAGCAGGGTATCGTCAGGCGCCATACCTTAGCCGAGCTCGCGGATGTTCAGTTGCAAGGTGATGCGGGGCCCGTGCCAAGCCTTGAGCAAGTGTTGGAACTGGTTGCGGGCCAAGTTCCGTTGTTGGTTGAAATCAAGGACCAAGACGGCAACCTTGGGTCCGACGTGGGGCCGTTGGAAAGTGCCGTGGGCGAAGCGTTGACGGGTTACGAAGGGCCTGTCGGTGTTATGTCGTTCAATCCCCATTCTGTTGGCGCAATGCAGACCTTGTTGCCCTATGCGCCGCGCGGTTTGGTAACGGCGGCCTTTGAGCCAGACCACTGGCCGCTGCCCGAACAAAGAGCTTTGGAACTGGCGCGTATTCCCGACTTTGCCCGTGTGGGCGCGTCATTCATCAGCCACGATGCGCGCGATCTTGAGAACCCGCGCGTTAAAGAACTGCGTGACAGTGGTGCAAATGTCCTGTGTTGGACAATCAGGTCGCCCGAAGAAGAGGCGATGGCCCGCAAGTTTGCCGAAAACGTGACCTTCGAAGGTTATTTGCCGGCTGTTCCCGCTTGAACCCTGCGCGAAACGTGACAGGCTAACGCTGTCTCATGACTGACACTGACCTCGAAATCTCCGCTGTGACCACGCTCGCCGCGATTGCGCCCGAAGATTGGGACGCTTGCGCTTGCCCGGAAGCGTTGAATGGTGGTGTCGCAATTGATCCTTTCACCACCTATCGGTTTTTGAACGCCTTGGAAGAAAGCGGATCGGTCGGTGCGGGCACGGGTTGGTCGCCGCGATATCTGGTTGTCCGCGACGCGGGCCAAGTGATCGCCGTGGCACCGCTTTACGTCAAAAGCCATAGCCAGGGTGAATATATATTCGACCACAATTGGGCCCATGCGTGGGAGCGCGCGGGCGGGTCGTATTACCCCAAATTGCAGCTGGCAGTGCCATTTACGCCAGCAACCGGTCGGCGGTTTTTAGTGCGTTCCGGTCATGAAAGCGAAGGGTTCGAAGCCTTGGTGCAAGGCGCTTTGCATATCGCGACCGAGAATCGGGTGTCGTCTGTTCACGCGACGTTTTGTACGGCTGAAGAAGCCGAACGAGGGGCCGAGATTGGTCTGTTGCACAGGGTCACCCAACAGTATCATTGGGCGAACGATGATTATGCAGATTTTGAGGGGTTTCTGTCGGCACTATCGTCGCGAAAACGTAAGACCATTCGTCGTGAACGGCGCATTGCGCAAACCTTCGGCGGTGAAATTCAGGCGTTTACGGGCGATACGCTGAGCCCTGAACATTGGGATGCATTCTGGGATTTTTACCAAGACACTGGTGCGCGCAAGTGGGGCACACCATATTTGACACGTGCATTTTTCGATCTGGCCCAAACCCACTTGGCCGACGATATCTTATTGGTGCTAGCGATGCGCGAGGGACGTCCCGTGGCGGGGGCGCTCAATTTCATTGGCCGTGACACGCTGTTTGGGCGGTATTGGGGTGCCCGGGAACATCACGACTGTCTTCATTTCGAGCTGTGCTATTATCAAGCGATTGATCATGCGATTGCGCGCGGTCTGTCGACCGTGGAAGCCGGCGCGCAGGGTGATCACAAGCTTGCGCGCGGGTATTTGCCGGTTGAGACCCATTCGCTCCACTGGATGGCGGATCAGGGTTTTTCGGGTGCTGTGTCGGATTATCTAAAGGCCGAGCGTGCGGCGGTTGATCAAGACATCGAAGTTCTGACCAGCTATGGTCCGTTCAAGAAACTGACAGAGGATCCGGAATGACTGACAAACTGGAAGGCGAAGCGCGCGCCGCAGCGATGACCGAGCTGAATGCCGCGGGCTGGACCCTTACGGATGATCGTGATGCGGTTCGTAAAGTCTTTAAGTTCAAGAACTTCGCCGAGGCTTGGGGTTGGATGACGCGGATCGCGATCATCGCCGAAAAGATGAACCATCATCCGGAATGGTTCAACGTTTACAACCGTGTGGAGGTTGTTTTGACCACGCACGATGCTTTGGGGTTGAGCGAGCTGGATCTGAAATTGGCCCGCAAAATGGACGCGGGCTAAGGGTTTCAGTCAGGTTTCGCTCATAACATCTCCAGCAACGTCTCACCGGCAGTCAGATTGCAGGTGCCGTTGTCTTCTTCAAGCTGAAGCACCTTCACTTCGCCATCCTCGATCAACATTGAACACCGTGTCATCCGATCCTTGAAGCCTGCCGCAGGCACCGTGAATTCTAGCCCCAGTGCTTTGGTCAGTTCGGAGTTCCAGTCTGCGAGCATGGTAATGCCTGCATCGCTTGCACCAGCGCTTTTGTCCCAATGTTCCATCACGCGGGCGTCGTTTACGGCGACGCAGAAAATCTCATCAATGCCTTTGGCCCGAAAAGCTTCGGCTGTGCGCATAAAACTTGGCAAATGCGCCGAAGAACAAATGGACGTATAGGCTCCGGGAAGCCCGAAAAGCACCACGCGCCGACCAGCCGCACGTTCGGCGATGTTCACAGGCGTGACCTCGCCGTTTTGAGAGTGCAGTAGTTCCACGTTCGGGAGTTTGTCGCCCACGTTCACCGTCATCGCGATTTCCTCTGTTTGCCAAGTGCCTTGGCGTAGATATAAGCCGATAAGGGAATTGAGCCAGAGGCAATCGAACATGGGTGGAATTGTGATCGTCGGAGCAGGTCAGGCGGGTGCCGCATTGGCCGAAAAGCTGCGCGGTATTGGCTATGAAGGTGAGGTGACCTTGATCGGTGCCGAACCTGAACCACCCTATGAGCGCCCCCCGCTTTCCAAAGGGTATCTTCTTGGCGAGGTGGACAAGGAACGTCTCTATTTGCGCCCGCTTTCTGTTTATGACGACAAGAAAATCACGCTAAGACTTGGTACTAAGCTGACGGGCATCGATCCGGGCGCGCAGACAATTTCCTGCGGCGGTGAGATTATTGAATATGATGAACTTGCACTCACGATGGGATCGGAGCCGAATACATTGCCTGCCAAAATCGGCGGCAATCTGGCGGGGGTTTATACCGTACGTGCGCTTGCCTGCATCGATAGGATCGAACCGCGTTTTAAAGCCGGAGCGCGTGTTTTGGTCGTTGGTGGAGGATACATTGGGCTTGAGGCTGCTGCTGTTGCCACAAAGCTAAAAATGAATGTGACTTTGGTTGAGATGGCGGATCGCATTCTTGGCCGTGTGGCATCGGAAGAAACCGCGAATGTGGTTCGCGACAGGCACGTGTCAGAAGGGGTCGATATTCGCGAAGGTGTGGGTCTTCAAACCCTTACAGGGGATCCCCATGTAGAAGGCGTGGTTCTGACCGATGGAACAGAACTGGACGTCGATTTTGTTGTGGTCGGTACAGGTATTCAACCCGCGTCAAAACTGGCCGAGGCAGCTGGTATCCGTTGTGATAGCGGCATTGTTGTCGACGCTTTTGGTCGCACGTCTGCGCCGAACGTTTGGGCTGCCGGTGATTGCGCGCGTTTCCCCTACAAAGGTGAGATGCTGCGGTTGGAATCCGTGCAGAACGCGATTGATCAGGCCGAAAATGTTGCAATCAACATGATGGGTGCCAACGAACCTTACCAACCTTACCCTTGGTTCTGGTCTGATCAATATGATCTGAAATTGCAGATTGCGGGGCTGAACACCGGTTACGATCAGGTGGTCGTACGACAAGCAGCCGAGGGGCAAAGCCATTGGTATTTCAAGGAAGGAGAGTTCATTGCCGTTGATGCGATCAACGCGGCGCGGGACTACATGATCGGAAAACGTCTTTTGGAAATGGGAAAAAGCGTGACTGCTGAAATGGCTGTCGACCCTGATGCTGATCTAAAGGCGCTTTTGCGCGGATGAGGATTATCGGCGGTCGGATGCGCGGCCTTGGGCTGGCGTCTGTCGGCAAGGGCGATCTGGGCGCGCATTTGCGCCCCACCAGCGACAGAGTGCGTGAAAGTCTGTTCAGCATGTTAAACGGTGGGCGCTTCGGGAACCCTGTAATTGGGGCGAAGGTCTTGGACCTATTTGCAGGCACTGGCGCCTTGGGTCTTGAAGCACTGTCTCGAGGTGCCGCTCATGTTCGGTTTGTTGAAAATGGGCGCGCGGCGTTGAAGCTATTGTCGGACAACATCGCGAAAGCCCGTGTTGAAGGCGAAACGGATGTCATTCGCATGGACGCCACGCGGCTAGGCGCTTGCGATACTCCGGCGGGATTGGTGTTTCTTGATCCACCGTACGGCAAGTCATTGGGTGAAAAGGCGATATCAGTTGCCGCCGAGCACGGTTGGTTGGCCAAGGATGCGCTTGTTGTCTGGGAAGAAGCGAGCGAACAATCTCCGCTACCGGGCTTTCAATTGATCGAAACACGCCGTTTTGGTCAAACTTGGATTACATTTTTGGCCTACCAAGTTGATTGATTCCAGCGTGGTTTTGGCCGTTCGGCGTTTTCAGGCTAGGCTAGATACCATGTCAGCCATTTTAACGTTCCGCCCTGCATTCTTTGTATTTCCGGCCCGCCGCGTTGTCGCCCCAAAGCCAATGGCAAAGTCCGACTGGCCGCTGATGAGCGACGTTGCGACCTTTCGCGGCGATGTTCCCGAAGCGCTTATTCGTTGGTGCGAAGCACGAGGTGAAACACCGCCCGTGCCATTGCACAATTGCCCGACCGACTAGAAGTCTGTGTCACCAGCACCATCCTGTTGCCAGGGTTTCGCAAGATCAGAGAACCGCGTGAACCGACCTTCGAACGCTAATTCCACCGTGCCGATGGGGCCGTGACGTTGCTTGCCGATGACGACTTCGGCGCGGCCGTGAAGCCGCTCCATCTCTTCCTGCCATTTGCCCATGGCTTCCAAATCGTGATCGCCGGGCTTTTCGCGTTCTTTGTAATATTCTTCGCGGAACACAAACATCACCACATCGGCGTCCTGCTCGATCGAACCTGATTCCCGCAAGTCACTGAGCTGCGGGCGCTTATCCTCGCGGTTTTCCACCTGACGGCTGAGCTGCGAAAGCGCGATAACTGGGATGTCGAGTTCTTTGGCGATAGCCTTCAGACCTTGTGTGATCTCAGAAACCTCGTTCACCCGGCTGTCCTTGGCTGTGGCGGGCCGCACCAGCTGAAGGTAGTCAACGATCAAAACATCCAGCCCGTGTTCGCGTTTCAGGCGACGCGCCCGTGCGGCCAGTTGGGAAATCGGAAGGGCAGGGGTGTCGTCGATGAACAAGGGGCAGGCTTCCAGTGTTTTGGCAGCATCAACGAACCGGCGAAACTCGGTCTCGGTCATGTCACCGCGACGGATTTGTTCTGACGGAACTTCGGCGGCTTCTGACAAAACACGGGCTGCCAATTGTTCCGCTGACATTTCGAGCGAAAAGAACCCAACGACGCCACCATCAATCGCGCCTTCGCTGCCGTCTTGAAGTTGCCCCTTGCGATAGGCTTTGGCAATGTTGAACGCCACGTTCGTCGCAAGCGAGGTTTTTCCCATCGACGGACGCCCGGCCAAGATCAACAAATCCGATTTGTGAAACCCGCCAAGCTTCTTGTCCATGTCTTTCAACCCGCTGGAAATTCCGGCCAGGCCACCTTCACGCTGATAAGCTGCATTGGCCACGTTCACCGCATCGGTGACGGCGCGCAAAAAAGATTGAAACCCGGACGAGGTGGTTCCGGCTTCGCCGAGCTTGTACAGGGCTTGCTCGGCTTCGACGATTTGTTCTTTCGGTTCGTTAGCGACTTCGACTTTTGCGGCCTTGGCGGTGATGTCCTGACCAAGCTGCATCAGCTTTCGGCGGATGGCGAGATCATAGATCATCTGCGCATAGTCGCGCGCGGCAAAAGACGAAATCGCGGCACCAGCCAAGCGCACCAGATAGGCGGGACCGCCTAACTCTTTCAAACCAGAATCGTCTTCCAGAAAGGCTTTCAAAGTGACCGGTGATGCCAAAGCGTTCTTCGCGATCCGGCTCGCGGCGACTTCGTAAATACGCGCGTGAACAGGGTCGTAAAAGTGGGCTTCGCTGATGACACTGGCGACGCGATCATAGACGTCGTTATTGGTCAGGATTGCGCCCAAAAGTTGCTGTTCTGCTTCGATGTTGTGGGGCAGAGCTTCTTCTGCCTGCTCTGTCCCCACAGGATTTATTTGAGCTATTTCGCTCATACCGCCCTCACTCGATCTTCTTGCCCGTCTTGCTGACCTTCATACCGACAAAGCTGTCGTGCGGTAAATCAGGATAAGTTATGTATAAGTTTTGGAAAACAGGCCGACCACATCATATTGTGGTTAGTTGAGGGCTCGCGTCAACAGAGTGTGGTTATTGGCGCAAATTAATTTGCGCGCGCGTCCTGCCAACGACGAGGCGCACGAAGGAAGACTTCGACCTCAGAGAGAGTGTTTTCGTCAAACATTTCGCCTTCGCGAGCTGCCTCCAGCACATCCCACCAAGTACATAAATGATGCAAGCTAACACCGTGATCTGACAAGCGTTCGGTCGTTTCGGGGAAGATGCCGTAATAGAAGATTACGGCTGTATGGGCGCAGGTCGCACCGGTTTCACGGATGGCATCAACGAAGGATAATTTTGATCCGCCGTCGGTTGTCAGGTCTTCGACCAAAAGCACCCGCTCGCCTTCGCCCATCATCCCTTCGATTCGCGCATTGCGGCCATAACCCTTCGGCTTTTTGCGAACGTAGGTCATCGGCAGGCCCATCCGTTCGGCGACCAAAGCGGCGAATGGAATGCCGGCAGTCTCGCCGCCGGCGATGTTGTCGAATGCCTCGAAACCCGCGTCGCGCATAACGGTGATTGTCATGAAATCCATCAACGTCGAACGAATGCGCGGATAGGAAATGAGCTTTCGACAATCGATGTAGGTCGGGGACGGCAAACCACTGGCCAAGGTGAATGGCGCGTCAGCATTGAAATGAACCGCGCCAATTTCCAGAAGCATGGATGCGCTCAAACGCGCGATTTCAGCTTTCTCGGGGAAACTTGTGGGGATCATGTTCTGTTACCTTCCTTTGGTCCAAAAATGCAAAGCCTTATACGACGCGCCAGTGCAATGGTCGGCCTGGATTGAAAACAGTGACCGGGCCTGCGTCTGTTTCGATTTCCTTGGGTATGTCGATGGGGGTGCCCCTTTGGAGCGTGATCTGATCTTCGTTGGCAGGTAGTTGATAAAAGGCAGGGCCATTCAAAGAGGTGAAACTTTCCAGCGCATCCAAAGAACCAGCCTCGTCAAACACCTCTGCCAGACAGGACATGGCGACAGGCGCCGTGAAACATCCCGCACAGCCGCAGGCGTTTTCTTTGGTGTCTGTGGCATGAGGTGCGCTGTCGGTGCCAAGAAAGAACCTTGGGTTTCCGCGCGTTGCGGCCTTGATCAATGCGTGGCAATGCGTGCCGCGTTTCAAAATGGGCAGGCAATAGAAATGTGGACGGATGCCACCCACCAACATGTCGTTTCTATCCAGCATCAAGTGTTGAACGGTGATCGTGGCACTCAGATTTGGGCCGCCTTCAGATGCGTAAGCCACGGCCTCGGCGGTTGTGATATGTTCCATCACGACACGCAAACCTGGTGTCGTGCGTCGAATTGGCTCCAAAACTTCGTCGATGAAAACGGCTTCTCGGTCAAAAATGTCCACGTCTGACCGTGTGACTTCCCCGTGGACGCACAGTGGCAGTCCGATTTCAGCCATCATTTCAAAAACGGGGCGCACCCGGTCGAAGTTCTGAACACCGCTTGCCGAATTCGTTGTGGCCCCGGCGGGATAGAGTTTCACCGCTTTGATCAGCCCACTTTCCTGAGCCGTCTTTACGTCCGTAGGGTCGGTGTCTTCGGTCAAATAGAGCGTCATCAAGGGTTCGAAACTGGCACCATTCGGAAGCGCGTCAAGAATGCGATCACGGTATCTTGCTGCGTCTGCGCCCGTCACGACCGGTGGCACAAGGTTTGGCATGATTATGGCGCGTGCGAAATGCGCGGCAGAAAAAGGCAACACACCTTCCATCATCGCGCCATCTCGCAGATGCAAATGCCAATCGTCCGGACGCTTGAGTGTTATGCGATCTTGAGTCATGACATCCCTGTAGCGGATGGTAACAGCGGGAACCAGAGGTTGCCCGCGACGAACGATTGAAATTCGCACGGGGTCGAGATTGGAAGGGTGAAAAATGCTTGTGACACTATTACTGGGCATCGCCGCCGGTTGGGGCGCTGGATTTGCCGAAGAACATGTCCAAAGGTTGATTGTGAAGCCGTTGAGTATCGAAGCTCAGTCCATCACGCCGGTTGAGCTTAGATCGATTGCATTGGCGACTTTGGTATTTTTAGCGGCTGTTGCGTCCTGGATCTTTGCTACGCCCAATGCCGTCGCCTTGGGTTTGGGTGTTCTGCTTGGCGTGCTTTTTCCGCGACTGCGCGAGTTGGTGAAAGCTGCGCGCGCGCCGGATTACGACGCCTAGCGCGGATCAGATTTGATCAATCGACACCTTGGCCGTTGGCCGACGAACCGGTGCTGCATCTTCGGCCAAGCGACGTTCAGCTGCTTCAAGGTGGTGTTTGAAGCGCGGAATGGGTTGGTTGGCCAGAACCGCGCGGCACAATTGGCGGGTTAACGCTGGGCGATCTTCGGCCAAAACGCGGGCCAGAAGCGCCCGTAAATAAGGGACGTGCCGCTTTCGCGCAGACATAATCTGGGCAAAGCGGTTCGCATCAAGATCACCTGCAACCGCGCTGTCGGCAAGTTTTGCAATGATCGACATGCTGCGCAGATCGGCTTCGATTGCGCCGGCGCGTCCACGGCGATAATGCACGGTATGTGTGTTGTCGCCATCAAACAAACTGGCGTGCATGGCGTCTTCTTTTTCGTCCGGGTCATAAACGACGAAAACAGCACCTGCGGCTTCGGTCATATCGGGGGCGAAACCATAACGGGTTCGGAAATCCAAGCGTCGTGTCGACGGGAACCGGTCATCCCATTCGGTGAGGCGGCGATCCAAGGTGGCTTGCGGTGCGATCGAGATGACCGTTGAACCGGGTGCGGCAACGGAATAGGCCGCAGCCGCATAGCCACACATGCCAGCGCCGTAAAAGATCACCTGATCGAAGTCGTCGAAAAACCCGTAATCTACAAGACGGTCAACATAGGCCCAGATGTTCTTGTGCCGAAACCAATCTTGTTTTTGGGCAATCAGCGAAAGGTGCGACCACCCTCGGGATTCGCAGATATCAAAGGCCAAAGGCATTCCACTGTCACTAACAGAACGAATGCCAAAGAGCGTTTCAAAAGCAACAAACAGAACATCGTGCGACTGTTCAATGAACACCGCCGCATGGGCATCTGTCAGTTCTGTAAAATATCCGTCCGTCTCTCCGATGACTTTGAGCGCGTTCAGCCACTCATTGTCAGAGAGGTCGGTCGAAATCGTAGCCCCCGCTACCATCGCACTCGTCCTTCTTAACAGATGTTAGTTTAGACAAGGCTTCGGTCGGCTGACAAGGCCGGAGATTAGGATATCCACAGGTTTTGTGAGGCCCATCGAGTTGCGGGTTACCTCAGCGGACAATCGGCCCGGAAGGTGGCCATTGTCCTTCTCAGGCTGTGCAGTGTGTGTTCGTGATACTTGCGTATTCGGTTGGTTTCAGAAAAACGCCTGAAGGCCCGTTTGGGCCCGTCCAAGAATAAGCGCGTGAACGTCGTGGGTGCCTTCGTAAGTGTTGACCGTTTCAAGGTTGGCACTGTGTCGGATCACGTGAAATTCTTCCGAGATGCCGTTTCCACCGTGCATGTCGCGCGCCATGCGGGCGATGTCCAAGGCTTTGCCACAGTTGTTGCGCTTCATGATTGAGATCATTTCCGGCGCGGCTTGGGCTTGGTCCATCAAACGACCGACGCGCAGCGCGCCTTGAAGACCAAGCGTGATTTCGGTTTGCATGTCGGCAAGTTTCTTTTGAAACAATTGCATACCAGCCAGCGGTTTGCCGAATTGCTTTCGATCAAGCCCGTATTGGCGGGCCGCCATCCAGCAGAATTCGGCCGACCCCATAACGCCCCATGCGATGCCATAGCGCGCGCGGTTAAGACACCCGAACGGGCCTTTCAAGCCTTGGACATTTGGCAAAAGCGCGTCTTCGCTGACTTCAACGTTATCCATGACGATTTCGCCGGTCACACTTGCGCGCAGGCTTTGTTTGCCCGCGATCTTGGGCGCGGAAAGACCTTTGGTGCCTTTGTCCAGAACGAAACCACGAATTTTTCCGTCGTGCGCATCCGATTTGGCCCAGACCACAAAAACATCCGCAATCGGCGAGTTTGAGATCCACATCTTTGTTCCGTTCAGAACATAGCCGCCCTCGGTTTTCTGAGCGCGCGTCTTCATGCTGCCGGGGTCCGAACCTGCGTCGGGTTCGGTCAGCCCAAAACAACCGATCAACGTTCCTGCCGATAGTCCGGGCAGGTATTTCTGGCGTTGTGCGTCGCTGCCGTAGGCATAGATCGGGTACATCACGAGCGAGGATTGGACGGACATCATCGAGCGATAGCCCGAATCAACACGTTCGATTTCGCGGGCAACAAGGCCGTACGTGACATAGCCTTGACCAAGACCACCGAATTGTTCGGGCACTGTGATGCCCAAAAGACCGGCTTCACCCATTTCGGAGAAAACTTCGGGTTCCACGCGTTCTTCGGCGTATGCCGCGCGAATGCGAGGGGCAAGTTTGTCATCGGCAAACGCGCGCGCAGCGTCAGACAACATCCGTTCGTCTTCAGTCAATTGGTCGGACAGGCGAAATGCGTCCTCCCATTCAAAGGCAGAAAGATCAGGTGCGTCTTTTAAATTGATCTGGTTTTCCGCGTTCACGTGAGGATCTCCGAATGTGTGGTATAGGATGCTGACGCGGAAGTGCCCTTCCGCGTTGTGCATTTTGGTCTGGTGGCCAGTGCTTACTTTGCGGGGCCGATCATCATGACCATCTGGCGGCCTTCCATTTTGGGCATGTTTTCGATTTTGCCGACTTCTTCGACATCATCGGCCACACGTTCCAAAAGTTCCCGACCCAGGTTCTGGTGCGCCATTTCGCGCCCCCGGAACCGCAAGGTGATCTTCACCTTGTCACCGGCCTCCAAGAATTTAAAGACGTTACGCATTTTAACGTCATAGTCGTGCGTGTCCGTGTTGGGGCGGAATTTAACTTCTTTGACTTCTATGGTCTTTTGCTTTTTGCGGGCTTCGCTCTCGCGTTTCTGCTGTTCGTACTTGAACTTGCCATAGTCCATGATTTTGCAGACGGGCGGCGCCGCGTTCGGAGAAATTTCCACCAGATCAAGTCCGGCGTCTTCGGCCATTTCCATGGCCCGTTCTGGCGTAACGACGCCAGCGTTTTCTCCTTCAGCTCCGATGAGCCGGATTTCAGAAGCCCGGATACGATCATTTACCCTGGGGCCTGTGTCACGCACCGGAGGTGCGTTGTGTGGTCTACGAGCGATGGTGGCTTGTCCTTTTGGTTTTTACAATCAGTGCGCAAAATACGCCCGTATTTAAAGGGTTTCAACCGGTTTCGAAGGCCGATGTGCGAATTCCTTGGTGTGCGTGGTCAGAAGTCTTTGCTGAGGGGTGACAAGATGTTGATCTCGCCCTAGAAAATTGCGGTTTGAACACACATCTGAGAGGATGAGACATCAAGGAGATTTGTTGATGAAAATTGCTTTAGGATTGGGGAGCTTTGCGGCGCTGGTAATTGTCATTTGGGCTGGTCTTGCCGATGGTCCAACCAGTTCCAAAGCGACATCTTCGACTGGCGAAGGCAAAACGCCCGCGGCCGAGGAAAGCGCGCAATCTGTTACTGATGAGGCGAATGAAGTCAGTGTGGCAGACGAGGACGCAAAAACTGTCCTGGAGATCGAGGACGGTACGGTCAAAACTGAAGCAGAAGACACGCCATCTGAAGAGGGTGCGCAAATTGGCGTGACCGTCGATGCCCTACACGGCGATTTGGGCGAAAACCTAAGCCGCGCGCCGAATAAGGTTCAGAAAGCGTTGGAGAATGTTCTGGGTGGCGCAGGTATTCAAAGCGGGTCATCGCCCAGTGAGAACGCCAGCGAGGACAATGTGGCAAACCTTGAACATGATGCAATCTCGAACGAAGCTTGGGCCAGTCTTGAACAGGCTTTGACCGTTGAAGGCTTCGATAGCTTAGCTATCGGGCAAGTCTTACTCGGGGCGGAACTTGACGCAGAAACGAAAGATGCTGTGCGGTCGCTTTTGACTGCCGGTGAAGAAAATACTGACCAACTTCAAGTTATTATTCCACAACTCCGCAAATTGCTCGGGCTTTGAATTTCCTGTTGTGTTGAGGTCAGTTGGCCTGTTGCCAATTTACAAGTTTGATCAAAATCTCGACAGAGGCAACAATATTAACCAAAATCCGCCGACGGAACAGGCAGGCATGCGCATGCTTTGGCCGACGTTCCGACCCTTTGAACGTCGCCTCTTTTAGGACCCGCATAGATGGGTATTAGAGGGGTACGAGCAGGAACCCGAATTCTGAGGATTTGGATATGGGTCAATACATTTTCATAACCGGGTTGGCATCTGCCGTGGTCGTCTTTTTGACCGTGACATCGTCAAATACGGAAACGACTGGGCAAAACTTTGACTCTGCCTATGTGGTTTCGGAAATTTCCGAACCCGAAGAATTACACGCGTCAAACGGTTCTGCTTTGGCAACGGCGGCGTTCGGCATGTCTGCCTTGCAGCCTGCGACTTACAATCGCGAAGTGGTGTTGGACATTATCCAGGCCTCACCTTTGTCTCAGGCTGACAAGTCGCGTTTGACGGGATACCTTCAAAATGCCGAGACCGGGACAGAAAAGTTGTCTGTTGTTTTGAAAAACGTCCGAATCGCCTTGGCCGTCAACTAAGCAGCCAAGGCGGGACTTTTTATCCGACGAAAGCTTTTTCGACGACGTATTGTTTGGGGTCGCTGTTGGCGCCTTCTTCCAAGCCAAAACTTTCTAAAGCCGCCTTCATATCCGTATTGAACGCCAGTGATCCGCAGACCATGCCACGGTCCGTTTCTGGGTTGATCCCGTCAATACCAAGATCAGCAAAGACCTTGCCGCTGGATAGGTTATCTGTGATCCGGCCCATGTTGGGGCTCTTTTCCTGTGTGGTTGTCGGGTAATACTTCAACTTGTCGGCGAACCCGTCACCCATCAGTTCCGCCAGCATCTCATCCTTGCGAATACTGTCGATAAGATCGCGGCTATAGTTCAGTTCGGCCACATCGCGACAGGTGTGCATCATGATGATCTCATCATAGCGGGCGTATGTGTCGGGATCGCGTAAAAGCGATGCAAAGGGCGCGAAACCAGTGCCCGTTGCAAATAGCCAAAGTCGTTTGCCGGGCAAAAGGGCGTCTAACACCAAGGTGCCCACGGGCTTCGGGCGCAGAATGATCTGGTTGCCCTCCTTGATGTGCTGCAATTTTGACGTCAACGGGCCATCGGGCACTTTGATCGAATAGAACTCCAGCTCATCGTCCCAAGCTGGTGAGGCAATCGAATAGGCACGCAACAGCGGTTTGCCGTTCTCGCCCATTAGGCCGATCATTACGAACTCGCCGGAACGAAACCGCAAGCTGGCAGGTCGTGTTACACGGAACGAAAAAAGCCGGTCGGTCCAATGCTGGACTTGGGTCACAGTCTGGGCATCGGGCAAGGTAATTACTTTGGCGTTGGTTTCTGTCACAGGTGTTTGCTCGGTCATCAATTCATCCGCCGGGCGTGCCGACGCCTCTCACTTAGAGATTGTTAGTGTACAAGTAAACTGAGGCTTAGGCGCGCAGTCGATTTTGGTAATCGTGTGCCTTCCAGTTCGCGCGTGCCAACCACTGATTTTCAGGCTGGCGGGCGGCAAGGTCAGCATCGATTTCAACTTCGTCAAACCCCGTGCGCCGCGCCATCGCATATTGATCCGCGATGACATGGCCCTTGGCCCGAAGTCGCCCCGTGTAGCCTGCCAATCGCAAGGCGCGGGCAATGGTAAAGCCGCGACCATCAGCGAAAGACGGGAAATCTATGCGGATCATCGCAATGCTATCGAGATGCGGATACAAAAGTTCCGGGTCAGCGTCCGAGGTGAGATCCACACCAAGTCCGGCATCGTTGGCTGGCACTTGCCCAATGGGAGCAAAACCACCCGTCCAGTCGTCGCTTTCAAAACCGGTGTCGGTTACGATTGTCATGCTGCGCGCTCCTCTGTTGCGCTGGGGGAGATCTTGCCATCCTCAAAGTGTATGCCGCATTCGGTTTTATTTTTGCCACGCCAACGACCGGCGCGCGCATCTTCGTCGTCTGCCACACGGGTTGTGCAGGTCGCACACCCGATCGAGGCATAGCCTTTGGCCACCAAAGGATGCCGGGGCAGGCGGTTGTTTGTGATATAGTCGGCCAGATCTTCACGGGCAAAATGCGCCAACGGGTTGATCTTAATGCAGGTGTTGCCGTCGGCTTCGAAGAAGTTCAGCGACTGACGTTGGCCGCCGTGAAACCGCTTTCGTCCCGTAACCCACGCGTCGTAAGGCGCAAGGGCGCGCGCGAGCGGTTGGATTTTGCGGATGTCGCAGCAGGCATCGGGATTGGTGCGGTGCAAGCCGTTGTTGGGATCTTTCAGAAACGTCTGATCCCGATCCGGGCGGATCATTTGCACGTTGGTCAGGTGGAGCTTTTCAGCGACATCCTGTTGATACTCCAAGGTTTCTGGGAACAACATCTCGGTATCCAAGAACAAAACCGGGGTCGTGCGGTCGATGACACTAAGCATGTGCAACAACACAACCGATTCTGCGCCAAAGGAGGACACAAGTGCAGTTTGCCCAACCATTGGGTCGTTCAAAGCGTGGCCCAACACATCGGCTGCGGCGTGGTGCGCATAGCGGTGGTTTAGGTCGTCGACCCGTTCCGAGACAGGTAAAAGCGAGGCTTCAAGCGGCATGGGCACTCTCCTTTTCAGGGTAAAGCGCAACCTTGAAAGGAGCCATGCCGACACGGCGATAGGTCTCAAGAAAGATTTCTTCCGGGCCTTCGCGGTGCTCAAGATAGGCTTGAACGATGCGCTCAATGGCAGGCACGATATCGTCGGCAGAAAATCCAGGACCGGCACGTTCACCAACAGCGGCTGTTTCGGTGGCATCACCACCCAACGTGATCTGATAGCTTTCAACGCCCGCGCGATCCAAACCCAGAATGCCAATGTGTCCTACGTGGTGGTGCCCACAAGCGTTGATGCAGCCTGAGATTTTCAACTTCAGCTCGCCGATCTCGTGCTCTAACTTTAAGTCGTCGAACCGGGTTGCGATTTCTTGTGCAATCGGGATCGACCGGGCCGTCGCCAGCGCGCAGTAATCCATTCCGGGGCAGGCGATGATGTCGGAAATCAGGCCCACATTCGCTGTCGCCAAACCGTTGTCGCGCAGAACCGCATAAACCTCGGGAAGATCGGATTTATGGATGTGGGGCAAAATGACATTCTGTTCGTGGCTGATGCGAAGTTCGTCGTGGCCAAAACGCTCGGCAATATCGGCTAGCACGCGCATCTGTTCTGACGTCGTGTCACCCGGTGTGGCACCATGGGCTTTGATCGAAACGGTGACAATCGCATAGCCCGGCGCCTTGTGTTCAGCGAGATTCGTATCGGTCCAGGCACGAAACGCTCCGTTCTTGGAACGGGCTGCTTCATAGTCGGTCTCTGGTGCGCTCCGAAAAGCGGGTGGTGCAAAGGATTGTTCGATTTTTGCAAGTATTTCCTGATCAAACCCTTTGAATTGCGCCCTGACTTGTTCGAAACGTGCATCTACACGTGTACGGAATTCGTCCAATCCATTCTCGGCCACGGTGATTTTGATCCGTGCTTTGTACTTGTTATCGCGACGGCCCAGCACGTTGTACACGCTGACGATGCTTTCCAGATAGGGCAACAGATGTGCTTGCGGCAGGAACTCACGAATGACCTTGCCGATCATTGGTGTGCGGCCCAATCCGCCACCGACGATAACCTCATAGCCAGCTTCGCCCGCATCATTCCGCACCATCCGAAGGCCTATATCGTGGGCCTTGGTTACGGCGCGGTCGTTCGGCGACCCGGTTACGGCGACCTTGAACTTGCGTGGCAGGAACTGGAATTCGGGATGATCTGTTGACCACTGACGGATCAGCTCGGCTACCGGGCGCGGATCAGCGATCTCATCGGCTGCGGCACCTGCGAAATGGTCGGCAGTCACGTTCCGAATGGTGTTGCCGCTGGTTTGTAGTGCATGCATTTCAACGTCAGCCAAGGCCTCAAGAATGTCTGGAACATCCTTTAGTTTCGGCCAGTTGTACTGGATATTCTGGCGTGTGGTGAAATGGCCGTAGCCTTGATCCCACTTGTCAGCGATCATCGCAAGTTGACGCATCTGGCGCGAATTCAGCGTGCCATAAGGGATCGCCACACGCAGCATGTAAGCGTGCAATTGCAAGTAGAGACCGTTCATCAAACGCAGGGGTTTGAACTCGTCTTCCGTTAGGCTGCCGTCAAGCCGGCGTTCCACCTGAGCGCGGAATTGCGATACCCGTTCGCGCACGAAGCCTTCGTCAAATTCGTTATATTTATACATGTTTATACCCCTTCTACTTGCTTGCCATGGGCATAGTTTGATGGCCCGCGCGTGCGGAAATCCTCACGGAAATGGATCGGCTCAGGCCCGTTCCCTGTGTCTTTCGCATCGACCAGATAGGCGCCGACGACGACATCGGGTTGCGACATCGCAAAGAGCAAACGATCGTCTGCGACGGCTTCATCGGTGATCAATTCTGCTTCGGCCATATTGCGGGTCCAGCGGTCGTCGCGGGTCAACCAGATGGCGTCGCCTTCCAGAAGCGCGTTCGCGGTGACAACCTTCGGCGAAAAAGGGCGGCGGCTCATAGGACAATCTCCTCAAGCGATTGCGTGATTGCGACGGCGTCGCGTGGTGCGAGACCATACAGAATAAGGGCAGGCCCGTTCATTTCGGCGTCTGCCAAGTCTTCGGGCAAGTGCGATAGTTGTGACGCAACAATGCGCTGGTCGGGTCGCGAGACATTTTCCACAATTGTCACAGGGGTTTGAGCGGATGCGCCGTGCATCATCAGACGCCCTTGCAAGAACCGGGCCGATTTTTTGCCCATGTAGATTGCAGCGACTTCGCCAGTTGCAGCGAGTGAACGCCAGTCTTGCTCGGCGTAGCCTTTGACATCGTGGCCGGTAATCAAGCGCACGCTCGAATTTCGGCCGCGACGTGTCAGGCTTTGGCCGATGCTTGCGACCGCTGCCGACGCCGAAGTGATGCCGGGGATTACGGAATAGGCAACTTCGCTGTCGATGCAGGCTTCAATTTCTTCGTCCAAACGCCCGAATACAGTCGCATCGCCAGATTTCAGCCGTACAACGTGGTGGCCGTCAGCGGCGTGTTTTACCAGCATCGCATCAATGTCTTCCTGCGGTGTCGATGGGCCAAAACCTTCTTTTCCGGCGTCCACAATCAGCGCTTCGCGGCGCGCAAGTTCGAGAATTTCGGGTGTGATCAATCGGTCGTGGATCACAACATCGGCTTCGTGCAAGGCCTTGCGGGCTTTCACGGTCAGTAATTCAGGATCACCGGGGCCGGCACCGACAAAAGTGACGTGTCCGGGCTCTGCCGTCTTGCCAAGGTGCTTTGTATAAAGCGCGCCCAAGGCATCGCCCAACCCATCTTCGCCGTTTCGATCAAGCGCCTGTGGGCCAGCTTGAAAATAATACTCTGACCAAAACGCACGACGTGCACGCCCCATCGGCAGGGCTTCGGCAAATTTGCGGAATAGTTTTCCAACGCGTGCCATCGTGCCCAATGCGCGTGGAAGCCGTTCTTCCAGATCAGCTTTGATCGCACGGGCCAGAACCGGGGCTGCGCCTTCTGTCCCAATTGCGATGGTCACAGGATCGCGGTCGACGATTGCCGGGGTGATGAAGTCTGAGTTTCCCAAATTGTCGACGTGGTTAACCAAGACACCAGCAGCCCGTGCAATGTCTGTGACAGCTTGGTCGGCGTTCTCGTCATCATTTGCGGCGTAAACCAGAACGGCGTGGATCGCGTCGTTTGGCTCGAATACGCGCTCGACAAGTTCCAACTGACCGGATTTGGCCCAAGACTTGATCTCTGGCAACGCATCTTTGGCGTAAACCACGATGTTTGCTTCTGTTTTCAACAACAGGCGCAGCTTGGCCAAAGCGGCATCGCCACCGCCTGAAACTGCGATTTTGCGGTCCTCGACGGACAGGAAAATTGGAAAGTGCTTCATATTGGCTCCGTTTCACCCATCAATATAGAACAATTTCCCTCCAAATGGCAGTGATACCTTGCGTTTAAGGACATATGTTCTATAAAGGCCGTGATTTGGAACAAAAACCGTCCGATTGGGGGATCAGTGGAATGGCAGCACGAATTGACGACTTAGATCGGAAAATCCTGCGCGAGTTACAGCGCGATGCCAGCCAGTCTCTGGACGATATCGCCAAGACAGTCGGTTCGTCGAAGACCCCGGTATGGAACCGGATACGCAAATTGCGTGAGTCTGGTGTGATCGGCCAACAGACGGTGGTGCTTGATGCGCAAGCCCTTGGTTTTGATGCGTGTTTCTTTGTTCTGATACGCACCTCGGCGCACGAAGCGGACTGGCAGGAAAAGTTTTTGCAAGCGCTCTTGTCGCGCCCAGAAGTGCTAGAAGCGCATCGCCTTGCAGGTGACATCGACTATATCTTGAAAGTGCAGGTGAGGAACGCGCGCGCCTATGACGAGTTCTATCAAGCTCTGATCTCCGAGGTCCAGATTTACAATGTGACCGCGCTTCTGTCGATGGAAGAAATCAAGTCGACCGTGTCTTTGCCGATTTAGGTTTCGACCATCAGGCGCTGAACCGCGTGAAAATGATAGCGATTGGCAATTTCGGGCGGCTCGACAATCTTTAGGTTCGGGCAACGCGAAAAAAGCAGGGGAAGAACAATCTGCAATTCGAGCCGCGCCAGCGATGCACCGAGGCACGCATGGATCCCGGTGCCGAATGCAAGGTTGGAGCGTCGCGCGCGGAGAGGATCAAACCGGTCAGCATCCGGCCAAAGTGCATCGTCGTGACAGGCAGACCCCAAAAGACAACCGACGGTTTGCCCCGCTGTAAATTCGTTATCAAGAATATGAACATTTTCATAGACATAACGGTTGAACATATGGAGCGGTGGCGCAAAGCGCAGGCATTCTTCGACTGTGTTCGCGATGTTTGTGGGATGGAGCAGTCGCGCGCGTTCTGGATGATGTGCCAAGAGGTTGATGGCGTGCGCAATCGTGTGGACCGAAGCTTCGTGGCCTGCATTCAGCATCAAAATCACAGTCGAAATCAGTTCCTCGCGCGACGCGATGTCACCGTCTTTTTCAGCGCGCATCAAGGACGACAGGTAGTCGTCTCCAATCGGGGTCTTTCGGCGATCGAGAACGCCAGTCAAATAGGTCGAAAATGCTTCTGCAGCAGTTTCGGCTTTCAGTTCGACACTGTAATTTCGGCCAGCTTCGTACATTGCGACCATGTCAGCAGACCAGCTTTTCAATCGGGGCGCCACGTCATTGGGAAGATTAAAAAACTGAGTGATAACAATGGTGGGTAGCGGTGTTGCGAAGTGTTCGAGAATATCAAAACATCCACTTGGGAAGCGATCAATCAGCGCATCTGTCGTACGGCTAACATGTGGTGCCATCGCCGCGATGCTGTTGCGGTCAAATCCTCGCATGGCCGCTCGTCGAAGACGGGTATGGTCGGGCGGTTCAATTTCCAGAAGGGAATGAGTTTCGAGCCTTTTGAAGGTTTTCAGATGAGTTTGGTTGTCTGACACTTGGTTTGCGGGTGGCATACGCCCTAACTTGGGATGTTTCATGACGCTGTTGCAGGCGACGTGCGTTGTCGCAACCGCCATGTCGTATTCCTCCCAGAATACGAAGTCCCCTAATGACCTGATTTTGTTGTAAAAATCATACGGATTTTCAACAAAAGAAGGATCTGTGGGGCTTTGGGAAACCTTCGGTATTTGCAACCCGTTGCTCATAATTATTAAGGATACTTATTCAACGTTACGCTCAACTGGTTCTTTTGGACAGGTAACTCTAGAAACGTTGGCACAAGTTTAGCTCGGCACAGGGGTTGAGCCGGGTGTTGGTGATGTGTCAAGCACGCTGCAAGCCCTTTTGGAAAAAGGTGAGGCATCATGAGCGGCCTGTTGGCACTTCTCGACGACGTTGCGGCGATCGTCAAATTGACGGCAACACAGTTGGATGACTTGGCAAGCCAAACCGCCAAAGTTGGTGCCAAAGTCGGTGCGACTGTTTTGGACGATGCCGCAAAAGCCGGGGCCAAAGCTGCGGGCGTGGTCATCGACGACGCTGCCGTTACGCCCAAGTATGTGACCGGCCTGCCTGCCGCCCGCGAGTTGCCGATCATCTGGAAAATTGCGCGCGCTTCGTTTTTCAACAAGCTGGTGATCCTTTTACCTGCGGCTCTGCTGCTGGATGCATTTTTGCCATGGCTTGTCACACCGATGTTGATGTTGGGCGGGTGTTATCTGTGTTTCGAAGGGGCCGAAAAGATTTGGCATATTTTGTATCCGCATCCCGAAAGCAAAGCTCAGGTCGCCGAGGTGATCGATGCGGCCCACTTGGAAGAGCAAAGGGTAAAAGGCGCGATCAAGACCGATTTCATTCTGTCGGCTGAGATCATGACGATTTCATTGGCGGCGATTGAAACAGATAGTCGACTGAGTGCCGGAATCGTTTTGGCGGTCGTGGCTATCGGAATAACCGCGTTGGTTTATGGCACGGTTGCGATCCTGGTAAAAATGGACGACGCGGGCCTGAAGCTCAGCCAAATCGGACGGGTGGAAGCGGTGCGCAGCTTTGGTCGTGGCATTGTAAAGTTCATGCCGACGCTGATGATGATCATTGCAACAATCGGGACGGCGGCGATGCTTTGGGTTGGTGGCAATATCATCGTACACGGGGTGGACGTGTTGGGCTGGCACTGGCCCTATGAAACGATCAAAGGCATTGCAACGTCGGTATCAGATAGCCTTGGCGTGGCGAAAGGCTTTGTCAAATGGGTCGTGACGGCGACGTTGGATGGCATCCTGGGGCTGGCGCTTGGGCTTATCTTGATCCCCATCGTCACCCGTTTGATCGTGCCCGTCTTTTCGATATTTTTCCCCGAAAAACAAGCAGCTCACTAAAACCTAAGCTGTTTTGGCATTCTGACCAATTGACGAACGTGTCAGTGGATTGCCGTCTTGCCTAAGGCTAACCGCCGGCGCGTGCGTGGCGTTTGCGTTCGTGCGGATCAAGGTAGCGTTTGCGCAGCCGGATCGCATTTGGGGTGACTTCAACCAATTCGTCGTCGTCAATATAGGCGATAGCCTGTTCCAAAGATTGTCGGATTGGTGTTGTCAGGCGGACGGCTTCGTCGGTTCCTGATGCACGCACGTTTGTCAGCTTTTTACCTTTGAGCGGGTTCACTTCCAGATCGTTTTCCCGGGAGTGTTCGCCGATCACCATGCCGCCATAGACGTCTTCCTGCGCGCCGATGAACATGCGACCGCGATCTTCCAAGTTGAAAAGGGCGAAAGGCACGGATTTGCCGGCCTCCATCGAGATCAAAACGCCAGCCCGGCGACCGGGGATCGATCCGCGCCAGGGTTCCCACGCGTGGAAAACACGGTTCAACACGCCCGTGCCACGGGTGTCAGTCAGAAATTCGCCGTGATACCCGATCAGTCCGCGCGATGGAACATGGGCGACAATGCGGGTTTTGCCAGCGCCTGCCGCTTTCATCTCAACCATTTCGCCGCGTCGGGCACCGGTGATTTTTTCAATGACGGCACCTGAATAACTGTCGTCGACATCGATTGTGACTTCTTCGATCGGCTCGTTGCGTACCCCGTCGATTTCGCGGGTTAGCACTTGCGGGCGCGAGATCGAAAGCTCAAACCCCTCGCGGCGCATGTTTTCGATCAACACGCCCATCTGGAGTTCGCCACGGCCCGAGACAACAAAAGCCTCACCGCCCGGAGTGTCTTCGATCTTGATGGCGACGTTGCCCTCGGCTTCTTTCATCAAACGCTCGCGGATGACGCGGCTTTGCACCTTTTTGCCATCGCGACCGGCAAGGGGGCTGTCGTTAATTCCGAAGGTCACAGAAATAGTTGGCGGATCAATCGGTTGCGCTTCAAGCGGCTTATCAACAGCCAGCGCGCAGATGGTGTCTGAAACGGTCGACTTTGACATACCCGCAAGGCTGACGATGTCTCCGGCTGTGGCTTCGTCAATGTCTTGTTGCCCGAGGCCTCGGAAAGCCTGAATGCGGGTACAGCGGAATTGTTCGATTTTTTGACCCATGCGAGACAAGGCCTGAACGGTGCTTCCGACTTTCAGCTTGCCGCTTTCAACGCGGCCCGTCAGCACACGGCCAACAAAAGGATCAGCAGACAGCGTTGTTGCAAGCATGCGGAAATCACTATTGATATCAGCCAGTTGGCGTGGGGCAGGGACGTGGTTGACCACAAGATTAAAGAGCGCATCGAGGTCCTTTTGGGGCCCGTTTTCTTCGGCGTCCGCCCAACCCGACCGGCCAGAGGCATAAAGATGAGGGAAATCGAGCTGTTCTTCTGATGCGTCCAAAGCTGCAAACAGATCAAACACTTCGTCCAATGCACGATCGGGTTCAGCGTCGGGCTTGTCGACTTTGTTCAACACAACAATGGGGCGAAGACCAAGCGCCAGCGCTTTGGCTGTGACAAACTTGGTTTGAGGCATCGGCCCTTCGGCGGCGTCCACCAGCAGGACGACACCATCGACCATGGACAGGATACGTTCGACTTCACCGCCAAAATCGGCGTGACCGGGTGTATCAACGATGTTGATACGTCTTCCATGCCATTCAACGCTGGTGGCCTTCGCAAGAATGGTGATTCCGCGTTCACGTTCCAGATCGTTCGAATCCATCGCACGTTCAGACACCGCTTCGTTGGCGCGGAACGTGCCGGATTGGTTGAGCATGGCGTCCACGAGGGTGGTTTTGCCATGGTCGACGTGGGCGATGATCGCGATATTGCGAAGGTCCATAAGATACTGCTCCGGGGTGGTTTGAGCGGCACTTAGCTGTTTCGTGGCAAGCGGTCCAGCACTTAGATTGTGCAGGTGCAGAAAGAGAGTGTTTTCTGACGAATTCAGCCGATTTTCGTTTGATTTGCACTAAACAGTGCAACGGTCTTATGGAATCCGCCGGTGTATCTCTTTTGGGGCGTGCTTCAGGCGGTTTGAGGTGCCGGGATTTTTGTGCGCGCTGTTAGTGTGATCACTGCGACTATTGCGGTGGCTCCTAAAAGGTTGGGCAGCCAGGCAAGAGGCCAATAGGCTCCGACAGCACCAAGGATCAAAAGGGCGGAAGTGAAAAGGCCAATTGGGCCCTCTGAATGCCATTGGATCAGTGCATTGGTGGCGTAGATGCCGAAAAGGGCAAAGAACCCGATTTGGATGACCTCAGTAAATTCACCCGATATCAGCGGTGTATAGGCAAAAAGAAGCGGCACGATATAAAGGCCTTTGGCGATCTTCCAGCTTTCAAATCCCGTGGCCATGGGGCGCGATCCGGCGATGCCAGCTGCGGCGAAGGCGGCAAGGCAAACCGGGGGTGTGACGTTGGAATCCTGACTTAGCCAGAAAATAATCAAATGGGCGGTCAGAAGAAAGGTGGTTTGCGCCGCTGGTTCGATCAACAACGGTCGTATGGTCACAGCGATTTCGAATGGCACGTTGCGCATCAATTCCCAAGCTTCTGCGTTTGTCATGCCGGATGCGACTTGGGCGGCAAGCGGGTGTTCGACAAGAATGAACATGCTGGCCATCGTGGGATCAGCGATGCCCGCCACCAGTTGTTCGACGATCAACCCGTCGGCCATGATGCCTGCCAGAGCAGGGGCCGTCAGGATCGCAAGGATAATATAGGCAGCAGTCACCGGAAGGCCCATGCCCAGAACGAGACTCGCGATGGCAATCAGTACGATGGCCAGAGCAAGCGATCCTTGTGACCATTGCGCGATCATCAAAGAAAAGCCGTTGCCGACGCCCGATGTTACGATGGCGTTGTTCATAATGCCGATGGCGGTCAAAAGGATCGCCGTCATGATCGCCGAGCGGATGCCGGTCACAAGCGCCTCGGCGATTTTGTTTGGGCCCATGTTGACCGGTTTGAACAACCCGTTCTTGGTAAGGCCTGATAAGATGCTTGTGGCCCAGGACGTTACGATCAGCGTCAGGATGGCCCAACAGGCCGCATAGGACGGAGTGACGCCGGTGAGGAGCAGCCAGATCATCACAGTCAGCGGCAGAACGAAGACCAGCCCGCCGGACAGCATTTTGCCCCAGTCAACGGTCAGGTCGATGTCTGCGCCGGCGTCGTACTTTACGGCTTCGATCCGAACGATGAAGGCGACGGACATGAAATAGAGCAGGGCGGGCACAACCGAAACGGCGACGATGGTGCCATAGGGGATCGACGTATAGCTGGCCATGACGAAAGCGCCTGCGCCCATGATGGGTGGCATCAACTGGCCGCCGGTCGAAGCAGCGGCTTCTACGCCACCGGCAAATTGGGGGCGAAACCCGTTTGATTTCATCAAGGGAATGGTGATCACACCGGTAGAGGCCGTGTTGGCGACTGCCGAACCTGAGATTGTGCCCGTCAAAGCCGAGGACAAGACGGCGACGAAGGCCGCGCCGCCTTTGATGCGACCCGCGACGACTTTTGAGATCTCGATGACGAAATTGCTGGCTCCTGAGACGACCAGAAAGCCGCCGAAAATCATGAACAGCGTGATGTTGGTCACGGATATTGTGCCGAGGATGCCGAACATGCCTTCGTCGTTGTAAAGCGTGCGGAACAGAACGTCGTTTAGGGGTAGGCTGGCAGACCGGAAGACACCCGGCAGCATGGTGCCAAGGAACAAAATATAGCTGAGAGACAACAGGATCAGGATCGGAATGACCCAGCCTGAAACCCTGCGGGATAAGTCAATACAGGCGAAGATCAGCAACAGGCCTGCCGCCCAATCGATCGTGCGGAACTGCCAACCAGAACCCGTAACCGCAAGAGATCGTTCCATAAGTCCGTTCTCGGCACCCGCAATCCAACAGGCCGAGGCGGCGATCAAAAGGCCATAAATAACGTCAACCACCCAAGCCCATCTTTGGTTGGATCGATTGCCCCAAGGGCTGTACGTGACGGATGCCAAAAATGCGAAACCGCCGAAGTGAATGGCGTTTTGCCAAAACCCGGGTTCGAGCAGATAGACATTGGTTGCGACGTGCCAGATGGCAAAACAAAGGGCGAATAGAAGAATGAGGTGGCGCGGACTCAGCGGACCAGACAAGTCCAAGACATCGGCACGCGGGCCTGGCCCGTCAGTTGCAAGCTGGTTCATCTTTCCCCCAAGAAATAGTAAGGGCCGCCACCGATTGGGGCGGCCCTTTCGGAACTTTTGAACTTACTCGGCGATCAAACTTGCCGGGATGTCCAAGCCGATTTCTTTGTAGTAGCGCGCCGCGCCGGGGTGCAAAGGTGCTGGCAGGCCAGCCATGGACTTTTCAACAGCCATTGCCTTGGTGGCTGGGTGGATCGCCTGCAAGAAAGGCAGGTTTTCGTACATGGTTTTCGTCAGCAGATAGACGTGGTTTTCGTCAACACTGGCATTCACAGCCAGAAAGTTTGGCTGTGCAATGGTCTGGACGTCTTTGTCCTGACCGGGGTAGGTGCCCGCTGCAATTGTGTAAGGCACCCAAAGGTTGCGTCCGCCGTCCATCTTGGCGGCCTGTTCTTCAGTGACGTCTAGAATGGTGAACTTGCCTTGGTTCGATGCCATCAATTTCGTCAGCGCGCCCGTTGGGGGACCCGACGGGATACCCGCCGCAACCGCCTGACCGTTGGCCAAAGCATCCGCGGTTGGGCCATATCCTGCATCGACAAGTGTAAAGTCCTTGGCCACATCAAGACCAAGACCCGACAACAGAACCGTGTTCGATCCGATTGTCCCTGAGTTCTGACGCCCCATACCCGCAGATTTTCCTTTGAGCGGGATCAGGTCTTCGACAGTGCCGGTTTTGGCCATATCGACGGGAACAACAAATTGTTCGACGTTCTGCCAAAGCATTGTAACCGAGCGTAAGTTTGTTTGAGGTTCAGTGACCGGGCCAGTGCCCGTTGCTGCATAAGACCCGAAAAGGCCCTGCAAAATGGCAAAATCAGCGGTGCCTGCGCCAAGTGCCTGAACGTTTGCGCCGGACCCAGCCGAGTTGACAGCCGTAAGCGAGAATTTCTCTTTTGGCAGCAGCTTGACCTTCGACAAAGTCGAGATCGCGGTGCCGACGGGATGATAAGTTCCGCCCGTGGATGCAGTGTTCAGGACATAATCTGTGCTTTGGGCAAAAGCCGCGCCAGACGTGACAAGTGCCGCACTCAGCGTGAGCGCTTTCAACATATTCATGATGGTTCCTCCCAGAAACGGTGCCGGTAACCGGCTTGATCTTAGATGCGTAACTTTGCGTTTCTGCGCCGAAAAAGACAACGCAGAACGTTGAAAAATCACTTTGCGGAGTTCCGCAGGCTAGATCAACCACTTCTAGTTCACTGACTTGCGAGGCCCGTTTTATTGTCGAGGAAGAATTGTGTGAAAATCGGGCTTGCGGCTGCTCCGATGGCACGTGCATTTCGCCCAACCGACCCGGTTTCGATTCGGGGCGAATTTAGCCCACGGATGTCTTGGTTTGCGAGGTAACGCCGTGTGCGATTTGCCAGGTCTTCGCGCACACTTGCGGGGAACGAACCGTCGATCAGGATGGTTTCGAAGTCGATTACAGAACAAGCCGACAGCGAAGCTTTGGCCAATTCTTGCGCTGTTTGCCCAAGCCAAGGGTCAACATAACGCGCGAAAGAAGACCAATCTTCGGGTGTTTCCAAGAGCCGTGCGGGGTCAATTCCGGCTTCGCTTAGGCGTGCTTGCAACAATTGTAGCGACGCGACATCGACCAATTGGCGGCTTTCGCCTTTGGGGCCCGTGCTCCGCAGAGACCCCAGGGCTCCGGCGTTGCCCTGTTTGCCTTCATACACGCTATCACCCAGAACGATGCCGCCGCCAATGAACGACCCGACAAAGAAGTACGCATAGTCGTCAAATTCCTTCCCGCGACCATAAAGATGTTCGGCCCGGCAGCCAGCGGTTGCATCATTGACCAAGACAACCGGCAAAGAACTGAAAGCGGCGACTTCGTCAGTGAAATCGACACCGTTCCAGAGCTTTAGGTGGTTCTGATCAGAGCCTTTCCAAATTTCGTAAGGCGCAGCAATGCCGATACCGCAGAGTCGGCTTCTAAGTCTTGGTTCCAGTGTATCGATGAATTTTTCGGTCGCTGTGCGGAACAGGTCAAAGATCGGCTCAGGCGCTGGCGTGTCATACGACATGTTTTCTTGCGCGCGCACCCCGCCGCAAAGATCCAACAAAAGAATATCGGCGCTTTGTCGTCCGATTTTCATCCCGATTGCAAATCCACCATCGGGGCAAAGCTGCATCGGAACGGAGGGCTTGCCGACACGGCCTTTGACCGGTTCGCCGCGCATGATGATACCGTCTGTTTCCAGTTTGCGCAGAATGATCGAAACTGTTTGCGGCGACAGACCGGTGCGACGTGCCATATCGCTTCCGGCCATCGGGCCAAAGCGCAAAAGCACCGACAAAAGCAGGCGTTCGTTGTAGTTGCGCAAACCCCGTTGATTTACGCCCCCGGCCAGTTCCTTGATGGTTGTCCCGTCCACGAGCGCGATCATACCCTTACCTTTGTTGGAGGCAAGAATGCGTTGGTCGAATTTATAAATCAACTTTATTTATTAATTGACAAAGCTGACTAGAATCGCATTTCCTACGGGTATCCAGCGACGTTGGATCAAACAAAACCCCGTGTTTTCGGGACTGGGAGGATACCATGAAAAAACTGATTGCAAGCGCGATGCTTGCCCTTGTGGGCGCGACCGGCGTTGCTCAAGCAGACGGACATGCTGTTTCGGCGTGCCTGATCACCAAGACAGACACCAACCCGTTTTTCGTCAAAATGCGCGAAGGCGCTTTGGCCAAAGCGGAAGAACTGGGCGTAAACCTGTCCACATTTGCTGGTAAGGTCGACGGCGACCACGAAACCCAAGTGGCCGCGATTGAAACCTGCATTGCAAATGGCGCAAAAGGCATTTTGCTGACAGCTTCTGACACAGCGTCAATCGTGCCCGTGGTTCAACAGGCGCGCGACGCGGGCCTTTTGGTTATCGCTTTGGATACACCACTTGAGCCTCTGGACGCAGCAGACATGACGTTTGCGACCGACAACTTCTTGGCCGGTAAGCTGATTGGTCAATGGGCCTTGGCAGCAATGGGCGACAATGCGGCAAACGCGAAGATCGCTACGCTGGATTTGAACGTAAGCCAGCCGACCGTCGACGTGTTGCGCAACCAAGGCTTCCTGGAAGGTTTCGGTATTGATCTTGGCAACCCGAATGTCATCGGCGACGAAAGCGATCCGCGCATTGTGGGCAGTGACGTAACCGACGGCAACGAAGAAGGTGGTCGCCGCGCAATGGAGAATCTGTTGGCTAAAGACCCAACGATCAACGTTGTGCATACCATCAACGAACCAGCCGCTGCCGGTGCCTATGAAGCGCTAAAGGCAATCGGTCGCGAAAACGATGTGCTGATCGTTTCAGTTGATGGCGGTTGCCCTGGCATCGCCAACGTTAAAGACGGCGTTATTGGCGCGACGTCGCAGCAGTACCCGCTTTTGATGGCGTCGCTTGGTATTGAGGCGATTGCAGCTTGGGCCAAAGACGGCACGAAGCCAGCAGCGACCGATGGCAAAGACTTCTTTGACACCGGCGTTTCGCTGGTAACTGATCAGCCTGCTGCTGGTGTTGAAAGCATCGACACCGCCAAAGGCACCGAGCTTTGCTGGGGTTGATCTGAACGAACGGTCACCGCAGACTGTGTTTATGGGGGCAGGCCTCGGCTTGCCCCCATTTTTCTGACCTAGGCTAAGGTTTGGGCGGAAAACGAGGGGGAAGAATACATGTCCGAAAATTACGAAGCTGGCGTGGACGAAGCCGACGCCAATGTTGTGCATTTCGAAGATGCTCACAAAGGTTTCGTTGGCAAGTTCCATCACGCGCTCCACACAACGCCTGCGCTGGTTCCGCTGATTGTCCTTGTCGCTTCCATTGCGATTTTCGGAATGTTGCTGGGGTCAAAGTTCTTCTCGCCCTTTGCGCTGACCCTCATTCTGCAACAGGTTCAAATCGTTGGTGTTTTGGCCGCTGCGCAAAGTTTGATAATCTTAACGGCGGGCATTGATCTAAGCGTCGGAGCCATTGCGGTTTTATGTTCGGTCATCATGGGGCAAGCCACGTTTCGCTACGGGTTGCCTGTGGGCATTTCCATACCGCTTGGTTTGTTGGCGGGTACGTTGATCGGGGCTTGCAATGGCTGGTTGGTCGCCCGCGTTAAACTGCCGCCATTTATTGCGACGCTGGGCATGTGGCAGATCGTTCTGGCCGCGAATTATATCTTTTCGGCAAATGAAACCATTCGCTCGCAAGACATTGCGACAGAAGCCCCAGCGCTGCAATTCTTTGGAACGCAAATAAAATTCGCGGGTGCGACGTTTACCTTTGGTGTGATCTTCATGATCTTACTGGTGATCGTCTTATCCTATGTATTGCGGCAAACCGCGTGGGGGCGGCATGTCTATGCGGTGGGCGATGACCCAGAAGCCGCCGAATTGGCCGGCGTCAACGTCAGTCGTACCCTAATCCAAGTCTATGCTTTGGTCGGCCTGATTTGCGCCTTTGCCGCTTGGGTCATGATCGGGCGCTTCGGCTCGGTTTCACCTTCGGCGACAACGGGCGTCATTGGTAACATTCAGTCGATTACGGCCGTTGTGATCGGTGGCATTTCGCTGTTCGGCGGGCGAGGTTCGATCATGGGGGCGCTGTTCGGTGCGCTGATCGTGGGGGTCTTTGAATTGGGCCTGCGTATGTATGGGGCAGACCCGCAGTGGACGTTCATGTTCATCGGCGTTCTGATCATCGCCGCGACAACTGTGGATCAGTGGATCAGAAAGGTAGCCGCGTGATGGAGCCGATACTTGAAGGGCACGGATTGACCAAACGCTATGGCCGTGTGACAGCATTGGACAATTGCGATTTCGACCTGATGCCGGGCGAAATCTTGGGCGTGATCGGCGACAACGGGGCAGGCAAGTCAACATTGATCAAGGCGATCTCGGGCGCCGTTGTTCCTGACGAAGGCCAGGTGAAGTTGGAGGGTGAAAATATTGCCTTCCGTTCTCCTATTGAGGCGCGCGAAGCTGGGATCGAGACCGTGTACCAGACGCTTGCCATGTCGCCTGCATTGTCAATTTCCGACAATATGTTCATGGGTCGCGAGATTCGCAAACCCGGAATCCGAGGTAAAATCTTTCGCCAACTTGACCGCAAACGGATGGAAGACGAGGCGCGGTCGAAATTGTCGGAACTTGGACTTTTGACCATTCAGAACATCAATCAAGCCGTTGAAACCCTGTCAGGTGGTCAACGTCAAGGTGTTGCTGTGGCACGTGCGGCGGCCTTCGGCAGCCGGGTGATTATCTTGGATGAACCGACGGCGGCCTTGGGCGTCAAGGAAAGCCGTCGGGTGCTGGAACTGATCCTGGACGTGAAAGCGCGTGGAATTCCGATCATCCTGATCAGTCACAACATGCCCCATGTCTTCGAAGTGGCCGACCGCATCCACGTGCACCGTTTGGGCAAACGCCTTTGTGTGATTGATCCCAAGGACTACACGATGTCAGATGCCGTGGCCTTTATGACGGGTGCGAAACCTGCGCCGTCCTGACGTCTAAAACGCAACGCCGGAAATCAAGATAATGTTGGCATAGGGCGTCACCTCACCGGTGCGAATGATGGCGCGGGACATTGCGGTGCGGCGTTTGAAATCGTCATGAGACGGGCGGTGGGTCTCAATTGGGACGTCAGTGGCTTCGGCCCATTTGGCAAGAACACGATCAAACCTGCCGACCAACGTGTCACTTGCTTCTTTTGCAAAGACCGCGCCTTCAATCACCAATTCCTCGGCCAGTGCGTCCAAAACGACCCAAAGGCTGGGCGTGCCGGGCGTGATCGAAAGGTCGATCACCTCAACACCGGGCGGGCAGGGCAGGCCAGCATCACAAACGGTGATTTCGTCCATATGCCCCAGCCGTGCGACCAATGCGGAAAGATCGCGGTTCAATAAATTTGTGCGTTTCATATTGGAGAAACTTTGCACGAACTCCATCGCCTGTGATAGTCAAATTCGCGGTTTTGCCCGTGATGGAAGATACTCGATCCCTGCAGCCCCGACGATCAATACGACTGCGCCCCAATGCGCCAAGGGCAACGTTTCTTCCGGCAGGAAAATCGAAGCGGAAATGACGGCAACAACGACTTCTGCCAGCAAAAGCAACCCAACCCGACCCGGAAACAGGAATTGACTTGCCCAGAAGATCATTACCAGTGCCGGTAAAATGCCAAAGATTGAAATCAGCACGCCAAGCGTGACCGTGGGGCCAAAGTTTGCAGAATTAGGCCAGGCCGTACCGCCAATCAAAGCACCGATCACCAAGGCGACCAAAGCCACACTGATAAATTGTACGCAAAGCATCGCAGCCAATGGCGCTTTGCCTGATTTCTTCATCATTGCCGTTGAAATCGCCCATGCCCAGCCTGAAAAGAACGCCAAGACATCGCCAAGGTTCTGCGAATATCCCTGTTCGCCCCATAGCAATATGGACAACCCCAAGAGGCTACACGCGATGGCAACCCATCTGCGCCAATCGGCACGTTCGCCCAGCCAGTAAACGCCAATCAACGTTGCCCAGACCGGCATCAAATAGAACAACATCGTGGCACGAATGACCGAGGTTTGGGTCAAGGAGACGCCGTAAAGCGCAAGTGCAAGGCCCGCGACGAACCCGACGCCAAGCGCATATCTCCAATGACCGGCTTGGCGGCGCCACGTTGCAAGAGCCCAAAGGGCGGTCAAAAGGCCCGCGGGAGCATTCAAAAGCACAATGATCATAGCCCCGTCGGTGCCCGTTGCTTCCAAGTACCTGACGGGTATCCAATAAAGTCCCCAAAGCGCTGCACCGAACAGCACGGCTAAGGATGCAAGTTGAGTGCTGGGCGCGATAGCCAAGGGGAAGCATCCTTTTGGGGCGGTGTCGGCAATGCCTGCCACAAAGCTATGGCCGCCACGAAATTTCAACCCGTTTATCGCGTGTGAATTCACAGACCTTGCGCGGATCAGCGCTTTGTTTGGCTGCCGGGCTCATGCGGCGCAGGCTGTGCCGCCAAAGGAGAGGTTCGGCGACTTTGTCGAACACACTATGACTTTCTTGGTAAGCCCTTGGATTATTGATGAGAATGGAGGAATCGCTCTGCGGCGAACGGTGCCCAAAGTAGCCTTTGCAGAGCCTTTGAGCTATACCCATGAAAGTGGTTATCGAACCGCTAAAACCGGCTTTCTTTTCAGGGGGTTAACGGGAATTTCAACACAAATATGCGAAATGGTGGAGCCAAGGGGAGTCGAACCCCTGACCTCTTGCATGCCATGCAAGCGCTCTCCCAACTGAGCTATGGCCCCATCCGAGATGGCGCGGGATCGTCCGCGCCACGCCGAGTTACTGTTTCGCGCTTTGTGGCGCAAGGGAAAACGTTAGGTTTCGTCTTCCGATGCCACGTCTGCAATTTCGTCGAGCGAGACATTTTCTTCTTCGACGTCGTCGTCCAGCACGTCATCGCCCAAATCGACATCCGCATCATCTTCGTCGTCTTCCAGAACAATTTCTTCTTCCACGACGTCTTCTTCTTTTTTGGCTGCGGCGTCAGCTTTGTCAGCCGAAAGGCTGCGTTTGCCTTTTCCGGCGTCCAAAACAACTGGTTCGCCTGTATAAGGGCTGACGATTGGATCTTTGTTCAGGTCATAAAACCGTTTGCCTGTCGTGGGGCAAATCCGCTTTGTCCCCCATTCATCTTTGGGCATGTCCGTTACTTTCCTGAATGTCTATTGAGTGGGCGGCAATTGCCATAACTTGAGCCCACTGTCAAAGGCTTTTGGGAGGCTGGTGTCTGACTTTTCGCGGCGTTAGGCTCCTGACAGGGCAAGAGGCGCGAAAGATGAGTGAAATCAGAGTGGGAGATGGCCAGGGTGTCCCGGTTGATCTGCGCAGGTCGGCGCGGGCGCGTCGGATCTCGCTTCGGGTCTCGACTTTGGATGGCCGGGTGACTTTGACGGTGCCAAATCATGTCAAGACCGAGGTGGCTTTAGATTTCGCGAAAGAAAAGTCCGATTGGATCGTCAAAGCCTTGGAAAAACAAAGCCCTATCGTGCCAGTTGGGATCGGCGCGCGGGTGCCGGTTTTAGGAGAAATGCACAACATCGTACCGGGGCAAGGGCGATCTGCGCGCGTCAAAGACGGTGTGATTGAGGCACCCGAAGGTCGCGTGGGCGTTTCAGTTCAAGTGTTGTTGAAGGTATTGGCACGTGAACATTTGGTTGCAGCGTCGGATCGGTATGCTGCGAAGCTGAGGCGATCTTACGGTCGTATCACTTTACGCGACACGCGTTCGCGGTGGGGGTCGTGTTCGCATGAAGGCAACTTGATGTATTCATGGCGTTTGGTTTTGGCACCACAAAATGTGTTGGATTATGTGGCGGCCCATGAGGTGGCGCATTTGGCACATATGGATCATTCCAAGTCGTTTTGGGCGGCTGTAGCTGATCTATGCCCTGATTATGAGGCCCCGCGCGGGTGGTTGCGACGCGAAGGTGCTGGCTTGCACAGTTATCGGTTTTCGTCGAACGATTGACGACCACGACTGGTTGTGATCACAATTGCACCCATGCTGACCCGTCCCAATGATCCCCCAGTCGCCGCCCATGATCAGGTGTACCGCAGTCTTCGATCACGCATTTTGCACGGCGAGATGGAGCCGGGGGTCGCATTAACGCTGCGCGGTATTGGCAAAGAGTTCGGCGTGTCGATGACACCCGCACGCGAAGCTGTACGACGTTTGGTGGCAGAGGGTGCGCTTACACTATCCGCAACGGGTCGGGTTTCGACACCGGAATTGACCAACGAACGGATCGAGGAACTGGCGGCGCTGCGCGCGTTGTTGGAAACCGAACTGGCAACCCGAGCATTGCCGCGGGCGCATTTGGCATTGATCGAAAGGCTGACGACCATCAACGGCACGGTGTCGGAAGCTGTGGCAAAGGGTGATTCAGTGGCCTACATCCGGCGCAATCTGGAGTTTCACCGCACGTTGTATTTGCGCGCACAAGCGCCAGCGATGCTGGCTTTGGCAGAAACGGTATGGCTGCAACTGGGGCCAACGATGCGTGCGCTTTATGGACGGATGCGCCAAGGCACTCCGCCGGAAAGTCATCGCAAAATCCTGGCCGCCCTGCGCGCCGGTGACGAAGCGGGGTTGCGCGTTGCCATGCGCACAGATGTCACAAAAGGGCTGCGGTTGCTTTTGACCTAAGCCAAAATCGTCGTTTGTGAGGCACCCCATCACGAAAAGGCGTTTGACGTTCTGAGGTGCTTTGGGGACAAACTCTGCGATGAAGAAGACTGATCCCCTTGTTACCCCGGTCTTGATCGCCGGTTGTGTGATCGTCATGGTTGGCTTCGCAATTCGTGCGTCCTTTGGGGTGTTTCAGATCCCTGTTGCCGAAGAGTTCGGTTGGGCCCGCACGGAATTCTCACTGGCGATTGCGATCCAAAACCTGTTCTGGGGACTGGGGCAGCCCTTGTTCGGAGCTATGGCCGAGAAAGTGGGCGACCGGAAAGCCATCGTTTTGGGCGCATTGTTGTACGCTTCGGGACTGGTGCTGTCGTCTTATGCGACCACGCCATTCGCTCTGCAAAGTCTTGAAGTTCTGGTGGGCCTTGGTGTGGCGGGCACAGGTTTTGGCGTTATTCTTGCCGTCGTAGGGCGGGCATCTTCGGACGAAAACCGTTCGATGGCATTGGGGATTGCAACGGCCGCTGGTTCTGCGGGCCAGGTGATCGGCGCGCCATTCGCCGAGATGATGTTGACAATCATGCCTTGGCAATCGGTGTTCTTGGTCTTTGCCGGCGCGATTATGGCAACATTGTTGGTGTTACCGATGATCAACAGCCCCGTTGCGTCAAAGGTGGAATTACAGGAAAGCATGGGCGTTGCCCTGATGCGTGCATTTAAAGATCCGTCCTATGCGCTTATTTTTATGGGATTTTTCTCCTGTGGGTATCAACTGGCATTTATCACGGCGCACTTTCCGGCCCTTGTGACTGAAATGTGCGGGCCGATTGATCAGAACGGGGTTTTGGCCGGGATCGGGATCACGACTACATCGATCCTTGGTGCCGTAGCAATTGGACTGATCGGGTTTTTCAATATTGGTGGCACGCTTTTGGCGGGTTGGCTCGGCAAGCGGTATTCAAAGAAATACCTTTTGGCCGGGATTTACACAGCCCGGACTTTGGTGTCGGCCGCCTTTATTCTGGCCCCGATCACACCCGGTTCGGTGTTGATCTTTTCCGCGATCATGGGGGCGTTGTGGTTGGCGACGGTGCCGTTGACCAGCGGCTTGGTCGCGCATCTTTTTGGCATTCGGTACATGGGCACACTTTATGGTTTTGTGTTTCTAAGCCATCAGTTGGGGTCGTTCCTGGGCGTTTGGTTAGGCGGACGGATGTATGATGTTTCAGGGGATTACACATTGGTCTGGTGGATTGGCATTGGGGTTGGTGCGTTCAGTGCAATCATTCATCTGCCGATCCGAGAAAACCGGATCGCTGTGCCTGCTTGATCCTTAATCAAATGGAGTGCGCTGAAGCGCACACGCGATGTTTTGTCTTGGCGGCGCGCTTGCGGTTCAGGTTTTGAGGAACACGGCAAGGTGGTCGGCGACTTGAGCCGGGTGGGTTTGCAGCAGGTTGTGACCGGCACCTTTGATTTGTGCGTGATGCGCGTCGGGCGCATGGCGTGCAAGTTGGCCCATTGCGCTGAGCGGGACAATCGGATCGTCGGTACCCCAAAAGGCCAACGTTGGGATACCCTGGCAGCGTTTCAGGTTGGGTGTCAGGGACATCGGCAAAAGGTGCCGTCGCGACGATAGAACGGCTGGAAGAAATCCGCGCATGTATGTTTCACCGGCCTGGCGATCCTCAAAATCCGGGATGACCGTGGCGATAGAACGATGTTCGACCAATTCGCGGCGAAGGTTCCAGCCACCTGCGACCCGTGTCATCCAATCACCTATGATCGGCGCTTGCCACAGGGACGACCGGTTGCCAGCCGTTTTTGGCGAAACGCCAGCGGGTGCCACCAGGATCAGGGCGTCGACCCGGTTTAAGTTCTGGGCGGTAAAGGCTGTCGCGATTTGTGCGCCCATCGAAAAGCCGAGAACATTAAGTTTGCCATCGACGTTTTGGTCGCGCAGCAGGTCGTCGACTTGGGTTAAGAAAAATGCCAGCGTTTGATCGCCCTTGACGCGGGCTGAATGCCCCCGCCCGTAAAGATCGTAGCTGAGAACCCGGTATCCAAGCCCGGCAAGGCTGCGTTCTGTTGCTGCAAAAACATATGATGGTGTCGAAAGGCCATGGATACACAGAACCACTTTGCCGTCTTCGCGGCCATGCCAGCGAAAATGTGTCGCGCCTTGGGACAGGCTAGCGATTTGGCCCGGCGCTGTGTTCTGGCGGGCTTTGGACATCGGAGTTCGCATGGCTTCGATCAGGAACGGCAAGGCGGCCAGCAAAAGCAAGAAAGCTCCGATCACGATTAATGCGGTCATAGGGTCACGTCAGGATTGTTGGTCACATGCAAGGGGGGTTCTTTCAGAGCAGTTGGGCGTCGTCCAGCTTACCTTTGCGCCGGGCAAGGGCCTCGCGCCAGATCAGGACAAGGCCTGAACCAAGGATAAGCGCGATCCCAGCCAACGCTATGCGATCCGGGTATTCGCCAAAGATGGAGATGCCCCAGATCAAGGCAAACGGCATCGCCACGTATTCGAAGGGCGCAATGAAGGCGGCATCTGATCGGCGATAAGCGGCGCTGATCGCGAAACCGCCGATGGCGATTGTGATGCCAAGGGCCGTGATCAAAAGCGCGTCGAACGGGGTTGGCCAAACCCAGGCGCGCAACAAGAAAGCCGCCGAAGGGTGATCGAAGGTATCAAACGCGCCGTGCCCAAGGGCAAGGCCAGCGAGTGTGCTGACGGCGAGCATGACGAACTGAGTGTAAAGAACCAGCGATGCAACACTGTCCGACGTGCCGATCCGCCGCGTCAGGATATGGAGCAAGGCGTAGGATGCAGCGGCCCCGATGGGGAAAAGTGCTGCGAGTTGGAAAGCAGCGCTTCCGGGACGGAGGACAAAGAGAACCCCGATTAATCCGACCGCGATTGCGATCCATCGGCGGGGGCCTACGGTTTCGCCTAGAAAGAAGATCGAAAAGATCGCGATCATGAACGGGCTGACGAAGAAAATAGCGACTGTTTCAGCCAAAGGCATCGCAGCAAGGCCCAGAAAGAACAGGAAATTTGCGATGACGACGAAGAGACCGCGAAGCAACTGGACTTTCAGGTTTTCGGTTCTGAGTTCTGCGAATGTACCGGTGAGGGGCGCGAGCACGCAGACGACAAGAAGAATGGCGACCAGCGTTCGAAAAAAGGTGATCTGGTACAACGGATAGTCGCTTGAGAGAAATTTGATCAGGACATCAACGCAGGAAAAGCTTACTGCCGCCAGTATCGCCCAAAGCGCGCCAACGAATGGAGCATGGTCATCTGTCATTTTGCGTCCATGATCCCAGTGTGTAATTAGATTGAACGTCTAGGGTCTTCGTATTTGGAATGACCGTCAATTCAATGCGCGATCAAGGGCGGAAAGAAACCGGGACCGGTCGGTTTTTGAGAAAGCCTTGCCGCCGCCTTGTTTGAAAGGGTCTGCGGCGCGCAGATCAGTTGCAAGATCGCGCAAGGCCAGGGTTTCGCCAATGTTGCGCTCCGATAAAGGCTCGCCGTTCGGTTTCAGAACTTTTGCACCGGCGGCTACGCATTTGGCGGCCAGAGGTATGTCGCTGGTGATCACGACGTCGCCGGTATTTGCGTTCTCAGCGATCCATTTGTCCGCCTCGTCAGGGCCTGCATCAACGAAAACGCTTTCGATGAGTGGGTTCTGCGATGGTCTTATGCCCCCGTTCGAGACCATTTTGACGGTGATTTTGCGGCGCGTTGCGACGGCTTCGATTTCGCTTTTGACCGGGCAGGCGTCTGCATCCACAAAGATCATGACCAAAGCATTTCGGCGTGAAAGGCGATGTGGTCTTCCATGAAGGTTGAGACAAAGAAATAACTGTGATCATAGCCTTTTTGCAGGCGAAGCGTCGCCTCCATCCGACGAATTGCGAGCGCTGCTGCAAGGTTTTCGGTTTTCAAGAGATCGCCGAACTGATCATCAGTTCCGGTATCGATCAGGATGGGCGGCATATTTGCGCCATTTTTGATCAGGTACGTGGCGTCGTGGGCATTGCCTGCCTCGGTGGAACCAAGATAAGCATTGAATTGTTTTTGCCCCCAGTCGCTGGCCGTCGGATTGCATATTGGCGCGAAAGCCGAGACGGATCGAAATCGGCCGGGCGATTTGGCTGCCAGCGTCAATGCACCGTGCCCGCCCATGGAATGGCCCGTGATCGCTTGGCGTTCTGGGTCGATGGCGAACTCGTTCGTCAAAAGATCAGTCAGATCGTTAAGGATATAGCTTTCCATTTTGAAATGTGTGGACCAGGGCGATTGCGTGGCGTCGAGGTAAAATCCAGCTCCTTGGCCCAGATCGAAAGCGTCATCGTCGGCGACACCATCGCCGCGCGGGGATGTGTCGGGGAAGACAAGGGCAATGCCCTGTTCAGCTGCCCAGGCTTGCGCGCCCGCTTTTGTCATGGCGTTTTCGTGGGTGCAGGTCAGGCCAGACAGATACCAAAGGATCGGCACGGGGGCGTCCTTTGCCTCAAGCGGCAGGAACAGACCAAAGGTCATGGGCGTGCCTGTGGCGCTGCTTTCGTGGGTATAAACGCCTTGGGTGCCACCAAAGCATGTGTTCACAGCAACAGTTTCCATGAGATATCCTTTAGAAAGTCCCGATCCAAGTGATGACGGCAGCGACCGTGACAACCGACAAAGCGGTTGAGACAAGGATCGAAGCCGACACCCGTTGGGGTGCGACGTTATAGTGTTGGGCCAGGATAAAGATATTCCCGGCGACGGGAAGAGCTGCCGCTGCGATCATGACTTTTGCAGCGAAGGGCTCAACGGGCCAGATGAATAGCGCTGCTACGGCAATGGCGGCGGGATGAACGAAAAGTTTCAAAACCGAAATCCAAATGGCGACAGACACCCGTTCAGCGGATTTTGTCGCCAGCGATGCGCCAATGGCGAAAAGCGCACCGGGCGTCGCGGCCGCCCCAAGCAATGTCAGGAATTCATCGACAGGTTCCGGGATTGGAAGCGAGTAGGACGACCATATTAGTCCCAAAACGATTGAGACGATCATCGGGTTTTTGACAAGTCCCACCAGCACGGTTCCAAAGACATGTGGTGACAGGCCTCCGCCACGCGACCCGGTGATCAAGATAACGATCAGGCTGGAAAAGACGATCAGGTCGACGGCAAGGATCATAATGATCGGAGCAACGGCGTCCGGGCCCAGTAAAAGCGCAAGCATTGGAATGCCCAAGAACCCGACGTTGCCGATCACAGCGCATTGAGCTTCAACGGCGGCTTCAGAGATGGGTACGCCACGGAACATAGCGACCGCTGTGGCCAGTATATAGACCGCGATGTTGGCCGAAAGGTATGCGGTGACGAAGGTCCAGTCCAAGACGTCGCCCAGCTCCAAAGTTGCGGAAAACCGGAATATCATGGCCGAAAGTGCGAAATAGAAGACGAATTTGGTGAGGTAGGCCGTTGCCTCTTCGCTGAAAAACCTGGTCCGCCCCGCCAAATAGCCAAGGCCGATCAGCGCGAAAAAGGGTAAGGTTTTGAGGAAGATTTCCCACATTGCGTTGGCCTAACACGCGAGGGTGGGCTGCAAAAGCCAGATCGGTCGCTCAAAGGCTTTGGGGCGTCACGACTGTGAAGCGGCTTGGACCAACTTCGATTTCACTGGGCAACATCCGGTGATGATGCAGCATGATCTGGCAGGCAGTCCGCGCGTCTTGGCGCAGATCGTGATCGATCACAAAAGTTAACTGGCGTTTGACCAAAAGCGCTTTGTTTGTGCGATCCATGTCATGGGCGGCAAAGACGAAAATTGGGCGTTTGGCTCCCGTGAAAGCGCGGATAACGGCGTGATTGGCACCACCAACAGAATAGACCGCGCTCAAGCTCGGCTGTTTATCAAGAATGCGTTCGACAAGGTTTTGGGTGGTCAGATCAAGGCCCATGCCTTCAGCCACGCGAAAGATTTTTCGTTCGGGTGCGGCGCGTTTGAGTTCGGCTTCAAATCCGTGGGCGCGGTCATCTTCGCCTGCGAAACGTGCACTGGAAAGGGTGATCAAAACATCGCTTTGTCTCCCGTGCAACATCGGCGCCATCAAGCCCGCAGCTGTTGCGCCAGCCTTCCGGTTGTCGATACCGATATAGGCCAGTCGCGCGTGCATCGGAAGATCGGTAACGAAAGTTGCAACGGGAATTGCGTTTTCCATCAATCTATTAGCAGCGGCGACGACCGCCGGTGTCGCGCGGGCCTTCAAAACGACACCGTGACTTCCGCGTTGCTTGATGCGGGTTAGCAGGCGGGTCAGATCAGTGTCGCTCCATCGCTCCTGAAGATGAAAGCGAAGCGTCACATTGGCGGGGCGCAGACTTGGAAGTTCGGTTTCAAAAGCGCGGCGCACGGCGGTGGCAAACCGGACGGGTGCCTCCATCACCACGTCGAGCGACAGACGTTTTCCGGCAAGACTTGCGGTGTCGTATTGGCGTTCAAGCTCCGCGATGGCCGACTGCACCCGTGCCCGCGTTGATGCGCGCACGCCGGGGCGGTCATTCAAGACGCGGTCGACAGTCGCTAGGCTCAAGCCTGCCTGAAACGCGACTTCCTTCATGGGAAAGCGATAGGGCATAAAGCGAGTACTGAGGTGTTTTTGAGGTATTTTCCAGAAAAATCCTGCAATGATCCCGAATAGATTATAGGCTCGCTCAAGGGAGGCTGAAATGAACCCACAAAACCTGATCCACCAACGTCGGAGTTCAATCTGGCTGGACGAAACCGCTGGAGATATCGACGGTTTTCGGGCTTTGGTTGAGGTTGAAACTCAGACGTCTGATTGGCCGCAGTGCGACGAGATCGCCGGGAACATTCCGATCTATGACGGCGAACGGGTTCGATCTGCTGCACAGGGTACTGCTACGACCTTGGATCTTTTGTCGGAATGGAACGCAGCCTTTGACGTTGGCCCGGGGATTATAGTCATTCGGGGCGGGATGCCGGATTTAGATGTGGTGGATCGCGCCTCGGAGGTTTTTGCAGAAATCATCAAAGACGAACGCGCGACGGGTTCGGGCGGGGGCGACCATTTTGCCAAGCCGGGTGCGAACGACAGGGTCTGGAATGCAGCGGAAAAACACTGCCGTGCGGATCCGGCGAACTTCGCGGCCTATTATAGTGCGGACGCCATCGCGATGCCGTCGCGTGCTTGGTTGGGGCGGGGTTATCAGCTGACGGCGCAAGTGAACCGGGTCAATCCGGGCGGTGCAGCTCAGACCGCGCACAGGGACTATCATTTGGGGTTCATGAATGCCGAACAATTGGCAACCTATCCTGTTCAAGCCCACAGATTTTCGCCAAACCTGACATTGCAGGGCGCGATCGCTCATTGTGACATGCCGATTGAAAGCGGACCGACGATGTTGTTGCCGTATTCTCAGCGATATCCAGCGGGCTATGTAGCATTTCACCGGCCCGAATTTCAAAGCTATTTCGCCGAACATCATGTGCAGATGCCCTTGGAGAAGGGCGATGTGGTGTTTTTCAACCCAGCCGTCATGCATGGGGCTGGGGCAAACAAATCAGCCGACATCTTGCGCATGGCTAACCTGTTGCAGATCGGCTCGGCATTCGGGCGGTCGATTGAAAGTGTGGATCGATCTGGGATGTCAAAGGCGTTATATCCGGTTTTGGCGGACACGGATTTGGACGCACGGGGAGTGGCCAATGTCATTGCTGCCTCGGCAGAAGGGTATGCGTTTCCGACGAACCTGGATCGTGATCCGCCGGTGGGTGGGCTTATCCCATTGAGCCAGGCGGAATTGATGGCGGGGGCTTTGGAACAAAGCCGCTCAAAGGAAGAATGGGCGGCCGAGGTTGACGCCATGGATCGACGTCGGTTGCCGCGATGAAAGGAAATGCGGAGGGGCGCCCGCTTGTGCGACGCCCCTTAATAGACCTTGCATTCATGCAGTTTGAGCCAACGTGCGCCTTATTGATCAAGGCTTTCCGCCAACCGCATCAGCGTAATGGCTTCCGCCCGGTAGCCATAAACATCTTGCCCTTTTGCACCGCTCGCAAAGTCGATGGCATCGGCCCAATCCCAAGCGCCTAAGGCATCACCGCCACGTAAAAGCTCGCCAAATCCGGCCATGGCGATCGAAAAACGCACATCGGTACCTGGCGTCGACTGTACCGGTTGGATCGGAGTTTCGATCAGAATGCTTTGCGTTTCGCCGGGCCGTTTGTAGCGCAACTTGAAGTAACCAAGTTCATTGGATGCCGTTGGTGTGGCCGTTTCGCTTGCTTCGGAATAGCGCAGTGGGCCGTTTCGAATGGCGTCCGAGCCGACCGCGGTTACTTCATAGATCGCTGTGACGCGATGGCCTGCTCCAATGTCGCCAGCGTCCACGCGATCGTTGGCGAAATCCTCTCGGTTCAAAGCGCGGGTTTCATAACCGATAAGCCGGTATTCGGCGATTTGAGCGGGATTGAATTCGACCTGTATTTTGACGTCATTCGCAATTGGGAACAGCGCACCTGTCAACTGGTCGACCAAAACTTTCTGCGCTTCTGACAGCGTGTCGATATAGGCTGCTTGGCCGTTGCCGTTCTGAGCCAGCGCTTGCATCGTTGCATCATCAAGGTTGCCGCGCCCGAAACCAAGTACGCTTAGATAAGTGCCACTGTCGCGTTTATCGGCGATGAAGGTTTTCAAGGCGTCGGGATCGGACAAGCCGACATTGAAATCGCCGTCGGTGGCGAGGATGACGCGCGTGACCTCGCCGTCATCGGCCATACTTTCAGCAACCTGATAGGCCTGTTGAAGGCCCGCTTGCCCTGCAGTTGAGCCGCCCGCTTCCAATTTGTCGAGGGCCGATAGAATTGCGTTCCGCTCTGCGGCGCGTGTGGGTTCAAGGACTTGTCCCGCGCTACCTGCGTAAGTGACGATTGAGATTTCATCGTCCGGGCGCAATTGGTTGATCATCAAGCGGAAGCTTTGTTTTAACAATGGGAGCTTGTCAGCACTTTGCATCGAACCAGACGTGTCGATCAGAAAGACGAGGTTCAGCGGTGCGCGATCTTCTACGGCGGGCATGCTGCCTTGAATACCGATGTGAACGAGGTTTGTGCCTTCGTTCCAAGGTGTTGGTACGACGCTGATTGTGGGTTCGAACGGATGTGGGCCTTCTGGCGTCGGATATGCATAGGGAAAATAATTAATGATCTCCTCGATCCGCACTGCCTCGGCAGGCGGCAGGGTGCCGTTCATAATCCAACGCCGCACAACTGAATAGGCGGCGGTATCCACGTCGATGGAAAAGGTCGAAACCGGATCTTCGGTGGTGATTTTGAGCGGGCTTGTCGGCGCGTTTGCGAAGGCGTCGGTTTCGCTTTCGGAATATATAACGTCTATGTCGGAATTCAATCGGCGGGCACGCGGGGTGCTTTTAGTCGCGATCTGCGGACTTGGCTTCGAAGCGACAATGGAGCCGATTTCCAAATCATCCAGCCGTGCGCTGCCTGATTCCGGGCTCCTTCTGATGTCGTCAGAACTTTCAGAAAAGTTGCGGTCTGCGATCCCCGTCTCGGCGGATCCGGATATTGTTACGCCCGCAGTCCCGGAAGATTCGGGCACAGCAGTCGGCTCAACGAGCGGCGCACTGTTGGAAACCTGCGGAGCGGTGGTGGCTACCACAGCGTCTGCGCCAACGATTTCCGCGTCAACTTCGTCGTCTTGCGCTGGGCTTTCCAGCAGTGGTTCTGGCGTAAACCCGTTTGTGAATTCGCCCGAATTGGGCAGGATGGCAATCAGGCCGACAGCAACAAGTGCAGTCGAGGCAGCCAATGCAGGACGAGTGGTAAGGGAATGTAACATGGTTCTTGCTCCGTTCAGAATACGACCCAATGGGCCTGTCTGAATGGTCTGACGGGGCTCAATCCGTGATCCTTGGAGAGATGCGAAGTTTTTTTGGGCTAAGGTGATATTTTCACGTTTTGCCGCGGCGTCCGGTGCAGGCGTCGCGGCGGTCATGGCGGCTTTCAGGTCGTCGAGCTCGTCGGTCATTGGACGGTCTCCTTCATTTCTTTGAGGCGCTTTTTTGCCTCGGATACGCGCCAACTGATCGTGCCTTCGCTGACACCCAGAACGTCACCTGCGTCCGCGTGGGTCATATCGTCAAGGATCAAGGCCAGCGTGTCGGCCAAATCTTCGGGCAGTGCGCGCATGGCGTGGGTCAACCAATCGATGGCGTCTGTTTTCTCGACCGCTTCAGCGCGGGCCGCGATTTCGACTTCGCCCCAACCTTCGGCGGCTTTGGCATAGCTGGCACGACGGCGGCGACGGTCATGAGACGCATTTACGGTGACGCGATAGAGCCACGTGGTAAAGCGCGCATCACCTCGGAATGCTGCGATCTTGGATGGTAGTGCTGCGCAGATATCTTGAGTCAGATCTTCGGCATCTGCGCGCGCGCCAGTCAGGCGAAACGCAAGCCGAAACACCCGGTCATAGTGCCGGGTGATCAAAGCCGAAAAGGCTTGCCCGTCGCCTCCGGCAGCCGCCAGAGCAAGGGCTTCATCAGACGTCGTCATACGCATCACATTGGGTAAGACGCAGCCCAAACGTCAATCCTTGGCAATCAACCAGAAAAAAACAAAATAGCCATGACGGTGTGTTTCTAGCAGAATGCGATGATGGGATTGCTGCGTCGCAGTGATTTCTACATAGTGATGAGATGCTTTTTGAGAACTGTTTGACGAAATCTGGCCCATTGCCGTTCAATGTGTGCCTTCCCCATATAACGCCAGGATGAGATTCTTGTTCCGCATAGCCAGTCGTGGGCTAGGGCTTGTTGTTGTGGTCATAGTTACCTACGCGATTGCCGGAACTGTCGGCGCCCTTTGGAATGGGCCGGTGGCGAGTGTTTCGCAAGGAGGAGAGGTTCGTGTCGGCCTTATTCGCGGGCCTATCCACTATGATTTCCTATTGCCTACGACGGAAGGCACGCGCCACGCCCTCGGGTTTGCCGAGACGGGCGGAGTGCCGATGCACCATCCAGACGTCGCTTACATTTTGGCGGGCTGGGGTTCGCGCAAGTTCTACACGGCAACCGGAACGTATCGTGATCTTGATCCAGGCATCGTCTGGGACGCAGCGACGGGCGATCAAAGCGTGCTTCGGATCGATGTTGTTGGTGCCTTCGATGAAAGTGACACCAGCTGGGTCACACTCAGCAAAGCGGGTTATGCCGCGCTTTTGGCCTTCATCGCGGATACGCAATCCGGGGGCGTGGTTGCCGGTGGTTTCACCGAAACCGACGCTTTTTTCGAAGCACATGGCGCGTTCGATATTTTCCGCACCTGTAATACTTGGATCGGCCGCGGTCTGCGGAACGCTGGTCATCCGTTTGGGCGTTGGACGCCCACGCCTCACGCCGTCAGGATTTCGCTTTGGTGGAACTTAAAACCGCGGCCATTGCACGTTAACGCCTCAATTGGTACGAACCTTTGACCAATTTAGCAGTTTGAGCCGACATGCCCATCATCACCGAAATCGCAGATTTGAAACGCATCTATCAGCGCCGCGTCCCCAAAATGTTTTACGATTATGCCGAAAGTGGGTCGTGGAGCGAACAGACGTTCCGCGATAATGTGAACGACTTCAGCGATATACGGCTGCGGCAGCGGATCGCAGTTGATATGGACGGCCGTTCGCTCGCGACGACAATGGCAGGCCAAGTCGTGGCGATGCCCGTGGCGCTTGCCCCCATTGGATTGTTGGGAATGCAATGCGCAGATGGCGAAATCAAAGCAGCGCAGGCTGCTGAAAAGGCTGGTGTGCCATTTTGTTTGTCGACTATGTCGATCTGTTCAATCGAAGATGTCGCGGCAGAAACGTCAAAACCTTTCTGGTTCCAAGTTTACACCTTGAAGGACGACGACTTTATGAAGCGTCTGATGGAACGTGCGCGTACTGCTGGATGCGAAACAATCGTGATCACCGTCGATCTTCAAATCCTTGGGCAGCGGCACAAGGACGTTAAAAACGGGCTGTCTGCGCCGCCGAAACTCACCCCGCGCTCAATCGCGAACATGGCGACGAAGGTGCCTTGGGGGCTTGAAATGCTGGGCACCAAGCGACGGTTCTTTGGGAATATCGTTGGGCACGCACAGGGGGTGTCTGATCCGTCGTCTTTGTCGTCCTGGGCCGCTGAAGCATTTGACCCTTCACTGAACTGGGACCGGATCAAGGAATTGATGGATATGTGGGGTGGAAAAGTTGTGCTTAAGGGCATTCTGGATGTCGAAGACGCACGGATGGCCGCTGAGATCGGCGCCGACGCGATCATCGTGTCAAACCATGGTGGGCGGCAGTTGGACGGGGCCTTGTCATCGATCCGTATGCTAGAACCCATCGTCGAAGCCGTTGGCGACAAGGTCGAGGTTTGGATGGACGGTGGTATCCGTTCGGGTCAGGACGTGCTGAAAGCGGTGGCACTTGGTGCAAAGGGTGTGATGCTGGGGCGGTCCTATGTCTATGGGCTCGGTGCAATGGGTGAGGCCGGTGTGACCAAAGCCCTTGAGGTGATCGGGCGCGAGCTTGATATGTCGATGGCCCTTTGCGGTCGCCGCAACATCAAGGATGTTGACCGTAATATTCTACTGGTGCCGGACGGGTTTTCAGGGAGTTTTTCATCAAACTCTTGAACATTTTCTTAGTTTTGGGCCGGATTGTCAGGTGTTTGAGCAGTCTCGTGCCCTGAATTAACCAGAAGAGCGCCGCTTTCTTGCCGCAATTGAACAAATCGCCTATACTTTTGCTCATGTTTAATTGGTGCGCCTTATTTTTCACAGCAGCCCTTGCGGCGAGCGTTACACCTCACCACGCTTATGCCGAACCTGGCGGTCTAACCGCGCCTGAATTCCCATCCGAACATGCGGCTTTGGTCGACGCGACCCGCGCCTTTTTCGATGCGGTTGAAGTCGAAAAGACAGAGCAAAAGAAGGCACCCGTCATTGGCTGGGCGGTGAATGCCACCCGTGCATCCGCAGCCCAAAATGACGTCGCCGTTCTGACCAAGATGGGCCCGGTGAAGCATCTGACGGGGTATCAGATCACCTGGTATCCGACCGACACACTTTTGGGCACCGTCGATTTCATGGGCACGTGGGATGGCAATCGCAACCTAGTTTGCGGCTATGTGACGTGGGACCTAAGCACGCCGAATGCTCCGACAATTCAAAGCATCTCGGCCAATTTCATCAGTCCGCAGGCATTGAGCCAGTCTGACACACGTGATGTTCACCGTGCCCTGATTTCCTCGAATTGTGCGCATGGCGATATCGACGCGAATTTTGCGTTTTTCGGTGTCGACGCCAGCGGCTGATTTTTTCCATCAAGACAACTCGGCGACGATCTCGGCGACCACGTCCATTCCAGCGCCCCAACCTTTGTCCAAATCTGGGATTGCCTTGGCAAACGTTGCAAGCTCGACTTCTGTCGCCTCACGAGGTTCCCAGGTTAGGGTCAATTGAGTGCCATCAGCCACCGCTTCGAGCGCAATCGTTGTTAACAAAACCCGAGGCCAATCAGGCATCATCGGGCTTGGGATGGTGTTCCAATTAGCATCCGTATTCGACATAAGCATGACCAGTTTCGAACTGGGAGTGACCTCGGTAAACTCCATCCGCTGCCTCATCGAGTTTTCGCCCATCACCATCTCGTTCAACCAAAGCCCGCCGGGCTTGGCGTCAAAATCGTGAATGACGGTTTCGACACCGGGCCCGTACCAGCGTTGCACCAGATCCGCTTCGGTCAAAGTGCGCCAGACAAGGGCAGGCGGTGCGTCAAATTCTCGGGTCATGACGAATTTGGGAAGGGTCATTTGGTATCCTTTTCCTGTAATTCATTCAGCAGCTGATCCAGCTGATCCAACCGCGCGCCCCAATGGGCTTGAAATTCTTCCAGCCATCGTACCGCATCTTTCATAGGTCCAGCGGTTAATTGTGCCGGGCGCGTCTGGCGGTTCGTGCTGCGTTTGATAAGGCCCGCGTTTTCCAACACCTTGAGGTGACGCGAAATGGCGGGTTGGCTGATCTCAAATGGTTTGGCGATGTCCTGAACAGTGGCCTCACCATCGCCAAGTCGCATCAGGATTGCCCGACGGGTTGGGTCGGAAAGCGCCGCGAAAACGCGATCTAGCGATCTGGGTGTCGTTTCATAACCAATATGTTCCATAATGATAATGTTATATATTGGCAGTGAAGTAGGCAAGCTGAAATCTTTGCTCGTCCTTTCAGCAACTGGTTTTCTAAAACGATAGGACGAAGAGCGTGATCGACGGGAACAGCACCAACAAAATCACGCGGAAAATATCCGACCCGACAAAGAAAAGAACGGCTTTGTACGTTTCCACCATCGGTGTTTCGCGATCCATTGCGTTGATAATAAACAAGTTCATGCCGACAGGCGGCGTGATCAATCCGACTTCGACGACAATCAATACCAAGATGCCAAACCAGATCGCGAGATACTCGGCCTCGATCCGGTCGGCCATGCCTTGGGTCATTCGGATGTCCAAGGCTTTCATCTGATCGCGGGTCAGTTCTGCGCCGCTGGCGATGGCGGTTTGGATGCTTTCCAACATCTCGGCCCCAATTCCCGCGGGATTGCCAGCGGCCAGAACTTCCATGGCCCGCGCGGCCTGCAAATCTGCCAGTGACACCAACCCGAAGTCCATGACCGAGATCACCGGAAAGAAAATCGGGATCGTCAAAAGGATCATCGACAGCGAATCCATCAGGCAACCAAAGATCAGGTAAAACACAAGGATTAGCGTCAAAACCATCCAAGGCGTTAAACCTAGTGACAGCACATAATTCGCCAGCTCTTGCGGTACCTGTGTTAGGGCGAGGAACGAGTTATAGAACGCCGCGCCAAAGATGATGAAGAAGATCATTCCGGTTGTCGTGGCTGTGGCCAAGATGGCGCCGCGAAAGAGAGACCAGGTTAGGTTTCCTGAAAAAAACGTAATCAGGCCTGTGCCAAATGCACCGACGGCTGCGCCTTCGGTCGGGGTGAACCAGCCTAGATAGATGCCGCCGACCACCAGTCCAAAAACCAAGAGCACGGGCCAGACGTTCAGCAGTGCGACAAACCTTTCGCCATAGGGCACGGGCGAACGTGTTCCGGCGGAGTCAGGGTAAAGACGAACATAAATCGAGATGGTGATCATGTAACCCAGGGCTGCCAATAGGCCGGGCACAAAGGCGGCTAGAAACAGTTTCGCGATATTCTGTTCGGTCAGGATCGCATAGATCACAAGGATCACGGACGGCGGGATCAGAATGCCTAAGGTGCCGCCCGCGGCCAGTGTTGCGGTCGAAAAACCGCCCGAGTAACCATTACGTTGCAATTCAGGCAGGGCGACTTTGCTCATGGTGGCCGCCGTGGCAAGGGACGATCCGCAAATCGCGCCAAACCCCGCACAAGCCCCAACGGACGCCATCGCCACACCGCCCTTGCGGTGGCCAAGCCAGCTTTCGGCAGCTTTGAAAAGAGCAGAAGACATGCCAGATAGCGTTGCGAACTGCCCCATAAGCAGAAACATCGGAATGATTGTCAGTGAATAGCTGGAAAACGTCGTGAAGGTCTCGGTTTTGAGCTTCGCAAGAAAAAAGTCTGGCTCGCCAAGCGCCAGCCATATCCCCGCGATGCCCATGCCAAACATGGCTAACCCAATAGGTGCGCGCAGAAATATGAGCACCAGCAAGGCAGGGAAAGACCAAAACCCAAGTTCCAGCATTGACATTCAGCCGACCTCTTCGCGATCAAGGACGGGGTCTTCGCCCTTGATCGCCGCCAAGCTGCGCGCATAGGCGCAATAAATCGCAACAAACGACGCCACGATCGCCGCACCCAAACTTGCCGCGAAGGCCCACCATTGGGGGAACCCAAGCAAAAACGTCATTTCGCGGGAATTGATTTTGTCGATTAGCCCGGCGCCAAGACGCCATGTGATTAGCAGAATCGCAAGGCACAGCATCACCTCCCAAAACGCCTTAAGACAGACGTTTGTACGCATCGGCAGAAAGGACGTAAAAACATCCACCGTCGCGTGCGCGCCTTTGAGCTGGCACAGCGGTAGGAACGCGAAGATGGCGAAGGCGATAGCGGCTTCGACGATCTCAAAATCGCCGGGAACCGGGCCGATACCGATGCGCAGCAGAAAGGCTGACAGACCGGGTGCCGACGTCTCAATCGTATCCCAATGCGCAAATGTGTTGCCACCCCGCCCAAGAACGCTGACGCAGATAAGTAAAACCAGCGCCGTTAAAACGAGACCTCCCAAGACGGCCATCGCGCGCGCCAAGCTGTTGACGAAATGAAGCATGTAATTCCGGTTTAAGGATGCGGCCCCGCCAGAAAGGGGCAGGGCCGCGTTTTGGATCAGTTGGTGTATTTGTCGATCAAGGCACTTGCCTCCTCGATAAGTGCTGCGCCATCTAGGCCTTGCTCTTTCACGTCCGCGATCCATTGATCGACCGTTGGTTCCGCCGCAGTACGCCAAGTTGCCACTTGTTCCGGCGTAAGCGTTGTCACCTCGTTGCCAAGATCCAAAGCTTGCTCGCGACCAGGTGCATCGTCGGCCTGCATTTGCTTACCAGCAAAAGCCGACAATTCCGCACCGGAGTTGGCGTCAAGAATAGCCTTCAGATCGTCTGGCATCGCATTGTATGCGTCCTTGTTCATCGCGAAAAGGAAGGTGGTTGTGTAAAGTGACGCATCACCGAATTCCAGGTGGTTTGACACCAGCTCCGGCACCTTCAACGCACCGGTCACTTCCCAAGGGATCACGGTTGCATCAATAACGCCTTTTGACAGCGCTTCGGGAACAGCCGGTACGGGCATGCCAACTGGCGTTGCACCCATGCCTGAAAACATCATGTTGGTCACACGGGTTGGTGCACGCAGTTTGACGCCGTTCAGGTCAGCAGGTGACGTAATCGGATCGCTGGAATGGATCAGTCCCGGCCCATGGACCCAAGCGGCCAGTAAATGGAAATCCGAAAACTCGTCATCCACCATGTATTTTTGCGCCATGTCCCAAAAGGCGCGGCTGGTTGCTTCGGCGTTTGTCATCATGAAGGGAAGCTCGAAAACTTCGGTATGTGGAAAACGCCCGGGCGTATAGCCGGACACGGTCCAGACAATGTCGGCAACGCCGTCGATAGCCTGACCGATCAGCTCTGGAGGCCGACCACCCAGTTGCATCGACGGAAAATGGTCGATCTTGATCCTTCCGCCCGAGGCTTCTTCAACCTGTTCAATCCACGGAATAATGATGTTTTTTGGCACATTTGCCTGAGGTGGCAAGAATTGATGCAGCCTGAGCGTGACGTCTTGTGCGATAGACATCGTCGCCGAAGCGCCAAGGCTTAGCGCAGCAACAGCCGTCAGTTTCAGCAATTTTCTCCGAAGTAAGGTCATGGTTTCCTCCCGTTGACGACCAAGTCGGTTCTTGTCTAACAATTTAAGCCGAACTTGGTGCGATTTGGACAGCGTGGATCACCACCAAGGGGGCGTCAACATGCTGTATCACTTGGAGGGGGTCGGCTTCATAGTGGCCCAACGGTGAAACACCCCAATTCGGTGTCTTTTGGCCCGGTATTGGACTTCTGGCAGAACCACATTGGCCAGTCGTACCGCGCGGATTTGGTGAAAAAGCTCCGCAAAGTAGCGCATGGTGCAATACTGCAAGAATAATTCTCTTCACACACCAAGATTTCCCCGCTATACGCGCCACTTCGAACCCGGCGGACACCCTTGGAGGCCGCCATAACTGTGAAAAATTTGGAGAATACCCATGGCTGGTGAGATCCCTGATCTTAACGCTTTGGTACGGACGGGGACAGGCAAGGGGGCCGCTCGTCAAGCTCGTAGAGACGGGCTGGTACCGGGCATTGTTTACGGCGGCGGCGCAGATCCGCAGCCGATCAATCTTCCCTATAACGTACTGTTCAAAAGGCTGAAAGAAGGACGTTTTCTTTCAACGCTTTACAACCTCAAGGTTGAAGGCCAAGAGGATGTCCGCATCATTTGCCGGAACGTGCAGCGCGATGTCGTAAAAGACCTGCCCACGCATGTAGACTTTATGCGTCTGAAGCGGAATTCGAAGATCAACCTTTATATTCCGGTTGAAGTTGTTGGCGAAGACGACTGTCCCGGCATTCGTGCTGGCGGTCTGTTGACGATGGTACGCCCTGAAGTCGAATTGATCGTGACGGCGGGTGATATCCCTGAAAGCATCACCATCTCTGTGGCCGGCCTTGAAATTGGCGATACGATCACGATTGCAAACGTTGATCTTCCAGAAGGTGCAAAGCCGACGATCGACCGTGACTTTGTGATCGCGAATATCTCGGCACCATCGGCATTGCTTAGCGCGTCTGACGATGAAGACGGTGGCGAAGCTGTTGAGGGTGAAGAAACCCCTGAAGAAGGCGAAGCTGAGGGCGGCGAGGAATAACTCAAACCGACCAGACTTGCCTTTCGAAATTAGGACGGCGCATCCATTCGGGTGCGCCGTCTTTTGTTGATTGCCTTACACGGTGGGCGTGCGGCCTTGCATAACGGTTTGAAACCAAGCGGCATCGATGTTTCCGCCGCACAGGATCACGCCGACTTTCTTTCCTGCCATGGCTTCGCGTTCTTGCATCAACGCTGCCAAGGGGAGGGCACCGGCGCCTTCTGCCAAGTTATGGGTGTCGCTGTAATATACCCGAATGGCCTCGGCGACGGCGTCATCACTGATCGCGATGATCCGCTCGGTACCGGCGCTGTAAATAGTCAGCGCGTCGGGTACGGGAACCCTCACGGCAACGCCGTCTGCAAATGTCGCCGCATCCGATGTTTCAATAACGCGCCCGGCTTCGAAGGATTGCTTGGCACCCGTCGCGCGATCACTGACGACGCCGACGATCTTGGTGTCCCGGCCCAAAGCATCCCGTGCGGTGATGCACCCGCAGATACCCGATCCACATCCGATGGGCACATACAACGTATCCAGATCCGGCACCGCCAATAATAGTTCAAACGCATAGGTCGCCACGCCGCGCACCAATTCCGGATGGAAAGGCGGCACAAATGTAAGGCCTTCGGACGCAGACATGCGCAAAGCTTCCGTCTTGGCCGAATCAAAGTCGGTTCCAAACTCGATCAACTCCGCTCCAAAGGCGCGCATTGCGGCGTTCTTCTCGACTGAATTGCCCAACGGCGCATAGACGACTGCGCGCAATCCTGCTGCCCGCGCAGCCCGTGCCTGACCTTGCCCATGATTGCCGCGTGTTGCCGTTATAATGCCGGGGCTATCGGGGTGGGCACGTTGCAGCCAATCCATAAACGTTATGGCACCCCGCACCTTGAACGATCCCGTCGGCGAATGGTTTTCATGCTTGACCCAAACTTCGGCTCCGATGCGCTGCGATAGGCTTGGCCAGGCATATTGCGGTGTCGGTGACATCGCGGTTCGAACCAGTCTTTGGGCCTCTTCAAGTTCCTTCTGACTAAAAATGTGACCGGCTCCTCACTTTTATCCAGTTCCTGCTCGAAACCATTTTGCCCCTGTACCCATTAGTTGATGTGGATGGTGGCTTCTTGGCATGTTAACAATGGCCGTTCTTGGTCCAGGTAGGCAAGGCGAATGGGAAATTCCGAGGGGGCACCTTACTAAGCCGAAGCCAGAAAATTTGTAAATTGCCGCTGGGGTCTTCGCTGAGTAAGAATCGAAAATATGAAGAATGCACGTGAAAAAGTATCGGAAATCATGGCGATTGCCGACATTCGGGTAGATGGAAATCGACCGCAAGACATCGTTGTGACCGACGAGCGTGCTTTTCAGGCATGGTTGTCTGATGTAGCGCTTGGCTTGGGCGAATCGTATATGAAGGGCTGGTGGACATCTAACCAACTGGACGAAACCATCCGCCACCTCTTTATGAAGCGTGACTTGATAAACAAGAAGGTCGGGTTCGACTTTAATCTACTGTTGCTGGCCATAAAAAGTCGATTGACCAACCGTCAAACTGTGAGCCGGGCGCGTATCGTCGGCAAATCGCACTATGACATCAGCACCGATCTATACGAGGCGATGCTGGACGACTACATGCAGTATTCCTGTGCATATTGGGATCGAGGCGCGAATGATCTCCATTCGGCCCAACGTGATAAGTTGCAGCTTATTGCCGAAAAACTGAAGCTGTCGCCGGGAATGCGGGTTCTGGACATCGGCTGTGGTTGGGGCGGACTTGCCAATTACCTGAACGACAAATGTGGCGTAAAGGTCGTCGGTCTGACAATTTCCGAGGAACAACGTAACTATGCCCAGAAAAAATTCGGCAGCAGCGATATTGAATTCAGGTTGCAGGATTATCGCCTTTGCGATGACGGCCCTTATGATCGGATCGTTTCTGTTGGGATGTTGGAACATGTCGGTTACAAAAATTATTCTGCATATTTCGAGAAAATTTCAGACTTGTTGAGCGACGATGGTTTAGCACTTGTCCATTCGATTGGTTGCAATGTCACAGACACAGCCGCTGATCCTTGGATCGACAAGTATATCTTCCCCAACGGAATGTTGCCGTCGCTAAAACAAATTGGAAATTCAATTCCCGAACCCATGGTCATCGAGGATTGGCACAATTTCGGAGCCAGTTACGACCGGACGCTGGTCGCGTGGCATCGCCGGTTCACGGATGCCTGGCCTGAGCTTTCCGAAAAGCTTGGGTTGGATGAACAATTCCGACGCATGTGGGAGTTTTACCTACTAGCTTGCGCTGGGAATTTCCGAAGCCGCAAGCGCGCTCAGCTCTGGCAAATCGTGTTGGGCAAAATCGGGCAGGCGGGTGGCTATCAGTCTGTGCGCTGAATTCTAGTCGCGCGTGCCGAGCCCGGCCGCGCGTCTGTCTGTTGGCAGCTCTTCACGGGACAGGAATCTCATTCTTTCAAGAGCAGCAACTGCACGACTGACTTTTGTTTTGTGGATGCGCGCACGTATGCAAATGTCGCGCGCCGTCATGTCGCCATAACTTCCAAGGCGGAACAAAACGCGCCATTCTGTCCGAAGCATCCCATATCGAGACTTGTAATAGTGTTGAAATTCAATGCTTAAGGCGTCGGCGGCCTGTGCCAAAAGGTACGGAAGAAAGTCTTGAATTTCAAATACGGTCTTGGGCGTCATCTTTGACCTCGGGGTTGTTAGTTACATTTAAGACTAATACCTTGCGGTGACAACTGAGGGTTCCCGATGAACGACGCAGGTACAGCGCACGATCTAACGCAAGCTGAAATGTCGGTTGGTACCGTACCGGGATACATGTCTGGTTTCAGCAATGACTTTGAAACCGAAGCGATGCCAGGTGCTTTGCCTCAGGGTATGAACTCGCCGCAAAAAACGAACTACGGTCTATATGCGGAACAATTGTCGGGTACTGCATTTACGGCACCGGGGCCTGAGCGAACGTGGTGCTATCGCATCCGACCGTCGGTTTTGCACGTGGGGCGATTTCGCCCAATTGAAGTGCCATACTGGAAATCGGCCCCTCATGTCATGCCGGACGTGGCGTCGCTGGGGCAATATCGGTGGGATCCGATTGAAGCAGATGCCAGTGATCTGACTTGGATTACCGGCATGAGAACCATGACGACCGCAGGTGACGTGAACACCCAAATAGGGATGGCGGCGCATGTCTATTTGGTGACGGTGTCAGTGGAAGATGAATATTTTTATTCCGCAGATAGCGAATTACTAGGTGTGCCCTGACAAGGCTGGCTTAGATTTGCGACCGAATTGGGTGTGATCGATATCGAATCCCAAGAAATCGCAATTCTTCCGCGCGGACTTGTTTATCGGGTCGAGGTTTTGGAAGGCCCTACACGCGGGTTCGTCTGTGAAAACTATGGGCAAACGCTTGCCTTGCCAGATGGTGGTCCTATTGGTGCAATTTGTTTGGCTAATCCACGGGACTTTAAAACTCCAGTAGCGGCGTTTGAAGATCGTGAGGCAGCGTCGAAGGTCACGATCAAATGGTGCGGTCAATTCCATGAAAGCGAAATAGGGCATTCGCCGTTGGATAGTGTTGCGTGGCACGGAAATTACGCGCCCTGCAAATATGACATGAAAACCTATTGTCCGGTTGGTGCAATCTTGTTCGATCACCCGGACCCGTCAATTTTTACAGTCCTGACGGCACCGTCAGGTGTGCCCGGAACAGCGAACATCGACTTTGTGTTGTTCCGTGAACTCTGGCTGGTTGCTGAAGAAACGTTCCGGCCGCCTTGGTACCACAAAACGTCATGTCAAAGCTCATGGGCAACTCCTATGGACAGTATGACGCTAAGCCCGAGGGGTTTATTCCGGGCGGCATGTCGCTGCACGATATGATGTTGCCGCACGGTCCAGACCGCGGTGCATTTGAAAAAGCATCGAACTCGAACCTCGGACCGGACAAGTTGGATCATACGATGTCGTTTATGTTCGAAACGCGATTCCCGAAGCACCTGACCGAGTATGCCGCAAATGAAGCGCCGATGCAGGACGACTACGCTGACTGTTGGACGTCGTTGGAGAAAAAGTTCGACGGTATGCCAGGGAAGAAATAGAGTTGCGTTGCAACTTGCGCGTCGCGTTTGGCGTTCTTGAAATAAAGGTGAAGGAGGCTTGCCTTGCCATTGACGAAAAGCTGGGTTGAAACGGCGAATGATCCGACGGGGGTCTTTCCTCTCAACAACCTGCCGTATGGTGTTTTTAATGACGGACGAGGCGCGCGCGCCGGTGTGGCGATAGGCGACAAAGTCTTGGATCTTGGGGCTTTGGAAGGCCTTGGAATGGTGCCGTCCGTAGGGTTTCGCAATGGCGCGTTAAACGACTTCATGGCCGAAGGTGCCGGTGCTTGGACACGGGTTCGCAATACATTGACGGGGCTTTTATCGGAAGGCGCAGACGCACAACATCAGCTTGGAAGTTTCTTGCACTCGCAGGCCGTGGTGACGATGCAACTTCCATTTACCGTGGCTGAGTACACTGATTTTTATGCCGGTAAACATCATGCCACGAACGTTGGTACTATGTTTCGTGGTGCTGAGAATGCGTTACCTCCCAACTGGTTACACATTCCCATCGGATACAATGGTCGCGCATCTTCAGTCGTTGTATCTGGTCGCGATGTGCGCCGTCCTTGGGGGCAACTCAAAGGTCCGGACGATCCTGCACCCCGGTTTGCGCCGTCGGCGCGGTTCGATATCGAACTGGAAATGGGTGCAGTGGTCGGGCAACCATCGTCGGGCCCGATTTCTGTGGATCAGGCGGACGCGAATATTTTCGGCTATGTGCTTTTGAACGATTGGTCCGCGCGTGATATCCAAGCTTGGGAGTATCAACCGCTTGGTCCGTTTCAGGCCAAAGCGACGTCAACCAGCATTAGCCCTTGGGTTGTCACCAAGGCGGCATTGGAGCCGTTTCGTACCTCGACGCCCGCCCGTGAAATCGAACTGTTGCCGCATCTGCGCGACACCGGCCCGATGCTTTATGCCATTGGGTTGGAGGTGACGCTGACGCCCGATGGTGGGGCGGAAGAGATAATTTCCCGGACCAATTACAGAGAAATGTACTATTCTGCGGCTCAGCAGCCCGCGCATCACACGACCAGTGGATGTCCAATGCGTGTTGGCGATCTTTTGGGCTCGGGAACAATCTCGGGGCCGGAACGGGATAACCGAGGTTCATTGTTGGAGCTTTCATGGGGCGGAAAAGAACCGTTCAAACTTTCGAATGGGGAGACCCGAAGTTTTATCGAAGACGGCGATCGATTGACCTTAAGGGGTGCCGCCAACGGTGATGGGTATCAGATCGGTTTCGGCGAATGTACAGCGCGCGTTTTACCTGCGCTGAAAAATCCATATGGAGTGTCTTGATGTATCGTATATCCCAATTCGTTATTGCAGTTCTGGTTGTTTTTGCATCTTCGCCCACATGGGCGCAATCTCGTTCCGAACTGGCCGAGCAATACAGCGCTCTACCGGCCGTTCGACAAATGATGGACGAAATGTTTTCACCAGCGGCCTCGGCGGCGCAGTTTAAGGCGACGTTGCCGCCGGGATTTGAGATCACCGACGATCAGCTGTTGCGGGTCGGCGAAGTGATGTCGGATGTGTTGATCGGGCTTCAGCCGCGGATGGTCGAACTTCAAAAAGCAGCCATTGCCGATGTCTTCACCGAAGAAGAAATTCAAGCGATGATTGACTTTCACAGCACAGACATCGGCGCGCGTATTCTGATCAAGACACAGCCAATGTTCACAGCCGTGATGGGGCAGTTAACGCCCGAAATCGTACAGGCCATGGGGGCCAAACAGGGCGAAATTTCCGACATCCTGTCCGAATAATCCGAGAAAGATCAAAAAGATGGCAAAGGCATTCGCATCGCAAGGCGACATGAGCGAAAAGACAATCACCTTCGATGAAATCGGTGAAGGACTGTGGGCCTTTACGGCGGAAGGCGATCCTAACTCGGGCGTAATTATCGGCGACGACAGCGTCATGATTATCGAAGCGCAAGCCACGCCGCGCCTAGCGCACAAGGTGATCGAGAAAGTCCGCGAATTGACCGACAAGCCAATTTCGCACCTTGTGCTCACACATTACCACGCTGTGCGGGTGCTCGGAGCTTCAGCTTATGGTGTGAGCCAGATCATCATGTCCGAAAAAGCGCGTGCAATGGTCGCTGAGCGCGGGCAAGAAGATTGGGACAGTGAATTTCAGCGTTTCCCGCGACTTTTCGAAGGGCATGAAAGTATTCCGGGCCTGACATGGCCAACGACCACATTTAATGGTCGGATGAGCGTTTATCTTGGTAAGCGCCGTGTCGATATCATGCAACTGGGGCGCGCACATACGGCCGGCGATGCTGTGATCTATGTGCCGGATCAGAACGTAATGTTTACTGGCGACATCGTTGAATACAATTCCGCTTGTTATTGCGGCGACGGGCATTTCCACGATTGGCCAGGCACACTTGAAAACGTACGTAATTTTGATCTGGATGCAATTGCACCCGGTCGTGGTGGCGCATTAATCGGGAAGGATATGGTCAATGCGGCATTAGATTCGACGAGAGATTTTGTGCGCTCAACCTATCGACCGGCAGCAAAAGTTGCGCTTAAAGGCGGCTCTCTGAAAGAGGCTTGGGACGCGGTGCGCGCAGAATGCGATCCGAAATTTAAGGATTATGCAATTTACGAACACTGTCTGCCCTTCAACGTCGCGCGTGCCTATGACGAAGCACTTGATATCGACACACCACGCATCTGGACCGACGAACGTGACCTAAAAATGTGGGAGGCTTTACAGGGATGACCACGCCTTACGTCCAAATGGCATTGAACAATGCCTACGCCAATCGGACGCTGTATCAGGCGATTGCGGAATTGGATCAAGCTCGTTTTACAGCGCATCGTCCGGGGTTCTTTCCGTCTTTGTCTCGAACGCTCAATCACATTTACGAAGTTGATCTTTTCTACATCGACGCCATGGAAGAAGGTGGCCACGGGCGGGCTGTCTATGACCGTGCAGACATCGAAGATGTCGCAGAATTGGGCAACGCGCAGGCAGAAGCCGATCTGCGGTTCGCCACGTTCTGTGCCTCAGACCCCGATCTCGCTCGCATCGTGGATGTCGAACGTAAGAACTTGATGACCAAAGAGAAAATTGGCGCACTTCTTCCCCACTTGTTGCAGCATCAAGTCCACCATCGCGGGCAAGCGCATGTTCAAATAAGTGATGCAGGCCTTATACCGCCTCAGTTAGACGACTTCTTCCTGGAACATGATCGTTCCCCAATTGCGCAAGAGTATTTCGGATGACCATGCAGGATCGCTATCCCATAGCGTTCCAGCTCTACCCCTATCAACGCTCGGCGGATCAAGACGCCAAAGCGCCCGTAACCCATCCTGTGGTTGTCGTTGGCGGCGGCCCAATTGGATTGGCAACGGCATTGGATCTGGGCCTCAAAGGGCATCCAGTTCTTGCACTTGATGACCATGAAGGTGTCGGGCAGGGCAGTCGTGCGATTTGTTTTGTAAGGCGAACGCTTGAAATTGCTCATCGACTGGGTGCCGGGGCCGAAATGCTTGCTAAAGGCATTGTTTGGCAAAAGGGGCGCGTCTTTCATGATAGCGACGAGATTTTTGAATTCGATCTTCTGCCAGAGGATGGTCACAGGTGTCCCGCATTCATAAACCTCAGTCAAATTCATTTTAAAAAGTTTCTGGTCGAAGCTATTGAGCGTGCGAATGCCGATTGCGCGAAGATCGAGATACGCGGCAAGAACCGGGTCGACGCAATTGACCCCGGTAAAGATGAAACAGTGGTGGATATTTCGACACCCGATGGGAGTTATCAGATCAAAGCGAATTGGTTGATCGCTTGTGATGGTGCGCGTTCTCCAATCCGGGACATGATGGGGCTTGGATTTGACGGACGCGTGTTCGAGGATAATTTCCTGATGGCCGACGTCAAAATGACGGCTGACTTTCTAACGGAACGTTGGTTTTGGTTTGAACCGTGGTTCAAATCTGGTTCCTCGGCACTACTTCATAAGCAACCCGACGATATCTGGCGCATTGATTTTCAACTGGGTTGGGACATTGATCGCGAAAAGGAGCTTAAAGAAGAAAATGTCCGAAATCGTGTTGATCAAATGCTGGGCGGCAAAGTCGAATATGAATTGGATTGGTGCTCAATTTACACGTTCCAATGTCGACGAATGGAAAAATTTTGCCATGGCCGTGTATTGTTTGCTGGCGATAGCGCCCACCAAGTTTCGCCTTTCGGTGCACGCGGTGCGAACTCCGGCATTCAAGACCCAGAGAATTTAGCTTGGAAGCTAGACCTTGCTTTAAGAGGACACGCGCCAGAGACCCTATTGCATAGTTACGACGAAGAACGTTTGGCCGCTGCGGACGAAAATATTCTGAACTCAACCCGGTCGACGGACTTTTTGACACCGAAATTCGAGGCTTCAAAAAAGCTCCGTGATGCGGTTCTGACACTTGCGGCGCGACACAGGTTTGCCCGTCCTTTGGTAAATTCGGGTCGGTTGAGCGTTCCTTGTGTCTACGACAGCTTGTCTGGTTTTGGACCGGACGCCATAGTGACCCCCAAACGCACACGGCCCGATGCCCCAGCGACGGACGCGCCACTTGCGGACGGGTATCTGTTAGACAAATTGGGCGGCGGCTTTACGGTCATCGGGTTTGGAACTTCGATCCCATCCGCACAGAACATAGAAGGTCTACACGTTGCTGGCTTGACCATCGACGAGATCAGTCCCGAGACGCGCGAACGGTATCTTGGTGATGAGGCATCCGCCGTTTATCTAATCCGCCCCGATCAATACGTCGTGGCGCGCTGGGCTGAATATGACAAAGGAAAGATTGCGTCCGCGATACGACAAGCCATTGGAAAGGATAATAAATGTCCTTAAATCTCGATCCAAACTTGGTTGATCCGGACGGGTTTTACCAGGCCCTTCTGGACGCTCACGAGGGATTGGATGCAGCGCAAAGTGCAGAATTCAATGCGCGTCTGATCTTTGTTCTAGCCAATCAGATTGGCGATCCAGAGTTGCTTGCTCAAGCGCTGGAGGCTGCAAAGTGACGGACATCACGCTCTATGACTATCCGAAAAGTTCGGCCAGCTACCGAGTACGGATCGCATTAAACTTGGCCGAATTGAATTACACCAAAGTGAATGTTGATCTACTGTCCGGCGCGCAATCCGATACCGACCATATGTCACGCAACCCGCAAGGATTTGTTCCGGTCCTTGATATTGACGGCCTTCGTTTGACCCAGTCGTTAGCAATTCTGGACTATCTTGATCGGACGCGGAACATGGGTCTCTTGCCAAACGACGCGGCGGACCGCGCACGACAACAAGCGTTGGCCACGGCGATCGCTGTCGATCTGCATCCCGTCTGTAACCTATCGGTTGCGGAACGCGCGACAGGTGGAGTTGATCCTGCGCGCACGGAGTGGATGCAGTACTATATCGGCAAAGGTTTGATCGCATTCGAAACCCTGTTGGGACAGTTCGCGCAGGCACCGTATTGCTGCGGCGACCGATCATCACTTGCAGATATTTGCTTGATTCCGCAACTTTACAACGCAGACCGTTGGGGCATTTCTTTAGATCAGATGCCCCGGATTAGAGCAGTTCGCGAGACTTGCGATAAAGTATTGGCATTTTCGGACGCACATCCAAACAATGGAACCAAATAGAAAACAAAATTACCTAGGGAGAGAGAAATGAAACAAACAATTGCAACTGTATTTGCGGCTTTCAGCCTTTTGGCGGCAGTGCCCGCAATCGCCGAGTATCCAGAGAAACCTGTGACTTTTATCGTGCCATGGCCTCCGGGAGATTTGGAAGATATCCTAACACGTATGATCGCCGAGGACTTTCAGGCGAAGTATGGATCCGCGGCGGCAGTGGTCAACAAACCCGGCGGCGGCGGCGGCCCATTTCCGGGCGCAATCGACGTCGCAACCGCTCCGCCGGATGGGTATACCATTGGATCGTTTGTGATCGCGGTGCCGACAATTGGCCACGTTATTGGAATTCCCGAATTGGCACCAGAAAAATTCGACCCGCTTGGTATTTTCCTGACGTATCCGTTCGTTTTGGCGTCATCGAAAAGCGCGGCGTTCTCGGATATTGACGAAATGGTTGAATATGCGAAATCGAATGAATTGGCTCTTGGCCACTTCGGTGCCCCATTGCCGCCGACACGCGCGACGCTGGCTTTTGCAAAGAATTCGGGTTTTGAGTGGGGCTCGGAAGCGGGTTTTGATGCTCTCGATTGCAATACTCTGGCTTCGGGCGATGCAGATGTGATCAACACGACGTTGCAGTTGGTTTTGCCCTGCTTGGACGACATCAACGTTTTGGCCTCAATCACCGACGCACGAATTCCTCTCGTCCCTGACACACCGACGTTGGGCGAGAAAGACGCGGCTTTAGACCTTGCACTTTGGAACGGCTTGTTCGTTTTAAAGGATACGCCCGCCGATGTGCGCGAGAAAATCATCGAAGTCGCAAAGGCGACGGTCATGTCTGAGCGTGCGCAGAAATTGGCGACTGAGACAGGCGCATTGGTCTATTGGCAAGACGCGGAAACCTCCGCTGAACGCATTGTAAAAGATCGGGGCACACTGGGTGACATCGGCAAAATTCTTGAGTAACCCATTGCAGGGTCGGAGTTTTCTCCGGCCCTCTTGGCGAACAGAATGAGCAGTTCACGCGCATCCAAATCGCACCCAGGTTCCCTTGTCTTTGCGATCCTCTTCGTTGCGTTTGCAGGTTTCCTTGTCACGCAGCTGTCCTCGGAAACCAAGTTTTCCAGCAAGGGGCAATTGTTTGCCCAACCGAGATTTTGGCCCGCCGTGGGTGTGATCGGCATGATCGGGTTCGGACTGGCACATCTGTGGCACCAACGGTGGAACCGACTGTCGGGCGAATTGGGCGAGACGGTCATTTGGCTGCGTGCGCTCGAGTATCTCGGATGGTTCATGATCTATGTCACAGCAGTTCCGATTATCGGATACCTTGCGGCGACGATCCTGTTCACGACAGGTCTAGCATTCCGTCAAGGGTATCGGAACCGCGAGCAGCTTGGTTTAGCCGCCGGTCTTGGGCTTTCCATTGTCTTGATTTTCAAAACCGGCTTAGCGGTAAAAATTCCAGGCGGCGCCATTTATGAATACCTTCCATCAGCGCTCCGCAATTTCATGATTGTGTATTTCTGATGGAACTTTTCGGAGATGCAATTTCCATTCTGGCGCGATGGGATGTTGTCGCCGCTTTGCTTGTCGGCTCGGTCGGCGGCGTTATCATTGGCGCGGTTCCGGGCGTCGGCGCGGCAGTTGCCATTGCGATTTTACTGCCCGCAACGTTCTCGCTGGACCCGATCGTTGGGTTGACTGCGCTTTTGGGCATTTATGGCTCTTCCATGTACGGCGGTGCCATTCCAGCTATCTTGATCAATACGCCGGGCACGGCCGTCAACGCTCTGACCACTTATGAAGGCACCCCAATGACAGAACGTGGTGAGGCACGACGTGCCTTGTCGCTGGCCTATTCCGCGTCATTTTTTGGTGGTGTTTTTTCCGTCATCTGCTTAATCCTTCTCTCGCCCGTTCTTGCCGCTATTGCCCCAATGTTTGGTAGTCGCGAAATCTTTCTTGCAGCACTTTTGGGTATCGTTTTGGTCGTGTTGGCGCATCGCGGACAAGTTTTGATTGCGGGGGCTATGGCGTCATTTGGCATTTGGTTGAATACCGTCGGATTGGAATCGATCCAGTACTCGCAGCGCTTTACATTTGGTCAAAGCTGGCTTTCGGGCGGTATCGATCTGATTGTTGTCGTGCTTGGGCTTTTTGCAATCAGTCAAGCTTTTGTGCTTTTGGTGGAACCAGATAAACGAAGCCACGCGGAACCCATTAAAGGCGGCCTACTTGCCGGGTTCAAAGAACTAGCGGTCTATAAACGCGTTGCGACTGTGTCGTCTACTTTTGGCGTCTTGATGGGAATGATACCGGGCGTAGGAGAATTTACCGCGCAATTCATGAGCTATACCTATGCACAGAAAACGTCCAAGTCGCCCGAGCAATTCGGTAATGGGTCGCCCGAAGGTCTAATTGCATCCGAGGCCGCCAATAATGCTGTCCCAGCGGCTGCGATGATCCCGCTTTTGGCGCTCGGTATTCCGGGCGAAGCTTTGACGGCCATGATGCTCAGCGTCTTCTACGTCCATTCTGTAGTGCCTGGACCGGGGCTGTTCCAAAATCAAATGGACTTCGTCGTCGCACTTTACATCGCGCTTCTGATCCTGAACGTTCTGGTACTGATTTTCTTACTGTTCTCAACCAACGTTCTGCTTAAAGTCATTGAATTTCCAACACGTTCCATTGGCATTTCGGTTTTGGCGCTTAGCTTTGTAGGTGTCTATAGCTTGCGAAACTCTGCCATCGACTGTGGTATTGCAGCGGGATTTGGTATGTTTGGATTCATTCTGAAACGGCTGGAATTACCTATTGTTCCGATCATCTTGGGTATGGTATTGGGCGGTATAATGGAGGCGAAATTGCGTACCTCGATGATGCGAGTAAAAGCGCCGCTGGATTTTATCGACAGACCGATTTCGTTCCTTTTGTTCGCGATCCTTTTGATCGTTATCGGAAGCTATATATACACGACAATAAGGTCGCGAGGATCTGATAAGTGATCGAAAGGTCACACAGATAGTGAAACTCAAAATAAACGGATTAATCGTATTCGCACGATGATTGTCTGAGCGTCGATATCTCCATATACCTATATCAGGGATTGCCGAAAATGAATGACAAAACCATTTTGATTGTCGGCACTTACGACACTAAAGACGATGAGTTGATTTATTTGGCAAATGTCATCCAGGATCAGGGCGGCCGTGTGTTGACGATGGATGTCAGTGTATTGGGCGATCCCTCTGTGCAATGCGATGTGTCCAAGAGTGACGTTGCTCAAGCCGCCGGTTCAACAATTCAAGCCGCCATCGATGCGGGCGACGAAAACCAGGCGATGCAAATCATGGCGCGTGGTGCTGCCAAGCAAACCGCCGATCTGTACAAGGCTGGGCGAATTGATGGGGTGATCATTTTGGGTGGCACTATGGGCACAGATCTGGCGCTTGATGTCTGTCAGGCACTGCCTCTTGGCGTGCCGAAATATGTCGTTTCGACGGTGTCCTTTTCGCCGCTAATCCCGGCCGAACGTCTTTCGCCCGACATCCAAATGATCCTTTGGGCTGGCGGGCTTTTTGGTCTGAACGGCGTTTGTAAATCTTCGCTTAGCCAAGCGGCGGGCGCAGTTCTTGGGGCTGCGCGGGCCGTAAAACCGCCCAACTCGACGCGGCCGGTTGTCGGTATGACGTCGCTTGGATCATCGTGCCTGTCCTACATGAAAATCCTGAAACCGGCATTGGAAGACCGAGGTTTCGAAGTGGCGATCTTCCATGCAACGGGAATGGGCGGCATGGCCTTTGAAAAAATTGCAGCGCAAGGCGGCTTCGCCTGCGTGATGGATTTCGCATTGCCCGAAATTGGCAATTTGCTTGGCGGATCCGTCGTGAATGCGGGGGCTGATCGGATGTTGAATGCCGGTCGCGCAGGAATTCCGCAACTTATTGCGCCCGGATGTCTTGACTTGATCGACTTTGCGGGTTGGCAGGATATTCCGGCCCAATATGCTGACCGACCGTTTCATGCGCACAATCGACTGATCAAATCCTCGGCTTTGAATCCAGAAGAACGCCGCGAAACTGCGCGGGAAGTTGCCCGTCGCGTATTAGTTTCCAAAGCCCCGGTTCAGGTTCTTTTACCCATGCAAGGCATTGAGGAATGGGACAAATTCGACGAACCGGCATATGATCCCGAAGGCCTAGGCGCCTTTATGGATGAAATGCAAAAGGTAATTCCAGCGGGTATGCTGACGAATATTGACGCGCATATAAACGACCGGGCTTTCGCCGAAGCGGCACTGGCGATTTTCGATGACTGGATTGCCGAAGGCATAATCGCGCAATAACCCACGACGATATTCACCGCTGCTTGGTTCGCCAGTCCGGGTGCATCCAAGGTTCGCGATTGCTGGGCGTCAGTGGCGATCGACCCAACACGGCGTCTGCGATTTTCTCACCGACCATAATCGACGGGGCGTTCAGATTGCCATTGGTGATCCTTGGAAAGATCGAACTGTCAGCCACCCGCAGCCTTTCCACGCCAATCACGCGCGCCTCGGCATCCACCACAGCCATTTGGTCATCGCGCCGTCCCATCTTTGCCGTTCCGCAAGGGTGATAGGCGCTTTCCACATGGTCGCGTATCACGGCGTCGAGGGCTTCATCGCTTTGTGCATCGGCACCCGGTATCAGCTCGCGGTCGTAAAATGGTGCGAAGGCAGGCTGAGCGAAAATCTCGCGGGTCAACCGAATGCAGGTTCGAAAATCCTGCCAGTCGCTTTGCGCACTCATGTAGTTGAACTGGATGCGCGGCGGCTCTAAATGATCGGACGATCGCAAAGTCACAGCGCCGCGTGACGCACTGCGCATCGGTCCGACATGGGCCTGAAACCCGTGACCGGCTGAACTGACCTGCCCGTCATAACGCACGGCAATCGGTAGAAAATGAAACTGTATATCTGGGTAATCCACGCCGGCAGCCGAGCGAATAAACCCCGCGCTTTCGAACTGGTTCGACGCACCGGGCCCGTTGCGGGCCAATAACCAACGTGCACCCACGTAAGCTTTTCCGACTAAGTTCCAATATTTATACAGGCTGACAGGCTGCGAGGCGGCGGCTTGCACGTAAAGTTCAAGGTGATCCTGAAGGTTCTGTCCAACGCCCGCGCGATCAGCAATCACATTGATCCCGTGTTCGTTTAAGTGCGCCGCTGGGCCGATCCCGGACTGCATTAAAATCTTGGGCGAATTGATCGCTGATGCCGCCAGAATTACTTCGGCCCGTGCCGAAATCACTTCGCGCTTACCGTGCCTGACCACTTCAACGCCGGTCGCGCGCCCGTCTTCAATCATAACCCGTGTCGCCAAAGCGCGCAGGACGCGGCACTTTCCGGTTGCCTCGGCTGGTCGTAAATAAGCCTTGGCCGCAGACCATCGCTCGCCCTTCCAGACGGTCATGTCAAATGGGCCAAAGCCTTCTTGTTGATGACCATTGTAATCGCCGGTAACCGGATAGCCCGCTTCGCGACCAGCTTCGACAAAGGCCTGCACCAAGGGATTGTCGCGCTTGCCACGTGTCACATGCAGTGGTCCGCCTGAACCGCGCCACTCGGATGCGCCGCCGTGGCCGCCACTGTGCCAGTCTTCCATTCGCTCAAAATAAGGAAGCACGTCGGCATAGCTCCAGCCGTCCGCACCTACGTCGCGCCAGTGATCAAAGTCGCGTGCATGGCCGCGCACATAGATCATCCCGTTGATCGAAGACGACCCACCGATCACCTTCCCGCGGGGGCAGGCCAACCGACGTCCGCCCAAATGTGGCTCCGGTTCGGTTTTAAACCCCCAGTCGTAGCGCGCCATATTCATGGGGTAACTCAAAGCACCGGGCATATTGATCAGCGGGCCCCAATCGCTGCCACCGTGTTCGATCACCGTGACGCTTCGCCCGGCCTCTGCCAGACGAAAGGCCATCGCGCATCCGGCGCTGCCCGCACCGACGATCACATAATCCGCCTCGTAATCTGCAACATGGTCCGGCTTATTCAAAAGGGTGCCTCAACGTCGCCCATGCGCACATATACGGACTTGGGTTGGCTATAATGCTCAAGCGCATAGCGTGCGTTTTCGCTTCCGACACCCGACATTTTGTGCCCCCCAAAAGGAGCCTCGACCGGCGCGTCGTTATAGGAATTGATGAAACAACTGCCGGCTTCAAGCGCGCCGATCACCCGATGACCGCGCGACAAATCGCGGGTAAACACGCCCGCCGACAGACCGAAAGGCGTGGCGTTGGCGCGCTTGATTGCTTCGTCTTCATTGTCGAAATCCAGCACGGCCATGACGGGGCCAAAAATTTCCTCGGTCGCGATTGTCATGTCGTCGGTCACATTTGAGAACACTGTGGGCTGTAGGTAAAACCCCTCGCGATCAAGACGTTCACCGCCTGTGACCAAGCGTGCGCCTTCGGCAATACCGCGCGTAATGTACCCTTGAACAATCTCCATCTGACGCTGGCTGACCAATGGTCCAAAGCTTGTGGTTTCGTCCATCGGATCACCAATCTTGGCATTGCCCAAGCGTTCGACTAGCCGCTGAAGGAAAGCGTCCTTGATGCCCTTTTGAACAAACACGCGGGTCCCGTTCGAACAGACCTGACCCGAGGAATAAAAGTTCGCCAAAATCGCGCCGCCCACGGCATTGTCCAAATCCGCGTCTTCGAAAATCAACAGCGGAGATTTCCCGCCAAGCTCCATCGTAACGTGTTTCATTCCGTCGGCGGCAGCGGCATAAACGCGGCGTCCTGTTGGTACTGACCCGGTTAATGACACTTTTGCCACGCGCGGATCGCGCACCAACGACGACCCGACATTGCCCAAGCCCTGCACCACATTGAAAAGGCCCGGCGGCGCACCGGCCTCAAGCAGGATCTCAGCAATCTTCAACGCGCAAAGCGGCGTCGTTTCGGAGGGTTTGAAGATCATCGCGTTGCCGCAAGCCAATGCAGGCGCACCCTTCCAACACGAAATCTGTGTCGGATAATTCCAGGCGCCCAACCCGACGCAAACTCCCAAAGGTTCGCGAATGGTATAGACCCAGTCGTCGCCCAGCTGCACATGTTCGCCGGTCAATCCGCCCGCCAATCCGCCGAAATACTCCAAAGCGTCCGCTGCCGAAGTCGCATCGGCCACCAACGTTTCCTGCAAAGGTTTGCCCGTGTCATAAGTCTCCAACACAGACATTGGCCGGTTCCGTTCCCGCAACAGGCGTGCCGCATCGGTCAGGACACGGCCGCGTTCACGCCCTGTCCATTTGGCCCATTCCTTTTGTGTGCGAACTGCGGACGAAAGCGCGGCTTCGACGACGGCATCTGTTGCCGAATGTATCATTGCGATCTCGGCACCGGTCGCCGGATAGACCACCGAAATTGCGTCGCCCCCGTTGTCTTCCAAATAGGCGCCATCCACAAAGTGGCTTGCCTTCGGTTGCGTATCATATGACATCAATTTTCGCCTTTGGTCGCTGAACAGGACACCAATAATCCTGTCGCAAGCCCACGGAAAGGCTGTTCAAATCCCGACACCTTGCGGCTTATATACGAAAAAGACCGGCTCAAAGAGCCGGCCAATTCCGAAAGCATCAGACGAAACCCCTGCCTGATGCCACGCCCAAAAATTGGGTGTTATCCGATCCGGTCGATATCGCCGCGCGACAGGCCGATATCTTCCAGCTCGCGTGCGCTGAGTTTGGACAATACCATCCGCGTACGGCGAACTTCGTTCCAATGGACCAAACCCGAGACAAACCCGGTCAATGACAATTGGGCACGGTCGATGAAGTTGGCAGTGCGGACGCTATTCGATGTGATGGCCATGGTTGGTCTCCTTTGGCTGATGTTACGTTCTGGATCGCAGGTAGGAGTATCCTCGACCTTAAGCAAGACGGATTTCTGCATGTCACCTATGCAGTTTTCGCATGGGTCGCATATTGTAATAAGTTATTAATATAAAAGAGAAAAAAGTGAACCGGTTTTGTCGTATTTGGACTGCTTTTGGGCGCTTTCAGACCTTGTCTGTCCACCGCATGGCAACAACGATCTGGTTTTAAAACAGTAATATTTTCGGAGTTCCTGGCCAGCACCACCACGTAAGCTCGCAGTACCTCCATCAATACGCGAACCACGCTGCATGGCTGGAAGACAACCGCCGCACCGACAACGGCACACTGGCGCATATCGTGGTGTCTAACGCCATGGGTTCGCCAGTATCTCGCAACTGGAAGGGGTATTGGCAGCGGGCCGCATAGGTAATAAGTGTTGTGGCTCAGATAAAAGAAAACCCCGGTCGCAAGCGCCGGGGCTGCTATACTGGGAACAGTACAGCGTGGTAATGGAAAGATAGTATCGAAGTGACCGGTGATCAAGCAAAAAGAGCAGCGGTCTACATCGATGGTTTCAATTTGTATCATCCCATAAAAGAGATGAACGAAGATTTTCTAAAGTGGAATAATCTCTGGGATATTTCGAACAGAATAGTCGAAAAAGGTGGCTACAGCCTTGTAAAGGTTACATTTTGCACGGCCGTTCCATCACACCTCCCGAACAGTAGAGATCGCCATAATACGTTCAACAGAGTTCAAGAAGCTAAGGGCGTGACAATTCTCAAAGGTCACCATGTTTTTGATGAAGCCGCTGGAAAATATACAGAAAAACAGTCCGACATAAATGTTGCAGTTGAGCTACTTTTTGATGCCGTGGATGATGTCTATGACGTAGCGTATTTGCTTAGCGCTGACTCGGATCAGGCCGCAACCGCGCGCAAATTCAAGGAACGCTTTGGAAGTTCCAAGAAACTGTTCAGCGTTGCGCCACCGAATAAAAAATCGCCCAACAAGATGCAGCCATATGTTGATGGCAAATTTTCGTTGACCAAGGCCGACATTGAGAAATCAGTGATGGACGCGTTCGAATTTGGATCAACAAATAAGCCAATTAGGCGTCCAGATGAATACGAACCGCCTAACTGGTGGGTTCATCCAAAAGATCGCCCAACTAAGTAAATTTGTTAATACGTAAGTGGCTAACCTTCCGCCCCTTCCTGTACCCCATCTTAGCGTGCTTAGCCTTAAAGTCCGGCTCTACGCCTCTGAGGCGCATTAGGGCCACTACATGCTCTAACCCGTCGTGCCTGCCGTTCATGCACTCACGGTGTAGATGGCGTAGGATGTTGTCGATGGTCTTGTCTTGCATAGGGATTCACTATCAGAATCCGATGGGCTATGTTTGGTGCGCTTGATACATAAGCCCGTAAATTTCCGGACTTATGTATCAAACGCACCAAGGGCTGAGCGATGATTAGTGCATTCGCTCTTATCGGCTTACTCGTTGGATGCGATTATGGACTGAGCGAAGACGTACGATCCCGAGCCGACGGGGTGTTCCTTAAAAACGCCGGAGACCATCGGTTCGTAGACCTCGATTTGGAAAACATCGACGCATTTTATGACGTAACTGAGGCCTACATGCGCTCGCGTCTCTCTAAACGCCAAAAGATCGGCAGGAAAAGTTCGCTTCAATTCAACGGTGACATCTCCGCCCGATGGAATCGCAGACATACTTTTTTGCGAGTTGGGAAGTTCAGAGCCATCAGTATTAACTGCAACCACTTCACCAACGTTCGACTGAAAGATGTCGAAAAGAATGTTAATTCTGTGTGCGGGGGAGTTTCCTGTATTACAAATGTTCCCCTTAAAGTTTGCTCTGACATGCTCAACCCCATCTATTTCAATAGCGTCAATGTTCACGTCAACGATTTCAAAGTGAAGATGCGCCCGTGCTTGGGCCTGCCCCACCTCGCGGGTGACGCCAAGGGTTCGCCAGACATAGTAAACGCCCCACCCCGTGGTAATGGCCATCGCGACAGTAGCGAACAGCATCAAAAGCGCCCAACGGGCCATATTCCTTTGAGCATTCAAATCGGATTGGGCGCGCTTGTCTTCGTTAGCGGCCTCTATAATACGAGCAATGCATTCCGCCTCGAAAGCTCTACCTCGCCCCAAGCAGGTGGCTTCTATCTCCTCAGCGGCATGGCGTGCGTATTCTTGGGTATGTGCATCATGCTCGCCGGATTGCTCTCCTAGCTGGAAGCCAAGAATGTAACCGCCCATAGCGAACGCTGCTAAGAGGGCTAGTCCAGCGAAAAGTGCTGTACGCCGATGGCCTTTAAACATTGCAACATAAACGCCGCGCTAAACTTCCCTCGGGATAGCTTGTTAGCGACGTTCACCTCTTTTTCACTGATTCCAATATCAGCAAGCCTTTCAACAAGTTGGGCATAAGTCACCCCCTTGCGCTTTAACTCGGCCTTTAGAAGATTTGCGGCCTGTTGTTCCCACTGGCTCTGCTCAGGCATATCGACTCCGATAAAATTATACTGTTTTCGATATATAACCTATTGCATTTAGTATGTCACCATACTATGTACGATATGTAATCAACGAACACAGTAGGATCATGGCCCAACACTTCCTTCTCTCAGCTAAATCTCGGACGCTCTCTTTGCGCCAGATTTACAAGGGTGGTGAAGACGCGGCCTATAAAACCTTCTGCGAAATGCGTTGGCCTGAGACCGGTGGGGAAGCCGTTTGCCCGCACTGTGGTCACGACGACGCCTACAAGATCACCACGCGCCGCAAGTTCAAATGTAAGAACTGCCACCACCAGTTTAGCGTCACCTCGGGCACCATCTTTGCGTCGCGCAAGATGGACTTTGTGGACCTCTTGGCTGCGATTTGCATTCTGGTGAACGCCTCTAAGGGCGTGTCCATGGTTCAGCTATCCCGCGACATTGATTGCCAGTACAAAACGGCGTTCGTTCTGGCGCATAAAATCCGCGAAGCCATGGCATCGGAAGTTCACACGGGCGAAGTGCTGGAAGGTCATGTGGAAATCGACGGGGCATTCTTTGGCGGTCACATCCGCCCACACAACGAGAAAGCCAAGCGCGTTGACCGTCGCTTGAAGCGCAATCAGACCGGCAAGCGCCGCGTTGTCATCACCATGCGTGAGCGTGAAGGCCGCACACTGCCTTTCGTGCGCATGTCTGAGGGTGAAGGTGTAGCGCTGGCAAACGAGAACGTATCCCGCATGTCCACCATGTCAGCCGACGAGGCCGCGCATTGGGACGAACTGCACATGGGTTGGGATGTTGATCGGGTGAACCACTCGGAAATCTACAGCGACCACGGCAAGCATACGAATTGGGTGGAAAGCTATTTCTCACGCTTGCGCCGCATGGTTCAGGGCCAGCACCACCACGTTAGCCCACAGTACCTTTACCAGTACGCCAACCACGCTGCATGGCTTGAAGACAACCGCCGCACCGACAACGGTACGCTGGCCCACATCGTTGTCAGCAACGCCATGGGGTCGCCTGTATCGCGTCAGTGGAAGGGGTATTGGCAGCGGGCGGCTTAGTTGCCAAGCTGCACACATAAGGATCACAAAACAATATGGTCCATTGAATAATAAGGTCTTGACGTAATATATCTTGGGTATGGACGCAACTTATCGCTTTTCAACTCAGAAGGCCTATGCTGCCATACACTGGATGGTAAGTCACGGAACTGCGGTAGATCTGCACGCGGCCCTAAAAACTTGTTATTTTGCCGACAAATCTCATATTAACGAGCATTTTCAGCCCATTTGGGGTGCCAACTACAAGGCTATGAAGTACGGCCCTGTTCCGCTTGAAATTTACCAAATGATGAAAGGCGAAGGCCTCTTTCTCTGGGAGGTAGAGGCTGAAGAAACGCCTTGGCGTCTAGAGGGCTATAGGCTGTCCACTAAAGGCAATTCGAAGCCCGACATGTCTGTGTTCTCAGAAAGCGAAATGGAGCATCTAGAAGCTGGTTTTGCGCTTTCTTCGGGAATGAATTTTACATCCCGAACTGCCGCCACTCACGGGCGCGATTGGCAAGTAGCGAATGGTGACCGGATGCGCTATGAAGACATGATTGATGATGTGCCAAACAGAGAAAGCATAGTTCGGTTCATCAAAGAAAGCGCGCCACACGTAAGGCTCTAGAATTGATCGACTTTTTCGAAGTTATCTGGCTGTACGACAGGTCGATAAATCCTCAAAAATGGAAGATGCAAGCCTGTTTAAACTATGGGACCGGCTGGTTTCTTAGAGTGAATACACGAGATAACATTAGGCCGTGTGTTGCAATATCGAAAGCTGAAAATGATTTTTTGGATCACGACAGCCACGTTGATTGCTCAATAAATGAGATCGATGAATATGAAATTCAGGATGCGCTCAATAGAGGCGGAGTGATAGGCACAATATCCTATAGGTATGCACCTGAAATACTCGATGCCCTCTTGTCTGCGCGGTTCATCAACCAAAGAGATAAGGATGAATTGAAGTCGATTTTCGAACCTTACCTGTGGTGATCCCCGGTTGTTCGCTCAACCTCTCGCCCCTTCCGATACCCCATCTTAGCGTGCTTAGCCTTGAAATCCGGCTCAACGCCCCTGAGGCGCATTAGTGCCACCACATGCCCTAGCCCGTCGTGGCGGTCGTTCATGCACTCACGGTGTAGGTGGCGAAGGATGTTGTCGATGGTCTTGTCTTGCATGGCCCCATTATGGATTCACAAAGGCGTACTGGTAAGGTAGATTTCTGGTGCGTTTGATACATAAGCCCGTAAATTTCTTGGAAGATGTTCGCGTTTCGTGCTAGGTCCGTTCAAAAGGCAAATGAGCAGGTCAAAAACATGCGGGTGATGGGGCTGGATCCGGGCTTGCGGGCCATGGGATGGGGTATTGTGGATGTCTCGGGCTCTCGGCTGAGCCATGTTGCAAACGGTATTTGCAAAACCAGCAAAGGTGCGTTGGGCGGGCGGTTGGTGTCGCTCTTTGACGACTTAACGGCCGTCTGGGCGGCCTATGACCCCGACGAAGCCGCAGTGGAACAAACCTTCGTCAACAAGGATGGTGCCGGGACTTTGAAGCTGGGCCAAGCGCGCGGCATCGCCATGCTGGTTCCGGCGCGCGCGGGTATCGATGTGGGCGAATACGCGCCAAACGCGGTGAAAAAGGCCGTCGTGGGTGTGGGCCATGCTGACAAACGCCAGGTGGAACATATGGTGCGGATGCAATTGCCAGGGATTAAAATCGCCGGGCCCGATGCAGCTGATGCCTTGGCCATAGCGATTTGCCACGCCCATATGATGCAAACCAGAAAACGGGTCGAGGTTACGGTATGATCGGGCGTCTGTCGGGCAGGATCGGATACCGGGGCAACGATCACGTGCTCTTGGATGTCGGCGGCGTCGGCTATGTGGTGTTTGTCAGTGAACGCACTTTGGCCGCATTGCCCGGCGCAGGCGAGGCAGCATCATTGTTCACAGAACTTCTGGTGCGCGAAGACATACTTCAGTTGTTCGGGTTCCCGACCATGGTCGAAAAAGAATGGCATCGCTTGTTGATGGGTGTCCAAGGGATCGGAGCCAAGGCATCTATGGCAATTTTGGGCACATTGGGTCCCGAAGGTGTATCTCGCGCAATTGCGATTGGCGATTGGTCCGCCGTCAAAGCAGCACCGGGTGTTGGCCCGAAGATTGCACAACGGGTGGTAAATGAGTTGAAAGGCAAAGCACCGGCGATGATGGCGATGCCGGGCGAAACTTTGGCCAAGACGATGATCGACGACGGCGAGGCGGTCGTTATTGAGACGACGCCCATGGCGGCACCCCCAGCTTCCGGCCAAGCCGAAGCGCTGTCCGCCTTGCAAAACCTCGGCTATGCGCCGGGCGAAGCCGCGGCTGCGGTTGCGGAAGCGGCCAATGCGGGCGAGGGCACCGAAACCCCCGATCTGATCCGTTCGGCCCTTAGGCGCTTGGCACCAAAAGAATGAGCGAGCCTGACCCCACACTGCGCCCCGAGCCGCGCCCGGACGACAGTGACCGCGCGCTCAGGCCAAAAACCCTTGGGGCCTTTATCGGCCAGGCTGAAGCGCGTTCAAATTTGCATGTCTTCATCGAAAGCGCCAAGCAGCGTGGCCAATCGATGGATCACACGTTGTTCCATGGGCCGCCGGGTTTGGGAAAGACAACTCTGGCCCAGATCATATCACGCGAATTGGGTGTGAACTTTCGCATGACCAGTGGTCCGGTTCTGGCCAAAGCGGGCGATTTGGCTGCGATCCTGACCAATCTTGAAGCGCGCGATGTGCTGTTTATCGACGAGATCCATCGGCTTAACCCAGCGGTAGAAGAGGTGCTTTATCCCGCCTTGGAGGATTTTGAGCTGGACCTTGTCATCGGCGAAGGCCCGGCTGCCCGCACAGTGCGGATCGAATTGCAGCCCTTTACCCTGGTCGGTGCGACCACGCGCCTTGGGCTTTTGACGACACCACTGCGCGACCGGTTCGGTATTCCGATCCGTTTGCAGTTTTACACCGAAGATGAGCTTTTCGAAATCGTCTCCCGTGGCGCGCGATTGTTACAGATCGAAAGCGATGAGCGAGGCGTGCGCGAAATTGCCCGACGGGCGCGCGGAACGCCTCGCATTGCAGGACGCTTGCTGCGCCGCGTCGTGGATTTTGCACTGGTTGAAGGCGATGGTACTTTGACGTGCGAGCTGGCAGATAACGCTTTGACACGGCTTGGCGTCGATGGGCTGGGGCTGGATGGTGCGGACCGGCGATACCTGACGTTGATTGCCGAGAATTATCAGGGCGGGCCGGTTGGCGTCGAAACACTGTCGGCGGCTTTGTCGGAAAGTCGCGACGCCATAGAAGAAGTGATCGAACCCTATTTGTTGCAACAAGGTCTGATCCAAAGAACGCCGCGCGGGCGGATGTTGGCAGCAAAAGCCTGGTCACATTTGGGGATGGCCGCACCAGAAACACCAGGGCAAGGGTCATTGCTATGACCCACGCCACGTCAGCGCATTCGGAAAAAGGCCGAAGCCGTGGTTTGAAATGACAGTAGCGAAGGAGGCGATGATGGAACCGTCAGTTGTTCAACGCTTTTTTACACGTCACGATGGGGATTACCTCTTTGCCAGGTGGGGCAGGCCCGTGGTGCCGATCGTCTTCGGTGTCGATGATACGACCTTGTCTGTCGTGAAAGGCGCGATTGAAGCTGTTATGTCGATGGCAGGCCACAGCATGTCTGACACCGATCCCGAGCTTGGCGGCAACTTCCTTTGGTTTTTCTTTCGCGATTGGGGCGAATTGTTGGAAACGCCTGATCTCGACAAACTGGTGCCCGATCTTTTGCCTTTGGTCACGCGGTTGGAAAGCGAAGGCGCCAATCGGTATCGATTGTATCGATTTGACGATGGTGGTGCGATCAAAGCTGTGTTCACATTTTTGTGCATGGACGACGCGTTGTCGGAGGTGCCGGCCGAAGATCTTGCTTTGGCGGAAGCCACTTTGGCCAGCCTGCTTTGGGCCGAAGAAGCCTTTTCCGGCGCTGGTCCCTTGGGGCAAGCAGCCGGTCAGATCATATTGCGGCCTGATATCGCCGCGATCATTAGCGCCGCCTATGATCCGGTGATGCCGGACGTCGCCAGCGATCCAAGCCACGCCATACGCTTGGCAGCCCGGATCGGTGATATTGCATGAGCCATGACTTCAGCATGCGCGTGTACTACGAAGACACTGATTTGGCGGGCATCGTCTATTATGCCAACTACCTGAAATTCATCGAACGTGCGCGCACGGAATGGGTCCGCGAGCTGGGTATCGACCAAGTTCAGTTGAAAGCCGATGCCGGGATTGTCTTTGCCGTTCGCCGCCTGGAAGCCGACTATAAACAGCCCGCATGCTTTGACGATGTTCTTACGGTTCAAACCGAAGTGTCGAAATCCACCGGCGCGCGTTTGATCCTGACCCAAACGATCCACCGCTCGGGCACGACGCTCTTTAAAGCCGAAGTCACCTTGGTCGCGTTGACGGCGGATGGTCGGCCCGCACGTCTTCCGGCGGATGTTCGCCGAACTCTAACCACTTAGGCGCGGAAAACCGAAGCATCCCGGCTTGATATTCCATATCTTCTGGCATTCGGCTATTCTCCTTGAAAACGAGGGACCCAAATAAAACTAAAACAGGGTCAAAAGAGAGCAGAGCAATGGAAACCGAAGCCTTTCAGCTGGCCGCTGAGACGGATTTTTCGATGTGGGCCTTATTCGCCCGCGCGACATTCACCGTCAAACTTGTCATGATCTTATTGATCGTCGCCTCCTTTTGGGGCTGGGCGGTGATCGTCAATAAACACCGCCAATACGGCGTGTCGCGCCGGGAATCGAAGCGGTTCGAGGCCGCATTCTGGTCAGGTGAACCGTTAGACACATTATACGATTCAATTGGAACTTCGCCAAAAGGGCGCACCGAACGGATCTTTGTGTCTGGCATGACGGAATGGCGTCGTTCTCATCGTGATGATGGCGCAGCAATTGGTGGCGCACATATGCGCATCGACCGATCTATGGACGTCGCGATCCAGAAAGAGGCCGAAGACCTGCAAAAGGGCCTGCCGCTTTTGGCCACCATCGGGTCAACCGCTCCGTTTGTCGGGCTGTTCGGCACCGTTTGGGGCATTATGAACGCCTTCATCGAGATCGGGCAGCAGCAATCGACCAACTTGGCCGTTGTGGCCCCCGGTATCGCAGAAGCGCTATTGGCAACGGGGCTTGGACTTTTGGCGGCCATCCCGGCTGTGATTTTCTACAACAAATTGTCGTCCGACAGTGATCGGATCATCGCAAAGTACGAAAGTTTCGCAGATGAATTTGCGACGCTTCTGTCGCGCCAGTTGGATCAAGGCTGATGGGCGCCGGTGTTGTTCAGGGCGAACGGGCAGGCGGGCGTCGTCGTCGCCGTGCGCGGCCCATGTCAGAAATCAATGTGACACCATTCGTCGATGTCATGTTGGTTTTGCTGATCATCTTTATGGTCGCAGCCCCTTTGACCACGGTTGGTGTGCCGGTTGAACTGCCGGAAACCGCCGCGCAAAGTTTGCCCAGCGAACAGGAGGAACCCCTGACCGTCACGCTAACAGCCGAAGGGCTTACGACGATCCAGACGACCGAAGTGGCCGACGATGAAATCATCCCCCGCCTCCAGGCGATTCTGACGGAACGTGCGTCGAACAAGGTCTTTTTACGCGCGGACGGGGCCATTCCCTATGCCCGCGTCGTGCAGGTCATGGGCGCTTTGAATGCCGCTGGCATCACGGATATCGGCTTGGTCACCGAACAAGGCGGCCCGACGCTCGGGGGTGAATAGTCGCCAATGCGGTTTGGGTGGTACATCTCGGGGGGCGGGCACATAGGCCTAATCCTTGTGGTCCTTTTCGGAGGGCTCTTTGCCGGTGATCAGATCCCCGAACCCGTCGTTTTGTCCGAAGTTTCGATCTTCTCGGAAGAAGAATTCGCCGCTCTGACACCGCCTGGCGTTGCGCCGGATACGCAAACCGTTGCGCCTGATGTGGCGGCACCTGACGAAGATACGGCTCCTGAAACCCCGGAAGACCAAGCCGCACCTGCGCTGCCAGCTCCGCAACCGATTGAAACACCCGATAGCCCCGATGCGCCCGATTTTGAAGTCGAACAGCTTTTGCCTGATGCGATTGTCGTCGACGATGCGCCGACCGTGCAAGCGCCCCCAACCGAACAGGACGGCACCACACTGGAACCCGATCAGGTGGCCGCACCCGCACCGCGCGTTGCACCCGTGCCGCAAGTCGCCCCGCCTCCAGATGTGGAAACTGGCCCCGACCTGATCGAAGACACGGCGTTGGCACCGGATGCCCTGCCTGAAGAAGTGGTCGAAGAAACACCGGCAGCCCCCGAACAGGCCAGCGACCGGATTGTGACCGAAGCCGAAGAAACAGACACCGCCGCCGTCGTCAGTTCGAAACGCCCGCGGACGCGCCCCGCAAGACCGCAGCGCGTGGCGGAGGAAACACCCGAAACGCCAACCATTACCGATACCACTTCAACAGATGATGCCGTGGCTGCGGCCTTGGCTGATGACGACACACCCAGCGAAACACCGGTGCAAAATGGACCACCGTTGACTGGCGGCGAAACGACTGCGTTCCGTCTTGCCGTGGGAAATTGCTGGAACGTCGATACAGGCGGGCGCGCAGCCAATGTGAAAGTCACGGTTCGGTTTGAGCTCGACCGATCCGGTCGTGTTGTGAACAATCAGGTTGAACTGGTCCGCGCCGAAGGCGGTGAAGCCGCCGCACAAAGAGCGGCCTATGACAAAGCGCGCCGAGCGATTTTGCGGTGTTCAAATGAATCCGGTGGCTACAAACTCCCGGCTGAAAAATACAGTCAATGGCGTGTAATCGAAGCAACCTTTAACCCGCAAGGAATGCAGTACCGATGATGAGATTTTTCCTGACCCTGATCAGTGCCGCAACACTGGCTTTGCCGGTGGTTGCGCAAGAACGTTCCGGTCCTTTACGGATTGAAATCACCGAAGGCGTGATCGAACCGGTGCCAATCGCTGTGGCCCCCTTCATCGCCGAAAACGCCGCTGCCGCGCAGTTTGCCTCACAACTCACTCAGGTGGTTGCCGATGATTTGTCCGGCACGGGGCTGTTTCGCAACATTCCCCAGTCGGCCTATATCAGTCAGGTGGCTGGGTTCGACGCCGAAGTGGCTTATGCAGACTGGAAAGCCATCAACGCCGAAGCCCTGATCGTGGGGGCGGTTACCCTTTCGTCTGACAACCGGCTTTTGGTCAAGTTCCGCCTGTTCGACATTTTCACCGGTGCGCCTTTGGGTGAAGGCCTGCAATTTGCCGGTGACACGGCCAGCTGGCGCCGTGTGGCCCACAAGGTGGCGGATCAGGTCTATGCGCGGATCACTGGCGAAGACGGTTTTTTCGACAGCCGCGTTGTTTATGTGGAAACCACAGGGCCGAAGGACGCGCGGCAAAGACGCCTTGCGATCATGGATTACGACGGCGCCAACGTTCAGTACTTGTCTGATGCTTCGTCCATCGTTCTGGCCCCTCGATTTTCGCCCACGGGCGACCGGGTGTTGTTCACAAGCTATGAGACCGGATTTCCCCAGATTTACGAGATCGCTGTGGGTGCGGCCTCAAAACGTGCTTTGGGCCTTGATACCGACACGATGACCTTTGCGCCGCGCTATGCCCCCGACGGGCGTCGCGTGGTCTATTCCGAAGCCAAGGGGGGCAATACAGACTTGTATTTGCTGGACCCGAACAGTGGACAGCGAACGCGCCTCACATCAGCACCTTCGATTGAAACGGCCCCAAGCTTCTCGCCTGACGGAAACCAGATCGTGTTCGAAAGCGACCGATCCGGAAATCAACAGCTTTATGTGATGTCCACCGGCGGCGGTGAACCCAAACGCATCAGTTTTGGCCAGGGGCGCTATGGCACACCCGTCTGGTCGCCACGCGGCGATTTCATCGCATTTACCAAGCAAAATGCAGGCCGGTTCCATATCGGCGTCATGCGCAATGATGGGTCTGGCGAACGGTTGTTGACGGCGTCGTTTCTGGACGAAGGACCAACCTGGGCGCCAAATGGCCGCGTTTTGATGTTCACGCGCGAAAGTGCTGGATCTGACGGGCAACCGGCACTGTTTTCGGTCGATGTATCGGGGCGGAACCTGAAACGGGTTGCAACGGGTACAGCAGCATCAGACCCGGCATGGTCACCGCTGTTGCCATAAGTGGATGTGGGCGAGCGGCATGGTTTTGCCTGTACACCAGATTGTGCAAACGGCCCGTTTTCATTGGGTCAAGAGGGTGATAAACTGCTGCCAAGAGCAGTCAAAAAAACACCAAAGGGTGATCCCATGACAATTTTCAAAACTGGCTTTCTACTTGTCGCGCTCGCCTTGGGCGCATGCACCAACGCAGATCGCTTCGGCGGCGGCGGGGCAGACGGCAGCTTTACGGGTGCGAACGGTGGAATTGGATCGGCAAGCGATCCGTCATCGCCTGCGTTTTTCAACGCCAGCATCGGCGACAGAGTGTTGTTTGACGTGGATCAATCCACCATCAACCCAATTTCCGCCAGTACACTTGATGGACAGGCCGACTGGCTCTTGAGAAATGTGGAATTCACCGCACTTATCGAAGGCCATGCGGATGAACAGGGCACTCAGGCTTACAACTTGGCCTTGGGTGCACGACGTGCTTCAGCGGTGCAGAACTATTTGATTTCCAAGGGCGTAGCACCCGGACGCCTAAAGACAATCAGCTACGGAAAAGAACGTCCGATTGAGATTTGTTCGGATGAGGCCTGCTATAGCCAGAACCGTCGTTCGGTTACCGTACTGACGGCAGGTGCCGGGCTCTAAGGGAGCGGTTCAAATGCGCATTATTCTGATTGCAGTCTTGTTGTTCACCACACCTGTGTTTGCACAAGACCGGGCACAGACGCTTGCTGACGTTCGTCAGGAGCTTACTGTTCTATACGTCGAAATGCAGCGTCTGAAACGCGAGCTATCTACCACAGGGGCTGCAAGCAACAACCTGTCCGGAACGAATGCGCTGGAGCGGTTGAATTCTATGGAAGCCGAATTGTCGCGCCTGACCGCCGCGACCGAGACCCTGACCAATCGAGTTGATTCGGTTGTCCGCGATGGCACGAACCGTGTTGGTGATCTTGAATTCCGGCTGTGCGAGCTGGAAACGGGCTGTGACATCGGATCACTTGGCGAAACGACGACACTTGGCGGTGGGGGCCTGCCCGCTGCTTCAGTGCCAGTCGTAGCGGCTCCCCTAAACAATGGCAGTGGTGGTGATACCTTGACTGCTCTGGTTGATCCGAACGGGGCCGAACTGGCCTTCGCCGAAAAAGAAGACTTCGAACGTGCAAAGACCAGCTTCGATCAGGGCAGCTATCAGAACGCTGCCGATCAGTTGCAACGTTTCACCGAGACCTACCAAGGTGGCCCTTTGACCGGCCTTGCGCATCTGATGCGGGGCGAAGCCTTAAGCAAGCTTGGCCAAACATCCTCAGCCGCACGCGCCTATCTTGAAAGCTATTCCGGCACGCCGAACGGTCCCACATCGCCGACCGCGTTGTTAAAACTGGGCGTTTCGCTGAACGGTCTGGGCCAGACGTCCGAGGCTTGCATCACACTTGGCGAAGTCTCAACGCGCTTCCCGTCGTCAGATGCTTCGATCGAAGCACAAGCCGCACGTGCCAGTATGGGCTGTTCGTGACGTCAGACGCGGTTCTGATCGACGCAATTGATCGGGCTTTCGGCCATGACGATAGACCCAAGCACATCGGTGTTGCCGTATCCGGCGGTTCTGACAGCTTGGCGCTTTTGCATCTTTTGAACGATTGGGGTGGCGCTGATTTGGCGGCTGCCACCGTAGATCATGGTTTGCGCTCAGAGGCGGCGAAAGAAGCGGACCATGTCGCGCGCGTTTGCAACGACTTGGGCATTCCCCATCAGGTTCTGAAGTGGGAAGGCTGGGACGGTAAGGGAAACTTGCAAGATCACGCCCGCCGGTCTCGGTATTCCCTGCTTGCAGACTGGGCCAAAGATACCAAACGCGATGTTGTCTGCCTTGGGCACACACTTGATGATCAGGCCGAGACCTTTCTGATGCGGTTGGCACGGTCATCAGGATTGGATGGGCTGGCCGGGATGTCAGACCACATTTTCCGCCATGACGTGAAGTTCGCGCGGCCACTTTTGTCACAACGCCGCGTGTGCTTGCAAAACTATCTTGAACGCAGGAAACAAGCTTGGATCGACGATCCCTCCAATGACGATGCCGCATTTGATCGTGTGAAAGCGCGCAAGGCTCTGGCCGTGCTGGAAGGAATCGGCCTGACGTCCGAAAACATCGAAGCATCAATGACCAATTTGGGGGTAGCGAGTTGGGAACTCAAAGACCGCGCCCGCGAAATCTCCGAACAGATTTGCAAAGAACATTCCGGTGATCTGGTTTTTGACCGAACTGCTTTTCAACGCCTGAGCCCCGATATGAAGTACCGCTTGCTGTCAAAGGCGCTCATGTTCGTGTCATCGGAAGACTATCCCCCCCGTCGCACATCAATGTTTCAGGCCGAAGAAGCGGTGCAAAAGGGTGATAACTTTTCTCTTCATGGTTGCCTGATCTTTATCAGCAACATCACCTTCAGAATAACCCGCGAGCTTAAGGCGTTATGTGGAACACGCGCCCAAACAAAAACGCTATGGGACGCCCGATGGTACCTTGATGGCCCGCACGATGACGCTCTGGAAATTCGCGCCCTTGGCGATGCGGTCAAAGATTGCCCCGATTGGCGGGAAACGGGCATTCCAAGACAATCTCTGCTCGCGTCGCCTGCTGTCTGGCAAGGGGAAACACTGATTGCGGCCCCTGTTGCCGGATTATCAAACGGTTGGACCGCCGAAGCCACAGGGCGCGGCAAATTTACTGATTTCCTACTCCGCCGTTGAAGAATCCGCTCTGATTGCTATTTAATTACTCAACCGAGCGGTACATCTGCCTCCGCTCAAGCGTATCCCGAAGGAGCCTCCCTTGAATAACGCCCGTAACATCGCCTTTTGGGTTGTGCTGTTTCTTTTGATACTGGCCCTGTTCAACCTGATTTCTGGGGGTCAGTCGACCATAACCAACTCGACCGTCAGCTATTCAGATTTTGTTGATCAGGTCGAAGCGGGCGGCGTGTCGAACGCCACTGTCGACGGCGAAAAAATCGTTTTCCGGGGCGCTGATGGCCGCGACTATGTGACAATCCAGCCCGAAGGTGCGGAAAGCACGGAGTTACTGGTTGAAAACAACGTTGATTTTGCTGCGAAACCGCAAGAACAATCTGGTTTCGTCACCATTTTAATGACGTTCTTGCCCTTCTTGCTGCTGATCGGTGTGTGGATTTACTTTATGAACCGGATGCAGGGCGGGGGTCGCGGCGGTGCCATGGGTTTTGGCAAATCGCGCGCCAAGCTTTTGACGGAAAAACATGGCCGCGTCACATTTGACGATGTCGCGGGCATCGACGAAGCCAAAGAAGAGCTGGAAGAGATCGTTGAGTTCCTGCGCAACCCGCAGAAATTCTCGCGGCTCGGTGGTAAAATCCCCAAAGGCGCGCTTTTGGTTGGCCCTCCGGGCACCGGTAAAACGCTTCTTGCACGCGCTATTGCGGGCGAAGCCGGTGTACCCTTCTTCACAATTTCGGGATCAGACTTCGTTGAAATGTTCGTCGGCGTGGGTGCGTCTCGTGTCCGCGATATGTTCGAACAAGCCAAAAAGAATGCGCCTTGCATCGTTTTTATTGACGAAATCGACGCGGTTGGTCGTTCGCGCGGCGCTGGATATGGCGGCGGTAACGACGAACGCGAACAGACGCTGAACCAGCTTTTGGTCGAAATGGACGGGTTTGAAGCCAACGAAGGCATCATCATTGTCGCGGCCACCAACCGTCGCGATGTTTTGGACCCAGCTCTTTTGCGCCCGGGGCGGTTTGACCGTCAGGTTTCTGTACCGAACCCCGATATCAAGGGCCGCGAGAAAATCCTTGGTGTCCATGCCCGCAAGGTGCCACTTGGTCCCGATGTGGATTTGCGCATCATCGCACGCGGAACCCCCGGATTTTCCGGCGCTGATCTGGCCAACCTTGTGAACGAAGCTGCCTTGTCAGCCGCCCGTGTTGGCCGCCGCTTTGTGACGATGGAAGACTTCAACAATTCGCGGGACAAAATCATCATGGGCGCCGAACGGCGTTCCAAAGTCCGAACCGCTGATATGATGGAACGTGTGGCATATCACGAGGCAGGCCACGCCATCGTTGGGCTTACGCTTCCGAAATGTGATCCGGTCTACAAAGCAACCGTCATCCCACGCGGTTTTGCCGAAGGCATGGTCGTGTCGCTGCCCGAACACGATAAGCTTCTTTCCGAAAAGGCCGAACTGGAAGAAAAGATCGCGATGACCATGGCTGGAAAAGCCGCTGAGCTGATCCACTATGGCGAGGACGATGTTTCAAACGGGGCTGCTGGTGACATCCAGCAAGCAACGGCCAGTGCCCGCGCAATGGTGCTGCGATTTGGGATGTCTGACAAAGTTGGTAACGTCGATTATGCCGAGGCTCATCAAGGGTATTCCGGGCAGACCGCCGGGTTCTCGGTTTCAGCGGCCACCAAAGAACTGATCGAAAGCGAAGTGCGCCGCCTTGTCGAAGACGGCCTTGAACGCGCGCTTAAAATCCTTGGCGAACGCAAGGAGGAATGGATTCTTCTGGCGAAGGGTCTGTTGGAATACGAAACTCTGACAGGCGACGAAATCGAACGGGTTATTCGCGGCGAACCGCCAACCACCGATGACCCGGACGACACGCCGCCAGATACGGACGGCACGGCAAGCGTCACCGCGATCCCAAAAACCAAAGCGCGCAAAAAACCAAAAGACAGCGGCGATCTCGAACCCGAACCCTCGGTCTAGACACGCCGAAATTCAGACGACAATAATAAGCGCGTGCCCCACTGTGGCATGCGCAAATTTTTGCGTTACAAATTTCCGAATACCCAATTGATCTGTAAATTTCCGCGCATATCACTCATTCGAAAGCTCTCTGATGCCCGCTCTCATTCCAACCGACTTCTATGCGACCATCACATGGCTGGGTCGCGTTCCAAACCGCGATACACCTGAACTTGTGACTGAAACCCTTGATCAGATGCCGCTTGGCTTTGAAGGGATGGAAGGCGAATACCACGCTGGCCTCACACGGCCATCCTGCGCGCGCGTCACATCACAGCATCCAATCGGCACGACCATTCGAAACACCCGGCAGATTTCGATCGTCTCAGAAGAAAACCTGACAGAAATCGCGGCGAACATGGGCGCAGATGCGCTTGACCCAAGCTGGCTCGGCGCCTCTGTGGTTCTGAAGGGCATCCCCGATTTCAGCCATATCCCACCGTCATCGCGATTGCAGACCGATAGTGGCACCACTTTGGTTGTCGACATGCAAAATAACCCCTGCCAGTTCCCGGCCATGACAATCGAAGCAGCCCGCCCCGGCGAAGGTAAATCCTTTAAAGGAGCGGCCAAAGGGTTGCGCGGGGTGACGGCTTGGGTTGAACGGATCGGCGCCCTCGCTTTGAATGAACGTGTCAGGCTGCACGTTCCTGCACAAAGGCATTGGGCACCGGCGTAATGCCGTTTCCGACGCCAAAGTGTCCGTTTCCCGCATTGCAAAATCCGCCAACTCAAGCCATCCGTGGCGCAGCAAATAAAGGGAGACCGACATGAGTGCGAAAATCATCGACGGTAAGGAATTCGCAGCCCGTGTGCGTGCGCAAGTGAAAGACCACGTGACCCGTTTGGTTAACGACCACGGTATCACGCCCGGCCTTGCGGTCGTTTTGGTCGGCGAAGACCCGGCCAGCCAAGTCTATGTGCGCTCGAAAGGCAAAGCCACGCACGAAGCCGGAATGAAAAGCGTCGAGCACAAACTGGATATCGACACGTCGGAAAAAGACCTGCTCGCGCTCATCGATCAGTTGAACAATGACGCCACGATCCACGGCATTTTGGTGCAACTTCCCTTGCCAAAGCATCTGAACGAAGACTTGGTGATCAACGCGATTGATCCGGCGAAAGACGTCGATGGATTTCATATTTCAAACGTCGGTCTGTTGGGCACGGGCCAGAAAAGCATGGTGCCCTGCACCCCGCTTGGGTGTTTGATGATGTTGCGCGACCACCATGGCAGTCTTTCAGGGCTGAACGCCGTTGTGGTGGGCCGATCCAACATCGTTGGAAAGCCCATGGCGCAACTCCTTCTGGGTGACAGCTGCACGGTCACAATCGCCCATTCGCGCACCAAAGACCTTCCCGAGGTGGTTCGCGGCGCAGACATTGTTGTGGCCGCTGTTGGACGTGCAGAAATGGTACCGGGCGATTGGATCAAACCGGGCGCAACAGTGATCGACGTGGGAATTAACCGCATCGATGCGCACGAAAAAGGCGAAGGCAAAACCCGGCTTGTCGGCGACGTTGACTTTGCCAGCGCGGCCAAGGTCGCAGGCGCGATCACACCTGTGCCGGGCGGCGTTGGCCCAATGACAATCGCCTGCCTTCTGGCCAACACTGTGACGGCTTGTAGCCGGGCGAACGGGCTGGAAGAACCGGAAGGTCTGACAGCCTAACATACCGCGCAGACAGATTTTCTGCGCGGGAAGGGGGGCAATGCCCCCTATTTAAGTCCATTGACAACGATAGAACGAACTTGCCCCGCTCTTTGCATTTTCGAATTCTCAGCTAGACTTTGGCCATGTTCAGCACTGGAGTGCGCAATGACCAAGACATACACAGGCAAAGACATCGAGATCGACTTTGAGATGAAGCGCTGCATTCATGCGCGGAATTGCTTTTTGAAACTTCCGCAGGTGTTTGATCCCAAACAAAGGCCCTGGGTTTCATCTGATGCGGCCTCTGCGGAAGACATCGCTGCGATGGTGCAGACCTGCCCGTCGGGCGCCTTGACCTATCGTCGTCTCGATGGCGGAAAAGGCGAAACGGCCCCCGGAATAAACCGTGCGGCATTGGTCGAAAACGGCCCGATCGCGCTTCATGGCACCCTTACGGTTGGTGGTGAACCGATGATAAGGGCGACGCTTTGTCGGTGCGGGCACACTAAAACGCCGCCCTTTTGTGATCATTCGCACGATGACGTCGGATTTCAGGCGACAGGCGAACCCGAACCCACCGGAAAAGATGCCCCCGGCGACGATCCATCCGCCGATTTATCCATCATTCAACACGAAAACGGACCAATCGAGGCGCAAGGCCCGCTTGAGATCACGGCTGGGTCCGGCAAACGCGTTCATCAGGGAACGCGCGCGTTTTTGTGCCGGTGTGGTGCATCCAAAAACAAACCATTCTGTGACGGCAGCCATAAAGCCCTCGGGTTTGAAAGTCCGGGCGATTAGACGGGAACCATGGTTCCCTGCAACAACGCAATCTGGCGTCGTTCACCATCGGTTTCGGCATAGACATCGGCCTGCACCACAGTCAGGCGACGACCCGCTTTGATAACTTTGCCTTCTGCGATCAGTTTGTCGCCGACCGCTGGCCTGAGAAGATTGATTTTCATCTCGGCCGTCAGAATTTCGGCGTCTATGTCGAACAACGTCAGCGCGGCATATCCCGCCGCACTGTCGCCGATGGCGAAGGTCAATGCAGCGTGGCCCGCACCTTGTTGTTGGCGCGATCCGGGCAATAAGGGCGCGGTGATCTGGGCGAAACCAGAGCGCAACATCGTCAAGCGCGCGCCCAAAGTCTCCATCATGGTCTGCCGGTCGAAGGACGCGCGTACCTTGGCTTCGATGTCGGGTGTCAGGCTCATGCGGCACGCGGTACCGGCACGGCCAGCACTTGCGGGCCGGTCAGATAGGCGATGGCGGTCGCGCCGAAAAGATCGCGCAGAACCGGCGTCGTCCAGTCAAGCCCGCCTGTGTAACACCCATAAGCGGGCAGGATAAGTCGCCGACCATCGGTCATGAAACATGGGCGGCTCGCACGCCGCATACGGGCTTTCGGATGATAATGGCCCGAAATTTCTCCGGGCGATGTCTGCGCTTTTGCAATGTGACGAAACGTCAGCGGACCTTCTGAAAACTCGCCCAGATAAGTGCCCCCCAAATCAACCGGTCCGGGGTCATGGTTGCCTTCGAGCCAGAGCCAGCGCCGCCCGGCTTGCAAGCGACCAAGGGTGGCGCGTTGTGCATCCGTCATGGCTTCGGCGGCGGCCAGATCATCAAAACTGTCGCCCAGACAAAGAACCGTCCGGGGTGAAAGAACCCGAATGTCGTCCGCGATGCGCGTTAAGGTTTCTTCGCTGTCATAGGGTGGCAAAAGGGGTCCGCCGCGTCGCGCAATCCGTTCGGATTTGCCCAAGTGCAGGTCGGAAACTGTAAGTAAGTCTTGTGCTGCCCAGTACAGCGCGCCCGAGGGCAGGGCCGTCAGTGTTTCGCCGCAAAAAGGGAAGTCAACTGCGTTCATGCTTCGTTCTTAGCTTTGCATTCTGCGGTCTGCAAGGCTTGACGCGCCGACGGGGGCTTGCCACATGCACCACCCATGATACGTTCATCTCCCTCCGGCGCACCTTGGCGCAATTTCTATGGCCGCATCCGCGGCAAAACCCTGCGTGACAGTCAGAAAGCCTATATGGCGGATCTGGAAGACATCGGATTGGACGGGGTTGACTGGGACGTGAACCCCAAGCGCGAACTTCTCGATCTGGATGCGCTTTTTGGCGGCAAACCGCTTTGGCTTGAGATCGGGTTTGGCGGTGGCGAACATCTTGTGCATCAGGCGGTTCAAAACCCCGATGTGGAGTTGATTGGTGCAGAACCCTATATCAATGGCATTGCAATGCTGCTTGGCAAAATCCGGGCGGCGGGTGCTAAAAATATTCGGGTCCATCCGGGCGATGCACGTGATCTGATGGATGTGCTTCCTTCGGGGTCGGTGCAAAAAGCGTTCCTGTTGTACCCCGATCCTTGGCCGAAAAAACGCCATCACCGCCGACGCTTTGTCACTCGGGAACACTTGGACCCGCTGTATCAAGTTCTGGCCCCAGGTGCCGAGTTGCGGATCGCCACAGACATTCAGGATTATGTGCGCCAAGCCATGGAAGAAGCGCCAAAGGCGGGGTTCCTTTGGCTGGCCGAACGGGCCACCGACTGGCGGGGCCCGTGGGATGACTGGTTGTCGACGCGCTATGAGCAAAAGGCGCTCCGCGAAGGCCGGGTGCCAACCTATCTGACCTTCCGCAAGCCCGTTTGATCGCATTGAGCGCCCGTGCCGGGCGCACGGTTTCGTCTCGTCTGCGGGCTTCGCCCTTATCCTCGGGCTGGCGCATAGCGTTGGCAGTGGACGCTCTTGAGAGCCTGCGGTAAGCAACGCCCAAGCGAAAGGATGCCAGATGTCAGGACATGGAATTCCACAACCGTTTACGGCACGCCGTGCGGGCCCGTTAAAGGGAACGGCTCATGTTCCGGGCGATAAGTCCGTATCGCATCGGTCACTGATCTTGGGAGCCATGACCGTGGGCGAAACGCGGATATCTGGCTTGCTGGAAGGCGATGATGTTCTGGCGACGGGCGCGGCCATGCGGGCTTTCGGGGCCGAGGTTAATGATTTGGGCGAGGGCAACTGGTCGGTCCATGGTGTTGGTGTGGGTGGTTTTTGCGAACCCGAGGATGTCATCGATTGCGGAAATGCGGGCACCGGCGTCCGTTTGATCATGGGCGCCATGGCAACGACGCCGATCACCACGACGTTCACCGGCGACGCGTCGCTGCGGTCGCGTCCCATGGGCCGTGTAACAGACCCGTTGACGCTGTTTGGAACAACGGCCCATGGACGCAACGGCGGGCGTTTACCGATGACGGTGATCGGTGCTGCAAACCCGACACCTGTGCACTTTGAGCTGTCTGTTCCATCGGCCCAGGTGAAATCTGCCGTGTTGCTTGCAGGCCTTAATACACCTGGCGAAACCGTTGTCATCGAACCCGAAGCGACCCGTGATCATACAGAACGTATGTTGAAAGCCTTTGGCGCGGATCTCAGCGTTGAAACCGAAGGCACCACACGTATCATCACCTTGAAGGGTCAGCCTGAATTCACGCCCCAAACCATTGACGTGCCGCGCGATCCGTCCTCGGCGGCCTTTCCCGTTGCAGCCGCTTTGATTATCGAAGGTTCCAACGTTCTGGTGCCCACTATCGGCATGAACCCAACCCGGGCCGGGCTTTTCGAAACCCTTCGCGACATGGGCGCTGATCTGACTTATGAAAACGAACGCATTGAGGGCGGCGAACCTGTGGCCGATCTGCGCGCACGATTTTCGCCTGACATGAAAGGTATCAATGTACCGCCCGAACGCGCTGCCAGTATGATCGACGAATACCCAATCCTTTCGGTGGTGGCGTCCTTCGCTGAAGGTCGCACTGTGATGCAGGGCGTGAAAGAGCTTCGCGTCAAAGAATGCGACCGGATTGATGCCATGGCCAAAGGGTTGCGCGCGGCTGGCGTAACAGTCGACGAAGGCGAAGATTGGTGGGCGGTCGAAGGCCTTGGTCCCCGCGCGGTGCCTGGTGGCTCCAAGGCCGAAGCGCGTCTTGATCACCGCATCGCAATGTCATTTCTGATCTTGGGTCTTGCGACGGAAAAGCCAGTAACCGTGGATGACGCTGGCCCCATCGCCACGTCTTTCCCTGTGTTCACCGATTTGATGACCAACCTTGGTGCGCATCTGGAACGGAAGAACGCGTAAGGGCCTTGCTGCGCATGGGTTTGCGTCGGCGAGTCCGTTCAAAACCACCCCACCCGAACAGTTTGTCGGCCTATGCAGAGAGCTAGTCCCCGCTTTTTTCTGTAAAATGAAAATAGTGTGCCTAAGTGAGACAAATGTGCATTTGTACGCGTAACGATGAAAACGATTTGTAATATTCTGGCCGGTTTGGCCGTAATGCTAGGCACATTCCATTTTGGATTGCATCACTGGATAAATTTCTGATGCAGATCAGGAGGATGTGATGAGACGACCCTACCGCAAATTGAACCTGGATGAACGTAGAATCTTAGCGACCATGCTTCATGCCAAAGCAACGAAGACCAAGATTGCCGAAACACTCGGCCGTGATCGCTCGACAATCCATCGCGAGATCAAGCGCAACTGGTGGCATGATACCGAGGTTCCACAAGCGGATGGCTACTGGCACGTGACGGCGCAGACGCTCGCGGATCGCCGCCATCTGAAACGTCGCAAGCTGGAGCAAGATGAGAGCTTACGCGAGGAAGTCATCGCCAAGCTCAAGGACGGTTGGTCACCGGAACAAATCGCATGTCGTTTGAAGATCGAGCCGCGTGCACCGCATCGGATATGCCATGAGACGATCTATCAGTATGTGTATTCGAAAA